>JAIXSE010000034.1 GCA_027484825.1 Rubrivivax sp. | reverse complement strand
GCGCATCTTCATCAACGAGGCCGTCTGCGAAGGCTGTGGCGACTGCGGCGTGGCCAGCAACTGCCTGTCCGTCGTGCCGGTGGAGACCGACTGGGGCCGCAAGCGCGCCATCGAGCAGACCAGCTGCAACAAGGACTTCAGCTGCGTGAACGGCTTCTGCCCGAGCTTTGTCTCGGTGCATGGCGCCAAGCTGAAGAAGCGGGCCGGCGCGGGCTTCGGCGCCGAGGACCTGGCCCGCGAGATCGCCGCCCTGCCCACCCCCGCGCCCTGGCCATGGACCGGACCCTTCGACATGCTGGTCACCGGCGTGGGCGGCACCGGCGTGGTGACCGTCGGCGCGCTGGTGACGATGGCTGCCCACCTGGAAGGCAAGCAGGGCTCGGTGCTGGACTTCATGGGCTTTGCGCAGAAGGGCGGCGCGGTGCTGTCCTTCGTGCGGGTGGCTCCCACCCAGGACCTGCTCAACCAGGTCCGCATCGACACCCAGCAGGCCGACGTGCTGCTGGCCTGCGACATGGTGGTGGGCGCCAGTGCCGATGCGCTGGCCACGGTGAAACCGGGCCGCACCGTCATCCTCGCCAACACCCATGAACTGCCGACGGCGGCCTTTGTCCGCCAGCCCGATGCCTCGCTGCAACCCGAGGCGCTGCTGGCCAAGATGCAGCATGCGGTCGGCGGCCAGGCTGAGCTGATCAGCAGCATCGATGCGCAGGACATCGCTCAGCGACTGATGGGCGACACCATGCCCAGCAACATCATCATGCTGGGCGCCTGCTGGCAGCGCGGCCTGGTGCCGCTGAGCCTGGCATCCCTGATGCGCGCCATCGAGCTCAACGGCGTGGCGGTGGAGAACAACAAGACCGCCTTCGCGCTGGGCCGCCTGGCCATCGGCGCACCGGCGGCGCTGGAGCGTCTGGCCGGCGGCAGCGCCACGCCGGTGCAGTGGTTCAACTTCGACCAGCTCGACGGCGAGTCCGGCCTGATCGCCCGCCGCAAGGCCTTCCTGACCGACTATCAGGATGCCGCCTATGCCAGCCGCTACGACGCGCTGGTGCAGCGGGTGCGGGCGGCCGAGACCGCGCTGGGCGAGGCCGGCAAGGGCCTGCGCCTGACGCGCGCCGTCGCCCGCTATTACGCCAAGCTGCTGGCCATCAAGGACGAATACGAAGTCGCCCGGCTCTACACCGACGGACGCTTCGAGCAGGCCCTGCGCAACCAGTTCGAGGACTGGGACCAGCTCAGCTTCCACCTCGCCCCGCCCCTGCTGGCACGACGGGGTGCGGACGGCCGCGTGAAGAAGGTGACCCTGGGCGGCTGGACCTTCAAGGCGATGAAGGTGCTGGCCCGCTTCAAGGGCCTGCGCGGCTCGGCGCTGGATGTGTTTGGCATGACCGACGAGCGCCGCATGGAGCGCCAGCTGGTGCGCGACTACGAAGCGCTGGTGGACGATCTGCTGGCCCATCTGAGTGGCGAGCGCCTGGAGCTGGCGGTCCGCCTGGCGCGTCTGCCGGAAGGCATCCGGGGCTATGGCCATGTGAAGCTGGCTCATGTGGCCACCGTGCGGGCGCAGTGGAAGGATCTGCTGGACCGCTTCCATGGCCGCGCGGTGGAAGCGCCGGTGGTGGTCATGGCCCCGGCGGCGACCCGCGTGAAGGGCGTGGCGGAGCTGTAATTCATCACGCAGCAAACAGGCAACGACCTGTTGCGAGGTGAATTAACGCAAAGGCCGTGGACAGGCGGCGGGTGGGCGCGGCATGCTGTGGCCATGATGTCAAAGCTGACACTATCCCGCCGCCGCTCCTTGCGGTGGCTCACCGGCTTGACTGGTGCGGCCGGAGCGCATCTGGGCAATGGCCTGGGTACTGGTGTGGGTGTGGGTGTGGGTCTGGGGTTGGGGCTGGGCGGCAGCGTGCTGATCTCGGGCTGCGCCACCGCCCCTGCCGCGGCGCCGCTGGATGCGCAGCAGCGCCAGCGTGCCGCCGACCGCATCGGCTGGGGCGCCACGCAGGCGCAGCTGACCCGCATCGAGCAGACCGGTTGGCCTCGGTACGTCGAGCAGCAGCTCAAGGCGGACCCGAAGGCCCCGCTGCCGGCGCCCTACCAGGCCGGCATCGATGCGCTGCAGATCAGCCGCACCGACCCGCTGCAGCGTGTGCGCGAGGCCGAAAACCTGCGCCGCAACAGTGACAAGGCCGCCAACGAGGCGGAACGGGTGTCGCTGCGGCAGTCCTACCAGACCGCCCGGCAGCAGACGGTGCGTGAAGCCGGTGAACGGCAGTTGATCCGTCAGCTGTATTCCGAGCAGCAACTGCTGGAACAGATGGCCTGGTTCTGGTTCAACCACTTCAATGTGCATCAGGCCAAGCGGGAAGTCGCGCTGCTGCTACCCGACTATGAAGACCGCGCCCTGCGTCCGCAGACCCTGGGCTCCTTCCGCCGCATGCTGGGCGCCGTCGCGCGGCATCCGGCCATGCTGCGCTATCTGGACAACGACCAGAACGCCGTCCGCGCGATCAACGAGAACTACGCCCGTGAGCTGATGGAGCTGCACACCCTGGGCGTGAACGGCGGTTATTCGCAGAAGGACGTGCAGGAGCTGGCGCGGGTGCTCACCGGCTTTGGCGTGCGCCTGGAAGAGGACACCCCGCGCCTGAATCCGAAGCTGGCCCCGCTGTATCTGCGGGACGGCTTCTACGAGTTCCATCCCGGCCGCCACGACTTCGGCGACAAGCTCGTGCTGGGCCGCACCATCAAAGGCCGCGGCGCGGAAGAGCTCGACGAGGTGCTGGACCTGCTGGTGGCTCATCCCTCCACCGCGCAGCACATCAGCCGCAAGCTGGCGGTGTTCTTCCTCAGCGACCAGCCGCCGCCCGCGCTGGTGGACGAGATGGCTCGCGCCTTCCAGCGCACCGGCGGCGACATCCCCGCCACATTACGCCCGCTTCTGCTGTCGCCCGCCTTCACCGCGCCGGGCACGCCGCCCAAGTTCAAGGACCCGCAGCACTATCTGCTCTCCAGCCTGCGGGCCGGATTCGAGTCGCGAGCGGTGGTCAACAGCCAGCCGCTGCAGAACTGGCTCAAGCGGCTCGGCCAGGGTCTCTACGACAAGCAGACGCCGGACGGATATCCGCTGACGGATGAGGCCTGGAACAGCCCCGGCCAGATGACCACCCGCTTTGAACTGGCGCGTCAGATCGGCGGCGGTGCTGCGCCGCTGTTCCGGCCGGATGGCAGCAACACGCCGGTCCCCATGCCCGACCTGTCCGCGCTTCGGGGCCGGACGCAGCCGGTGCTCGCGCCCAACACCCGGGAAGCGCTAGCCCAGGCCGGCTCACCGCAGCAGTGGCTGAGCCTGTACCTCTCCAGCCCCGACTTCATGTACCGATGATCCGCAGGAGCTGTTCATGAGCCTCATGCATCGACGACAACTGCTCAAGACCGCTGCCGCTGGCGCCCTCGGGCTGTCGGGCGGGCGGCTGTTTGCCGCCGGCCAGGACCGTCCACGCTTTCTGCTGGTCTTTCTGCGGGGCGGTTATGACGCCACCCATCTGCTGGTGCCGGTCTCCAGCAGCTTCTACTACGAGCAGCGACCCCGCATCGCCATCGCCCGTCCGGGCCCGGGCACCGACACCGCCCTGCCGGTGAATGCGGACTGGGGTCTGCATCCGGCCCTGCGCAGCAGCATCCATCCGCTGATGCAGGCCGGCCAGGCCCGCTTCATTCCCTTCGCCGGCACCGACGACCTCACCCGCAGCCATTTCGAGACGCAGGACAGCATCGAGATGGGCCAGCCGCTCACCGGCTCGCGGGACTACAACTCCGGCTTCCTCAACCGCCTGGCCGCCGAGCTGGATGCGCAGCAGGCGCTGTCGTTCACCGATCAACTGCCGATCGCCTTTCGCGGCTCGGCGCGCATTGCCAATGCCGCCCTGCGCAATACCGCCAAGCCGGCGGTGGACCCGCGCAGCCGGGACCTGATCAGCCGCATGTACCAGGGCCAGGCCTTGTCCGGCAATGTGGAAGAAGGCCTGACCCTGCGTGAGGAGCTGGCGCGGGACCTCAGTCCAGAGCGGCTGAAGCAGGAGATGGATGCCGCCGGCCGCAACGCCATTCCGGCCAAGGGCTTCGAACTGGAAGCGCGCCGCATTGCCACGTTGATGCGCGGGCGTTTCAGCCTGGGCTTCATCGACGTGGGCGGCTGGGACACCCACGTCAACCAGGGCGGCGCCACCGGGGCGCTGGCCACCCGCTTCGAGGAACTCGGGCGAGGTCTGGCGGCGATCGCGGATGAACTGGGGCCGACCTTGTGGCGCCAGACCACCGTGATGGTGATCAGCGAATTCGGCCGCACCTTCCGCGAAAACGGCAATCGCGGCACCGACCATGGCCACGGCAGCGTGTATTGGCTGCTGGGCGGCGGCCTGGCCCAGGGCGGCCCGGTGGCGGGGGAACAGATCGCACTGACAGCCACCACCTTGTTCCAGAACCGGGACTATCCGGTGCTCAACGACTACCGGGCGGTGCTCGGCGGGTTGTGGCAGCGACAGTTCGGTTTGTCGGCTGCAGCGCTGGCGCGGGTCTTCCCGGCCGCAGCGCCCCGAGATCTCGCCCTGATCTGACAAACCTGCGCCCCGGACTGCCGCCACGGGGCTTGCCGATGAGAGACATTCTCATCTAGGATGCATCAGACCGTCGCCGTTGAACGGGGCCCACGCCCCGTTGTGCGTCTGCTTTTGTGCAGGCGCGCCGCCTGCCCCACAGAGAGGCAGCCCCCTCCGGCGGCCCTTCCCCTGCCAGCGTCCCGCCAGCTTCCTGTCCGTTTTTGCCACCGGTGCTCCGGGGCTGCTGTCGTCAGGAGAGTTGCCATGTCGTCGATGCCTGTCCCCACCACTCCGCTCTTCCGTTCGGGGGGGTTCCCGACCCGCCCTCGGGCAGATGACCCGCTGGGCAATACCGCCGAGCATCCTGGGGTGGAGTGCCTGCGCTGGCTCGGCCTGAAGATCTCGTGTGGCATGACGCCGGACGATCCGGTGCTGCTGCGTCAGCATCAGCTGGCGACCGAGCAATTGATCGGCTGCGACGTGCTGGCGGCCGTTCCGGCGCAGGAACAGGCCTTGTCCCTGCTGTGGAACGCGGCACACAACCCGCTGTTACCCTGGCACTGGCGAATGGCCTGCCTCGACCAGCTCCAGCGGCCCCTGGCCGCGCTGGCAAGCCTGGCCCGCGCCGATGACGCACTGGCCGCGCGCGTCCAGCGCTTCCAGTGGTGCCTCAGTCAAAGTCCCTTGAAGGAATCGTGATGAAGTCAGCCACCCGCATCGAACGTGACAGCATGGGCGAGATCGACGTGCCCGTGGACGCCCTGTATGGAGCCCAGACACAGCGTGCGGTCAACAATTTCGCCATCAGCCGTCAGCCGATGCCCGAGCGCTTTGTGCGCGCCCTGCTGCAGCAAAAGGCCGCCGCGGCCCGCGCCAATCTGAGCCTGGGCCAGTTGCCCGAAGACATTGCGCAGGCGATTGACCGGGCCAGCGCGCAGCTGCTGCAGGCGCCGGACCTGATGACGCACTTCCCGGTGGAAGTGTTCCAGACCGGCTCGGGCACCAGCAGCAACATGAATGCCAACGAGGTGCTGGCCACGCTGGCCACGCGCCTGCTGGGCAGCGGCACGACGGTCAGCCCCAATGACCATGTGAATGCCGGCCAGAGCAGCAACGACAGCATCCCGACGGTGCTGCACATCAGCGCCGCACAGACGCTGCAAGGGGAGCTGCTGCCCGCGCTGGACCATCTGGTGCAGGTGCTCAAGGACAAGATCGCCAGCGACGGCCACCATGTGAAGACCGGCCGCACCCACCTGATGGACGCCATGCCGCTGCGTCTGGGCCAGGAGCTCGGTGGCTGGATGGCGCAGGTCGATGCCCGCCGCACCCAGTTGCGGGCCCTGCTGCCGACGGTCTGTGAACTGGCCCAGGGCGGTACCGCCGTGGGGACCGGCATCAATGCGCATCCCGAGTTCGCGCAGCGCTTCTGCGAGGAGCTGTCCGGGCTGACCGGCCTGACCTTCCGCCCGGCGCCGGACTTCTTCGCCGCGCTGTCGGCCCAGGATACGGCCGTGGCGCTGTCCGGCGCCCTCAAGGGGGTGGCCGTGACGCTGATGAAGATCGCCAATGACCTGCGCTGGATGAATTCCGGCCCGCTGGCGGGCCTGGCAGAGATCGAGCTGCATGCCTTGCAACCGGGCTCGAGCATCATGCCGGGCAAGGTCAATCCGGTGATCCCGGAAGCGGTGACCATGGTGTGCGCCCAGGTGATCGGACATGACACCGCCATCACCATCGCCGGGCAGTCGGGCAACTTCCAGCTCAATGTGATGCTGCCGCTGATTGCCCACAACCTGCTGGACAGCCTGGCGCTGCTGGCCACCGCCTCGCGCGCACTGGCGGACCAGGCCATCCAGGATTTCCGGGTCAACACCGCCAGCCTGCAGGACGCGCTGGCCCGCAATCCGATTCTGGTGACGGCGCTGAACCGGGAGATCGGTTACTTGAAGGCCGCTGCCATTGCCAAGCGCGCCTATGCCGAAAACCGCCCGATTCTGGATGTGGCGGCGGAGATGACCGAGATCGATCGCAGCACGCTGACGCAGATGCTGGATCCGGCCAAGCTCACCGAGGGCGGGCTCTGACGGGATCGACGTGAGGGCGTGAGTGCGTGAGGGCATGACGCGACGTGGGGTGTGATGGGCTGCACAGTCCGTCGCCGATCACGACCGCCCCCGCGCACGTACGACTGATGCACTCCGCCGCAGCGCGGATCACTTCACAGTGCGGCGCGGCTTGTGGACCTGCGTCGTGTGCACAGTCGCCGTCGGCGCTTCACCATCCAGGCTCGTCCCCAGCGATCAGGTCGAGCCGCGATGAAGACTGTCCACACGCCTTTGCTCAAGACTGCCCGGGCGCAGTCGTCCGGGACGCAGCCCCTGCTGCGTGGTTTCCATGCGCTGGCCGTTCTGGCCGCGCAGGGCTTGGTGGTGGCGGCCGCAGTGGCCTGGTCCGCCTGCGTGCATGCCGCCGGGTTGACGCCGCTGGAGCAACGCTGGGTGGACGGCATGACTCCCGTCATCCGCGAGGCGCGCAGCATCGGGCTGCCGCTGGATGTGGCGGTGCGCCCGCAGGCGTCTGCAGACGACGCGCCGGTGGCGCTGGGCTTTCTCAACGGTCGCTGCAAGCTGGTGCTGAGCCTGCGCGGCAATCCCGAAGGCCAGGCGGTGCTGGACCGCATGCCGCCAGGGCTGGAAAACCCCGCATTGGAATTGATGGCGGCCCATGAGCTGGGCCATTGCCGTCGTTATCTGGACGGTGCCTGGTTCGGCCTGCCGGCCGGGTTCAGTCCCGGTCAGGTGCCTGAGGGCCTCAGTCCGGAATTGCAGGAAGCCTATCGCTCGATGAAATCAACACGGCGGGAAGAAGGGTATGGGGACCTTGTGGCCCTGGCCTGGACCCGCCAGCAACATGCGCAGCAGTATGCGCAGCTGCATGCATGGCTGGTGTCGGAGCGGCGCCGGGACTATCTGCCCGGGGACCATCACGACACGCTGGCGTGGCTGCAACTGGCGCGCGACCCGGCCGGGCTGGGTCCAGGCTCGATCTTTGAAGCCGCGCGGCCCATCTGGGAACGGGCGCTGCAATCCGACGAGTGACGTCGATGGGGACTGAGGGCAGCGCGTCACTTCGCACGCGCCCGCAGGACACCCGCCCCCGCATCCCGGTGCAGACGACGGAACTGCAGGACCGCCAGCGCATTGAACGCGGCCACCACGAGGAAGGCCGCGGAGAAGTCGACCACCGCTGGATGTTCACGCCCTTGCAGATGCGCACTGACCGCCAGCACCAGCGCCCCCACCGCCACACCCATCGCGCCGGCGACCTGGCTGGAGATGGCCGCCAGTGTGGAGCTGGCCCCCAACTGATGCTGCGGCAATTCCGCCACCGCGAGGGTGTTGATGGCCGTCATCGACATCGAGCGTGACGCACCGCTCACGAGCAGCAGCGCAATCAGCACTGCCCAGGGCGTCTGGGCATCCACCCACGCAAACCCGGCGATGCTCGCGGCACTGATGAGGCCAGCGCCCAGCAGCACCGGCCGAAAGCCAAAGCGCTGCAGGATGGGCGAGGTCACCGTCTTCATGCCGAGATTGGCGGCGAAGTACGGCAACAGCATGGCGCCTGCGCTCACGGCGTCTTTGCCCAGGCCTAGCTGGAACAGCAGCGGCAGCAGGAAGGGCGTGGACTGGATGGCCGTGGAGGCCAGGGTGCCGCCGGTGGTGGCCACCGCAAAGCTCGCGTGCTGGAACGGGCTCAGACTCACCACCGGATGCGGCGTCCGGCCCAGGTGACGCACCGTCCAGGCCAGCAGCGCCAGGCCCGCCGCCGCACACACAAAGGGCTGCAGGCGGCCTTGCGCGGCGCCCATGTCGTGGGACACCCATTCCACGCCGCCGATGAACAGGATCAAACCACCCGCCGCTCCAAGGAAGCCCGCCACATCAAAGGGCCGCGGCGTACCGACCGTGTCCTTGGGCACCCAGCGGGCCAGCAGCGACAGGCCAATCAGGCCGACCGGCACGTTCAGCAGGAAGTTCCACCGCCATGACGCATAGGTGCTGAGCAGTCCGCCCAAGGGGGGCCCGAGCACCGGCCCGAACAGCGCCGGCCAGACCAGCAGCGCCTGGATGCCAACGATGTCCTCCTTGCGGGCACCGCGCAGGGCGATGGTCCGGCCGATGGGCAGCAGGAGGCCCCCACCGATGCCCTGCACCACCCGGGTCAGGATGAGCTGGCCCGGCGTCTGGGCGAGTCCGCACAGCAGGGATGCCAGCGTGAACACACCAACACCGATGAGGAACATGCGGCGCATGCCATGACGCTCCCCCAGCCAGGCGGACAAGGGCAACACCGCCGAAGCCGCCAGCAGATAGGCCGTCACCACCGCGCTGAGCGCAAGAGCAGGCACTCCCTGCGAAGCGGCGATGGCTGGCAGCGAGGTGTTGAGGATGGAGCCATCCAGCACCAGCATGAACATCACCGCCGCGATGGCAAGGGTCACACGGCGGCTCTGCGGAGCAAGGGACATGGGGGCGGCGGCGTGACGCAGCGGGCGTCAGCGGTTCAACAACAAGGCCGCCAGCTTACGGGCAACCCGTTGACAATGTCAATCAATCGGAGGCGACGCATCGCCGCGGCTCGCCCCTGGTTGCACGGGGGCTGCAGCAGCTTGCTTCGACTGGCGAGCCTGCCGTGCGGGCGTGGCCTGCAGGATGTTGCAGAACAGGGCGCCCTGCTCGATGGCGTCGTCCAGCGCCACATGGGTGTGGGGCAGCCGGTCGAACCAGGTCTTGGGCATGTGGCGCTTGGTGGTGGCGCGATAGTCGGTCCCCAGCACCGCCATGGCGTAGCTCTTGATGTCCAGCGCGGAGAAACTGAACGGGCTGCTGCCGGTAAACCGAATCAGGTACCAATAGACGAAGAGGAAATCGAAGCCAGCGGGATAGCCCACAAAGACCGGCTTGCCAGGCAGGGAAGCGATCCAGTCGACATACCGGCGCATGGCGGCCTCCGGCTTTTCCAGGTTGGTGCGGCAGGCCAGCCAGGCTTCGGGCTGGGTGGCCCACCAGGCCGCCGTCTCGGGGTGGGCGGTCGCCCCGGGCAGGGTCTCCAGGTTGGCGGAGAAGGTGGCGATGAGCAGCTTGTCCGCGCTGTAGGCGGCGGTGCCGAAGCTGAGCATGGAATGCGGGCCGGGAATCGGGCCGTCGGTCTCGATGTCCGTGCTGAGGTAGATTTCGTTCATCGCGCGATTCTCGACTCGCCGTCCCACTGCTGCAGCGTCAGTTCTGCAGCATCACTCCTGCAGCCTGAACTGCGCCACCACCTGCTGGAGGCTGCCGGCCTGCTCCCGCAAGGACTCGGACGCCGCACTGGACTCTTCCACCAGCGCCGCATTCTGCTGGGTCACCTCGTCCAGCCGATGCACGGCCTGTCCCACTTCGATGAGGCTGGTGCTTTGTTCCTGCGTGGCGCTGGAGATCTCCTGGATGATGTCGGTGACCCGCTGCACCGCCGTGACGATCTCGCGCATGGTCTCGCCGGCATCGGCCACCAGCCGTGCCCCGGTTTCCACCCGGTCCACCGAGGTGCCGATCAGCCCCTTGATCTCGCGCGCCGCCTCCGCACTGCGCTGCGCCAGTGACCGCACCTCGCCAGCCACCACCGCAAAGCCGCGTCCCTGCTCGCCAGCCCGGGCCGCTTCCACTGCGGCATTCAGCGCCAGGATGTTGGTCTGGAAGGCGATGCCGTCGATGGTGCCGATGATGTCGGCGATGCGGCGTGAGGACGCATTGATCTCCTCCATGGTGTTGACCACCTGGCCCACCACGGCACCGCCCCGGTCGGCCACTTCGCTGGCGCTGACCGCCAGCTGGCTGGCCTGACGCGTCGCATCGGCGTTCTGCCGGACCGTGTCGGTCAGCGCCTGCATGGTGGCGGAGGTTTCCTCCAGGCTGGAGGCCATCTGCTCGGTGCGGGCGGACAGGTCGCTGCTGCCGGCAGCCACTTCACCGCTGGACATGGCGATGCTCTCCGCACTGGTGCGCACCGTGCTGAGCGACAGATTCAGCGAGTCCCGCATGTCGGACAAGGCCTTGGCCAGTTGGCCCAGTTCATCCCGCCGGGACACATCCACCTGCACCGCGAGGTTGCCTTCCGCCACCCGCTGCGCCACCGACACCATCTCGTTGAGCGGCTGCACCGTGCTGCGGGTGAGGTACCAGGACAGCAGCGCGCCGGCGGCGAGCGCCAACACAATCAGCACGACCATGGTGGTGATGACGGTGGAGAACACCCGCTGGGAGCTCTGATAGCTCTCCTGCGCCCCTTGGGTGTTGATGTCCACCAGCTTCTGGATGTTGTCGGTCACCGCCAGGAAGGCGCTCCGGGAAGCGCCCATGGCCTGCGCGGCGGCCGCCGTTCGGTCTCCCGCCTTGCGGGCGGCGATCAATTGGTCCTGCTGCGCCAGCAGTGCCGTCATCTTGCTTTTGGTGTCGTCCCAGACCGCCTGCTCGTTCGGCACCGAAATCAGCGCCTCGTATTTCTTGGCCAGGTCGGGCAGCGTGGTCTCCCGCAAGGTGCGGATGCGGGTCAGTTCCTGCTCCAGGCCGCTGTCAGTGTCCTGCAGCACGGCCGCCATCTCGGCCCGCCGCAAGTCGTTGGCTTTGACCAGATACGCGTTGATGGCATTGATGGAGGGAATCCAGTCGTTGGCCATGTCCGAGACATTGCCCTGGATCACCTGCATGCGGGTGACGGCCACCACGCCGATCACCAGGGTGGCCAGCAGCACGGCCGCAAAGCCCAGGGTGATGCGCAGTCCCACGCGAAGATCCGAGAAACGCATACGACGTCCTTGTGTCGGGTGTGACCGGGACGATGCTATGCCACTTCATCGAGTTTGTGGACAGGACTCCCCCATGGGCACCCGTCCCGGGGACGGGGCCCACCTCAGCGGGGGAAGGCCTCAGCGGGCGAGCGCGGGCTTGAGACGGAACTCCGCCGCCTGCGCATGGGCCTGCAAACCTTCCCCGTACGCCAGCGTCGCCGCGATCGGCCCCAGCACCTGGGCGCCGGCTTCACTGACCTCGATCAGGCTGGAGCGCTTCTGGAAGTCGTACACCCCCAGCGGCGACGAGAACCGGGCCGTGCCGGAGGTCGGCAGGACGTGATTGGGCCCGGCGCAGTAGTCGCCCAGCGATTCACTGGTGAAGGCGCCCAGGAAGATGGCCCCCGCGTGACGCAGCAGCGGCTCCCAGCGATGCGGATCACGGCTGGACACTTCCAGGTGTTCCGGCGCGATGCGGTTGCTGATCTCGCAGGCCTCTTCCATCGACCGGGTGTGGATCAACGCCCCCCGGCCTTCCAGCGACGCGCGGATCACCGCCTGGCGCGGCATGCCCGGCAGCAGCCGTTCGATGGCCTCGCGAACCTGGCCGATGTAGTCCAGGTCCGGGCACAGCAGGATGCTCTGCGCCAGTTCGTCATGTTCGGCCTGGCTGAACAGGTCCATGGCCACCCAGTCGGGCGGCGTGGTGCCATCGGCCAGCACCAGGATCTCGCTGGGGCCGGCAATCATGTCGATGCCGACCTGACCGAACACATGCTTCTTGGCGCTCGCCACATAGGCATTGCCCGGGCCGGTGATCTTGTCCACGCGAGGAATGGTGTCGGTGCCATAGGCCAGCGCCGCCACGGCCTGCGCGCCGCCCACGGTGAAGGCGCGATGCACACCCGCCACATAGGCGGCGGCCAGCACCAGCGGATTCTTCTCGCCGCGCGGCGTCGGCACCACCATGATGATTTCCGGCACGCCCGCCACCTGCGCGGGAATGGCGTTCATCAGCACGCTGGAGGGATAGGCCGCCTTGCCGCCCGGCACATAGATGCCCACCCGGTCCAGCGGCGTGACCTTCTGGCCCAGTAGCGTGCCGTCCTCGTCGCGATAGCTCCAGCTCTCGCCGCAGGCCTTCTTCTGACGTTCGTGATAGCTGCGCACCCGTGCCGCCGCCTGGTTCAGCGCCTGGGCCTGCTCGGGGGGCAGGCCGTCGAAGGCGGCCTTGAGTTCGTCGCGGGTCAGCTCGAGCCCGGCCACGGAGGCGGCCTGCAGATGATCGAAGCGTGCGGTGAATTCGAGCACCGCAGCGTCCCCGCGTTCACGCACCGCGGCCAGGATGTCGGCCACGCGGCCTTCGATCTCGGCATCGGTGTCGGCCGACCAGTGCAGCACCTGGCGGAAGTCCGTCTCGAAGTCGGTGTCGGTGGTGTGCAGGGTGCGAAGGTTCAGCATGGGACTCTCTCCGGAACTCAGGCGGTGCGGGCGGTATCGGGTTGGCCGACCGCCGTGGCGATGGCGTCGATCAGGGGCTTCAGCGCTTCGCGCTTGAGCTTGAGCGCGGCCTGGTTCACCACCAGGCGCGACGAGATCTCCATGATGCGCTCCACCTCCACCAGCCGGTTGGCCTTGAGGGTGCTGCCGGTGGAGACCAGGTCGACGATGGCGTCCGCCAGGCCGGTCAGCGGCGCCAGCTCCATGGAGCCATACAGCTTGATCAGGTCGACGTGCACGCCCTTCTCGGCAAAGTGCTGCCGGGCGATGCTGGTGTATTTGGTGGCCACCCGCAGGCGCGAGCCCTGCTGCACCACGCCCTGGTAGTCGAAGTCGTCCCGCACGGCCACGCTCATGCGGCAGCGGGCGATTTGCAGGTCCAGGGGTTGATAGAGCCCGGCGCCGCCATGCTCGATCAGCACGTCACGCCCGGCCACACCGATGTCGGCGCCGCCGTAGGCGACATAGGTCGGCACGTCGGTGGCGCGCACCAGCACCACGCGGACCTCAGGCTGGTTGGTGGGCAGGATGAGCTTGCGCGAGCTCTCGGGATCTTCGAGCACCTCGATGCCGGCCGCCGCCAGCAGTGGCAGGGTCTCTTCGAAGATGCGGCCCTTGGAAAGCGCCAGGGTGATCATGCTGTGTCCTCGTTGAACGTTCGGTTCAGCGGGACGGCAGCGGGATCACCGGACGGCGCCACACCGCCACCCGCTGTTCAAAGCTGGGTGGCTGTCAGGGATGATGATGCAGGGCGGTGCCCTGCTGGGCCCACTCGGCAGGGGTGAGGGTCTTCATCGACAGGGCGTGGATCTGCTCGCGCATGCGGTCGCCCAGCGCCTGATACACCCGCTGATGGCGGCGCACCCGGCTCAGACCTTCGAATTCGGCCGACACGATGGTCGCAAAGAAATGACGCCCGTCGCCTTCCACCTGCAGTTCGGTGCAGGGAAGGCCCTGGGCGATGTAGCTTTGCACGTCGTTGGGAGTCGGATCAGCCATGGGCGGGAGTTTACCCGGTCGCGCCGGGCCGTCAGCGGCCCGGGGGTTTTTGACCGTGCGGCAGATGCGGCATCAGCCGCGGATTTTGTAGCCGCGGCGCAGCAGTTCCAGCGCCGTGCCCGCGACCACGCAGAAGCTCACGCCCACCACCGCCAGGCTGGTCCAGGGGGACACATCACTGACGCCGAAGAAGCCGTGCCGGAAGCCGTCGATCATGTAGAAGAACGGATTCAGATGGCTCACGCCCTGCCAGAACGGCGGCAGCGAATGCACCGAATAGAACACGCCCGACAGGAAGGTCATCGGCATGATGATGAAGTTCTGGAAGGCGGCCATCTGGTCGAACTTTTCGGCCCAGAGCCCGGCGATCAAGCCCAGCGAGCCCAGCATGCCGGCCCCCAGCACCGCGAACACCAGAATCCAGACCGGCTGGGCGAGCCCGGGCGGCGCAAACCAGCAGGTCACGAGGAACACGCCCAGCCCCACCATCAGCCCGCGCACCACCGACGCACCGGCATACGCCAGATACCAGGCCCAGTGGGACAGCGGCGTCACCAGCAGGAACACCAGGTTGCCAGTGATCTTGCTCTGGATCAGCGACGACGAGCTGTTGGCAAAAGCGTTCTGCAGCACGCTCATCATCACCAGGCCCGGAATCAGGAAGCTGGTGTAGCCCACCGTCCCATACACCTTCACATGGTCTTCCAGCACATGGCCGAAGATCAGCAGATAGAGCACGGCGGTCAGGACCGGTGCGCCGACGGTCTGGAAGCCGACCTTCCAGAAACGCAGCACTTCCTTGTAGAACAGGGTGCGGGCGCCAGCCAGGCGCATGCCGCTGAAGAGACCGACGCTCATGCGTGTGCTCCTTGCATGATTTCGAGGAACACGTCTTCCAGGTCGGCGCGGCCGATCTCCAGATCTTCCACCGGGCAGGCGGCTTCCCGCAGCATGGCCAGGATGTGCTCCACCTCCGTCGCATCATGGGCCTTGATCTGCACGATCCGGCCGGTGATGCGGGACTGGTCCCGCAGCGACACCGGCAAGGCCGCGTCGGTCTTGAACTGCAGCATGGTCGAGGCACGGCCCGCCAGCAGCTCGGAGGTGCGGTCCAGCGCCACGACGCGGCCCTGCTTGAGCATGGCGATGCGGTGGCACAGGGCCTCCGCCTCTTCCAGATAGTGGGTGGTCAGCAGCACGGTGTGACCTTCACGGTTGAGCCGGGCGATGAACTGCCACAGCGTCTGGCGCAGCTCCACATCCACGCCGGCGGTGGGCTCGTCCAGCACGATCACCGGCGGCCGATGCACCAGCGCCTGGGCCACCAGCACCCGGCGCTTCATGCCGCCGGAGAGCTGGCGCATGTTGGCATGGGCCTTGTCCGCCAGACCGAGGTTGAGCAGCAGCTCGTCGATCCAGTCGTCGTTGTTGCGAACGCCGAAGTAGCCGCTCTGGATGCGCAGGGTTTCGCGCACGCTGAAGAAGGGGTCGAACACCAGCTCCTGCGGAACGATGCCCAGCCGCTTGCGGGCCTCGGCATAGTCGTCCACCACATCGTGGCCCAGCACCGACACCGACCCGCCGCTGGCGCGCGACAACCCGGCCAGAATGCTGATCAGGCTGGTCTTGCCGGCCCCGTTGGGCCCCAGCAGGCCGAAAAATTCTCCGGGTTGGATGTCAAAGCTGACCTGGTCCAGGGCCTTGACCTGGCCGGAGCGGTAGGTTTTGCTGACAGTGTCAAAACGCAGGGCGGGCGTGCCGCCGGCCGGCGGCGACAGCGGCGCCGGCGTGAGAGGGGGGTGAACGGGCATGGGCGAGGATTGTAGGGAGACCCCCAGGAACTCGCTGATTTGGGGAATTGCCCCACGAAGAAGGGCCCGCTTAGCGCACGCACCCGTCAGCTTGATGACAGAATCGCCGCAAATTCGTATGTATTCCCATGGCCACCAAGAAGCCGCGCCGCACCGCCGAACGCATCCTCGAAGTCACGCTCGACCTGTTCAACCGCTTCGGGGAACCGAATGTGTCGACCACGCTGATCTCGGCGGAGCTCGGCATTTCGCCCGGCAACCTCTACTACCACTATCCGGCCAAGGACGAGCTCATCAATGCCTTGTTCGGCAAGTATGAGCGCTCCCTGTCGGAGCTGCTGACGGCCACCGAGACGGTGCGCAATGTCGAGGATGCGTGGCTGTTCTTCCACATGCTGTTCGAGCTGATCTGGCAGCACCGCTTCCTCTACCGCGACCTCAACGACCTGCTGTCCAAGAACCGCAAGCTGGAGACGCACTTCCAGAATGTGCTGAGCCAGAAGAACCAGGCCATGGTCAGCATCCTGACCGGCCTGCAGCAGGGCGGCGCGCTCAGCATGCAGGTGCGCGAGGCGGTGCCCACGGCCAATGCGATGGTGGTGCTGCTGAGCTACTGGCTGAGCTACGAATATGTGCGGGACCCGCGCAATGCGCTGGAACCCGATCGGGCCGGAGAGGCGCTGATGCGGGGGGCCTTCCATGTGCTGGGGCTGCTGCTGCCCTATCTGGAGCCGGCCTCGCGGGAGCATCTGTTCCAGCTGGCGGGGCAGTACCAGTCCGCCCCTGGCACGGGTGGCGGCCGACCCGGGGCGGGGCATGGGCCGGGGTCAGGTGTCGCCGAGAGCGGCGGTCAGGGCTGACGGGCGCGGGATCGAAGTCGTGCGGCCTAGCAGGGACCTCCCCGCCCTTCCTCCGAAAAAACCCTGAATCACGGTCCGCCCACACCCCCCGGATATGGTTGGCGCGAAAAAAAGCAAGCCTATAAGCTAGGGATACGGTGCACACATGCTCAAGAGCGTGATGCCCGGCAACACCGATATCCGACTGATTCCATGGAGTGCATTCCAATGAAGCGCCTGCTGACCACCGCCGCTGTTCTGTCCCTGGGCCTGGCCTCGATGGCCCAGGCCGCGACTGTCGAATCGGCAGAGGCGAAGGCCCTGCGCGCGGAATGCGCCGCCCAGAAGCAGGTCCAGTTCGACGCGCCCGCCGCCGACAACGAATTCCGCTTCGTCTATAGCAAGGGCCAGTACCGCGGTGAAGCCAAGGACGGCCAGACGCTGGCCTGCGCGGCCAAGCAATACAGCCAGTTCCTGGCCAGCGCCGACCCGGTGCGGGTGATGGAGGCCTACCCGACGGCCGCCGGTCAGGCCAAGGTCGGCGCCAAGGTGAGCACCAAGGCCGCCAGCAAGTAAAGACAAGGCCCTCCCGGGGCCTGATCGCCACGAGCGCCACGAGCGCGTCTGCCGCGTGCGCCTCAGCGCGTAGGCGCTGCCGTGTGCTTCAACGCGTAGGCGCTGCCGTGCGCTTCAACGCGTTCTCGCCTGCGCGCGTTCCAAGCATTCGCGCCTTTGCCCCTGTTCAAGCCTCGCGGAAGAACTTCAGCGGCGCCAGATCGGCAAACACCGGCGGCCGTTTGGCCTGCGCCGCGGCAAAGGCTTCCATCAGGTTGCCGTTCTGCCAGATGGCCGCCTGCAGCCAGCCCATCTGCTTCAGGCTGTCCTGCACGCTGTGATCGCGGGCGTAATGCAGCGCCTGCTTGCTGCCCCACACGGCCACCGGCGGCTTCTGGGCAATCTCCCGGGCACAGGCCAGCGCCGCCTCCACGCAGGCTTGCTGCGTGTCCAGCACCTCATTGACCAGCCCGACGGCCAGCGCCCGTGCGGCGGGCATGCGCCGTCCGGTATAGGCCAATTCCTTGACCACACCCAGCGGCATCAGCGTGGGCAGCCGCTGAAGCGTGCCCAGGTCGGCGGTCATGCCGATGTTGATCTCCTGGATACAGAAGAACGCGTCGCTGCTGGCCATGCGGATGTCGCAGGCGGCCACCATGTCCACCGCGCCGCCGATGCAGCCCCCATGGATCGCGGCAATCGTCGGCACCCGCAGATCGTCCAGCCGGTTGAAGACCTGCTGCATGTCGGCCAGCAGATCCACGATGGCGGCGCGACCTTCGGCGCTGCGGTCATCCAGTTGCACCGCCCCGCTCTTGAAGACCTCCAGCGACATGCCCGCACTGAAGTGCCGCCCGGTGGACGAGATCACCAGCGCCCGCACCGTGGCGCTGCGATGGAGCTGGTCCAGCAGCGTCTCCAGCTCGCGCCACATCTGCGGCGACATGGTGTTCATCTCGGCCGCCCGGGTCATCACCAGATGGGCAACGCCCGCGTCTTCCGTCAGCTTGAAACAGTCCATGCGTGTCTCCGGGATGTGGCTTTGTTGACGGCAGATGCTAGCCAAAGGCCGTGCGGATTCACGTCCGGTTGGTGACGCCTGGACTGCGAACGCCCGACGGGCGCCGCCACGATCCACCACGCCAAAAAAAACGCCGCAGCGCCCGGGAGGACGATGCGGCGATCAAACACGAACTCAGAGACTCAGTCACTGAACCCGGCCGAAGCCGGGGGCAGGCGCCCCGCCGCGAGGGGAAGCGGGGCGCGCATGCGGGGGTCAGGCCTTGAAGAAGGCCAGCAGATCCGGGTTGATGATTTCCGGATGGGTGGAGCACATGCCGTGCGGCAGGCCCGGGTAGACCTTCAGGGTCGAGCCCTTGACCAGCTTGGCCGACAGCAGGGCCGAGTTGGCGATCGGCACGATCTGGTCGTCGTCGCCGTGCAGGATCAGCGTCGGCACGTCGATCTTCTTCAGGTCTTCGGTGAAGTCGGTTTCCGAGAAGGCCTTCACACCTTCGTAGTGGGCCACGATGGAGCCAGCCATGCCCTGCAGCCACCAGTGGTCACGGATGGCTTCGGAGACCTTGGCGCCCGGACGGTTGAAACCGTAGAAGGGAATGGTCAGGTCCTTGTAGAACTGCGAGCGGTTCGAAGCGATGCCGGCGCGGATGCCGTCGAACACGTCCTTGGGCAGGCCACCCGGGTAGGCGGCAGTCTTGAGCATGATCGGCGGCACGGCGCCGATCAGCACGGCCTTGGCCACGCGCTTGCTGCCGTGACGGGCAATGTAGTGCGCCACTTCGCCGCCGCCGGTGGAGTGACCCACGTGGATGGCGCGCTTGAGGTCCAGGTGCTCGGTCACGGCCGCCAGGTCATCGGCGTAGTGGTCCATGTCGTGGCCGGTGGCCACCTGGCTGGAACGGCCATGGCCGCGGCGGTCGTGGGCGATGACGCGGTAGCCCTTCTGGAGGAAGTACAGCATCTGGGTGTCCCAGTCGTCCGAGCTCAGCGGCCAGCCGTGGGAAAAGACCACCGGCTGGGCCGACTTGTCGCCCCAGTCCTTGTAGTAGATCTGGACGCCGTCCTTGGTGGTGACGAAGCTGCTGCTCATGGAATGCTCTCCTTGCGGATGTTGGGAAAGGGACTTGGATGCGGACGCGGCGGCAAGTGCTGCGCCCGGCAACGCCAGGGACGCCGCCAGGCCTGCGCCACTCAACAGAAGGTCGCGACGCGAAAGCTCCGCGGCGCTCAATAGGGAAGGTGTGGACACCTGTGGACTCCTTGAGTTGCCTGTTTGTCGGAAAAACCGGCCGACGTACTGGACGACGGTTCAAGGATTATTCGAAGTCCCCCGGTGATGCGCGTCCCGCGCTCGCCAGTCGGTCCCCTACCCCTTAAGGGCCATCAGCGCTTGCCCTATATGCGCTGGGGCGCAGGCCACTGGGCGGCCAGCGGCCAGCTGCTGCTCCTGTTGCTGCGGCGGCGGCGGCTACGGCGACCTCAGGCCCCCGCCTCCCAGGGCAGCATCAAGGCCAGGGTCAGCAACTGCTGGAACTCCGGCTCGAAGGCATCCACGATGGCCTGCGGGTCGGGACACAGGCCCGCATCGGTCAGCAGCCCGAACTGCACCTGGCCGGCATAGGTCAGCAGGCTTACGCCGACGCCGACATCGCCCGACTGCGGCACCCAGAACATCACCCGATCCACCCGCGAGCCGCAGAACTGCAACGGCGCCGACGGCCCCGGCACATTGGTCATCACGGCCGTGGCCTTGCGCTGGAAGTCGTTGAGCAGGCGCTGCTGCTCGGGCCGCAACAGGCCGGCCGCAGCCATCAGGCCGAAGGCCAGCACCGGCTGCAGGCTGGACTTGAGGGTCTTCATGCGGCTGTGCACCGCATACAGCCGCTGCACCGGATTGCTCAGGCCGATGGGCAACTCCAGTGGCACCACGCCGAAGCGGTTGCCGAGTTGCCAGGCATCCTCCATCGGGCGCAGGTTGACCGGCACCATGGCGCGGATCGCCTGGCCGCGGGTGTCGTCCCCGTGGGCGCGCAGGTAGCTGCCGATGGCACCGGCCACGCAGCTCATCAGCACATCATTGACCGACACCCCGAGCGACTTGCCCACGGCCTGCACCGCATCCAGCGGCACGCCGTGGCCCCAGGCGACGCGTTTGGTGCGACCGGGACGGCCTTTGAGCCGGGTGGGCGAGTCGTCCTCGACGATGGCCAGCGCGGCGATGTCGCTGGCCATCTGCGCACTGAGGAAACTCGCCGCTTCGGCGGAGCCGTCATCGAGGGCCGCAGGCGCAGCCTTGCCACGGCGACGCTTGCCGGTGCCAGCGGTGGGTTTCGATGCCGGGGGGCCGCCCCATGCATTGGGGTCCGCATTGGAGTCAGCACTGGGGTCAGCACTTGTGCCTGCACCCAAGCTCGCTCGAGCGCCAGCCGGCGCGTCACGCACGTTCGCCGCACGTTGCTGCAAGGCGCGCAAGGTCCAGTCGCTGATCGGCTTGAGAAAAGCATCGGTCCAACCATCGGGCTCGGACCGGCCGGCGCTTCTGCCCGAATTGGCGGCGGTGCCGACGGTGCCAACAGTGCCAGCGGCAGAGACAGTGCCAGCACCACCAGCACCAGCACCAGCATCACCAGCGACAGAGGCAGAGACGGACGCCGAACCAGCTCCGGCGCGACCTGCCCGCACACCGCCCGGCGTCGCCGCGCCGTCGTCGGTGATCGAGAGGATGACCGCAATCAGCGCCAATCCATCCGCGATGCAGTGATGCACCCGCACGATCAGTGCGCTGCCGCCGTCATAGGCCTGCACCAGATGCATCGCCCACAGCGGATGAGCCGGGTCCAGCGCCTGCGCGGCCAGCTCCGCGACGCGCGACTGCAGCGCCGCCTCCAGGCTTTGCGCACGGCGCCGCGGCAGGGTCTCGGGCAGCACATGGCGGGCCAGCTCGAAGTCCGGATCGTCTTCCCAGCGCGGCCCCGGCGCTTCATCCACCACCCGCTGCCGGAACCGGTCATGTCGCAGCAGCCGCTCCTGCACCCGTGTGCGCAGCGCCTCAAGCGTGATGGACGGTTTGAGCATCAGCAGGCTCACGATCACCATCCGGCTCGTCGGTGTGTCCAGCCGCAGCCAGGCCGCATCCATGGCGGCCATCGGCTCACCGACCCTCGCACCACCGGCCGTGGTCTCAGCGGTCATGGCCTCAGCGGTCGTGCCCTCAGCGGCCATGGCCCCACCGGCCATGGATTCGGCAGTCCTGGACCCGGCGGCCGGCGGCTGCGGGTGTGCGGCGGCGGAGGCCCGGCGGTTCTTCATGAAGTAGAGAGCCCGCCCCAGGCAGGGGCAGGTGTCAGGATGGTTAACATTGCCGTCAGGCGCCTCATTGTCTTGAATGAGGCGATCCTCCACATTCTGGGAGACACCATGAGCCTGAAAGACCAATTCGACGCCGCCGTGGCGGCCTCCAAGCAGTTGCCCGAACGCCCGGACAACATGACGCTGCTGAAGATGTACGCCCTGTTCAAGCAGGCCAGCTCCGGAGACGTCGAAGGCGAGCGCCCTGGCTTCACCGACATGGTCAACCGCGCCAAGTACGACGCCTGGAAGGGCCTGGAAGGCACCAGCCAGGAAGAGGCCATGCAGCAATACATCGACCTGGTCGAGAGCCTCCAGTAAGCTGCCCCATGGCTGACATTCATGTCCACCGCACCCATGCCTTCGGGCTGACCCGCGCCCGCGCCATTGCGCTGTCGTGGGCCGAGGAGCTGGAAGAGCGGTATGCGATGGACTGCACCATCCACGAAGGCGATGACAGCGACACCGTCACCTTCGTGCGCGAGGGCGTGAATGGCAGCCTGGAAGTCCGGGGAGACAGCTTCGAGCTGCAGGCCCGGCTCGGTTTTCTGCTGAGCGCCTTCCGCAAGCAGATCGAACACGAGGTCGGCCGGGTGCTGGACGCGCTGCTGGCCAAGGAGGCCGGCACCGGCGCCAAGACCAAGGTCAAGACGACGAGCAAGCTGGAAGCGCTGGCGGGGCTTGAGCGATCGGCGAAGGACGGGAAGGCCGGCAAGTCGGCCAAGGTCGATCCGGGCGAATCCGGCGCGAAGGCGATCAAATCCGGCAAAAGCGCCCCAGCCGGAAAAGCGCCCAAGCGCTGAGTCCGCGTTCACCGCGCCGGCTGGACGGGTGAAGGCCGAAGTCGCGCCGTTCGGACTCGCGCAGGCCGCGATTGCGCCGGCCCCCTCCAAGCAGGGACCTGGCATCTGCCGCCTCATTCGCGCGCCTCTATGCCCCCTCATGGGCTCCGTCATGGGCCCCCTCATCCGCCTGCCGCGAGCTGCGCCCGCCGTTCGTCCTTGGGCAGCCGCGCCAGCCGCTTCACATCCGCATAGAAGCGATCCCAATCCCGCCCCTGCCGATCGAACAGCCGCAGGAACTCCGGCACCAGGTCGGTATAGCTGCCCTGGATCGCCAGCGCCGGTGTGTTGAGTGACAGGAACCAGCGGTCAAAACGGTTGTCCCCGTTCCACTGGTCGCGCTTGAGCGCTTCATAGTCCTGCCGCATGCGGGCGAAGACTTCCGCCTTGCCGGCCCGCTTTTCATCGTCGCTGGCTGCACTCTGGAAGAGCTCCCGCAGCCGGTCACGGCCCGCGCGCAGCAGAGCCTGCACCTGGTCCTGGCGCTGACGCGAGGTCTCGTCCGCCTTCAGCGCATCCGGCCTCGCCTGCATCCAGCGCGCCACGCCGAGCTGCTCCACCGCGGTGGCGAAGCTCTCGTTGAAGGTCGTGTCGTCGTCGGCATAGGCCACCTGGTGGGCCAGCTCGTGAAAGATCATCCGGGCCAGTTGCCCCTCGGGATACTGGATGAAGGTGTTGAGCAGCGGGTCCCCGCCGATCCAGTTGCTCCAGCCCAGCGATGAATACGCCGGCACCCCGTACACATACGGCTCCAGCCCCTGGGCCTTCAGTTCGGCCGCCTGCGCCAGGGCATCGTCCCGCTTGAAGTAGCCGCGATAGCCTGCGCAGCCCATGATCGGATAACACCAGGTCTTGAGCTGCAGGCTCAGCGGCGGCGTGGCCACCACGTTCCACACCGCCGCCCCGCGATGCAGGTCGGCATAGCGGCGGTAGCTGCTGTTGTCGGGCAGGCGCAGCTCGGTGATGGCGTAGTCGCGCAGGGTCTGGGAGAGCACCAGTTGCTGGCGCAGGGTCGGGTCCAGGTCGGGCTCGGCCAGGACCTGGGTCACCGGCTTGGCTGCCCGCACCAGGGCCAGATGGCCGGAGAGGGACTGGCTGTAGTAGCCCCACTGGGCGCAGCCGCCCAGCAACGCGAGCAGGCCGCCCGCCAGGCCCGCGCCCAGCAGCGAGAGGGGCCGCGACGCGCCCTCGGACGGGCGCTGCTTCGCATGCTGGGACGGCATCGGAGGGCGGTCGGAGTCAGTCACGCGGCACTCACCTCCACCAGGCAATCGTAGAAGCACGGTGCGGCGCCCAGATCGGTGAGCCGCTGATGGGTCACCTCATTCACATTGCGGCCGTCCAGGCCCAGTTTGCGCCACCAGATGCCCAGGCCGTGCACCACGCCCGGACGGGCGCGAGACGACACGTGCAGCCGGCACTGATAGGCGCCCCGGTCGTTGAACACCCGCACGGTCTGGCCGTCCGACAGCCCGCGGCGGGTGGCGTCCGCTTCATGCATCTCCAGCAATTGCTCGCCTTCGATGTCCCGCAGGCTGGTCACGTTGACGAAGCTGCTGTTGAGGAAGTTGCGGGCCGGCGGCGAGATCATCGCCAGCGGATACCGCGCGGCCAGCGCCGGCGCGCTGCGGCGGCTTTCGTAGTTGGGCAGGTAGTCGGCGCCAACCGCGTTCGCCCGGCCGGTGGCCGAGGGGAAGCTGCCTTCGGCAAACGGCGCATCGGGCAGCGGCAGCGACACCCATCCCTGCGTCCGCAGCACCGCCAGGTCCACCTGAGGACCAAAGGCCTGGCGCAGCAGGGTTTCGTCGTCTTCCTGCAGGGCCGGATCGTCCAGGCCCATCGCGGCGGCCAGGTCCCGGAAGATCTGCGTATTGGGCCGCGCTTCCCCCAGCGGCGGCACCGCGGGTTCGTTGATCAGCACGTCGGTATGGCCGTAGCTGGTGTGGATGTCCAGATGTTCCAGCTGCGTGGTGGCGGGCAGCACATAGTCGGCCAGGTCGGCCGTGTCGGTCATGAAGTGCTCCAGGACCACGGTGAGCAGGTCACTGCGCTGAAAGCCCGCCACGACCTTCGGCGATTCAGGCGCCACCGCCACCGGGTTGCTGTTGTAGACGATCAGTGCCTCGACCCGCGGGCCGAATTCCGCAGACGCTTCCCGCAGCAGGTCGTCGCCGATGGTGCTCATGTTGATGACCCGGCTCGGGCGTGCGCCGCGCAGGTCGGCCCGCTCCAGCGCCGGGTTGCGCATCGGCGCATACCAGCCGGACGACGACAGCAGCAGCCCGCCCGCCCGATGCCGCCAGGCCCCCGTCAGGCAGGGCAGCAGCGCGATCAGCCGCACCGCATTGCCGCCGCCGCGCACGCGCTGCATGCCGTAGTTCAGCCGGATGGCAGCGGGCGAGGTGGTGGCGTAGTCGCGGGCCAGGCCGCGCACCTCATCGGGGGTCAGGCCGCATTCCTCGGCGGTGCGCTCGGGCGTCCATGCCCGGGCGCGCTCGCGCAGTTCGTCCCAGCCCTGCACATGGCGGGCGATGTAGTCGTGGTCCAGCCAGTCGTTGGCGATCAGCTCATGGATCATCCCCAGCGCCAGCGCCCCGTCCGTGCCGGGCAGCAGCGCCAGATGCTGATGGCACTTGTCGGCGGTTTCGGTCTTGCGCGGGTCGATGCAGATCAGCTTGGCGCCGCTGCGCTTGGCCTGGTTGGCAAAGGTCCAGAAATGCAGGTTGGAAGCGATGGAGTTGGTGCCCCACAGCAGGATCAGCCGCGACTCCGCAAAGAAGCGCAGATGCATGCCCACCTTGTGACCGTAGGTCGCGGCCAGGCCGGCGCCGCCGGCCGATGCGCAGATGGTGCGGTCCAGCCGGGAGGCCCCCAGACGGTGGAAGAAGCGCGCCGCCATGCCCTCCCCCTGCAGCAGGCCCATGGTGCCGGCATAGCTGTAGGGCAGGATGGCCTGCGGATCCTTCGCGGCAATGGCCTGCAGACGGCCGCCGATCTCGGACAGCGCCTGTTGCCAGCTGATTCGCTCGAAACGGGGTGTGTCCGTCTTGGCGCTCACCCGCTTGAGCGGATGCAGCACCCGGTCCGGGTGGTAGGTGCGCTCCGGATAGCGGGAAACCTTGGTGCACAAGGCGCCGTGGGTGCTGGCATGGTCCGGCTGACCCTGCACCTTCACCACCCGGCCATTGTCAACTGTCACCCGAAGGGCGCAGGTGTCCGGACAGTCATGCGGACAGGCCCCCTTCACCACCCGCAATTGTGCGGAGTGCACGGGGTCGCCGCCCGGGTTAGGCTCGTGCGAGGGAGCAGACAGCTGTCGCGTGGGGTTCACGGAAATCTCTGGGACTACGGCGCTCATGCGCCAACTATTGCACAGGCGCCACCCGCTTTCGTTTTCTTACCGAACGCGGTCTTCACAAGCAGCTAAGCTCGTGCCAATTAAGGCCTTCTTTGTCAGTGTCTTTTCCGGACAATACCGTCGACCATAGAAGTCGGCCCTGTCGCCCGGTCTGTTGTTTCGCCTGACAGGTCTGCCACAGCCAATCCGGGAGTCTCTCTTGCATCGTCGCCAAGTCATCGCCTCGATCAGCGCCCTCGGCGCGCTGGCCGCCGTTCCATTCAGCGCCCCTGTCCTGGCCCAGGACCGCAAGCGCCTGGTGCTGGGTCAGTCCGCCCCGATGAGCGGTCCGGCCGCCCAGCTCGGTCTGCAGATGCAGGCCGGCGCGCGCCTGTTCTTCGATGCCCTCAATGCCAGCGGCGGCGTCAACGGCACCACCATCGAGCTGCGCTCGCTGGACGACGGCTATGAGCCGGAACGCGCCAAGGCCAACACCGAGAAGCTGATCGCGGACGACGTCTTTGCCCTGTTCGGCTACGTCGGCACGCCCACCTCGCTGGCGGCGCTCCCGCTGGTCAACCAGGCCAAGATTCCGTTCTTCGCACCGCTGACCGGTGCCGAATCCCTGCGCGACCCGGCCAGCCCCTGGGTGTTCCACATCCGCGCCTCGTACTACGACGAGACCGCCCTGATCGTGAAGCAGCTGACCCAGCTGGGCCTGATGCGCATCGCGGTCTTCCACCAGAACGACGCCTACGGCAAGGCCGGTCTGGACGGTGTGAACCGCGCCATGAAGCCGCTGGGCATCCAGCCCCTGGCCATCTCGACGGTGGAGCGCAACAGCGTGGACGTGGCCAAGGCCGTCAAGGACCTGGTGCAGTCCGGCTCGCCGCCCGAAGCCATCGTCATGATCGGCGCCTACAAGGCCTGCGCGGCCTTCATCCGCGCGGCCCGCAAGGCCGGTTACGGCGGCGTGTTCTACAACGTGTCCTTCGTGGGCACCCAGGCGCTGCTGGACGAGCTCGGCCCCGAGGCCATGGGCGTGGTGGTCAGCCAGGTCATGCCCTACCCCTTCGGCAGCGGCATCGGCGTGGTGGGCGAATACCAGGCCGCCGCCACCAAGGCCGGACAGAAGTTCAACTACACCGCCATGGAAGGCTACATCGCCGCCAAGGTGATCAGTGAAGCCATCCGCCGCATGGCCCGCCCGACCCGCGAAGGCCTGGTGGCCGCGCTGGAAGGCATGTCGGCGTACAACGTCGGCGGCTTCAATGTCGGCTTCCGCCCCAACAAGCATGTGGGCTCCGGTTTTGTGGAGCTGTCCATGCTGACTTCGGACGGCCGCGTCAAGCGCTGACCCCGCCGCACAGCAGTACACTGGGTTGAAGCAGGCGCTGCGATGGAGCGGCGCCTGGTTCTGCCCGGAGTGCCGCTATGAAGCTGATCGAACCCATTCTGGCCGACGCACCGGCCATTGCCGCCCTGCGGCGCGACCTCCACGCCCATCCGGAACTGTGCTTTCATGAAGACCGCACGTCCGACCTGATCGCCAAGACGCTCACCGACTGGGGCATCGAAGTCCATCGGGGCCTGGGCAAGACCGGCGTGGTGGGCATCCTCAAGGGCCGCGACGGACCCCGCACCCTCGGCCTGCGCGCGGACATCGACGCGCTGCCCATCACCGAGCACAACACCTTCCCCCACGCCAGCAAGCATCCCGGAAAGATGCATGCCTGCGGCCATGACGGCCACACCGCCATGCTGCTGTCGGCCGCCAAGCATCTGGCCCGGCATCGGGACTTCGAAGGCACGCTGTATCTGGTTTTCCAGCCGGCGGAAGAAGGCGGCGGCGGCGCCCGGGAAATGATCAAGGACGGCCTGTTCGAGAAGTTCCCGATGGAGGCCATGTTCGGCGTCCACAATTGGCCCGGCATGGCCGCTGGCCAGTTCGCGCTCAAGACCGGCCCGGTGTTCGCGTCCAGCAACGAATTCAAGATCACCATCAAGGGCAAGGGCGCCCACGGGGCCATGCCGCATCTGGGCAATGACCCGGTGATCGTGGCCACCCATCTGGTGCAGGCCTTCCAGACCATCATCACCCGCAACAAGCGTCCCATCGATGCGGGCGTGATTTCGGTGACCATGATCCATGCCGGGGAAGCCACGAACGTGATCCCCGAAAGCTGCGAGATGCAGGGCACGGTGCGCACCTTCACCCTGGAGACGCTGGACCTGATCGAGCAGCGCATGCGCACCATCACCGAAGCCACCGGCCAGGCCTTCGAGGTCAGCTGCGACTTCCATTTCCACCGCAACTATCCGCCCACCATCAACCATGCGCGCGAGACCGATTTCGCCCGGCAGGTGGTGACCGAGATGGTGGGCGCGTCCAATGTGCAGGACTTCGAGCCGACCATGGGCGCCGAGGACTTCAGCTACTACCTGCAGAAGGTGCCGGGCTGCTACTTCCTGATCGGCAACGGTGACGGCAGCCACCGCGAGGGCGGCCACGGCCTGGGGCCCTGCATGCTGCACAACCCCAGCTACGACTTCAATGACGACCTGATCCCGCTGGGCGGTTCGATGTGGGTGCGCCTGGTCGAGGCCTGGTTCAAGCAAGCGCGATGAACGACACGACCGCCGATCCGATCACTGACGCAATGACCGACACCCAGGAATCCACCGTCCGGGACGACACTCACCGCTGGGTGCAGCGGGCCGTGATCGGACTGAATCTGTGCCCCTTTGCCAAGAGCGTGGAGGTGAACCAGCGCCTGCGCATCGTGGTGACTGCGGCCCAGACGCCCGAGGCCCTGCTGCAGGACCTGGCGCGCGAGCTGCTGGCCTTGCGCCGGGCCGACCCCGAGCAGACCGAGACCACGCTGCTGGTCCACCCGCTGGTGCTGAACGACTTTCTCGACTTCAACGACTTCCTGGGCGCGGCCGATGCGCTGGTGGAAGACCTGGAGCTGGACGGCATCCTGCAAGTCGCCAGCTTCCATCCGGACTATCAGTTCGAGGGGACGGAGCCCGACGATGTCGACAACTTCAGCAACCGCTCGCCCTACCCGACGCTGCACCTGCTGCGAGAAGACAGCATCGAGAAAGCGATGGACAGCATGCCGGACACCGACGCCATCTATGAAGCCAACATCGACACGCTGCGTCGTATCGGACTCAAGGGCTGGGCGGCGCTGGATGTCGGCGCGCATGCGCCTGATTTGAGCGGCCAGAGTGGCAAAAGCGGCGGGGGCGGCAATCTGGACTGATCGGGGGGACTGAGCGCCTCCGTGCCCGTCCGCCCAGGCCAGCCTGCTGCCGGTCGAAACAGTCCCCCTCAGCCGTCGGCCAAAAGACAGACCATCAGCGATCCAACCGGCCCTGGGTCGCCACCCAGGCGGGGGCGTCGTACCACAAGCGGTATTAATCTGCGTCAAGCGGGGTTCACTTACTTCTGTTAACTTGCGCGCCCACAACGAACAAGGAGCGGGTTTTGAGCGATTGGTTGCAGCGATGGAAGGCCCTGGATCCGGCACGTCTGGCGGGAATGCGCCGCGGTGTGGAGAAGGAAAGCCTGCGCGCGCTGCCCGGCGTGGGCAGCCTGGCGCTGACGCCCCACCCCGTCGCCCTGGGTTCCGCCCTGACCCATGAAACGGTGACCACCGACTTCAGCGAGTCGCAGCTGGAGCTGATCACCGGCGTGCATGCCAGTGCACAGGACTGCGTGCAGCAGCTCACCGAGATCCATCAGGCCGTCTACCGCAACCTGGGCGACGAGCTGATGTGGGCCTCCAGCATGCCCTGTCTGCTGCCCGCGGATGAGACCATTCCGCTGGGCCGCTACGGTTCGTCCAACATCGGCCGGGCCAAGAGCGTCTACCGGATGGGCCTGGGTCACCGCTATGGCCGGCGCATGCAGACCATCTCCGGCATCCACTACAACTGGTCGCTGCCGGGCCTGGGCAATGACGATTACTTCGGCCTGATCCGCAACTTCCGCCGCCACTCCTTCCTGCTGCTGACGCTGTTCGGCGCGTCTCCCGCGCTCTGCGGCAGCTTCGTGGCCGGTCGCGACCATGGCTTGCAGCCGATGGGCAGCCAGGGCGAAGGCGCCCTGCACCTGCCCTACGCCACCTCGCTGCGCATGGGCCGGCTCGGCTACCAGAGCGACGCCCAGTCCACCCTCTCCGTCAGCTACAACGGGCTGGAGGGTTATGCCAGCTCGCTGCAGGACGCTCTGACACGGCCCTACCCCGCCTACGAGAAGATCGGCATCCTCAATCCGGGCGGCGAATACAACCAGCTCTCCACCACGCTGCTGCAGATCGAGAACGAGTTCTACGGCACCATCCGGCCCAAGCGCACCATCCGCTCCGGCGAGCGGCCGCTGCATGCGCTGCGGGAGCGCGGGGTGGAATATGTGGAGGTCCGCTGCATGGACCTGGACCCGTTCGAGCCGGTCGGCATTGCCGCCAGCACGATGCGGTTCCTGGACATCTTCCTGCTGCATTGCTGGCTGACCGACAGCCCGGGCGACTCGCCCGCGGAACTCGCCGCGCTGGCACGCAACCAGCAGCGCACCGCCTCGGCCGGGCGTGAACCCGGGTTGCAGCTCGAGCGTGGCGACGGCACCGTCTCCTTGCGGGACTGGGGCCGGGAGCTGCTGGAAGCATTCGATCCGATCGCGCAGCGGCTGGACGGTGAATTCGGCGGCACCCTGTACGGGGAAGCACTGGCCCAGGCCCGTCAGCGCTGGGCGGACTTCGACCAGTTGCCGTCGGCCCGGGTGCTGGCCACCATGCAGGCGGACCATGCGTCGTCCCACCTGGGTTTCATCGGACACCAGTCATCCTGGGCGCGGCAACATGTGCTGGATCAGCCGGCCCCCGAGGGCTTGATGGAGCGCTTTGACGCCTCTGCCCGGAAGTCGCTGCAGACGCAGGCCGAGATCGAAGCCGCCGACACGATGGACTTCGAGACCTTCCGTCGGCAGTATCTGGACCCCGCGCACCTGCGTTGACGTCCTGGGTCCCGCTGCCTCAGAGCACCGAGCTGCGCAACTGATCCTGCCGCTGCTGCAGCTCCATGCGCAGCTTCTTGCGTTCCTTGGCGGCTTCAAAGCGGCGCTTTTCATCGGCGGTGGCCGGTTGCAGCGGCGGCACGGCCACCGGCCGCCCGTCATCGTCCACCGCGACCATGGTGAAGAAGCAGCTGTTGGCATGCCGAACCGCCTGCTCCCGGATGTTCTCGGTCACCACCTTGATGCCGATCTCCATCGACGACGTCCCGGTGTAGTTCACCGACGCCAGGAAACTCACCAGCTCCCCCACATGGATGGGTTGGCGGAACATGACCTGGTCCACCGACAGCGTCACCACATAGCGGCCAGCGTACCGACTGGCGCAGGCATAAGCCGCCTGGTCCAGCAGCTTGAGGATGGTGCCGCCATGGACATTGCCCGAAAAATTGGCCATGTCGGGCGTCATCAGCACCGTCATGGTGAGCTGGTGGGAGGGCAGATCCATTCAAGACTCCTGGGTGGCAACAACACGTCGTCGCCATCCTGCCAGAGTTCGACCCTTCTGACGCCAGGGCGAGACAGCTTGCGTGCGAGGCCCCACCTGTTCGCGGTCGGCAGGGTGATGCAGGCCGCACTACCTCCAACGGTGCTTGCTGCCGGCTGCCAGCTCGGTTAGGGTGCAGGCAGGAGGTTTTGATGGCTCAGCCCAATCGTTTGGAGAACCGACGCGACCAGATGTTCCCCACGCTGGGCATGGTGGACATGGCGCGTGTGGCCCGCTTTGGCCAGTTGCGGCGCTATGCCGCCGGCGACTGGATCGTGCGCACCGGCGACGAAGGCGTGGGCATGCTGCTGGTGCTCAGCGGCGAGGTGGCCATCAGCCAGCGGGACAGCATGGGCCACATCAGCGCCATCGTCACCCACGGTGCCGGTCAGTTCATGGGCGAGGTGGGCCAGCTCAGTGGCCGTCCGGCGCTGGTGGATGCGCAGGCGATGAGTGACGTCGAAGCCGTCGAGGTCTCGCCGCCTCAACTGCGGGCCCTGCTGATCGCAGAAGCCGACCTGGGCGAGCGGCTCACCCGCGCCTTCATCCTGCGCCGGGTCGGCCTGATCGAGAGCGGCGCCGGCGGCGCCACGCTGATCGGTCGGCCAGGGGCCGCCTCGGTCCTGCGCCTGCGCAGCTTCCTGGAGCGCAACGGCTTCCCCTACCAATTTCTGGATCCCAACAGCAACGAGGACGCCCGCACCGCCGCCGACCAATACATGAAGGACGGCGCCGAACTGCTGGTGCTCTGCCCGGACGGCACGGTCGCGGTGGACCCCTCCGATGACGAGGTGGCCCGCTGCTTCGGCATGGTCGATTCGCGGGAGCGGCCCGATCTGTTCGATGTGGTGATCATCGGCGCGGGGCCCGGCGGCCTGTCCGCCGCGGTCTATGCCGCGTCCGAGGGTCTGCAGGTGCTGGTGGTGGACTGCCGGGCCTACGGGGGTCAGGCGGGCGCCAGTTCGCGCATCGAGAACTACCTGGGCTTTCCCACCGGCATCACCGGTCAGGCCCTGGCCGGCCGGGCCTTTGTCCAGGCCCAGAAATTCGGCGCCGACATGCTGATTCCAGCCCGGGTCACCCACATGAGCTGCCACCGGGAGAACGACCAGCGCGAGCTGCGTCTGACGCTGGAAGACGGCCGCATTCTGCGCTCGCGCACCGCCGTCATCGCCACCGGCGCCCGCTATCGGCGGCCGGACATCGAGGAACTGCCCCGGTTTGAAGGGCGCGGCGTGTTTTATTGGGCCTCCCCCATCGAAGCCCGGGTGTGCAGCCGCAAGACGGTGGTGCTGGTCGGCGGCGGCAATTCGGCTGGGCAGGCCGCTGTGTTCCTGGCCAACCATGCGGCCAAGGTCATCATCCTGGTGCGGGGCCCCGGCCTGGCGGCGACCATGTCCCGCTACCTGATCGATCGCATCACCAGCACGCCCAACATCGAGCTGATCCCGCATCAGGAGGTCTGCCGACTGGAAGGCGGCGACAGCCTGGAAGCCGTCACCTGGCGCGACCGCCGGGATGGCCGCGAGCGTCGTCTGGCGACGCAGCATCTCTTCCTCTTCATCGGCGCCGAGCCGGAAACCGGCTGCGTGGTGGACTGCGGGCTAGAGCTGGACAAGTCCGGCTTCATCGTCACCGGACGGGCTTGTGAATGCTCGCTCCCGGGGTATGAGCGGTCCTTGCTGGAGTCCAGCGTCCCCGGCGTGTTTGCGGTGGGGGATGTCCGCTCCGGATCGGTCAAACGGGTGGGCGGCGCCATTGGTGAGGGCGCGCAGGTGGTGGCCAGCATCCACCAATACCTTGCGCGGGAAGCGGAAACCGCCTGAGCCATCGCGCAGGGCCTGACCGCGGCGGGACGCCCCGCCCCTCACTGATCCCGCTAAGATGAGAACAACTTGCATTTGAGAAAGCTTTGCAAATGTTCTCGTCGGAATTCCGCCGGCTCTGGGGCTGGCCGCTGCTGCTGGGGCTGTTGACAGCCAGCGGGCTGTTCACCGCGCTGGTGTCGGACCACTGGGGCGACGTCTGGTCCTGGGTGGCGCTCGGCATTCCGGTGGCGGTGATGGCCTGGTTCGGTTGGCGCCGCACGCCTGTTGCGACCGGCGGGGTTCCGCAGAGCGCTAACGCCTCGCCCAGCGGCCGGGAGCACCACGCATGATGAGCGCCCCCGCCATTCGCGCCTGGACCTGGGTGCACAAGTGGACCAGCCTGATCTGCACGCTGTTCATGCTGATGCTGTGCCTGACCGGGCTTCCGCTGATCTTCCATCATGAAATCAGCCACCTGCTGGGCGACGAGATCGAGGCGCCGACGCTGACCGGCGATCAGGCCGTGCTGGCGCAGCGCGGGCCGGTGAGCCTGGATGTGATGGCGGCTGCCGCCAAGGCGAAGTATCCGGACCGTGTCATCCAGTTCGCCGGGCCGAATGAGGACGACGACCGGCTGTGGTGGTTCACCCTGACGCCGACGCCGGCCCCGACCAACGACTTCAAGTCGCTGGCGGTGGACCGCCGCACCGGGCAGGTGGTGGGCGACTACAAGGTCGGCGAAGGCTTCATGGACCTGATGCTGCGCCTGCATGTGGACATGTTCGCCGGCCTGCCGGGCAAGCTGTTTCTCGGATTCATGGGGCTGCTGCTGCTGGTGGCGCTGGTCAGCGGCGTGGTGCTGTACGCGCCGTTCATGCGCAAGCTGGACTTCGGCGCCGTGCGCCGCGACCGGTCCACTCGCGTCCGGTGGCTGGACCTGCACAACTTGCTGGGCATCGTCACGCTGGTCTGGTGTTTTGTGGTGGGCGCGACCGGCATGATCAACACCTGGGCCGACCTGCTGGTGAAGTATTGGCAGTACGACCAGCTCACCACGGTGCTCGCCCCCTACAAAGACGAGCCGGTCACACCCGTCGAGCAGCGCGGCTCCCTGCAGCTGGCACTGGACAACGCGGTGAGCCACGCCGCCGGCATGAAGGTGTCGTTCATCGCCTTCCCCGGGACGTCCTACTCCAGCCCGCATCACAACACGGTGTTCCTCAAGGGCGCCACGCCGCTGAAGTCCAAGTTGCTCACGCCCTTGCTGATGGATGCCCGGACCGGCGTGTTGACGGCCGCACCGGAGCTGCCCTGGTACCTCACTGCGCTGCTGGTGTCTCAGCCCCTGCATTTCGGGGACTATGGCGGCATGCCGATGAAGCTGCTGTGGGCGTTGCTGGACATCGCCACCATCCTGGTGCTGGGCTCCGGCCTGTATCTGTGGCTGGGCAAGCGCCAAGGCGCCCGCCGCCCCGCGCAGGAAACGGACACCGCCACCACAGCTGCCACGGCATGATGCAACAGCCGTTGACTACTGTATGCCCATCCAGTACATTGGATTCATCGCGGACGGTGGCAACGAGGGAGTTCGAAGCCACCCCCACCCCACCGCAATGAATCAGTTGAGCGCTTCTTCACCGTCCGCCCACTGAGCCATTGCATTCTGGCAACGGGTCTGGCAACAGGAGATGGCAATGCAAGTGCTCAAGCAACGGGTCTGGTCTTCATTGAACAACGCGGACGCATGGGTGCTCGGCATTGGTGTTCTGTCCTGCCTGGGTCTGGTGACCGGGGTGCTGGGCTGAGCGCAGCCCCCGCGATACGACCTTTCAGTTCAAACCCCCTTGGTCCGCCCTGCTGGAGCGGTCTGGCATCGGTGCCCGAACCGATGCCGGCCCTCCCGGGCGGATATTTTTTTCCATCACACCGGTGTTTGCAGCGGCTGGCCGTGCTTCCAGCGCTCGGCGTTCAGCAGGAACAGGTCGACCGTCGCCTGCACCGACTCCGGTGACCAGCCGGCAATGTGCGGCGTGAGGATCACATTCGGGAAGCCCAGCAGCTCGCGCGGCGGTTGGGGCTCTGACTCATACACGTCCAGAGCCGCACCGCCCAGCTGACCGTCAGCCAGCACCTGGGCCAGGGCTGCCGTATCCACCAGGCTGCCGCGGGCGATATTGACCAGATGTCCTTGCGGCCCCAAGGCCCGCAGCACCTCAGCATTGACGATATGGCGAGTGCCCGGCCCGCCCGGTGCGGCGACCACCAGGAAGTCGGCCCAGGTGGCCAGCGTCAGGACGGAATCGAAATAGGTGCAGGCCGGTGCATCAGGACGGGCACGGCGGTTGTGATAACCGACGTCCATGTCGAAGGCTGCCGCACGTCGCGCGATGCGCATGCCAATCGTGCCCAGGCCCAGGATGCCCAGCCGACGACCATTCACACTGGGGCGCAGCGGCAGCGCATCGCGCCAGACGCCGGCACGCAGGGCCTGCTCCTGCTGGGGCAGCGCCCGCACGCTGGCCAGCAGCAGCGCCATCGCATGATCCGCCACGCAGGCGTCGTTGGTGCCGGCGCCATTGGCCACCGCAATCCCGCGGGCCTTCGCCGCCGCCACATCGATGTTCTCGTAGCCGGCTCCCAGCGCGCACACCAAGCCGAGTCGCGGCAGGGCGGCGATTTCGTCGCCGCGCAGACCGACGGCACCGATGGTCAGCACCACCTCGATGCTGGCGCCCCACTGCGCAATGGCCTGGGCGCGCAGGGCCGGTGTGGGTGCATCGATCACGTCAAACCGCTGACGCAACTGTGCCTGGTGCTCCTGCGCCATTGGCATCAGCAGCAGCAATTTGGGTTGCGCATCGGCGGTGTTCGGGCGGGCGTCGGTCACAAGAGTCCCCAGGTCGAGTCACATCGACGCGGATGATAGGACGCAGCCTCTTGCAGCCTCGGAGAGCGGGGCGTGTTTCGCACGGCAGGCCTCCCGGCCCCCGACTGCCACGGGCGCGCCCCTTGGGACGTGCAGCGCTGTTCCAGACCGCTCGGGCGGGTTACTGCCCGCGGGCACGCCCGTCGGGTCCGCACGGCGGCAGGTCCCGTTCCGCAGCCGGGACGGGCACCCCAGGGCGCGTGATGCGGCACTCCGCTCCAGCGCCTTTGCGTCCACCGGCCCCCGCCGACGCGTTGGACGCATTGGACGCGCCTGGATCGAGTTGACGACGCAGTTCCGAAACGCGCCGCTGCTCCGCCAGCAGTTGTTCCTGGATCTGACGCTGCTGCTGCTGGAGCGCAGAAACGTCGGCGCGGCTCTGGCTTTCTTGCGCTTGAATCATGGCGCGATACCGTCGGTCCGCTTCCAGTTCTTCGGCCATCTGGCGCGCCTGCGCCTGGGCCTGCCGCAGCTCACGCTCCGCCGCATCCGTTTGGGCCTTCAGCTCCATTCGGCGCAGTTCGTCGCCCGCGAGGGCAGCGGACTGTCCGGCCAGCTCTTCATAGGTCCGCAAGGCCTGCGCACTGTCCTGCGCCTGCACCACACGCCACAGGTCCTTGCCGTGGGCCAGCGCGACGAAATAGCGGGCGGTGCTGACGTGGAAGAACAGTTGGGCGTTGAAGCTGCCGTTGTCCGACCGGCGCATGGACGTCAGCTGTCCCGCCGATTGCAGGCGCTGGAGCTCGTCCATCAGCGGGGAGCGCAGAGGCGTCGGCGGGGGAACCTCTGCAAGCGCTGGCGTGGGGGTGACGGTGTCAGGGCTGCCCGCTTGCAGGGGTGCGGCAAGCGGTGCAACGGCCGCGGCTGTGGTGGGTGTGGCGGCGCGCGCGGCGGCCGTAGCGGCCAGCGTCTGCATCGGCGCCGGGGCCGGGGTGGGGGCCGGGGTGGGCGCTTGAGCGGGTGCTAGAGCTGGTGCTTGGAGCTGCGTCCGGGCCGGAGCCTGCATCTTCGGAGCAGACACGGAACGAGCATCCGCCTGGGCCGGTAGCGGCGCCTGACCTTGTGACGGGACCTGCGCCTGCGCCGCGCCCTCCGCCCCAGCTTCCGCCAGCGTCTCGCCCAGCAAGGCAGGACGTCCTGCATCGCCCTGACCGGCCAGTCGGCGGAAGCTGTCAAAGCCGAGCTGCGCCGCACGCTCGTTGTCCGCCCGCACCACGCGGCGGAGCTGACCCGTCCGCGAGGTCACCGCGATGTAATAACGATTGGTCCGCGGATGCAGCAGCAGCTCAATCGTGCCCTGCTCTGTCTTGAGCTTGCGCAGCGAGACAGTTGCCTGCTGTGATTGCAGCACCTGCAACTCCAGCGCCACCGCCGCTTCCTGCGGCGTTGCGGAGGCCGGCGCGGGCGCAGGCGGTTGGGACATCGCACTGGCGTGCCAGAGCGCCACCATCAGCAAGGGCAGCACCCCCAGCAGCGGACGCAGCGCCGCGCCGACCACACGCCGCATCCGTCCCCCCTGCCCCTGTGCGTCCAACTTCCACGCGTCAGAAGTCAGGGACGGGTGATCGGCGCCCGCAGCATTGGGACGTGCTTTGGAGGGGACCGCCGTCCGCAACAAGGGGCGGCCGACGGCTTCAGTCCGGAGGGAAGAAGTCAGGGCGGCATGCATTCGCAGAGCAGGGCGCTGAGTCATGTCAGGGAGTCCGAGGCGGTGGAGGGATGCGCATTGTTGAAAGCCCATCGCCCGCGCTCTGTCGAATTGATCAACATCCCTCAAGCCCCACAAACACTGGCCAGTCGGTCACCCCTTATTCAAGTCGGTTGACTACAAACCTTCATAAGTGACGCGCAACATTGGGCCATGTGAAGTTTTCTCGCAGGCCATGGCCTGTCATCCCGTGCACAGGGTGCCGACAGGTTTCTGAAGGGCACTTCCTGCATGCTCCGCCCCTGACTGCCGCCCTCCGGTGGACACCTCACAAGAAAGACAACCCATGAACCGCCGCGAATTCTTTCCGCGGCAGGTCGTCGACGCGGGCGCGAACCGCTGGGACTGGGCACTGCTGCCGCTGGTCCTGGCCGCACTGGTCCTGCTGGCCTATGGCGCAGCCCAGATGACCCGCCCGTTCGAGCTTGGCGACCCGCTGCCCCTGTCGCTGGACCCGGCCCTGCTGCCCTATTACCTGCTGCGCACCAACCTGCGCATGCTGGCCGCCATGGTGCTGGCCCTGCTGTTCAGTGCGGTCTTCGGCGTGCTGGCGGCCAAGGTGCGCGCCGCGGAAAAAGTGCTGGTGCCCATGCTGGACATCCTGCAGTCCATTCCCATCCTGGGCTTCCTGTCGATCACGGTGACGGGCTTCATCGCGCTGTTCCCCGGCAATCTGCTGGGCGTGGAATGCGCCGCCATCTTTGCCATCTTCACCTCGCAGGCCTGGAACATGGCGTTCAGCCTCTACCAGTCCCTGCGCACCGTGCCGACGGAGCTGCAGGAGGCGGCCGAAGTGTTCCAGCTGTCCCACTGGCAGCGCTTCTGGCGTCTGGAGCTGCCCTACGCCATGCCGTCCCTGCTGTGGAACATGATGATGTCCATGTCGGGCGGCTGGTTCTTCGTGGTGCAGTCCGAGGCCATCTCGGTCTCCAACCAGAACATCAAGCTGCCGGGCGTGGGCTCCTATATTGCGCTGGCCATCGAGTCGCGCAACATGTCGGCCATCCTGTGGGCCATCCTGTGCATGCTGGTGGGCATCCTGCTGTATGACCAGCTGGTGTTCCGTCCCCTGGTGGCCTGGGCCGACAAGTTCCGCTTCGAGGACAGCGGCACCGAGAACGTGCCCGAGTCGTGGATGCTGAACTGGCTGCGGCGCACCCGCGTGACACGCCAGCTGGGCACCTGGTTCGTCAACCGGCTGGAACACAGCCTGGTCTGGTTCCGACGCTCCCACGACGGCACCTCCATCCGCGCCCGTCAGCGGCAGGGCAGCCCCACCGTGCAGCGGCTGTGGGATGCGGTGCTGGCGGCTGCAGTCATGCTGGCGGTCTGGCGGCTCATCCAGTTCGTGCACACCGAAGTGGGCTGGGCCGAAGCCGGACATGTCTTCATGCTGGGCGGCATCACGCTGCTGCGGGTGATGGTGCTGATCGCGCTGGCCGCGCTGGTGTGGGTGCCGGTGGGCATCTGGATCGGCCTGAATCCGCGCTGGAGCGGACGGCTGCAGGCCGTTGCCCAGTTCCTGGCGGCCTTCCCGGCCAACCTGCTGTATCCGGTGGCCGTGCTGGCGGTGGTGCACTGGAAGCTCAACGCCGATGTCTGGCTGTCGCCGCTGATGATCTTCGGCACCCAGTGGTATGTGCTGTTCAACGTGATCGCCGGCGCCTCGACCATCCCTGCCGAGCTGCGACATGCCGCCGGCAACCTGGGCCTGACGGGCTGGCTGAAGTGGCGTCGCTACCTGCTGCCGGCGGTGTTTCCCAGTTTCGTCACCGGCGCCATTACCGCCAGCGGCGGCTCATGGAATGCCAGCATCGTGGCTGAATACGTCAGCTGGGGCGACACCACCGTGCAGGCCCACGGGCTGGGCGCCTACATCGCGCAGATGACGGCCCAGGGGGACTTCCCCCGCATTGCCCTGGGCATCGGCGTGATGTGCATCTTCGTGATGGGGCTGAATCATTTTGTCTGGCGCCGCCTGTATCGGCTGGCCGAGGACCGCATGCATCTTTGAATCGGTGTCGAAGGAGTTTTCATGTCCGCCACCATCCTCGAGCTGACCGGCGTCGGCAAGACCTTCCGCTCCGCCGACGGCCACCTGCGCCCGGTGCTGCAGGACGTCGACTTTCATCTGCGCGAAGGCGAGATCGTTGCGCTGCTGGGGCAGTCCGGCTCCGGCAAGAGCACGCTGCTGCGCATCATGGCGGGCCTGGTCAAGGCCGATCACGGCCAGGTGCGCTATCGCGGCCAGCCGGTGTTCGGCCCGGCCCGGGGCATCAGCATGGTGTTCCAGTCGTTTGCGCTGTTTCCGTGGCTGACGGTGCAGCAGAACGTGGAGCTGGGGCTGGAGGCCCGCGGCATGGTCAAGGCCGAGCGGGAGAAGCGCGCCGAGGCCGCCATTGCCCTGATCGGCCTGGCCGGTTTTGAAGGGGCCTTGCCGCGGGAGCTGTCCGGCGGCATGCGCCAGCGGGTGGGCATCGCCCGTGCGCTGGTGACCGAGCCGGATGTGCTGCTCATGGACGAAGCCTTCTCCGCGCTGGATGTCCTCACCGGCGAGCGGCTGCGCGAGGACATCCTGGAGCTGTGGCAGGACGGCGGCATGCCGACCAAGGCCATGCTGGTGGTCTCCCACAACATCGAGGAAGCGGTGCTGATGGCCGACCGCGTGCTGATCTTCGCCAGTGACCCCGGCCGCATCCGCTGCCAGCTGTCGGTGCAGTTGCCGCGCCCACGCAATCCGGATAGCGCCGACGTGCGCGCCTTGATCGACGAGGTCTATGCCCTGATGACCGCTGGGGCGTCCCGCCCGGGTCGCGGCCATGGCATGGCCGAGGCCGGTGCCGCCGCACCGCCGCTGGTGGAGCGCCTGCCGTCAGCCGACGTGGCCCGCATGGATGCGCTGCTGGAGCTGCTGGCCGAGCCGCCCTTCAACGGCCGGGCTGACCTGCCGCCGCTGAGCGAGGCCTCCGGCCTGTCCGATGCGGAGCTGCTGCCGGTGGCCCATGCCCTGGCGCTGCTGGGGCTGGCGCAGCTGGACAGCGGTGACCTTCAGCTCACGCCGCTGGGCCGCCGTTATGTGGAGGGCCCCAACGAACTGCGCCGCGGCCTGTTCGGCCAGCAGTTGATGACGCAGGTGCCGCTGATCGGGCACATCCGCCACAGCCTGGAACAGGAGCCGACCGGGCAGATGATGGACACGCCGGTGCGCCGACTGCTCAGCGAGCATCTGAACGACGAGGAAGCCGACGCGGTGATGAAGACCGCCGTGTCCTGGGCCCGCCACGGCGAGGTCTTCGAATACGACTACAACACCGGCAAGCTCAGCCTGCCGGACGGCGACGTGGTGTCCTGACGGGACGCCTCAGGCGTCCACGAACGCCGCCGCGATCATCGATCCCGCATTGACCGGCGCTTCTTCGTCGCGCGGGCAGTAGACGATGTCGCCCACCTGGATTGCGCTGCCGCTGAGCACGCAGGTGCCCGTGCGCTTGGCCGGCACCATGTCCCAGATCTGATAGCCGTAGTGGCAGACGCCCGGGTCGGACCAGGAGATGGCCGCCGTGCGCGGCGTGGGCCGGTCCAGCACATGGATGCGGGCGCGCGCACGCGGCACGCCATCATGGGCCGTCCGGCGGGCAGTCACCCGACCGAGGAGCTGCACACCCGGCATCCGCTCGTCCGGACTCCGCGCCCCCAGCCAGGCGATGGTGCGCAACCAGCCCTCCTGGGGCATTTCCTTGTGCTCGCTGTGCATGCCTGCAACACCTTTCAGAGAATTGCCGACCGGGGAGCGTTCCCCGCCAGCGTCGTTGTCAGAGACTTCTGAAATAATTCAACGAGTGATGAATATAACAAAGAAGGCGGACCCATGAGTGCGGCATCCAACTCTCCCTGTCCCGGCGCGCGTGCCGCACGCAGTCGCGGGCGACCGTGCAGCCAGACCGTGCAGGGCGCTGAGGCGCTGCTGCGCACCGCGCGGGACATCTTTGCCCGGCGCGGCTATGAGGCCACCAGCGTGCGGGACATCGCCCGCCAGGCTGGTGTGGACGCGGCCTTGATCGCCCATCACTTCGGCTCCAAGGAAGCGCTGTGGCGCGCCGTGGTCGAGCAGATCGCCCGGACCATCGATCCGATGCTGGTGTTGGCCCGGGCCCTGCGCAGCCGGCCCGAGCTCTCTGCACGCCAGCGGGTGGAACAGGCGCTGGAGTACTTCATGGACAAGGTGTTCGAAGACCCGGACATCGGCATGTTTTTCTCCACCGCCGCCACCGAGGAAGGGGAGCGGCTGAATTTGCTGGTGGAGCGAATGGTGAAGCCATTCCACACCGTCTTCCTCCCCCTGATGGAAGACGCGATGCAGGCCCAGGAGATACGGGCCTGCGATCCGGCGCTGATGTTTTCCATGCTCACCCACGGCATCAGCAAGACGGTGGCGTACGCCCATGTGATGCGTGCGGTGTCGCCGCTGCCGGACGACCCGGCCCGCTTCAAGGCGGAATTGCGCCGGGTGGTGGCGGCGCTGCTGGCGTGAGCGTGTCGGGCGCTTTGGTGGCGTCCGGGACGCTTGTTCACACGCCTGTGGGCCCCGTGGACAACTTTCGGCCCGATCCGCGCCTGTTCATGACTTCTGTGGACAAGCCTGTTGGAAGCCCGGGCAGGGATGCTGCAAGTGCTTGTCAGCATTGGGAGAAGCCTGCAGTGCCTCACTTTGAGGCAGTCCTCCCAAAGGCCGCTTCGACCCCTCAGACGCGTGCGGCAAGCGACCCAAGCCTGCTTGTCCCGCCTTCATTCGAGTTGACAGCCTAGGCCTGGGGACAACTTTTCCATCGGGCGGGTCGAGGGGATTCACTGTTCACCCGTTCTGTGGACAAGTCTGTTGGAAGACCGGGCAGCAGTTTCATAACTCGTTGATTTCAAAGGCCATCGCTTCAAGTGCCTCATTTTGAAGCAGCATCCACAGGCCTCCCCGGCATCGCAGCGACGCGGGGGACAACTGCCCGGCGCCACGCGCTTTTTTCAGCGGGGCGCCGGGCGGATCCGGTTGCGTCGCAGCACCGGTGAACAACTGCCTCAGACGATGCGCAAACCCAGGTTGGGCAACCCATCAATATGGCAGTCCAGCACATCCCCTTTGACCACCGGCCCCACGTTTTCGGGGGTGCCGCTGTAGATGATGTCGCCGGGCTGCAGCTCAAAGGCCTTGGACAGGTTGGCGATCTGCTCCGCCACGCTCCAGATCATCATGCTGAGGTCGGCGCTCTGCCGGGTCTCCCCATTGACCTTGAGCCAGATGGCGCCCTGCTTCGGATGTCCGACGAGGCTGACGGGATGGATGGGCCCGATCGGCGCCGCATGGTCGAAGCTCTTGCCGATCTCCCAGGGCTTCTTCTCATTGCCCATGGCCCGCTGCAGGTCGCGCCGGGTCATGTCCAGGCCGATGGCGTAGCCGTAGACGAGGTCCAGGGCCTGTTCCACCGGCACGTCACGACCGCCCTTGTGAAGCGCCGCAACCAGTTCCACTTCGTAGTGGTAGTTCTTGGTCAGGGTCGGATAGGGATGATCGGCCACGGTGCCGGGCGCCACGTTCTGGATGGCATCGGTGGGCTTCTGGAAGAAGAACGGCGGCTCACGGGTCGGGTCGCTGCCCATCTCGCGGGCATGCGCCGCGTAATTGCGGCCAATGCAGTAGATGCGGCGCACCGGGAACTGCAGCGCACTGCCGGCAATCGGAATGGTGGTGGGCGTCAGCTCAAAGGGCGTCTTGATGGCAGTCTGTGCCTGGCCCGGCAAAGCGCAGCCGGCGACGGCACCCGCCGCCATGGCCGCCGAGGTGCTGAGCAGCGAGCGCCGTGCAAGGACGCGGGAACCGGGGCCGGGGCCGGAGAGGGAATCAGTCATGGAAGTCTCCTGAAGGTGTGATCACCACACTCACACCCAGACTAGTCCTGCGCCCCCGAACGGGCCTATCCGCGTTTGCCACGAAAGCCTGCATGGGAATGCGATTAGCGTTCCATCGCGTGTGCGTGGCGCCCCTGCCCCATCGGCGGCGTCAGCGTCAGCGTCGGCTCAGGCCTGCCAGACCCCGAAACCGGCTTCTCGCAGGCCGATGGCCAGTTCCACTTCCATCTCCCTCGCCGCCTCATACGGCATCGGGTTGTAGACCTCGTAGAGCTGCGGCAGCAGCCGAAGCCCGTAATCGAAGACGAACCGGTTGGCCTGGATGCCGGCCTTGTGCTTGTCAAAGCGCAGGTCGGGGTCCAGGCCCGTCATGCCCACATACACGAAGGGTTTGCCCAGCTGGTAGTCCGGATTGGCGCGGCGAAAGCGCGGCTCGTTCCAGACCTGGTCCGCCAGTTCAACAACGTAGACGTGATGGTGATGACGACGGGCCATGCCCGATTGTGCAATTGGGCGGTGCTCACCCGATCGCCCCGTCGTGATGCATTCCGCACATTGCGTCGGCCGATGGCAACGGCGATGACACCGTTACCAGCCAGTTTTAGAGTCATCTGTCCACAAAGCACGAATTGGCATGGAAACCGGCCCCACCACCCTTGGTCGAGGCGGGGGGCCATCACTACATTGAGCAGTTGCGCAAAGACTCAGACAGGGGACACGAGATGAAGTTGAACAATATGCGGCTGGCTTCCAGGCTGACCATGGGATTTGGCGTGGTGCTCGCCCTGCTGGCCGCCATTGTGCTGATTGCAGGCATGAGCCTGGGCCGCACCGCTGAATCCACCCGGGAGATGATGGCCGTGCCCCTGCAGAAGGAGCGGCTGGTGAGTGAGTGGTACATGCTCACCCTGGTGGGCGTGAAGCGCTACACCGCCATCGCCAAAAGCTCCGACGCCTCCCTGGCGGACTACTTCACCAACGACGTGAAGATCTCCAGCGCCCGAGGCAACGAGATCATCAAGGCCCTGGACGACCTGCCCAAGAGCGACGAAGAAAAGAAGGTCGTAGACAAGCTGATCGAGGCGCGCAAGGTCTACACCGGCACGCGCGACCGGATTGGCGCGGCCAAGAAGGCGGGCAATGCCGACGAGGCCCTGCGCATCCTGGAGCAGGAGTTTCGCCCGCAGGCCGACACCTTCCTCGGCAACATGGTGGACTACCTGAAGTTCCAGCAAAAGACCCTGGATGACATGGCCAAGGAGGTGGACGCCGCCACCACATCGGCGCAATGGCGCATCGGCCTGATCGGTGTGCTGGCGCTGGTGGTTGGCGCCGTGTGTGCCTGGGTGCTGACCCGCTCGGTCACCGTGCCGCTCACCCGCGCCCAGCAGATGGTGGCAGCGGTGGCCAGCGGCGACCTGACCCGTTCGGTCCAGGCGGAAGGCCGCGACGAGATCGCGCAGATGATGACGCAGCTCGATGCCATGCGGGTGAGCCTGCAGACCGCCATTTCCACGGTGCGCGATTCGTCGGAGAACATCCAGAATGCCTGCCAGGAAGTCTCCGCCGGCAACCAGGACCTGAGCCAGCGCACCGAACAGACGGCCGGCAATGTGCAGCAGGCCGCCAGCGCGATGGAGCAGCTCAACGGCACTGTCGGCCAGACGGCCCAGTCGTCCCGCGAAGCCAATCAACTGGCCACCAATGCGGTGGAAGTGGCCACCCGGGGCGGGCAAGTGGTGGCGGAGGTGGTGTCGCGCATGCAGGGCATCCATGGCAGCTCCCGCAAGATTGCCGACATCATCGGGGTGATCGACGGCATCGCCTTCCAGACCAACATCCTGGCGCTGAATGCCGCCGTGGAAGCCGCCCGGGCCGGCGAGCAAGGCCGCGGCTTCGCCGTGGTGGCCACCGAAGTGCGCAACCTGGCCGGTCGCTCGGCGGCGGCCGCCAAGGAAATCAAGACGCTGATCGAAGCCAGTGTGGAGCAGGTGGAAGCCGGCACCACCCTGGTCAACCGCGCGGGCGACACCATGAATGAAGTGGTGACCGCCATTCAGCGCGTGACCGGCATCGTCGGCGAGATCAGCGTGGCCAGTGCCGAACAGGCCGACGGCGTGTCGCAGGTCTCCGGCGCGGTCACCCAGATGGACGCGGCCACCCAGCAGAATGCGGCCATGGTGGAAGAGATCGCTGCGGCGGCTTCGAGCCTGCGCGGCCAGGCCCAAAGCCTGGTGGAGGCGGTGCGGGTGTTCCGGCTCTAAGCCTGGACCTTCCTAGGACCTTCCTATACTCGCAGACATCCCCTGTCTGCGAGTTCATCATGTCCGCTGCATCGGCATCACCGACCTTCCCTGTCTCCCACAGCCAGCTGTTGATCGTGGATCCGCAGAACGATTTCTGCGACATCCCGGGCGCCACCCTCTCCGTCCAGGGCGCCGATGCCGACCTGCAGCGCCTGGCCCGCTTCATCGAGTCCGCCAGTGCGCAGCTGAGCGACATCGTCGTGACGCTGGATTCCCATGCGGCCTATGCGATTGAGCGGCCCTCCTTCTGGCAGACCGCGGACGGCGGCCCGGTCGCCCCCTTCACCCAGATCACCTCGCAGCAGGTGCGCGAAGGCCACTATGCGCCGCGGGACCGGCATCTGGCCGAGCATGTGCGCTTCTATCTGGACGCGCTGGAATCGAGTCCGCATCAATACCGTCTGATGGTCTGGCCGGCCCACTGCATCACCGGCACCTGGGGCCACAACATTCATGCGGCGGTGGCGCAGGCCCTGGCCGACTGGGAACAGCAGTCCCTGCGGGTGGTGGACAAGGTGCTCAAGGGCCGCAACCCGCTCACCGAGCAGTACAGCGCCGTCAAGGCCGAAGTCCCTCTGCCTGACGACCCCTCCACCGGCATCAACCATGTGCTGGTGGACCGCATCGTGGCCTTCCACGGCCTGACCTTCATCGCTGGGGAAGCCAGCAGCCACTGCGTCGCCGCAACCACGGAAGATCTGCTGGAGGCGATGACGCCCGAGCGCCGCAGCCGCGTGGTGCTGCTGCGGGACTGCATGAGTCCGGTCGGCGGCTTTGAAGCGGGAGAGACCGGCTTCCTGGAACGTGCGCAGTCGCAGGGCGTGCGCGTGATGACGGCGGCGCAGGCACTGGCGCTGATCACGCCATCGGCCAGCGGCGTTCAGGCTTCGTAGACTTCCAGCGGCAGTCCGTCCGGGTCTGCAAAGAAGGTGAAGGCGCGGCCGGTGTATTCATCGATCCGCACCGGCTCCACCGCCACGCCCAGCGCTTCGAGATGCGCCTTGCAGGCCGTCACGTCCTCCACCGCAAACGCCAGATGCCGCAGGCCCTGGGCTTCGGGATAAGACGGGCGCGGCGGCGCATCCGGGAAGGAAAACAGCTCGACCTGCGAGCCGTCCGGCAGGCCCAGGTCCAGCTTCCAGGAGCGACGGGCTTCGCGATAGTGTTCCGCCAGCACCTTCAGCCCGAGCACCTCGGTGTAGAAGCGGCGGGAGCGGTCATAGTCGCTGCAGATGATGGCGGCGTGGTGCAGTCGTTTCAGCATGGCACGTGCGGGAACTCAACAGGCTCCATTAAGCCACGGCCGCGGCGCCCCGATCGATCAGCGGGTCGCGACTGCGGACGCCACCGTGGGGTGGCCCGACTCATTGATGCTGGCGGTGAAGTAGCGGTACGCGGCGCCGTCGTCCGTCTGCGGCAAGGCCCCGGCCGACGCGCTGGCGGGACTGTTGCCCAGCGCATAGCTGTGCACGTGCACCACATCGCCGCCATGCTCGAACTGGCAGTGCCCCGCATGGGCCGTGCCCTTGGCGGCGCGCCGGTCGATGTCGTCCTGGTCGTCGTCCACATCGACATTGACCCACACATACTCCAGCCCGCTCAAACCGCGTTCGGCGGAGGTGGACCGAACCGGCGCCCCTTGCCAACTGGAACGCAGCAAGGACACGCAGCGCTCATGCTGATGGCGCTCGAAGGCGGAGAGTTCGGGGCCGTCATAGGACGGCAGCCGGTCGCAGGCGGTCAGCCCCAGCGTCAATGCGGCCAGGGCCAGGGACGACACCAGGCCGAGGGCAGAACGGCGGGCAGACAGCAAACGGGACGACACGGACAGCTCCAGACAAATCAGGGTTAGCCCGTAGCCTACGTGCAAGGCTTTTCTCTCACATGAAGCCAAACTGAAGACCGCACAGCAATGCGGGCATCATTCGCCCTGAGCGGGCGCCTGACGCCCGAAAGTCATTTCAGCATCCGGCTAGTGAACTTGTCGCTTCTGGCGAGCCACGATGGTCATCAACACGGCCGCCACCAGGGTGGAGCTCACCACCACATATCCGACCAGCGGAAAGTCCTTCACCTGCCCGTCCGCGCCGAGGTAGACCAGGTGACCGGCCACCAGGGACGCCACCCCGCCCGCGAGCTGTTGCAGCGCACTGTTGATGGCGCTGAAGGCGCCCCGCTGCTCAGGCGATGGAATGCCGCTGACCAGGGCCTGCCAGGGGATGAGCCGGGAGAAGATGCCGGCAAACAGCACCACATTCACCACGATCAGCAGCGGCAGCGGTGACGGCCCCATGTGGGTGTAGAGAATCACCATGACCACCGTGATCAGACAGCCGGTATAGAACACCGGCATGGGCCCGAAGCGGTCCGACATGCGCCCGATGAGCGGCGACACCACCAGCGTGGAGAGTCCGGTCACCAGATACACCGCCGGCAGATGGTCCAGCGACACCCCCACGTTGTGCACCACGAAGGCGCTGGCAAACGGCATCAGCATGAAGCCGCCGGTGGTCAGCAAGGCGGTGACGGCAAAGGCGATCCAGTGCAGCGGCTTGGACAGCACATGGCGCAGATGACGCGCCACCCCGTCCGCGCGCCCCGCCGCCAAATGGGCGTTGACCGGCTTCATGAAGACTGCGATCAGCACGCCCGCCACCAGCCCCAGCGCCACCAGCGCCAGAAACGGCGCATGCCAGCTCCAGCGCGAGGCCAGGAACAGCCCGAAGGGCAGGCCCAGCACCTGGCTGGCCGCAAAGCCGCCCTGCAGCAGGCCCATCACCCGTCCGCGCTGGGCGGGCGGGAACAGATCGGCGGTGATGGCCATCACGATGGAGCCGATGACGCCGCCGAACAGGCCGGTCACCACCCGCGCGACCAGCAGCATCTCGTAGCTGGTGGCCAGGCCGCACCACAAGGTGCCCAGCAAAAATCCGCAATAGAAAAACAGCAGCAGACGCTTGCGGTCGTAGCGGTCGGCGAATCCGGCGGTCAGCAGCCCGGAGAGGCCCGCGCTGAAGGCATAGGCCGACACCACCAGGCCGAACTGCTGCGCCGACATGGACATGGCCGGCATGATCATCGCGCCCAGCGGCGACATGATCATGAAGTCCAGGATCACGGCGAACTGCAGCAGCGTCAGCATGCCGGTGGCAAAGCGCTGGTAGGGCGTGAACGGCAGTGGCGCGCCCGGAGGCGCGCCAGGAGTCATGGGAGTGGCGGACATGCGAAACCCTGAATGGGGAAGGTCGCCGTTGTAGCAGGCTTTGCCTTCCCGATGGTTTCAGCGGTTCACCAGACCCGGATCGGCTTGGGCGCCACCATGGCATCGCCCGCCTTGCAGCTGAAGGCCTTGGCGAATTCCGGCATGTTGGACATCGTCGCCACAACGCGGTACTTGCCCGGGGAATGCGGGTCGGTGCGCAGTTGATTCAGCAAGGCGGCTTCGCGGGTCTTGTTGCGCCACACCAGCGCGTTGGACAGGAAGAAGCGCTGCTCCGGGGTGAAGCCGTCCACCTTGTCGCGCTGGCCGGTGCGCTTGAGGGCGTTTTGCAGGGCGTCAAAGGCGATCGGCATGCCGGCCATGTCGGAGATGTTCTCGCCCAACGTCAATCGGCCGTTGATGTGCGTCCCGGGCACCGGCTCATAACTCTCGTAGAGCGCCACCACACGGTCCGCATTGGCCTTGTAGGCCTGCGCATCCGCCGGGGTCCACCAATCGTTGAGGCTGCCGATGCTGTCGAACTGGCGGCCGCGGTCATCGAAGTGGTGGGTGATCTCATGACCGATCACCATGCCGATGCCGCCGTAGTTCATCGCGTCATCCGCCTTCGCATCGAAGAACGGCGGCTGCAGGATGCCGGCCGGGAAGGTGATCTCGTTCAAGCCACCCGCCTGCGCATTCACGATGTAGGGCGACATGGTCCAGCGGCTGCGGTCGCTGGGGCGATCCAGGTCCTTGAGCTGTTCCTGGTGGGCCCAGGCGGCGGCCTTGAGCTGGTTGCCGGCGAAGTCCTTCGGATCCAGGCTCAGGCCCTCATACTGCGGCCAGGTGGCCGGCGCGCCGATCTTGGGCTGCATCGCAGCCAGCTTCTCCAGGGCGCGGACCTTGGTCTGCTCGCTCATCCAGGCGACGGTCTGGATCTTCTCGCGCATGGCCGCCTTCACATCGTCGATCAGCAGCGTGGCGCGGCGCTGGGCTTCCGGCGAGAAGGCGCGGGCCACGAACAGCTCGCCCAGGGCCAGGCCCAGCGGCGCACCGCCGGTACGGCCGCCGATCATCATGATCACTTCCTGCTCACGCGGCTTGTGCTGCTCCAGGCCGGTGATGGTCTTGTCGTAGTAGTCGAAGGCCGCATCGGCGTAGACCGCCGGCAGACGGTTGGCGCTGTTGTCCAGCACCCGCACCCGCAGATAGGTCTTCCAGGTGGACACCGGCGTGCTGGCGGCCAGTTCGGCCACGCGCTGCAGGAAGGCCGGTTGTCCGACGATGACGCGGTCCACGCCGTCGGTCCGCTTGCCGTTCAGCGTCAGGGCCTTGATCCAGGCTTGCCAATCCAGGCCCGGGGCCTTCTCGGCCAGTTGGGCAGGAGACATCGGGTTGTAGACGGCCAGCGGATCGCGCATGGCGGCGCGGGGCATGCTGGCCTCGGCCAGGCGGGCTTCAAAGGCCATCAGCGCGTCGAGCGTGTCGGACGAGGCCTCGGCCCCGGAAGCCTTCAGCAGCCGCTCCGCATAGAGGCGGTAGGCCGCGCGCAGGCGCTTGGCCAGATCGGTGTCCTTGACGTAGTCGTCCCGGTCCGGCAGGCCCAGCCCGGACTGCGTCAGGTTCAGCACCTGCACGCTGGTGTTCTTGGGATCCGGCCGGACATAGGTGCCCACCGGCGCGGCGATCTGCACCCGGCCCAGTTCGGCCAGCACGGCGGGCAGGTCGGCAGCGGTCTTGATCGAGGCCACCCGGTCCAGCAAGGGCTTCACCGGCTTGAGGCCGCCTGCTTCAATGGCGGCGCGGTCCATGCCGCTGGCGAAATAAGCCGCCACCTGGCGCAGGCCGGGGCTGGTCTGCAACTCGGGCTTGCGCACCAGCTCGGCCAGGGCGTCGGCCAGCAGGCGGTCATTGGCCACGCGCAGGGCGTCGAAGCTGCCGATGCGGGTCTGGTCGGCCGGCAACTGGGTGCTGGCGATCCACGGGCCGTTCACATAGTCGTAGAAGTCCGCACAGGGTGCGACGTCCTTGGAGAAGCTCTGGACATCCAGGGCTTGCGCCGGCGCGGCGGTCAGGGCGGCCGCTGCGGCAGCGGCAATCAGGGCAAGGCGGAACATGGCGGTGGCCCCCGGATGGGGCAGGTCAGCAGGAGAAGGGCGCAAGGCTACCGCCGCTGCGCCCGCCCGGCCATTCGCCATTGCCCAGGCATGTCTTTTGGCACCCGAGGAGAGACAGATTTACGAGCCACCGGGGCGAGGAGCAGATGAGCTTGGCGACCAGCGCGCAGCACTGTGGTCCCGCGGGAACAGACGGGCCGTGTGGGGCTGCTGTGGTGGGCCACGCCCGCGGCGCAGGCTGCCCGCCAGACACCGTCAGGACCCGATCTTCAGCGCGGCCTCCTGGTCCGAACGATCGAGCAGGTGGCGCAAGGCCCAGGGCGTGCCGTCCGGCAGCTGGCGACCGTCCAGACGCAGGCCCGCCGTCAGCAGATGCAGCGAGACCTCGTCCAGCGACCAGCATTCGCCCGGCCCCATGGCCTGCAGCCGCGTTCCCGGCCCGCCGCCGGCCACCACCGTCACCTTGCCGCTACCCACCACCTCCAGCCGGTCGTCGGGATGCAGGAACACGGCGGTGTCCTCGTCCAGGCCCACGCCCACATGGCCGGGCGAGACGCCCAGGAACTGGATCAGCCGCGACAGCCGCTTGCGTTCGGAGAAATGCTGGTCCACCACCACCCGGGGCCACAGGCCCAGGCCCGGCGGCAACGGCCCGGGCGGACCGCCGGCGATCTGGGAGCCCTCGTCGCCGCGGGGCATGCGAGCGCCCAGCGCCGAAGCGCCCGCGCTGGTGCCGGCCACGGCCAGGCCCTGGGTCAGGTGACGCTGCAGGATCCGATCAAACGCAGGGGTGTCACCGAGCGTGTCCAGCAGCCGATGCTGGTCGCCCCCGGTCAGGAACACCAGATCCACCTCCGCCAGACGGGCCATCACCGCAGGGCTGTCCAGCTCTGACGCATCCCGCGCGTCCAGCCAGAATGGCTCAGCGCCCAGGGTGTCAAAGGCGGCGCGGTAGTGCTGCCACAGCTCGGCCGGCGCGCCGCTGGCCGCGGTCAGCACCAGCACACGCGGTCGCTGCAGGGGCTGCTGCAGGGGTCGCTGCTGAGGCAGCGCCCGCACCAGGGCGCCGAGAACGGCGCGATCACCGTCCCGGTCTTCATTGCCGCCGATCAAGGCCAGCAGTCCGCGGCCATCACCGGCTGCGCGGTCTTTCGTCACCATCTCTGTGGGTCTCCAACGTCAGCCCGAATCGTCTCACGACCACAAGCGCCGCAGCCATTGGGAACACGCCTTGATCGACAAGGCATAGCAGACCACCCCGGCCTGAACCGGGTTCGCCAAACGACGCGACATGAACACGCCCCCCGCATCGACCCGGCCGCTAGGGCCGCCAGAGGCCGATGCCCTCGAGGCTGGCGGCGATGTCACCTGGCTGGAAGGCCCACCCGGCCGGCCGGTCCAGCTTCGCATCAATGGCCAGACGGTGATGCTGCAGCTGGCGCCCCGGGTCACCTTGCTGGACCTGCTGCGCGAACAACTGTTGCTCACAGGCAGCAAGAAGGGTTGCGATCAGAGACAGCATGCGATTCGCAGTGCCAGTGAACGCTGCGCGGGAGAGGGCCATGCGAAGAGATTGACGGATTTCACGATTGGGCGTCAGCGCTTCGGTTATTCACAGGAAAACGCTAGCGTCCGCTTCATTGAGGTGACAGCATCCGCCATGCGTACGGCAGCACCGGCTGCCGCATTGGAGACAAGCATGGCAACAAAGATTTCAGGCCGATCCATCGGCCGTCGTTTCGGGCTGGTCCAGACCCTGGTGCTGCTGATTGCACTGGTTGGATCGGGTCTTGGGTATTGGGGGCTGCAAAAGGTGGCGCAGGACACCGAGTCCATTTACACCGATGCATTGGCCACTGAGCGTGTCGCCTCCGATTGGTATCGCAATGTCTTCAATGGCATCACCCGCACCACCGCGATTGCAGTGAGCACCGACGGCAATCTGTCGACGTTCTTTGCCCAGGCGGCTGCGGAATCCACCAAGCGCTCCACGGAGCTCCAGCAACAGCTGGACAAGCTGCTCACCACACCGCAGGAACGTGCCTCTTTCGAGAAGATCTCCGAACTGCGCAAGACCTATCTCTCCACCCGCGATGCCATTGCAGCCGCAAAGAAGGCCGGCGAAACCGAGCGTGCCAAAGAACTGTTCGAGAAGTTCTCGGCCTCCTCGACCGTGTATCTGGAAAGCATCCAGGCGGTGGTCCAGGCCCAGCGTGAACAGCTTGACCACTCCATTGACGACCTGCGGCAAAGCAATCAACGCGCACGCATGGCGCTGGTGCTGTTCAGCATCGTCGCGCTGGTGACGGCCGGTGTGCTGTCCTGGCGCCTGACCCGCTCCATCACCGGTCCGCTCAGCCAGGCCGCCGAAGTGGCCGATGCGATTGCCCATTTCGACCTGACGCGTCCGATCCACATCCACTCGGACGATGAAACCGGGCGCCTGCTCAACTCCCTGCGCACCATGCAGACCGCCCTCACCGGCCTGATCGGCGATGTGCGCAGCTCCACCGACAGCATCAACACCGCCAGCGCCGAGATCGCCACCGGCAACATGGACCTGTCCAGCCGCACCGAGCAGACCGCCTCCAACCTGCAGCAGGCCGCCGCCTCCCTCACCCAGCTCACCGGCACCGTGCGCCAGACGGCGGATGCCGCCACCACCGCCAATCAACTGGCCAGCCATGCCACCACCACCGCCCAGCGCGGCGGCACGGTGATGGGCCAGGTGGTCTCGACCATGAGCGAGATCAGCGACAGCTCGCGCCGCATCGGCGACATCATCGGCGTCATCGACGGCATTGCCTTCCAGACCAACATCCTGGCCCTCAATGCCGCGGTGGAAGCCGCCCGGGCCGGCGAGCAAGGCCGTGGATTCGCCGTGGTGGCCAGCGAAGTGCGGTCCCTGGCGCAGCGCAGTGCGGGCGCGGCCAAGGAGATCAAGTCCCTGATCGCCACCAGTGTGGAGCGGGTCGAATCCGGCTCCCGGCTGGTGACCGATGCCGGCACCACGATGAACGACATCGTGCACAGCGTGCAGCGGGTCACCGACATCATTGCCGAGATCAGCGCCGCCACCCATGAACAGAGCGACGGTATCCAGCAGGTCAATGCCGCCGTGGGCCATCTGGACCAGATGACGCAGCAAAATGCCGCGCTGGTGGAAGAAGCCGCGTCGGCGGCCGAGAGCCTGAAGGATCAGTCCCACCGCCTGGCGGACGCGGTCGCGGTCTTCCGGCTGAGCCGCTGATCACAAAGCCCGGACACGGATCCGGGCGTTGGTGACAGGCCCGGCCATGGCGCCGGGCGCCGGTGACAGGCCCGGCCATGGCGCCGGGCGTGCAGGCAGACGCCGGCAATGAGGCCGGGAGTGGGGACATGCCCCGCCTGTCCCCGGCTTCTGCTCCGGGGGGATCATCAAACCTTCATGAGCCTCGCCCTACCCTCGCGACTCACCTCACGAGGAGAGCTGTCTTGAAGATGCTTCGTCTGATCCTGTCCACCGCCGCCCTGGCCGTGACCCTGGGCGCTGTGATGCTGCCCGCCACAGCCGCCGCCCATGGCCGTCCCGGCCCGTCCGCGGCATCGCCGCTGCTGATCGCGCATCGCGGCGCTTCCGGTTATGTGCCGGAGCACACCCTGGCGTCCTACTGGCTGGCCATCGAGCAGGGCGCCGACTTTGTCGAGCCGGACCTGGTCATCACCAAGGACGGCGTGCTGGTGGCCCGCCATGAGAACGCCATCGCGATCCTGAATCCCGATGGCACGGTGCGTGAAGCCACCACCGACGTGGCCGACCATCCGGAATTTGCCAGCCGCAAGACCACCAAGGTGATCGACGGCGTCAGCATCACCGGCTGGTTCACCGAAGACTTCACCCTGGCCGAGCTCAAGACGCTGCGCGCCCGCGAGCGCATTCCGGCCATCCGCCCGGCCAACAGCCGCTTCAACGACATGTTCGAAGTGCCGACCTTCGAGGAGGTGCTGCAGTTGGTCCAGCAGGCCAACGAACGCCGTCGTGAAGAGGCCCGCGCCGATCGGGAGGACCGCCGCGGCCGTCCGCATCGGGCCGTGCGTCCGATCGGGGTCTATCCGGAGACCAAGCATCCCAGCTACTTCGCGGGCCTGGGCCAGCCTCTGGAAGAGCCGCTGGTGCGCCTGCTCCACAAGTACGGCTACCGGGATGCGGACGCGCCGGTGTTCATCCAGTCCTTCGAAGTGGGCAATCTGCGCAAGCTCAAGCGCATGACGCGCCTGCCGCTGGTCCAACTGATGGATGCGAGCGGTCGCCCCTATGACTTCGTGCTGAGCGGCGACACCCGCACCTATGCCGACCTGGCCAAGCCGGCCGGTCTGGCCGAGATCGCCTCCTATGCGCGCGGCGTCGGCGTGAACACCGCCGTGATGATTCCGCTGGTCGGCGGCCGCCTGGGCACGCCCACCAGCTTCGTCAAGGATGCACATGCCGCCGGACTGATCGTGCACGGCTGGACCTTCCGCGCCGAGAACTACTTCCTGCCGAACGATTTCGACAGCAGCACCGACCCGACCGCGCTGGGCGACCTCTCCGGCCAGATCCGCACCTTCCTGAATCTGGGCATGGACGGCTTCTTCAGCGACCAGTCCTTCCTGGCCCGCAAGGCCATCGATGCCTGGAAAGCGTCACAGTGAGTTCGGTTACCCACTGTCACGTTTGATACGGAGTTGTTCGTCCGTTGCGCGAATGGCGGCCTCATCAAAAATTTTGCTGGAAACAGCCTGTGAATTTGTTGGCGAGCAATAGAAAAAAACACTGCTCGCACAGCCTAGGGCTATCCCCAAGGTGACAGGTTCACGCAAGATAACGGCCCACGCTGTCACGGACCGTCCATGAAACGCCGCCAACTTCTCACCCAGCTCTCCGCCCTCATCGGCACCGGCGCCCTGCCGGTGCTGCCGGCCTTTGCCGACAACACCAAGATCGTGCTCGGGCAGTCCGCGCCGCTGAGTGGCCCGGCCAAGGATCTGGGCGAGCATTTCCGCGACGGCGCCCTGCTGGCGTTTGACTTCATCAACCAGCGCGGCGGCGTCAACGGCCGCCGCATCGAGCTGCGCAGCCTGGACGACGGCTACGAGCCCGACCGCTGCGCGGCCAACACCCGCAAGCTGCTGGACGAAGGCGTCACCGCGCTGTTCGGCTACATCGGCACGCCGACCTCGCTGGCCGCGCTGCCGCTGGCCATCAATGCCAAGGTCCCGTTCTTCGCCCCCTTCACCGGCGCCGAGGCCCTGCGGACCCCCTTCAACCGCTACGCCTTCCATGTGCGCGCGTCCTACAACGACGAGTGCGAGGAAATCGTCCAGCAGCTGAAGTCGGTGGGCATCAAGAAGGTGGCCGTGTTCTATCAGAACGACGCCTATGGCCAGGCCGGCCTGAGCGGCATGCAGGAGGCCCTGAAGAAGCAGGGCCTGGCCCCGGTGGCCACCGCCACCGTGGAGCGCAATTCGGTGGATGTGACGGCGGCGGTCAAGACCATCCTGGCCGCACAGCCGGAAGCCATCGTCCAGGTCAGCGCCTACAAGTCCTGCGCGGCCTTCATCCGTCTGGCGCGCAAGGCGATGTTCCTGGGCAATTTCTACAACCTGTCCTTCGTGGGTGCGCAGGCCCTGGCCACCGAGCTGGGCCAGGATTCGCGCGGCGTGGTGGTGTCACAGGTCGTGCCTTTCCCCTTCAGCGGCACCAATCCGCTGGCGCAGGAATATGCGCAGCGGGCCAAGGCGGCCAACCGGGAACTGAGCTACACCGGCATGGAAGGCTTCGTTGCCGCCAAGGTGCTGATTGAAGGCCTGCGCCGTGCCGGCAACAACGTCAGCTCTGACAGCCTGGTGAGTGCACTGGAAAGCCTGAAGGACTTCGACGTCGGCGGCTTCTTCATCCACTTCAATGCCCAGAAGCACACCGGCTCCAAGTACGTGGACATGACCATCCTGACGGCGGACGGCAAGGTCCGTCGCTGAGCGTCCCACGACGGCTGTTGAGGCCGTCGCTAACGGGCAGCGGCTGTTGAGGCCGTCGCCGCTCAGGCAGCGGCCGCCCAATCCCGGGCGCCCGCTTCGGTCGCTTCCCGCAGTGGCGACGGCTGGGCCAGCTGAATCCGGCCCTTGCCACGGCGCTTGGCCTCATACATCACCTCGTCAGCCGCCCGCAGCAGGTCGCGCCCGAGGTCTGCGCCGCTCCCGATCACCGCGCCAATGCTGGCATTGACCGACACCGACTCACCGGTGTCGAGCTGGATGCGACGCTGGATCGAGAACAGCACCCGCTGCAGCAACTGCTCCGCATCCGCGGCCCTCGCCATGCCCGGCAGCAGGATGGCGAATTCATCACCGCCCATGCGGGCCACCACATCCTTGTTGCGCACCAGCTCCTGCAGCCGCTGCGCCACCTGACGCAGCACTTCATCCCCGGCCTCGTGCCCATATCGGTCGTTGACCGGCTTGAAGCCGTCCAGGTCCAGATAGCACAGCGTAAAACTCTCGCCGCTGCGGTGGGCCTGCAGCAGTGTGTCGGCCAACCGCTCCTCCAGCATGCGGCGGTTGGGCAGCTCCGTCAGCGGATCCTGCGTCGCTTGCTGCTGCGCGCTTTCTTCGCTGCGCTTGAGCTTGTCGATGTCCACCAGCATCCACAGCGACTCGGTGGCCGACATCACCATGCCGCTCACGTCCACCCAGAAGGCACTGCCGTCCTTGCGCCGCATCGGCAACTGGATGCGGTAGGACTCACCGGCCCGGATGGCCGCCGACCCGACGCTGGCCACCCGAAGGTGGTCCTCGTCGGTCAGGAACAGCAGGCGCGAGGCATGGCCCTGCAGGGCGCCGCTGTCATACCCGAACATGCGCTCCAGGGCGGGGTTGCACCAGACGGCGCGGCCCTCCTGCAGGCGCACCATGCCAATCAGGTCGTTGTGCAACATCATCTGCTGCTGCTGCGCCACGCGGGCCAACGCAGCCTGATGGCCCTGCACCGTCCGCTGATGGCGATGGATCAGCCACGACGCCCCCGCCACGGCCAGGGCCACCAGTGCGGCCAGCATGGATTGCTGCCAGACCTGATGCCACCAGGACGTCAGATAGTCCTGGCTGCTCATGCCGGTGAACACGATGACCGGGTAACGCGCGACCCGTCGGTAGGCGGTGATGCGCTCGACGTTGTCCAGCGCCACATAGGAGCGATAGATGCCGTGGTCCGGGTTGTCCGCCAGGCTGTGCAGCATCGCGGTGGAGAGCGTGCGGGTGCCGAAGCCCCGGGTGGTGCCCGGTTCGCTGGCGGAGTAGCGCGCGATCAGGTTCAAGCCCTCGGTGCGCAGGCTCACCGCCCCGGACGCCCCCAGAGCCAGATGGCTGAAGCGGTCCACAAAATGCTGAGCGGACACCACCGCAAAGGTGATGCCGGCAAACTGCCCGTCATGGTTGATGAGCCGCCGGGCCAGCACGATGCACCACTGGCCGTCATAGCGGCTTTGCAGCGGTTCCGACACCACCATGTCCTGGCTCATCATGGCCTGGGCGAAATAGGGGCGGTCAAACACGTTGATCGGTTTGTCGCCTGCGCCGTCGCCCGCAATCACCTGGCCATAGATGTCGGTGATGCTGAGCGAGTCGACCTGCGGCAGCAGGCTCTCCTGCTCGCTCAGGATGCGCATCAGCGAATCCTCATGCTCGCGGGACAGGCGCGCACTGCGAAACCGCAGCGCAATCGTGGACAGCGCATTGTCGGCATTGCGCAGCTCGGCGCTGACCTCCACGCTCAGGCTCTGGGCCAGGTTGTCGGTGGTCTCGCTGGCGCGGGTCTCTTCCGTCTGCCACTGCGAGCGCAGGCTGAAAACGGTCATCAACGCCAGCGCCGCGATCACCAGCACATTACCCAGCACCAGCCAGGCCGTCATGCGGCCGGGCCGTTGTCGGAACAGAAGGGGGGGCTTGGGCATGGAATCTCTCCCGAATCCGGTCAGGCGCTGGCCGCCTCGATCACGGCAATCGTCGCGCGTTGGCGTCTGCACGACCATGCGAATCGCGCCGTTTCCGCTGAGGTCGAGTTGCCGCAGCCGGTGTAGGGCATCCGCCGACAGGCTTTCGAACACCGACGGCGCACCGTCCCCCGGGTGGGCGAGCCGTACAGCGGACGGCCGGAATGCAGCAAGGGCCCGGTGCGGATGCACGGGGCCCTTGCTGGGGTGCCTGGGGGGCACCGTTCAGCCGCTGTGGGCTGAGTGAGCGGAGCGGGCTGAATCGGCCCAAGCCGGCACGGCCGGCCCGGCCGACCAGCGGCTTACCAGCCGAGGTCCTTCAGCAGCGGGAAGGTCAGGTCCTTGGGCGGGACCAGGATGGTGGTGAGGTCGCTGTTGATGTTGGGTTCCATCAGCAGGTTGGGCACCGCCGACACATCCCAATGCGACACCGACGAGCCGGAGGCCAGCACCGAGGGCGTATACAGCAGCGGACGACCGCGGGCATCCGCACCGGCGCGGCGCGTCGGGTCGGTGCTCAGCGATGCCGACACCAGGCCCGGTGCGCGACGGCTGCCGTAGGGCACGGCTGCCGCCACCGCCGCCTTCAAGGTGGCGCCGTCGGTCTGCGACACGCTGATGGCGGGAATCACCACCGTCGGGTCGGAGCCGCCCAGGCCTGGTGCTGCGCCGCCGGTGTTGTTGGCGATGATCACGCCGATCGCACCCGCGTTCTGCGCATTCTTCGTCTTCACCGCAAAGCCGCAGGTGCCGCGGTCGATGATGGCGACCTTGCCGGCCACGGCCGTCGAGGTGGCCGCATCAAACGGCAGGCAGCCGGCGCCATTGACCGGATCGGCCGGCACCACCGCCAGCGCGCCCAGGTTCAGGCCAGTGGACACGCCGGGCCCGAAGGACGCGGTGTTGTAGGCGTAGAAACCGGAGTAGCCGGGGGCCGAGGTGGCGGTCTTGAGCACCGGCAGCGGCGTCAGGGTGGTGGCAGCACCGGCCACTGCCTGCGGGCCGATCCAGGCCAGGCCCAGCGCATTGGTGGTGGACACGCGGCGCTCGGCGCTGGTCATGTCCAGCCAGGTCTTGCCGGCGGTGTTGTCATACATGTACTGTTCCCAGATGCTGGGCAGTCCCCCGCTGGCCTGGTAGGCCGTGCCATCGGCATTGAGCCGGTAGCCCACGGCGCTGGCCACGCTGCCGGTATAGACCGTCAGGACCGAGAAGCCCAGGCCGTGGCCCAGTTCATGCAGCAGGGTTTCGACGAAGTTGACCGCGTCGCCTGCATTGCCGTCCACGCCCAGGTAGAAGGGGCTGCCTTCCAGGCAGCCGGTGGTGCCGAGGTTGACGTTGAACTGGGTCTTGATGTCGACGTTGCCGTAGCCGCTGCCGTCATCGGGCACGCCTTCGGTCAGATTGGCACCGTACAGCTTGTTGGCCAGCGCCTGCGGATACCAGGTGCCGGGCTTGCTGTTGGTGAAGTCGTGCCAGATGTTCCAGGCGCCGGCACTGCCCAGCGTGGCGCTGGTGGCCGTGCAGGTCAGGGCTTCCCAGCCGGCATTGACCGTGATGGTCACATTGCTGGTGAGCTGCTTTTCCCAGATGTCCGCCACATAGCGGTAGACATACATGCGCTGCTCACCCAGCGTGGTGCCGGGGTTGCCGCCCACCGGGGCGACCGGTGTGGCGTCGTTGAAGCCCACCCCGGCCGGGTCGCGGCTCTGGATGACGATGGTGGCGGCCTGGCTGACACCGGCGGCGCACAGGGCGGCCAGCAGCGTGGCACGCACAGCGAAAGTCTTGATGCTCATGTCCATGGTGCTCACTTGGTGGGGAGTTCAGCCTTGGGGGCAAAGCCCTTAGCCACGGCGGCGTCGGCTTCCTGCTTGCTGGGGAAGCACAGCTCTTCCAGCGTGCCGTCGGGACGGCGCACCATCACGGAATGGGCCAGCATGTCGTCGGTCATGCGCACGCCGGTGGCGCCGGAGACGGCATGACGCTTGATCTGCGGCGTGGCGGCCACGGCGCTCAAGGCCATCACGCGCTTGCTGGCGCGCAGGGACTGCAGCGCGGCGCGTTCCTCGTTGGTGGCGGCGCGCAGCTTGCCGGTTTCGGCATCACGCACCACGACCAGCGTGTCCTGCGGGACCTCGGTGACCGGCAGGCTGCCATTGGCGGTCGCCTCGGCGCTCTCGGCGGCGGAAGCAGCGAAAGGCAGCAGGGCGGCAGCGCACAGGGCGGCGCTCAGGGCGGTTCGGGAGAAGGTTTGATTCAGCATCTGGGGCTCCTTGGGCAAAGCGCGCTCAGCGGACCTGGCGGCGGCGACGCACGGCCACCAGACCGACCAGACCCAGGCTGGCCAGGGCCAGGCTGGCGGGTTCCGGCACGGCGGTCACGCTCAGGTTGTCCACACCGACGTAGTTGGCCAGGTCGGCAGCGCCCACGTATTCGATGGCGAAGCGGCCACTGGTGCCGGCACCCAGGCTGGCCAGGTTCAGGCTGTACTGGGCCCACTGGCCGGTCACCGTCACGGTGGTGTCCAGCACCAAGCTGGTCGGATTGCCGGCGGCGTCCAGCAGGCCGAAGGTCAACTGGTCGAAGTAGCCGTCCTGGATGTCGGCCTTGGCCCAGAAGGTCACCACCACGTCGGTGGCGGTCGAGAACACCGGCGTGATCAGCCAGCTGGCCAGATTGCCGCCCGCGCCCGCATTGTTGTAGTTGCTCGAGATGTAGGAATTGCTGGCACCGCTGAGGGCGGAAAAGATCGTCTGGTCGCCCTGCACCCACGGCGAAGTCAGGCCGGTGGGGGTGCTCAGGTTGAGGATCGTCCATCCGGAGGACGGCAGATTGGCGACGTTGTCGAATCCCTCGCTGATGAGGGTGGCGTCGGCGTGCGCGGATGCCATTGCACCCACCAGCGCCAATGCCGCGCAGGCTTGCTTGAACATTGCTGGTCCTTCTGGAGAAAGCGGTGGGATGTCCACCCCGGCTGTTGGAGACACGCGGGCCGTCATGCGGTTCGCGTCAAGAGTCCGTGGGGCGGTCGGACTGCCCCGCCCCTGGGCTGGCTGATTGTGTGACGGGCTTCACGAATGAGCAGCCTCGGGAAACGCCAGCTCCCCCCTGGTCGGAGGGGTAGTTGTTTCCCTAGTCGTCATCGGGACGGCACGCACAGCGGCTTGGAATCGGGGCATGGACGGACAGCCCCGGGTGGTGACGCGGAAACGACCCGGCACCCGCTGTCCGGCTGTGGCGCCCTTGGTGAAAGTCCGGATGGCCAGGTCCGCACCCCGGCGACTGTGCAGGGCCCATCGGCCTGAAGTGGCAATTCCCTGCCCGCGCCGGGGGCTCCGCACGGCTCACAGATGTCGGACAAGCGCCTACACCGGCCGGTGCCTTCCCCCCACGGATGCATGCGCAGGCGCCGTCTGTTGCGAAGTGATCAGGCTCGAGAAGATACGAACCATCCAAACAGGGAGCCCGTCATGTCAAACGTTCGTACCGCCAGCCGCCGTCCCACGCTTGCCACCCGCCTGATGCAGGGCTCGGTGCTGCTGGTGGGCCTGAGCCTGTACTGCCTCTCCCCCTACGCCGCTGCGGCCACGCCGGTGACCACGACCTTCCCGGTCACGGCCACCATCACCAGCGCCTGTACGGTGTCCGGTTCGTCGCTGAATTTTGGCAGTGCGATCGACCCGCTGTCGGTGTCCACGCCGCTGGATGCCACCTCGACGCTGACGGTGACCTGCTCCAACACGACGCCCTACACCGTGTCCCTGAGTGCCGGTGCGAATGCGGGCGGCGCCAGCAACTTCGCCAACCGGACGATGAAAAGCGGCTCGGACACCCTGGCCTATCAGCTCTACCTGGATGCCGGCCGCTCGACAGTCTGGGGCGACGGAACCGCCTCCAGCACGGCCAAGACCGGCACCGGCACCGGCAGCGTCCAGAGCCTGACGGTGTACGGTCGGCTGCCGTCGCTGGCCAATGTGGTGCCTGGCTCCTACACCGACACGGTGACGGTGACCATCAGCTACTGAGGTCGCGTCGCGGCCCAGCGCTCAGAGCGCCCGGCCGATCAGGATCTTCTGGACCTCGGAGGTCCCCTCGTAGATCTGCGTCACCCGCACATCCCGATAGATCCGCTCCACGGGGAAGTCGCTCACATAGCCGTAGCCGCCATGCACCTGGATGGCCGCCGAGCAGACCTTCTCCGCCATCTCGCTGGCAAACAGTTTGGCCATCGCCGCTTCCTTGAGACAGGGCTGGCCCGCATCCTTCAGGGCGGCGGCATGCCAGATCAGCTGACGGGCGGCTTCGATCTGGGTGGCCATGTCGGCCAGCTTGTGCTGAATGACCTGGTGCTCAAAGATCGGCACACCGAAGGCCACCCGCTCGCGGCTGTACTTCAGCGCCGCGTCGAAGGCCGCCCGCGCCATGCCGACCGACTGGGAGGCGATACCGATGCGCCCGCCTTCCAGGCCCGACAAGGCGATCTTCAGCCCCTGCCCTTCTTCGCCCAGCCGGTTGGCCGCAGGCACGCGGCAGTTCTCGAACAGGATCTGGGCGGTGTCGCTGGCATGCTGGCCCATCTTGTCCTCGACCCGCGCGACGATGTAGCCGGGCGTGCCTGTGGGGACCAGGAAGGCGCTGATGCCCTTCTTGCCGGCGGCCTTGTCGGTGACCGCCATCACGATGGCGACATCCCCGTTCTTGCCGCTGGTGATGAATTGCTTCACCCCGCTGAGCACATAGTCATCCCCGTCCCGCACCGCGGTGGTCCGCAGACCGCCGGCCTCGGAGCCCACATGCGGCTCGGTCAGGCAGAAGGCGCCCAGCATGTCGCCGCGGGCCAGTGGCTTGAGAAAGCGCTCCTTCTGGTCCTCGTTGCCGAAGGCCATCAGGATGCTGCACACCGGGCAGTTGTTGACGCTCACCACGGTGGAGGTGGCGCCGTCACCGGCAGCGATCTCTTCCAGGATGACCGCCAGGGCCAGATAGTCCAGGCCGGCGCCGTCGTAGTCGGTGGGCACGGCCACGCCATAGCAGCCCAGCGCCGCAAGGCCCTGGAGCGCCTCGGCCGGGAACTGGTGGGACTTGTCCCATTCCGCCGCGAACGGCGCGATCCGGTCCTGCACATAGGCGCGCACGGCATCCTGCACGGCGCGGTGGTCTTCAGAAAGCAGCATGGGTCGGAGTCCTCACCAGGGCAGCGGCTGGCCGTCGTAATTGAAGAAGGCGCCGTTGTCGCCCGCCGTCAGGCCGTCCAGCACCTTGCGCAGGCTGGCGGCGCTGGTGGCCACGTCGATGTCGGCTTCCTGCCCACCCATGTCGGTCTTCACCCAGCCCGGATGCAGGCTGACGCACAGGGCCCGGCCATCCAGCGCCAGGGCCATGTCCTTCATCACCGAATTGGCCGCCGCCTTGGAGGCACGGTAGACCCAGCCGGCGGAATTGGCCCGCAGCGTCAGCGAGCCCATGCGCGAGGACAGGATGCCGATGCGTGCATCCGGCGCCAGCGCGTCCAGCAGCTGCGGCAGCACCCGCATCGGACCCAGCACGTTGGTGTGCATGACCGCATCGAAGTCCGCCTGGCTGGGCGGCTGCAGGCCGATGGTGCGCGGGCCGTAGAGGCCGGCCACGTACATCACGCGGTTGAACTGGAAGCCGTCCAGTTGCCAGGCCAGGCCGGCGATGCTGACGACATCCGACACATCCAGCTTGATGGCGGTGGCGCCCAGCGCGCGCAGGCGCTGCAGGCTTTCCTCGTCGCGCGCCGTGGCCACCACCTGGTCGCCGGATTCGCGGTGCTGGCGCACCAGCTCCAGGCCGATGCCGCGCGACGCCCCAATGATCAGCACCTGGGTCATCAGATCAGCTCCACACCCACGGCCGTGGCTTCACCGCCGCCGATGCACAGCGCCGCCACGCCGCGCTTGAGCTGGCGATGCTTCAGGGCACCGAGCAGCGTCACCAGGATGCGGGCGCCGGAGGCGCCGATCGGATGGCCCAGCGCGACCGCGCCGCCGTTCACGTTGACGATCTCGTGCGGCAGCTTGAACTCGGCCATGGCGGCCATGGTGACAGCGGCGAAGGCCTCGTTCACTTCCCACAGATCGACGCTCTTGGCGTCCCACTGGTTCTTGGCCAGCAGCTTCTGGATGGCGCCAACCGGCGCGGTGGTGAACCATTCCGGCGCATTGGCATGCACGGCAGTGCCGACGATGCGGGCCACCGGCGTCAGGCCGCGGGCGCGGGCGGTGGATTCACGCATCAGCACCAGGGCCGCAGCGCCGTCGCTGATGGAGGACGAGGTGGCGGCGGTGATGCTGCCGTCCTTCTTGAAAGCGGGCTTGAGCGTGGGGATCTTGTCCAGCTTGGCCTTGAAGGGCTGCTCGTCGCGGGCGATGACGGTGTCGCCGCCCTTGCCGGCCAGCGTCACCGGGGCGATTTCCCAGGCGAAGCTGCCATCCTCATTGGCACGCTTGCTGCGCTCGGTGGAGGCAATGGCGAACTGGTCCTGCGCTTCGCGGGTGAAGGCGTACTTGTCCACGCATTGCTCGGCGAACACGCCCATGGCCTTGCCGCGCTCGTAGGCGTCTTCCAGGCCGTCCAGTGCCATGTGGTCATACATCTGCGCAGCGCCGTACTTCACGCCCTTGCGCGCGAACATCAGGTGCGGCGCATTGGTCATCGACTCCATGCCGCCGGCGATCAGCACGTCGGCGCTTTCGGCCTTGAGCGTGTCGTGGGCGAACATGACGGCGCGCATGCCGGCGCCGCACATCTTGGACAGCGTCACCGCGCCCACCGATTGCGGCAGACCGGCCTTGAGCACCGCCTGACGGGCGGGGGCCTGGCCCTGGCCGGCCATCAGGCAGTTGCCGATGAAGGCTTCGTTGATGGCGTCGCCGGGAACGCCGGCACGCTCCACCGCGGCCTTGATCGCGACGGCGCCCAGCTCCCAGGCGGACAGCCCGGCGAAATCACCCAGCAGGCCGCCGATGGGCGTGCGTGCGGCGGACACGATGACGATGGAATCGGACATGACAGTCTCCTTGTTTCAGTCAATGCAGGGAACGATGCGCCGCAGGACACCCGGACTTCCGGTGCGCCTGCAAGCGCCTTTACTGAATGGGCAGTTCACGATGCTCCGGTTCGGGTGCCTGCGGGAGCGGCTCGACCGCCTGCACCCGGAAGCGCTTGTGGGGATCGTAGGGAAACACGTCGTGCACATGGCCGGCGAGGATGCGCTGCTTGTGCGTCTGCCAGAAGGCGGGCTCCAGCAGGTCCGCATGATGCGCCATGAACGCTTCCCGCACTTCGCCGTGGCCGAGCAGGAAGGGGCCGAAGGTCTCCGGGAACACGTCGTGCTTGCCGACCGGATACCAGACCTCGCCGGACATCTCGTCCTCTTCATTGCGCGGGGTGGGCACCTCGCGGAAATTGCAGTCGGTCAGGTATTCGATCTCGTCGTAGTCATAGAACACCACCTTGCCGTGGCGGGTGACGCCGAAGTTCTTCCACAGCATGTCGCCGGGGAAGATGTTGGCGGCCACCAGGTCCTTGATCGCGTTCCCATACTCCACCACCGCATGCTGCAGCTGCGCCGGCGAGGCTTCCTGCAGATAGATGTTGAGCGGCACCATGCGGCGCTCGATGTAGAGGTGGTGGATGATCAGGTCGTCGCCGTGTTCCTCGATCAGGCTGGGGCAGAAATGCTTGAGCTCGGCCACCAGCTCCTCCTCGAAGCGGTGACGCGGGAAGGCGACGCGGGTGTACTCCAGGGTGTCGGCCATGCGGCCCACCCGGTCGTGCTGCTTCACCAGCAGGTACTTGCGCTGGATCTGCTCCCGGGTGGTGTCCTTCTGGGGTGGATAGAAGTCCTTGATCACCTTGAAAACGAAGGGATAGGACGGCAGGTCGAACACCAGCATCACCATGCCCTTGATGCCGGGCGCAATGCGGAACTTGTCCGAGCTGTGACGCAGGTGGTTGAGAAAGTCCCGGTAGAAGAGATTCTTGCCCTGCTTCTGCAGGCCCAGCGCCGAATAGATCTCCGAGCGGGGCTTGCGCGGCATCAGCGAGCGCAGGAACTGCACATAGGCGCTGGGCACTTCCATGTCGACCAGGAAGTAGGCGCGGGCAAAGCTGAACAGCATCAGCAGGTCGTCTTCGCCGAACAGCGCGGCGTCGATGTAGAGCAGGCCGGGCGCTTCGGCCGGCGACGACTCCAGATGCAGGATGGGCAGCGCAAAGGCCGTCTCGGTGAAGCCGTTGACGATCTTGCCCACGATGTAGGCGCCCTTGTTCCGGTAGAACAGCGAGGACAGCACCTGCACCTGGAAGTTGGTGCGCCAGCGGAAGTTGCCCAGCTCCCGGCTGATGGCCTGCAGCACGCAGTCGATGTCCCGCCCCAGGTCCTCGAATTCCAGGTCGAGCTGGAAGTTCCACACGATGCGCATGAAGGTGTCGCGCAGGGTGTCGTGCGAGGGGTAGTAGCAGCGGTAGGTGGGCTGGGCGGCGGGCTCGTCGTTCTCGATGTATTCGGTCGAGAGAGCGGGCCGCACGAAGATGAAGTCGTTGTGGAAGTAGCTGTGGTGCAGCAGCCGGGTGCAGACCGAATTGAAGAAGGTCTCGGCCAGTTCCGGCTGGCGATGGTTGGTCAGCAGGCCGATGTAGTGCAGCTTGACCTGCTGCCAGACATCGGTGGGCAGGGCACTGGCCTGGTAGCGCTGCTCCAGCAGCGTCACGGCCTCGTCCACCCGCAGGTCGTAGAACTCGATGCGCTCGCGCTGGGCGCGCTGCTGGCCGCGCCAGTCGGCCTGCTCGAAGCGCTGCTTGGCGCTGGCGCTGGCGGCGCGGAACAGACGGTAATGCTTGTTGAAACCCTCCAGCAGGGCCATCGCGATCTGGAAGGCGCGTGGATCGGTCAGTTCATGAGGAAACATGGGCCTGCCTGCTGGTGGGAGCGCGGATGGCGCGGGCTGACGTGGGATCGGTCCGGTCCGTGTCGGCGGACTCAGCCCTGCGGCGACGAGGCCACCGACACCGGTGTCCCCGTGGCGCGTCCTGCCCCTTGCCCGGCGTCATAGCGCTGATGCAGGGCTGCCAGCGCACGGCGGTAGGCCGGGGTGACATCGTCCGCATGCGCGGCCGACACGCTGAGGTCCTTGAGCAAGCCGTTGTGCAGGCCGTAGACCCAGCCATGCACGGTGACCGACTGACCGCGGGCCCAGGCATCCTGCACCACCGTGGTCTGGCAGGCATTGCGGGCCTGTTCCAGCACGTTCAGCTCGCACAGGGCATTGACGCGCTGGTCTTCGGGCAGTTGATCCAGCCAGTCCTGATGGTGGTTGCGAACGTCCTGCACGTGGCGCAGCCAGTTGTCCACCAGGCCCACCCGCAGGTCCTGCAGCGCGGCGCGCACACCGCCGCAGTTGCTGTGGCCGACGATGATGATGTGGCGCACCTTCAGCTCATCCACCGCGAACTGCATCACCGACAGGCAGTTCAGGTCGGAATGCACCACCACGTTGGCCACGTTGCGATGCACGAACAGCTCACCGGGCAGCAGGTCCACCAGTTCGTTGGCGGGCACGCGGCTGTCGGCACAGCCGATCCACAGGTATTGGGGCGTCTGCTGCTTGAGCAGGCGGGAGAAGAACCCGGGGGTGTCGTCTTCCGTCTGCGCGGCCCAACGCTTGTTGTTGTTCAGCAGGTCTTGGAGTTCGTTCGTGCTCATGGGTGCGATTTTGTCACCGGCCGGCACGGCCGACCTTCGCCGACCGGGCAGCGACCCTTACATCGTCTCGGCGAACAGCTCGCGGCCGATCAGCATGCGCCGGATCTCGGACGTGCCCGCCCCGATTTCGTAGAGCTTGGCGTCACGCCACAGCCGGCCCAGCGGATACTCGTTGATATAGCCGTTGCCGCCGAAGATCTGGATGCCTTCACCGGCCATCCAGGTGGCTTTTTCGGCGCACCAGAGGATGACGGAGGCGCAGTCCTTGCGCACCTGGCGCACATGAGCGCCGTCCAGGGCATCGAGATTCTTGCCAACGGTGTAGCAGAACGCGCGTGCGGCCTGCAGCACGGTGTACATGTCGGCCATCTTGCCCTGGATCAGCTGGAACTCGCCGATGCTCTGGCCGAACTGCTTGCGGTCGTGGATGTAGGGGATGACGTTGTCCATCACCGCCTGCATGATGCCGATGGGACCGGCGGCCAGCACGGCGCGCTCGTAGTCCAGGCCCGACATCAGCACCTTGGTGCCGCCGCCCACGGTGCCCAGCACGTTCTCGGCCGGTACTTCCACGTCCTTGAACACCAGCTCACCGGTGTGGCTGCCGCGCATGCCCAGCTTGTCGAGCTTCTGGGCGATGGAGAAGCCCTTCATGCCCTTCTCGATGAGGAAGGCGGTCATGCCGCGGGCGCCGAGTTCGGGTTCGATCTTGGCATAGACCACCAGAGTGTCGGCGTCCGGGCCGTTGGTGATCCACATCTTGTTGCCGTTGAGGACGTAGTAGCCGCCCTTGTCGTCGGCACGCAGCTTCATGCTCACCACATCGGAGCCGGCGCCCGGCTCGCTCATGGCCAGCGCGCCGACATGTTCGCCGCTGATCAGCTTGGGGAGATATTTGCGCTTTTGGGCGTCGGTGCCGTTGCGCTTGATCTGGTTGACGCACAGATTGCTGTGGGCGCCGTAGCTCAGGCCGACCGACGCGGAGGCGCGGCTGATTTCTTCCATGGCCACCATGTGGGCCAGATAGCCCATGCCGGCGCCGCCGAACTCCTCGGGGACGGTGATGCCCAGCACCCCCAGGTCGCCCATCTTGCGCCACAGGTCCATGGGGAACTGGTCGCTGCGGTCGATCTCGGCGGCGCGGGGGGCGATCTCCGCATCAGCGAAGGCGCGGACGGTGTCGCGCAGGGCTTCGATGTCTTCGCCCAGGAAAAAGTTCAGGCCTGGCAGGTTCATCCAGTTGTCTCCTCGACCGCCTCTGCCCGGTCATGCAACCGGGGAGGACAGATTCTTTGATGGTTCGAGCGTCGGGGTCAGGGCCGTTCCGGCGCGGCCACCGCTCCGGCTTTGATGCCGGATTTGGCTGACGTGCACGGCATGGCATTAACGTTCACGTCAATTCTAAGACGAGCTGGGGCGGGTTGGGGTTTGCGCAGAACTACTTAAGGGTGGATCGGTGGATCGGTGGATGGCGGGGCGACAGGCGTGGTGGCTGGCGGGGTGACCGACAGCTGTGCTCAAATCCGCGCCGTTTGTTTCAGCGCGTATGTCGATCGAAGAACGCCCATGTTTTTGAAGATCATCATCATCCTGCTTGCCATCGTGGCCATCGCCTCAGGCATTCGGACTGTTCTCAAACGGGAGGCCAAGTTCGGCGGCGACTCGGATGAAAGCGACGGCTATCTGGTGATCGAAGGATTACCTGCCATCTTGCTGGGCATCGTGCAGATCGCCATCGGTGTGTACATGCTGATCCAGCAGCGGGCGCCGACGCTGTTCTGAACGCAACCTAAGGGCGGCCCAGCAGGCACGACCTAGCAACGACGGGCGAACCTTTAGGGACGACCGGCATAACTCTCGCGAGCGGATGTGGCCCTGACTGCGCGGCATTGGGGTGGCCTATGACGTGAGCCGCAGCGTTGTCACGGTCGGAGTCGCCCTGACGCATACGCAGCAGGGCTAGTCGGTCGGGTGCATCCGGTACTACAATCACTACCGGAGACGGTGCGGACTTCGCGGAATGAGCAACGTTGAGTACCGAGAGCTTGCTGCCAGTGCGTAGATCACCGCCATCGTCCTGCGGCGAAGGGCGGGTTCGGGCTGCGGCTGTGTAAGAACTCTGCTCCATTGCACACCGGCGAAAAGTCGACCTCTCAGATCGGCTCAGGATCGACGATCGCACCGAAGCCAATGCTGTCGAGACCCAGGAAACAGCGCGCGCCGAGTTTTCACACAGCTTCGGCTAAGAGCGGTCGTTCCCCCAGCTCCGGTGACGGGCGGCATGGCGGCAGATAGGGATCGTTCAAGCAGGCGGTAAGTGCGAATTGAGCTTGGGTACGGAACGGAAGGCGGCAAATCGCAGCGGGCGCTCGTCGTGGCAAACATGCACAACAGCTGTGTCGTCCCAAACAGGGAGCCAGCGCCAATCACCATTTTTGATGATGTTTGTGGCCGTGACCGCCTGAATACTGCGCTGCATTCGCCAACAACACACAAGAGCAGCGGGGATCGGCCATGGCTATGAGCAAAGAAGTGCGCTTGGAGTTCAGCCGCAGCGGAGGCTGCACGATTCGATTCGACGGCCATGTTTGGAAGATGGGCCAGCCCCCCAAGCTGGTCGAGTCTGTTCAGTTCAAAGAGTTCACGAAGCCTGCAGAACTCGATGTCATGCATCTGCCGCTCGGCAGCTACAAGCTGGTTGGGATCGCATCTGTCCTGCAGGGTGTCAGTACGGCCTATGCGTACACCCTGACACTCGATGGCGAGGTCAAGGCACAGCGAGATGACGAGTTGTCCGACGAGGCTGACGAAGTGACGCCCGATCAGTTCAAGCACATCATTCCTTTCAAGGTGGTTGCATGAAGCCCACCACCGCTGCATTGCTCGCAGGTTGCCTGATGGTCGGTGGCGTGCAATCGACCTGGGCTGAGGACGACTCCAAAACCAAGGCTGAAAAGGTCTTGAAGCTGTTCAAGAAAGTTACGGGGAAGGAACTGGCCTTTACAGACTTCCAAACTGACGACGGGGCCGCTCACGTGTCCGCCGCTTCGATGGTAGGAATCGCCGCAGACACTGTCACCGTGGCGGAATCCACGCGTGACTTCGCCGCATTTGTAAAGGGCTTCGACAATGATTCCAAGGGCATTGGCTTTGCGATCTCACCGGCTAGGGTTCGGCACCCTTGGCCGAAAGTGCAAGCCACGGATTACCTCGAACGTTCTCCGATTGCCATTTTGCTAACCGGTCTCACCCTCAGCCTCGCTCAAGGTCATAACGAGATCGAAAAGCGAAATTACCAGCGACGGGCAGTTGCCATCACGACGGGTGGCACCTTCAAGCGCGAGGACGATGCTATTTGGGTGCTTGCCAATGCAATGGCCGGCAAGTGTGTGGGTGCAGCGATTGAAAAGCAGCTTCAGGCCATGGAGCCCAAGGCCGGGGGAAATCCTGAAGACGATGCGACGGCTCCTGGCGGAGAAATAATCAAGAAGGGCGCCAAGGGCGATGTATCAGAGCTCTCCACCTGCCTGAAATCGGAAGTCGACAAGCTCAACGAGCGTTGGTATCGGTCCCTGTGGTCGGTCACCTTTGCGACCGGCGATGTGAAGCTGGACGTTGATGGAGGCAAGTCCGTTCGACTAGGTGAGACCTTGGTTGTAGCGGCACGCTATGGAGACACGATTGGTGCCGACGCTTCCGCTGGTTGGTCGGTTAGTGCCAGTGCGAAGTTCAATCGCAACGAGCCAGTCCTGGCAACGTTGGGCACCGCAACACTTGAACGTCGTAACACAAGTATGGTGGCCGTTAAAGGCGCGTTCGGCACGGCGACTTGGCGCGGAGTGACGGAATACAGTAATGCCCGTACGCGGGAGGCTCTGGCGGGCGAGATGACCTTAAAAAAAGCCATTGGCCTCGATTACCGACTTTATGAAGGCTGGTGGCTCAACCTCCGCTATGGCAAGCGAAAGGCCGCTAATGACAATGGTGAAGAGGTTGCGGGACTTATGAGCCTGACCATCAGTCCATCCGCGCTGTTTGGCAAATGACGACAGCGCTGCCACCTAATGCTGCGGCCAAGGTCCTGGCAAGGACATAGTTCATTGAGCGCTTACGGTGGAAGCGGACACCCGCGTTGCTTCTTCTTCGTCGCAGGCCAGACTACTTCGCAAGTGCCAGTGCTGCGGGGAATTCAGGAGCGTTGCGCGGTTCGGCCCTTTCAACGCGTCAGGGCGCTTGCTTGGAGCGTTGCTTCGATGCATGCAGAACGCGCTTCAACTCTTCCAGGGCCGCGCCATAGCTATTCAGGAACCGGTCGAAGGGGTGAGAAAGAGATGACATCTTTTGCGACCATAGAGCGGCGTTCCAGCCGCACTCGATGAGGTCAGAGGCGGCAAACACGAACTCAAGGGTATCGGTGAAGAAGGTCACCTGGTCAAAATTCTCCTCGTAGTCCATCCTCGTTCCGCTGCCATGGACGAAGTGGTTGCGGCAGTTGACCGCTTCGTCGACAACCAGCTCAAGTTCCGGAAACTTCGCGCCCACCCCTCGTGTGACTACAGCGGCGCGTGAGCGAACCTTCTGCTTCAGGCTCGCCTGTCCAAGTCGGCCCAAAACACCCAGGACACTGTCGCGTTCAGGCGATATTGGCAAATCTTTGAACAAACTTCGGGCCTTCGCCCTGGCGTCCTCCATCTCGGGCGTGAGTTGCACGTTGGAAGGCACAATGGAAGATGGCAGGATGTCGAACATGTTCGCAGCGCCTACAAGTCGGTCGACGTTATAGCTGCGCTGATGGCCGAAAGCTGTTGAGAACCGCACTCGTGATGCCAAGAGCTCAGCGTCCCTGTCTACCCAGCGTGTGAGGATGGCCGAAAACGCGGCTGGCTCACGGGCTGCTTGAATCGGCAAGTCGTAGGAATTGGGCGACCTGCCTCCGTCCGAGGACTGGGCGCCCGGTGAGTTCATGCTCCAGTAGACATCAAGGGGGCAGTGACCGCCTCCTTCTGAAGCAATCAGTATGTTCATTTGCTCAACGCGCTGTTTTCGACCGGCGACGATCTCTAGAAAGCGCAACAGCATCAAAACTTGTCTGATCGCCCCATTGAAGTCTATCGGTGCGTCGAACTCAATGTTGACCCGAACTTTGTTCTCGACTTTGATGCCACGCGGTCCCGGAAAGCTGTATGAGAGAGCATGAGTTGCGGACACGATGCCGACCGCCGTCTTAGCGCTGAGAATTTCGTGCTTGCCTGAAAAGTAGAAAAGCAAGGGGTGATCGCCGACTGACAGCTGTCGGCCATGCTCCAGTTCGGCCTTCGCAACAAGTTCCATGTGCTCCTGCCGGTTGCGAGTAACTTGGCCGAACGCCGCAAGGTCATTGAAGATCACGTGGCCGTCTGACACGGAGAAGCCCACATCGGTGACTTCTGCCAATCCGGGCTTCAAGTGCTGACGACCGAAGAGGACAAAGTGAGGGAACACCTTTGAAAAATGGTATTCCTCCGTCCCGTTGTCACCGCGACCCGGGCCCTCCGTGGTGATACAGCCGTGGAGTGAGACCTTTGTGAGGTCGTGCAGCGCACCCAGAATGCATCCGTCTAGCAGCTCCGCCGTAGTAAAGAACTCCTTTGAGTGGAGGTCCAGTGACGTGCCCTCCCCGTCGAGTACTAGATCTCCCGCAAGACCTGGTGTTGACCCCACAGTAAAAACGCCGGATTTCCTAAAGTCTTCGAGCGATTGCACAGCTCCTCCCTTCCTTCTTCAATTCGACAGCGATCAAGGCGCTGACAGCTGGACGACGCCCAACATGTTAGGTCGGCCGGCGCCGACAGTGTCTACGGACTAAACCGTCAAGGCTTCGTCGAGGAACGGGGAACGGTCCTCCAGGAGTTAGCCGCAAATTCTGAAGATGTTCGGGATGACCTGGCCATCGCCTCTGCCGGCCGGAACGCGACGCGACGCGACGCGACAGACAGCTTGAAAGAAACGACTCGCGCCTAGTCGCTCCACGCCGCCAAGTGGCTGCTTGTCAGACTACCCTTCTGCGGTTTAGTCCCCGCTGCATAGCTGAGTCGCAAGTTCGGCGGTTTCAGGCTGAACTTAGTCGTTCGAGGTTCGACATTTGAATTAAGGAAGGTCTTATGTGGGCGCGGGTGGAGTGCGGCCGAAGTGCCAGGAGCGCTCAGGGGCGAGTCGGTCATCGCCCCGCTTCCCACTTGAGCAATTCGTCACGAGGCCTTCGCCCTGAGTGTTCCCTCTCCCCCTTTGGTCGGTTGTAACCGTTTGCTTCGGTCGATACCGTGGCGGCCGTCATCACCTCTTGGCGTTTGCCGCCATCAGTCCCGCCCATGTCGACCGCTGTTCTGCCACACACACCTGCCCGCCTCTTTGCTGCCACCCTGATGGCACTCGTCTCATTGCCGAGCTGGGCCGCCAGTGAGGATCCGTATGCTGCGATGCTCAACCGTCTGGACTGGCCCGAAGGTCGATCGCTGCTGTCCTGGGGTGGCAACGACGACAAGGTGCACAACCTGTGGAAGGCCGTCGATTCGACGACCTACAAGGACATTGAGCCCGTACCCAGTGCGGATCGGAGCCGAATCATTCAGCGCCAGTTTTCAGCGCCTGTCGCGATTGCACCCGAAGCTCTTGCTGGATTGAGCAGCACCTCGAAAGCGCTTCTGTCAGACACCGGCTGGTATCAATACTGGGTCCGAAGCCTTGTGCAACCGATCAACGGTGCCAGCACGCAACGCATGTTTTCAACCGCTGAGCGTCGCATCGTGAATTGCGAACGTGCATTGATGGTCAATGCCGCGCAGCTGTATTTCGCATCCCTGGATACGTCCGGAACGCCCTATCTGACGGACTTCAGTTATTTGCAACCAGTGCGGTATTCGGGCTTGGTGATTGCAAAAAGGCCGACTTTGGCTGCTGAATACCGCGCCGTCTGCGGTCCGATTTTGCAGGCTGCCCATAGCGAGGACAGCCTGGAGTCGCTCCTTGCCAGCCGTCTTCCCTTTGCGCCCAAGAAAGCGGCTTCTGACCAACCCAGCGAGGCCATTGCCGCAGCGTCTGCTGCATCAGTCGCGGCGAGCGGTGCTGCCGTTGCGGATCCAGTGATGGGCGCCGCGTCGGCCCCCGCTATACCGGCCCCCGTGATGCAGGCTGCCAGTGCGGCGGTGGCGTCCAGCGAAGTTTCCGCCGATCCCCAGCCGCTGGGCAGCGCCAAGGCCAGGATCCGCCTGTTTGCGCAGAATGGCACTGCCGCAGGCGTGTCCAATGAAGCCGCCTGCTCTGCGCCAGACAGCGGCAGCCAATCCGCTGCGGGCTTTTTCAAGAATGTGGCGTCTGCCCTGCACATGGCCTCCAACGAGTCGCTGGGCATGCCGGAGACCGTGACCACCCGCCGGCTGTCGGACCGTTCCGGCATCATCTCCAAGGCCTATTACGTCGAACGATCCATCACCGCGGAAATGCCGGCCACCGTGGACTTCACGTTCTCGGCCAACAACCAGACCTGCCCCAGCATTGCGGTCAGCTTCGTTCCGCAAGCCGGTGCGGACTATGAAAGCAAGCTGGATGTGGGCTACGGCTATTGCCTGGTGACCGTGGGACGGATCACCCCCTCCGGTGATGTGACGCCCGTGGAGGTGGTGTCCGCACCGCGCTGCCCCAAGTCCAAATGATGTGGGGCGTTGCTCGCCGCCAGGGCCGCCGCCCTGCGCGGCTGGCGGCTCGGCAGCGCTCCCAGGCATTCACGCCAGGGAGCCTTACAAGAACCGCTCCAACAGCTTCTTCGACTGCCGATCCATCCCGAACCGGTCCGGCACCAGGAAATGAATACCATGGCTGCTGCCGATCAGCAGCCGCCCTTCCCCCAGGCGCCGGATGTCCTCTTCGCTCTTGAGGATGAACCGGGTCTCCCCGCGGTCGGTCTCCACCGTCCATTCGCTGGGCGTCGAGAAGGTCGAGACCGCCAGCACCCGATGCACCGTCGGCATCAGCTCCCGCGCCGCGAACTCCTCCCGCAGCAGGCTGCGCACCGCCTCCGGCTGCCGGTCCAGGTGATCGATCCACGCGATCTCGTGCCCGTCCTCGCCCACCAGCGCAATGCCCTCGTCCGGCGCGCTCAGCGGATGCGCCCGCACCGGCGTCACGTTGTCATGGATGCGGCCCTGCAGGTCCACCAGCTGCAGCCGGCCAAACGCATTGCGGACCAGATGTTGAATGTTGCTCATCAAGAATCTCCCGGGCCTCAGGCGTTGGCAGTGTGGGCATTGGCATTGGGCGGCACAACCACCACCGCTTCCTCCGCCTCCTGGTCCACCCGGCGGGCCTGCGCCTCCCACAGACGCCAATAAGCGCCCTGCTTGGCGATCAGCTCGTCATGCGGTCCCACTTCCACGATCTCGCCGCGGTCCATCACCACCAGGCGGTCCGCCTTGCGCAGCGTGGACAGTCGATGGGCAATCGCAATCGTCGTGCGGCCGCGCACCAGGTTGTCCAGGGCCTTCTGGATTTCCTTCTCGGTCTCGGTGTCCACCGCCGAGGTGGCCTCGTCCATGATCAGGATCCTGGGGTCGATCAGCAGCGCACGGGCAATCGAGATCCGCTGACGCTCACCGCCCGACAGGCCCTGCCCGCGCTCGCCCACCAGCGAGTCATACCCCTGCGGCAGCCGCAGGATGAATTCATGCGCATGCGCCGCCCGCGCGGCCGCCACGATCTCCTCGCGGGTCGCGTCCGGCTTGCCGTAGGCAATGTTCTCGGCAATCGTGCCGAAGAACAGGAACGGCTCCTGCAGCACCAGGCCGATGTGGCGGCGGAAGTCGGACAGGCGGAAGCGCCGCAGGTCCACGCCATCCACCTTGATGGCGCCTTCGGTCACGTCGTAGAAGCGGCAGATCAGGTTGACCAGCGTGCTCTTGCCTGAACCGCTGTGCCCCACCAGACCGATCATCTCGCCGGGCTGGATCTGCAGGTTCAGGTCGCGGATCACCGTCCGGTTGCCGTAGCGGAAACCGATGTTCTGCAACGTGATGGCGCCCTCCACCCGGTCCAGCTTCACCGGCTGAGTAGGCTCAGGCACGTTGGACTGGTGGTCCAGAATGTCGAAGATGCGCTTGGCACCGGCGGCGGCCTTCTGCGTCACCGACACGATGCGGCTCATCGAATCCAGCCGTCCGTAGAAGCGTCCGATGTACGCCAGGAAGGCGGTCAAGGTGCCGACGGTGATCTGGGAATGCGCGATCAGATAGATGCCGAAGGCCCACACCACCAGCAGCCCGATCTCCGTCAACAGTGCCACGGTAGGCGAGAACAGGCTCCAGGTCTTGTTCAGCCGGTCGTTGACCGCCAGGTTGTGGTCATTGGCCTGCTTGAACCGCTGGGCCTCACGACGCTCCTGCGCAAAGGCCTTCACCACCCGGATGCCGGGAATCGTGTCCGCCAGCACCGAGGTCACCTCGCCCCAGACCCGGTCGATCTTCTCGAAGCCGGTGCGCAGGCGGTCTCGCACCATGTGGATCATCCAGGCGATGAAGGGCAGCGGCACCAGCGTGGCCAGGGCCAGCCAGGGGTTGGTGCTGAACAGGATGATGGTGATCATGCCCAGCATCAGGCAGTCGGTGATGAAGTCCAGCGCATGCAACGACAGAAAGACGCTGATGCGGTCGGTTTCCGAACCGATGCGGCTCATCAGGTCCCCGGTCCGCTTGGAGCCGAAGTATTCCAGCGACAACCCCATCAGGTGCTCAAAGGTCGAGGTGCGCAAATCGGCGGCAATCCGTTCCGACACCAGCGCCAGGATGTAGGTCTTGGCCCAGCCCAGCACCCAGGACACCAGCGCCGCCCCCAGCAGGCCGCTGAGGTAGAGCACCACCAGGCTCGGGTCAATCTGCTGCCCTTGCTGGAAGGGGATCAGCACCTTGTCCATCAGCGGCATGGTGAGGTAGGGGGAGACCAGCGTGGCGCCGGTGGCCCCCATCATCAGCAGGAAACCCAGCAACAGCTGGCCCTGATAGGGGCGGGCGAAGCGCCACAGGCGCAGCAGCACCCAGGTGGACGGCGGCGTGTGCAGTTCCCGGGCGCAGCTGGGGCATTCCTCGCTGTCTTCCGGCAGCACGGCCTGGCAGCTGGGGCACAGCTCCGGTTCGTCGCTCTGCGCACGAACGGGGTCGCCGCGGGTGTTGAACGCATCCTGGAAGCGCTGGGCCTGCAGATTGGCCCGCATGGTGAAGCGCCACAGGGCCAGCCGACCCTTCCCGTCCGTCAGCTCCAGCAGGCCCACGCCGGCGTGGTCGCTCAGCAGCAAGCGCAGGGCCGGGGTCAGCGGCCATTCCTGGACCCCGCCGCCCGGCTCAGTGGCCAGCAGCCGCTGGTCCGTGAGTTGCAGCACGCCCGAGCCAAAGCGCAATTGGGTGTCGAGGTCAACCTCCAGAGCGGCCCGGACGTTCTCGCCAGGGCGCAGTCGCGCTTGAAGTGCCTCCGCCGCCGGGCTGGCCGAAACGACAGGATGTGAATGCTGCATTTGTGATTGTTCTGAGGAAATGACCGTAACGGTATGGCAGGATTTTCTCCCAAGGAAACTCTCCAGGACCGTCCGCGGTTGACCCGGGCCTGCGAAGCCCCCATTTCTTGAGCGCACAATTGCGCTTTGCTTCCTCTTCCGGTAGCCGGTCCCCCCTTCCACGTCTCCCCCCAAATGAGCCGACACGACGACATCAAGCTCCTGCGCATCAACTACCTGCGCGGCCCCAACATGTGGACCTATCGCCCGGTTCTTGAAACCTGGCTGGACCTCGGGGACCTGGAAAACCATCCGTCCAACCTGCTGCCCGGCTTCACCGAGCGGCTCACCCAGCGCCTGCCGGCCCTGGTGGAGCACCACTGCGGCGTGGGCGAGCGCGGCGGCTTCCTGCAGCGCCTGACCGAAGGCACCTGGATGGGCCACGTCATGGAACACGTGGTGATCGAGCTGCTGAACCTGGCGGGCATGCCCACCGGCTTCGGCCAGACCCGCTCCACCAGCCAGACCGGCGTCTACCGCATGGTCTTCCGCGCCCGTGACGAGCAGGTCGCCCGCGAAGCCCTGGCCCAGGGTCACGCCCTCTTGATGGCCACCATCAACGACCAGCCCTTCGACGTGGACGCCGCTGTCCATGCGATCCGGGACAAGCTGGACGACTGCTACCTCGGCCCCTCCACCGCCGCCATCGTGGCCGCCGCCACCGATCGGCGCATTCCGCACATCCGCCTGAACGACGGCAACCTGGTCCAGCTGGGCTACGGCGGCCGTCAGCGCCGCATCTGGACGGCGGAAACCGACATGACCAGCGCCATCGCCGAAGGCATCGCGCGGGACAAGGACCTGACCAAGGACCTGCTCAAGTCGGTCGGTGTGCCGGTGCCCGCCGGCCAGGCGGTCAAGACGGCCGAACAGGCCTGGGAAGTGGCCCAGGACCTGGGCCTGCCGGTGGTGGTCAAGCCGTCGGACGGCAACCACGGTCGCGGCGTCACGCTGGACCTGCGTCGCCAGCCCGACGTCGAAGCCGCCTTCCACCTGGCCGATGCCGAAGGCTCGGAAGTGTTGGTTGAAAGCTACATCCCCGGCATGGAACACCGGCTGCTGGTGGTGGGTGGCCAGGTGGTCGCCGCCGCTCGCGGGGAAGAAGCCTGGATCACCGGTGACGGCACTCATACCGTCATCGAGCTGATCGACCTGCAGATCAACACCGACCCGCGCCGCGGCCTGACCGAAGATTTCCCGCTCAACCGCATCGACATCCGCGAAGACGCGGTGGTCCAACTCGAACTCCAGCGCCAGGGCCTGACTGGGGAGGGCGTCCCTGAAGCGGGTCGCCGGGTGCTGATCCAGCGCAACGGCAATGTAGCGATCGACTGCACCGCGCAGGTCCATCCGGAAGTGGCCCATGCCGTCTCCCTGGCCGCCCGGACCATCGGTCTGGACATCGCGGGCGTCGACCTGGTGACCAGCGACATCGCCAAGCCCCTGTCGGAGACCGGCGGCGCCATCGTCGAGGTGAATGCCGGCCCCGGCCTGCTGATGCACCTGAAGCCGGCGGAAGGCATGCCGCAGCCGGTGGGCCAGGCCATCATCGATCACCTGTTTGCCCAGGACGAAAACGGCCGCATCCCCATCGTGGGCGTGGCCGGATCGCGCGGCACGGCGCAAGTGTCCCGCCTGGTGGCCTGGCTGCTGCACCTGAACGGCCGCCATGTGGGCCTGGCCTGCGGCGACGGCCTGTTCCTGGGCACCCGCCGCGTCGAGCGCAAGCCCAGCGCCCATTGGGCCGCCAGCCACCGCCTGCTGATGAACCGCTCGGTGGATGCCATCGTGGTGGAAAACAGCGCCGGCATCATCCTTAGCGATGGTCTGGCCTACGACCGCTGCCAGGTCGGCGTCGTGACCGACATGGGCCGCGTGCCCGAGCTCGACAACCACGACATCCAGACCGAGGACCAGCTCTACAAGGTCCTGCGCACGCAGGTGGACGTGGTGCTGTCGGATGGCGCCGCCGTGCTGAACGCAGACGAGCCGCGCCTGCTGGAGATGGCTCCGCTGTGTGACGGGGAAGTGGTCTTCTACGCGCACGACGCCGCCCATCCCGCCCTGGTGGAACATCGCGCCAAGGACGGCCGCTGTGTCTTCCTGCAAGGCGGTGCAGCCGTGCTGGCCCATGGCGGCGCGGAAACCTCCGGCGCCAATGTCGACAGCCTGCAATCCCGCTTCAAGGCCATCGGCCAGGACCTCAGCCCGGACACCGTGCTGGCCGCCGTGGCTGCCGCCTGGGCCCTGGGCATCTCGCCCGAACTGATCGCTGCCGGACTCGATACCTTCGTGCCGGAACTGCCCCAATAAAAGAACAGACGAACGAAAGACGACAGATGGAAGTCTCTCGCACCCGAGCACTCCGTGGCCCCAACATGTGGAGCCGTCATACCGCCATCGAAGCGGTGGTTCACTGCAGCGACTCGGAACGCACCATCGCCGACATGGACGGCTTCGAGGCCCGCCTGCGCGCCCTCTTCCCCGGTGTCGGTCCGCTGCGGCCGGCCAGCAGCGCCAAGACCCCGATCTCGCTGGCCCATGTGCTGGAGCAGGCGGCCCTGGCCCTGCAAGCCCAGGCCGGTTGCCCGGTGACCTACAGCCACACCCACACCACCTCCGAAGCCGGCACCTATCAGGTGGTCGTGGAGTACAGCGAGGAAGACGTCGGCCGCATGGCCTTCGACAAGGCGGTGGCCCTGATCAATGCGGCGGCCACCGGCGGCAGCTTCGATGCTGACGCCGCCGTGCGCGAGCTGCGCGAGACGGACGAGGACATCCGCCTCGGCCCGTCGACCGGATCCATCGTGGACGCCGCCTGCAAACGCGGCATCCCCTTCCGCCGCCTGACCCAGGGCAGCTTGGTGCAACTGGGCTGGGGCGTGAAGCAGCGCCGCATCTGGGCCGCGGAAGTGGACGCCACCAGCGCCGTGTCCGAGTCCATCGCGCAGGACAAGGACCTGTCCAAGCGCCTGCTGCAATCGGCCGGTGTACCGGTGCCGGTGGGCGCCCCCGTCAGCACGGTGGACGAAGCCTGGGACGTGGCCCAGGAGATCGGCCTGCCGGTCGTGGTCAAGCCGCTGGACGGCAACCAGGGCAAGGGCGTCACGGTCAACGTGGCCTCGCGTGCCCATCTGGAGATCGCCTACAAGGCGGCCGAGGACATCGGCACCGTCATGGTCGAGAAATTCCTGCCCGGCAGCGACTATCGCCTGCTGGTCGTGGGCGACAAGCTCGTGGCCGCTGCCCGACGCGATCCGCCCAATGTCATCGGCGACGGCACCCACACGGTGCGGGAACTGGTGGCCAAGGTCAATGAAGACCCGCGCCGCGGCGACGGCCATGCCACCTCGCTGACCAAGATCCGCCTGGACGACATCGCCATCGCCCGGCTGGACCTGCAAGGCCTCACGCCCGACTCGGTGCCCGACAAGGGCCGCCGCGTCATCCTGCGCAACAACGCCAACCTCTCCACCGGCGGCACCGCCACCGACGTGACCGACGACGTGCATCCGGAAGTGGCCGCTCGCGCCATCGCCGCGGCCCAGGTGGTCGGCCTGCATGTCTGCGGCGTGGACGTGGTGGCCGAGAGCGTGCTGCGTCCGCTGGAAGAGCAGAACGGCGGCATCGTCGAGGTGAATGCGGCGCCGGGCCTGCGCATGCATCTGAGCCCCTCCTACGGCAAGGGCCGGGATGTGGGCGAAGCCATCATCGCCAGCCTCTATGGCCACGCGTCGCGCGGCGACAAGAATGAAGACGGCCGCATCCCCATCGTGGCGGTGACCGGCACCAACGGCAAGACGACAACGTCCCGCCTGGTGGCCCACATGTTCGCCACCCAGGGCCTGCGGGTGGGCATGACCAATACCGATGGCGTCTATGTGGAAGGTCGCCAGACCGACAGCGGCGACTGCTCCGGCCCCAAGAGCGCCCGCAATGTGCTGATGCATCCCGATGTGGAAGCGGCGGTGTTCGAGACGGCCCGCGGCGGCATCCTGCGCGAAGGTCTGGGCTTTGACCGCTGCCAGGTGGCGGTGGTGACCAACCTCGGCGAAGGCGACCACCTGGGCATGAACTTCCTCAACACCGTGGAAGAGCTGGCCCTGGTCAAGCGCGTCATCGTGCAGAACGTGGCGCCCAATGGCTATGCCGTGCTCAATGCGATGGACCCGGTGGTGGCCAACATGGCCGCCGTCTGCCCCGGCCAGATCATCTACTTCGCCAGCGACCGTCATCACCCGCTGATGGCCACGCACCGCGCCCAGGGCAAACGCAGCGTCTATGTGGACGGCGACAGCCTGGTCGCCGCTGAAGGCGCCTGGCGCGAGTCCATCCCGCTGCGTGACATCCCCTTCACCCGCGGTGGTGCCATCCCCTTCCAGGTGGAGAACGCGATGGCGTCGGTGGCGGCCGCCTGGGGCGTCGGTCTGGATTGGGACACCATCCGCCGCGGTCTGGCCAGTTTCATGAGCGACGCCGACAGCGTGCCGGGCCGATTCAATGTCATGGACTACCGCGGTGCCACCGTGATTGCCGACTACGGCCACAACGGCGACGCGATGAAGGCCCTGGTGGCCGCCGTGCAGGGCCTGCCGGCCCAGCGCCGCTCGGTGGTGATCTCGGGCGCGGGCGACCGCCGGGACGAAGACATCCGCATCCAGACCCAGATCCTGGGCCAGGCCTTTGACGACGCCATCCTCTTCCAGGATGCCTGCCAGCGCGGCCGTGAGGACGGCGAGGTGCTGGCGCTGCTGCGCCAGGGCCTGGAAGGCGCCAGCCGGACCCGCCATGTGGAGGAAGTTCGCGGCGAGTTCAACGCCATCGACCGGGCCCTGGAGCGTCTGCAACCGGGCGACCTGTGCCTGGTGCTGGTGGATCAGGTGGAGGAAGCGCTGGCCCATCTGGCCCAGCGCATCAAGGAAGCTTGAACCCCGCGCAGCCTCCCGCCGGACCGCATCGCCGGTCCGGCCCCGCCAGCAGCGCCGGTCCCGGCCGACGCCGCAGTCCGTCCAGTCCGTCCAGTCCGCGCCGGCAGCGCGGCCTGCTGTCCCTGCCGGGCGCCGCCGACAGCTCGCTGTCCTGGCTGCTGGGCCGCTGGCGGCATTGGCCGGTGCACTGGTGGAATGGCCTGACCGTGGCGCTGGGCGTGGCGCTGGTGCAGGTGGTGGTGTCGCACCTGGCACCGGCGGCACTCTCCCACATCGCCTCGCAGCTGGCGATGGCCTGCGCCATCTGCGCGAGCCTGGCCGATCTGCCGGGCAACCTCAGCCGCAACTTCAAGCGCGTCGCCCTGGGCGGCGTGCTGGCCCTGGTGGCCGTGGTGGCGGTGCCGCTGCTGCGCAACCACCACGGCTGGATGGGGGCGCTGGTGGCCGCCATGGCCTTTGGCAGTGCCCTGATGATGGCCTGGGGCCAGCGTGCGGCAGCCGTGTCGTTTGCGCCCATCCTGGCGATGGTGTTTGCGCTCGCCTGGCCACCACTGCCGTTGACGGTGATCGTGGCCAGCGGCGCGGCCGGCGTCGGGCTGTACCTGGCCTGGGCCCTGCTGGCCGGCGCGGTGCTGCAACGACGCTTCCGGCGGCTGGCGCTGGCCGATGCGCTGCGCGGCCTGGCCCAGTTGCTGCAGGCACGGGCAGAGCTGCTGGGCAGCGGCGGCGCCGCCCATGCCATGCGGGACTGGCTGGGCAATGAAGCCCAGTTGGCCGAGGTGCTGCAGTCCACCCGCGACCAGATCTTCCCGCATCTGGAGGACGACCCGCGCAGCGTCGCCGTGCTGCTGCATGTGATCGAGCTGCGGGACCTGATGCTGGCCAGCCGGCTGGACCTGGAGCTGATCGGCGAAGACCCCATCGGCCAGCAGCTGCGCCAGTCGCTGGTACAGCGCCTGGCCTCACTCACCCAGGCGCTGGAGACCTGCCGCCTGGCGCTGCTCAATGATGAGGCGCCGCACTCCCTGGTGCTGGCGCCGGTGTCCTGGCCATCCGTGCCGGCGCAGGATCCGCGCGCCCGTCTGCAGGCCCTGCTGCACGACCGCCTGACCCATCTGGACGGCGAAGTGCTGGCCATTGCCCATGCGCTGGACCCGGCCCAGCCGCTGCCGCCGCTGCCGCTGGACCAGGTGCAGTTGAACCAGTTCCTGACCCCGGAAGGCTGGCCGATCGGCCTGCTCAAGGCCCAGTGGCGACTGGACTCCCCAGTGCTGCGCCATGCACTGCGCAGCCTGCTGGCGTTGTCCAGCGCCTACTACATCGCCCTGGCGCTGCCCTGGGCCTCGCATCCGCACTGGCTGGTGCTGTCGGTGGCCGTGGTGCTGCGCGGCACGCTCGACCAGACCCTGGCGCGACGCAACATGCGGGTGCTGGGCACGGCCATCGGCTGCGGGCTGATCCTGCTGCTGTCGATGGTGCCCAGCCTCACGCTGTGGACGGTGGTGCTGCAGGTGGCGGTGGGCATTGCGCACGCCTTCATCACCCGTCGCTACCTGGTCACCGCCATTGCGGCCACGGTGATGGCACTGCTGCAGGCCCATCTGGCCGACACCACCCATGGCGTGGCCGTGGTGGAGCGGCTGGCGGACACCGTGCTGGGCGCCGCCCTGGCCTGGGCCTTCAGCTATGTGCTGCCGGCCTGGGAACGGCGCCATCTGCCCCGGTCGCTCAAACGGGCCCGCAGCGCGCTTCAGCTCTACGTCAAGCAAGCCATGACGGCCGAGCTCACACCAGCCGGCGCGCTCAGCCAGCGCCTGGCCCGGCGCCAGGCTTATGACGCACTGGCCGCGCTGTCGGCCGCGCTGCAGCGCAGCGAGTCCGAGCCGCGCCGGGTGCGACCGCCGCTGCAGGACCTGAACACGGTGCTGGACCACGGCTATCGCCTCATGGCGCATCTGTCCATGATGCGCCAGACGCTGATGCGCCGCGCCGCGGAACTCGGCCCCGAGGCCCTGGCGGAACTGCCGCCGCATGCGCTGCGCCTGCAACGCGCGCTCGAGGGCCGCGAGCCGGTGCCCCACACCCTGCAACTGCTGCAGGACTGGAGCCTGCTGCCGGACGTGGGACCGATGCAGGACCTGCGGCCCTGGATGCGCCGCCGACTGCAGGTCAGCATGGACGACGCCGCCCGCGCGGGTCAGGCGGCCGAAGCCGCCCTGGTGGCGATGGGCGCCGACCCGACGACCGAGTCGGTTCAGAACAGCCTGAGCGCGGAGTGACTGGGTCACTCCGCGCCAGGCGCTACTGAGCGCGGACCGTCTCAGCCGCGCGCCCTTGCCTGCAAGGCTCAACCCAGCGCGACCTGGATCTTGCGCGGCTGCGCATGGGCGGCCTTGGGCAGGCGCACCTGCAGCACCCCGTGGGTCAGCTCCGCCGAGATCTGCTCGGCATCCAGTTCCTTGCTCAGGGTGAAGACCCGGCGGTAGTGCTGACGGGTGACCTCGGCATGACCGGCCCGCAGGCCTTCGGGCATGTCCAAGCGCATGTCGGCCTCGATGATCAGCTGGTCACCGTCCACCCGCAGGTTGAGCAGTTCGCGGGGCACGCCGGGCAGGTCGGCGTACAGGGTGATGCCCTGCGGGTCTTCGATCACATCCACCGGCGGCACCAGGGCCAGGTCCTCGCGCTGGCGGCTGGAGGCCGTGCGCGCACGGGCCGCGGACGCCGATGCGGCGGCTGGGTTCTGCGTGCCGACCGGCACGGTGCCTTCCACGGCGGCCGGGGTCATCGTGCCGACGACGGCCGGGTTGACGGAAGTGGAGGTTTGAACGGCTTGCGTGCTCATGATGCGTACTCTGGGCTGAATGCGTTGGAGGGGATCGCCGGACGGCGTGCTCAATGGATGTCGATGCGGCGGGGCTGGACCGCGGCGCGGCGCTTGATGGTCACGCGCAGCACACCGTCGCGGTAGCTGGCCTGCACCTGATCCGGATCGATGTCGTCCGGCAGGCTCACCACACGGCGGAAACTGCCGCTGAAGCGCTCGTTCTGATGCACGATGCTGCGGGCGTCCGCGGCGGCGCCGTCAGCCTTGGCGGCAGTCTGGGAGGCCCGCTCGCCGGACAGGCTGAGCACGCCGCGGTCCAGGTCCACGCTGATGCTGGCCGGGTCCAGGCCCGGTGCGAAGGCATACACCTCGACCGCTTCGGGGGACAGGCCGACGTTCAGTGCCGGATAGCCGCCGCGGCCCTGGCCGCGAATGCTGGAAGACACATCAAAAGCCTGGCTGACATCGCGCTGCAGGCGCTCGAGCTCGTTGAACAGGTCACGGGCGAACAGACGTTGGTACATAGGGCCTCCTGAGGGACGGTAGGGAGTCGTTCAGGGCGGCCTGAAATGACCGCCATGCCTCCAAGTTTTGGACGACCGGGCGGTTCTTCAAGATCTTGAAATTGGGGGGTCGGCGCCCCCATATCGGCTGCCCTCCTGGGGGGGAGGGGGACTTTCAGCGACGGCTGTCCAGTCCCGGCCCGTGCAGCACGGCAAAGCCGTTGCGTCCGCTCCGCTTGGCCTGATAGAGCGCCCGGTCGGCCAGGGCCATCAGGTCCCGGGCGGGCATCTCCGGCTCCTCCACCGTGGCCACGCCAATGCTGGTGGTCACGCTGAGCCCGGCCAGCGGCTGGTGCGCCACGGCCTCGATGATCTTGGCAGCCACACCGGCCGCCTCGTCCGGGCTGTTCAGCCCTTCCAGCACCGCCACGAACTCGTCGCCGGCCAGCCGCGCCACGACGTCGCTGGCTCGCACCGTGTGGCGCAGGCACTGGGCAAAGGCCTTGAGCACCTCATCGCCGACGGCATGTCCATAGGAATCGTTGACCGTCTTGAAATGGTCCACATCCAGGAACAGCACCGCCAGCGCGCGGCCTTCCCGGGCCAGCCGTCGCTGGCGCAGCAGGGCCTGCTCCAGCGCCTGGTCCAGTTCGCGGCGGTTGGGCAGTCCGGTCAGCGCGTCCGAGCTGGCCCACTGCGCCAGCTGGGCCTCCGCCTGCTTCATCGGCGTGATGTCGATGGACAGCAGGAACAGCCCCACCACGGCGCCGCCCTCTGCAATGTCGGGCACGTACACGCTGCGGAAATGCCGCTTGCGCCCCAGGTGAACCCCGCTGGTGTCGAATTCCACCCGCTCCCCCTGCAGCCCCAGCGCCAGATGCACACGCCGCTGGGCGTACTGCTCCGGGCCCAGCAGCGATTCCAGCGTCCGGCCGATCGCGCCCTCCAGCGGCACATTCAGCAAGGTGCGCACCGTTTCGTTGGCGTATTGCAGGCGCTGCTCGGCATCGATGTAGCCCAGCGCGATCGGCAGGTTGTCGGTCACCGCCTTCAGGCGCTTTTCGCTCTGGGCCACGCGGAGTTCATCGCGGCGGCGGTCGGTGATGTCCATGGACACGGCATAAAAGCCGCGTGTGGCCCCGGGCAGCCGATCCGGCACCAGGCACTGATGGAAGTGGCGCCACTGCCCGTCCACCTGCACACGCGCATCAAACTCCACCGTCGCCCCGGCCAGCACCCGGTCCACCTGCGGCTGCATGGCGGCGGCCCCCTGCGGCGTGTGCAGGTCCGCGATGGGCCGTCCGACCGCCGCTTCCGGCTCGAAGCCGAAGACCCGCCCGGCTTCCGCATTGGCAAACAGCAGACGCCCTTGGCGGTCGAAGTGGCCGATGAGGGCGGGAACGTGATCGGCGATGTCGCGCAGGCGCTGCTGGGAGCGCTCGGCCGTCCGGGTGCGGGTGATGACTTGCGTCACTGCAATCGCGGTGAACAGGGTGAGCGTGCCCAGGCCGCCCAGCAGCAGCCATTCGCCCTGGTTGGCATCCTGCTGCAGGCGGGCATTGATGCGGGCCTGTTCGGCGGCAAGGTCCGCACGCAGCTCCCCCAGCAGGTCGCGCAATTCGTCCATCTGGGCCGGGTTGCCCATCACCCGCTCCAGGGCTTCGTCATGCTGACCGCTGTCGTGCAGGCGCACCAGTTGGTCCAGTTCCCGCAGCTTGATCAGGGCCAGCTCCCGGATGCGGGCCAGGCGCGGCCCCTGCATCGGATCCGGGCTCAGCCGGACCAGGTCATCCAGCCGCTGCTCCAGGCCGTCCATGGCTTCGCGGTACGGCTGCAGGGCGCTGCCCTTCTGGGTGAGCAGGTAGCCCCGCAGGCCGGTTTCGGCATTGAGCAGGTCCTCCATGACCCGGTGCAGCTGGGGGAGGGTGCGGCCGATATGTTCGGAGCGCTGCAGATGGGTCACCGTGGCATGCGCGCGCCAGGCCAGCAGCGCGCAGAGCACCGCCATGGCCACCAGCGATCCCATCAGCCAGCCAACGCCGCGACTCAGACGGGACGGGGGAGCGGCGGGGGCAATGGTCGGCATGCGTTCGGGACAGGGGGCGGCGTGAATCGGCCACCAGGGCGGGTCGGAGGCGTCGGGCGCCGATTATCCTTGTGCCGCAGTGCAGCACGTCAAGCCGTGACCCTCAGTCGGGATGACGCGCGGCATCACCCTGATGGCAGACGCGCTCAGGCCCCCGTCTGCCTACAGTGCGTCTCATGCAAGCCGCTGCCCGCCACCGCCCCTCCCTGCTGCGCGCCCCGGACCCCCACGGGCATGCCAAAGTCAGCTTTGCCGAGCTGTTTTTTGACCTGGTGTTCGTCTTTGCGGTGACCCAGCTGTCGCATCGCCTGATCGGCCACTTCACGCTCGCGGGCGTGCTTCAGACGCTGTTCCTGATGCTGGCGGTGTGGTGGGTCTGGGTGTTCACCTCCTGGGTGACCAACTGGCTGGACCCGGAGGCCCTGCCGGTGCGGGCCTGCCTGTTTGTCTTCATGCTGCTGGGGCTGCTCATGTCCGGCGCGATTCCCGAGGCGTTTGATGAGCGGGCGTTGATGTTTGCAGGCAGCTATGTCGGCATCCAGGTGGGACGTACGGCGTTTTTCCTGTGGGCCGCGCGGGGCAACGCGGGACTGGTGCGCAACTTCCAGCGGATTTTTGTGTGGCTGGCCAGCAGCGGCCTGCTGTGGATCTGCGGGGCGGTGGTCCCTGCATGGCGGCTGCCGTGCTGGATGGCCGCCTTGGGCCTGGAGTATGTCGGGCCTTCGCTGGGCTTCGGCGTGCCGGGCCTGGGACGGTCCGCCTCCACCGACTGGACCATCTCCGGCGGACATCTGGCGGAACGCTGCGCGCTCTTTGTGATCATCGCCCTGGGCGAATCCCTGCTGGTGACGGGCGCGACGTTCTCGGAGCACGCCATCACCCCCGAGACGGCCCTGGCCTTCCTGGTGGCCTTTGCCGGCAGCCTGGCCCTGTGGTGGCTGTATTTCGACACCACCAATGACCTGGCCACCGGCCGCATCGCCCACAGCGCCGATCCCGGGCGCCTGGCCCGGCTGAGCTACACCTATCTGCATCTGCCCATCGTGGCCGGCATCATCGTGAATGCGGCGGGGGATGAATTCGTCCTGGCGCATCCAATGGGCGGGACACCGCTGCGCACCGCCGTCTGTGTGCTGGGCGGGTACGGGCTCTACATCCTGGGGGTGGGACTCTTCAAATGGTCGGTGCTGGGGCGCTGGCCCTGGTCCCACGCGGTCGCCGTCACTGCATTGGCGATCACCGGCCTGTGGGCGGACGGGTGGCCGGCGGTCTGGACCAGTGCAGTCGCCTGCCTCGTGCTGGTGGCCTTGGCGGTGTGGGAGCGTCAGACCCGCGGCAGGTAGTCGCTTCCCATCAAAAAAAAGCGCCGAGCCCACCGGAGTCATCCGGGGGGCTCGGCGCCAACACATCCCTGGGGCGTTGGCCCACCCCAGGAGTCCTGCACAAGAAGGGTCAGTCCATCAGCCGGCCGGTGTCCAGCCGCCGCCCAGGGCGCGCACCAGACCCACAGTGGCCTGGTATTGCTCGGCCTGCACCTGCAAGGCGACACGCCGGTTGCGCAGTTCGCTGCGGCGCGCATCCAGCAGGTCCAGCTGGCTGATGAAGCCGTTGCGATAACGCGAGTCCGACAGCGCCGTGGCGCGCGACGACGAGGCCACCGCCTGCGCCTGCACATCCGCCTGACGGGACAGCAGTTGCAGACCGCTCAGGCTGTCTTCCACCTCCCGCAAGGCCTGCAGCAGTTGCTGGCGATAGTCCGCCATGGCCAGCTCCAGTCCGGCCTGGGCCGACTCGATGCCGGCCTTGCGGCGTCCGCCGTCGAACAGCGGCAGCGACAGCAGCGCATCCACCGACCAGGCCCGTGCCGACCACTTGAACACATCGCTGAGTTCAGGCGACGCATAGCCGCCGGTCGCGGTCAGGGTCAGGCTGGGGAACCAGGCTGCCTGGGCCACGCCCACCCGGGCCTGCGCCGCCAGCAGACTGCGCTGAGCTGCCGCCACATCCGGACGACGGGCCAGCACCGCGCTGGGCAGGCCTGCCGGGATGGCAGGCAAGGCCGCCAGGTCTTGCGCTTCCGGCAGCGAGAAGCCCGAAGCCGGCTCGCCCAGCAGCACGGCCAGCGCGTTCTCCAGTTGGGCACGGCGACGGTCCAGGGCCACGGCTTCCGCCTCGGTGGACGCCACCTCGGCCTGCACCCGTGCCAGGTCCAGCTCGGCCACATCGCCCGCCTGATAGCGGCGCTCGGTCAGCGCCAGTGTCTCGCGGTAGGCCGCCACCGTGTCGCGCACCAGCCGACGCTCCTGGTCGGTGAAGCGCAGCGACAGATAGGTCTGCGCCACATCCGCCTGCACCATCAGCCGCGTGCTTTGCAGCAGGGCCTCTCGGGCTTGCGTGTCCAGGCGGGCCGCGCGGCTGGCCTGGGTCAGGCGGCCGGACAGGTCCGCCTCCCAACTGGCCGTCAGACCGGCGCGGTACAGCGGCGTCAAGGCCGGACCTTGCCCGGCGGTGGTGCCGCGGTAGGCACCGGCATTGGCGCCCACCTGCGGCAGGCGGTCCGCATCGGCGCTGCGGGACAGCGCCCGGGCCTGCGCCAGCCGGGCGGCGGCCGACTGCAGGTCGGTGTTGTTGCGAAGCGCGCGCTGCTCCAGGTCGTTCAACCGGGCATCGGCAAAGGCCAGCCACCAGTCACCGCGCGGTTCAGCGTCGGCCGGCGGCACCACGGCCCAGCGGCCGTCCGCCACCGCGGCACTGTCCTGCCCGGCCTTGAAGGCCTGCGGCGTGGTCGGCAGACGCGATTCGTCAATCGGCGGCGGCGTGGCGCAACCGGCCAGCACCAAGGCCGCCAGCAACGTTGTCATCATCAGTTTCATGGCACAAATCCTTGTCTGTCTGCGAAGTGGCTCACGTCACTCATGGTCATGGCGAGGCGCCGCCGGATGAGGCTTGGCCCCTGCACCACCGCCGAAGTCATGGCCTGCACCCTGCTCAGGTTGGGCAAAGGCTTCCAGGTGGTCGCCATGCTGCTTGAGCGGACGGTTGCCCGACAGGCGACGCATCAGCACATAGAACACCGGCGTCAGGAACAAGCCGAAGGCCGTCACGCCGATCATCCCGGCGAACACCGCCACGCCCATGGCATTGCGCATCTCGGCGCCGGCACCGTGGGCCAGCACCAGGGGCAGCACGCCCATCACAAAGGCCATCGAGGTCATCAGGATCGGACGCAGACGCAGCCGGCTGGCTTCGATGGCGGCCTGCAGCGGCGTGCGGCCCGCAAACTCCAGCTCCCGGGCGAACTCCACGATCAGGATCGCGTTCTTCGCCGACAAGCCCACCAGCACGATCAAACCGATCTGGGTGAAGACGTTGTTGTCCCCATGGCTGAGCCACACGCCGGTCATCGCGGCCAGCAGGCCCATCGGCACGATCAGGATGATGGCCACCGGGAGCGCCAGGCTTTCATACTGGGCAGCCAGCACCAGGAACACCAGCAGGATGGCCAGCGGGAACACCCACAGCGCGGAGTTGCCGGCCAGGATTTCCTGATAGGTCAGCTCGGTCCATTCATAGCTGATGCCCGGGGGCAGCGTCTCGGCGGCAATGCGGGCGATGGCATCCTGCGCCTGGCCGGTCGAGAAACCGGGGGCCGGGCCGCCGTTGATGTCGGCGGACAGGAAACCGTTGTAGCGCATGGCACGCTCGGGACCGAAGCTGGGCTCGATCTTCATCAGCGCCGACAGCGGCACCATCTCACCGGTGCTCGAGCGCACCTTGAGCTGGCCGATGTCCTCGGCACGGGCCCGGAACGGCGCGTCCGCCTGCACCCGCACGGTGTAGGTGCGGCCGAACTTGTTGAAGTCGTTCACATACAGGCTACCGAGGTAGATCTGCATGGTGTCGAACACATCGGTCACGGCCACGCCCAGTTGACGGGCCTTGGTGCGGTCCAGGTCGGCATACAGCTGCGGCACATTCACCTGATAGCTGGTGAACAGACCCGCCAGCTCCGGTGCCTGCGAGGCCTTGGCCATGAAGGCCTTGACGGCGCCGTCCAGCGCTTCATAGCCCAGGCCGCCACGGTCTTCCAGCTGCAGCTTGAAGCCACCGGTCGTGCCCAGACCCTGCACCGGCGGGGGCGGGAACATCACCACAAAGGCGTCTTCGATCTTTCCACCGAACTGCGCATTCAGATTGCCCGCGATCTCGCCGGCCGACATGCCCTTGCCGGTGCGCTCATCAAAAGGCTTGAGCGTGGCAAAGACGATGCCGGAATTGGAGCTGTTGGTGAAGCCATTGATCGACAGGCCCGGGAACGACACGGCGTGGTCCACGCCCGGCGTCTTGATGGCGATGTCGCTCATGCGGCGGATGACGTCTTCCGTGCGGTCCAGCGTGGCGCCGTCCGGCAGTTGTGCAAAACCGATCAGGTACTGCTTGTCCTGCGCGGGGACGAAGCCGCCGGGGACGGCCTTGAACAGGCCCACGGTCAGCGCCACCAGCGCGGCGTAGATCACCAGCATGATCGCCTTGCGACCGATCACACGGGTCACACCGCCGCTGTAGGCCTTGGCACCGCGGTTGAACAGGCGGTTGAAGCCGCCGAAGAATCCGCCCAGCACGCGGTCCATGCCACGGGTCAGCCAGTCCTTGGGTTCATCATGGCCCTTGAGCAGCATGGCGGCCAGGGCCGGCGACAGGGTCAGCGAGTTCACCGCGGAGATGACGGTGGAGATCGCAATCGTCAGCGCGAACTGGCGATAGAACTGGCCGGTCAGGCCGGTGATGAAGGCCAGCGGCACAAACACGGCGATCAGCACCAGGGCGATCGCGATGATGGGGCCGGACACTTCCTGCATGGCGCGGTAGGTCGCCGCCCGCGGACTCAGCCCCGCCTCGATGTTGCGCTCGACGTTCTCCACCACCACGATGGCGTCGTCCACCACGATACCGATGGCCAGCACCAGGCCGAACAGCGACAGCGCGTTGATCGAGAAGCCGAAGGCATGCATCACCGCAAAGGTCCCGATGATGGACACCGGCACGGCCAGCAGCGGAATGATGGAGGCGCGCCAGGTCTGCAGGAACAGGATCACCACCAGCACCACCAGGGCGACCGCTTCCAGCAGGGTGTGCACCACCGATTCAATCGAGGCCCGCACGAACTGCGTCGGGTCATAGACGATCTCGTAGCTCACGCCTTCCGGCATGGACTTCTTCAGCTCCGCCATCGTGGCCCGCACGTTGTTGGAGATCTCGATGGCGTTGGAGCCCGGGGCCTGGAAGATGGGAATGGCGACGGCGGACTTGTTGTCCAGCAGCGAGCGCAGCGCATATTCGGCAGCGCCCAGCTCGATGCGGCCCAGGTCGCGCAGACGCGTGACCTGCCCGTTGGCACCGGTCTTGACGATGATGTCGCCGAACTCTTCCTCGTTCTTGAGGCGGCCCTGGGCATTCACCGGCAGTTGCAGGTCAATGCCCTGCAGGCCGGGCGAAGCGCCCACCACACCGGCGGCGGCCTGCACGTTCTGTTCGCGGATGGACTGCACCACGTCATTGGCGCTCAGGCCATGCTCGGCCACCTTCTGCGGATCCAGCCAGACCCGCATGGAGTAGTCGCCCGAGCCGAACAGCTGCACCTGGCCCACGCCAGCGATACGCGCCAGACGGTCCTTGACATTGAGCACCGCGTAGTTGCGCAGGTAGGTCATGTCGTAGCGGTCATTGGGCGACAGCAGGTGGACCACCATGGTCAGGTCGGGGCTGCTCTTGACGGTGGTCAGCCCGAGGCGGCGCACTTCTTCCGGCAGACGCGGCTCGGCCTGCGACACCCGGTTCTGCACCAGCTGCTGGGCCTTGTCCGGGTCGGTGCCCAGCTTGAAGGTCACCGTCAGCGTCATGTTGCCGTCGGTGTTGGCCTGGCTGCCCATGTAGAGCATGCCTTCCACGCCGTTGATGGCCTCTTCCAGCGGCGTGGCCACCGCTTCGGCAATCACCTTGGGGTTGGCGCCCGGATATTGCGCCCGCACCACCACCTGCGGCGGCACCACTTCCGGATATTCGGAGATCGGCAGCACGCGTAGCGCGAGCAGGCCGGCGACAAAGATCAGCACCGACAGCACACCCGCGAAGATCGGGCGGTCGATGAAGAATTTGGAGAGATTCATGGCAGTCTTTCTAGACAGCGGAATGGATCAGCGGCGAAAGCGGGCCCCCCGCATCGGTCGAGACCGATGCGTCAGGGCCGTCGGCGGCTGTCAGATCAGGACTTGTCGGCCTTGGGCGCGCCGTCCTTGGCTTGCAGTTCAGCCTTGGCGTTCATCGGCACCATCTGCGGCTGCACCAGGGCGCCCGGGCGGACCCGCTGCAGACCGTTGACGACCACACGCTCATTGGCCTGCAGGCCGGCGTTGACGATGCGCAGGCCATCGACGCTGGCGCCCAGCTGCACTTCGCGGTAGGCCAGGGTGTTGTCCTTGTTCACCACCATCACAAAGCGCTTGTTCTGGTCGGTGCCCACGGCCCGTTCATTCACCAGCACGGCCGGACGGCTCTTGGACTGGCCCAGGCGGATGCGGGCGAACTGGCCCGGCATCAGCGCGCCGTCCTTGTTGTCCAGCACCGCGCGCACCCGCACCGTGCCGCTGCGGGCATCGACCTGGTTGTCCACCAGTTGCAGGCGGCCGTTGTAGGGCGTGTCGGTGGTGCCGGCCGTGCCGATCTGCACCGGCACCTTGTCCAGCTGGTTGCGGGCACCGGCGCCGCCGGGCAGGTCGGCCAGGGCGCGGCTGACGGTGCGCTCATCGGCGTCGAAGCTGGCGTAGATCGGGCTGACCGACACCAGCGTCGTCAGCACCGGCGCACCCGGACCTGCGGCCACCAGGTTGCCCTGGGTCACCTCGATGCGGCCGACACGGCCAGCCACCGGGGCGCGCACCTGGGTGTAGCCCAGGTTCAGACGGGCCGACTGCAGCGCGGCCTGGGCAGCGCGCAGGTTGGCATCGGCTTCGCGGGCGGCATTGCTGCGCTCGTCCAGTTCGCGCTGGGCGATGGCATGCTCGCTCCACAGGCGGTTGGAGCGCTCCAGCTCACTCTTGGTGTAGCTGACGCGGGCCTGTGCGGCCACCACCTGGGCGTCGGCGCGGTCGACTTCGGCCTGGAAGGGGGCCGGGTCGATGGTGATCAGCAGTTCACCGGCCTTGACCAGCGAGCCTTCCCGGAAGTGCACCGATTGCACGGCACCCGCCACGCGGGAGCGCACATCCACACGCTCCACCGCTTCCAGGCGGCCGGAGAACTCTTCCCAGGCGGCGACGTCCTGGGTGGTGACGGTGGCCACCGACACCGGAATCGCCTGCGGCGCTGCGGCCGGCGGATTGGCTTCCGCCTGCTGGCTGTGCAGACCGACGACAGCGGCGGCCACCACGGCAGCCACGGCGGTGATGGAGGTGGCGGTGAAAGCCAGCGGACGCTGGCGGCTGAGCAGGTGTTTCATTGTTGTGACTCCGTAGAGGATGCGGGACGGTTCCGGGTGAGGCGGGTAATGGGTCGGGATCGGTGTCGGGTTCGGGCGGGTGTCATGGCGCGGCTCCTCACGAGGGTTGAGCACGGGTGCCGCGTGAGGACCCCAGCGGCGGGAGGGTGTGCAGAAACTCGAACAACCGCTGGCGCAGGGCCTTGACCCATGGGGGCTGCAGCAGCTCCAGCGAGGGCAGGCGCATCAGGCTGGCGGGCCAACCGGTCGGGCCGGGCAGGATGGTCTGCTGCACCGCCACGCCGGCGCGCTGCAGGGCCCGGGCATAGGCCACGGTCTCGTCGCGCATCGGGTCGTCATCGGTGCTCAGGACCAGCGCAGGGGCAAGACCGGCCAGGCGCTGGGTGCAGGCCGGGGCGGCGTAGGGATGGTCGCCCTCTTCGCATTCGCCGAGATAGGCGCGCCAGCCGTGGGTCCAGCGGCACTCACCGTCTCCCGCTTCGGCCTGGCGCAGGGATGCGGTGCCCAGGCACGGGTTGAGCATCGGGCCCAGCAGAATCTGGCCGGCCAGCTTGCCGTGGCCCTGGTCGCGCGCCATCAGGGCCAGCGCCGCCGCCAGGTTGCCGCCGGCTTCTTCGCCAGCCACCAGCACCGGGCTGGCGCGGCCCGACAGCCGGGCGCGGGACTTGTAGATGCCTTGCAACAGGGCGTCGATGGCCTTGAGCGCGGTGGGGAACACCTGGTCCACACCGGTGGGGTAGTCCACATCCACCACCACAGCGCCGGCCTCGGCCAGCAGCTGCGAGACCATCGCCCCGTTGTCCAGCGAGCCGCCGGTGAAGGCGCCGCCATGCAGATGCAGCACCACCGGCGCCTGCGGGCGACGGTTGGCGGCCTTGTACACGCGCACCGGCATCACACCGTCGCCGGCGGGCAGCAGATCGTCGTGACAAGCGGTAAGCGGCAGGGCTTCCATGGCGGATGAATCCTTGGGAATCGTGGAATTGCTGCGGGGACAGCAAAGGCCTGCACAGACAAGGGGCAGGCAATCATGTTGCAATGCAGCGAAATTTAGAGATTCAGCCCGCAGAGATAAATGGCCGCCCCAGCGAATCAATATTTCGCCGGCGAAACAATGACTGCGGCAGGATGGCGACCTCGCGCGCGCGTCCTGATCCAGGTGGGTGAGGTCACACCGGCCTGAAGCAAGACCACGGCTGGGCGCCGGCGCGGGTACAGGAAGAGGAACGTCAGATGGACAAGCTCAATGCCATGCAAGCCTTTGCACGGGTCGTGGAAGCCGGCACCTTCACCAAGGCCGCCGAATCTCTGGACCTGCCCAAGACGGCCGTCACCCGGCTGATCCAGTCGCTGGAAGAGCATCTCAAGGTCAAGCTGCTCAACCGCACCACCCGCCGCGTGACCGTGACGCCGGACGGCGCCGCCTATTACGACCGGGTGACCCGGCTGCTGTCGGACATCGAGGAGCTGGAAGGTTCGGTCTCGCATGCACGCGCGGCGCCGCGGGGGCGCATCCGGGTGGATGTGGCGTCGTCGGTGGCGCGGATGCTGATCATCCCGGCACTTCCGGAGTTTTATGCAAAGCATCCGGACATTCAGATCGACCTGGGCGTGTCGGACCGGCCGGTGGACCTGATCGGCGACAACATCGACTGCGTGGTGCGCGGCGGTGAGATCACCGACCAGTCGCTGGTGGCCCGCCGCATCGGCGACTGGGGCTACGGCTGCTGCGCCTCGCCGGAGTACATCCGCCGCCATGGCATTCCGCAGCATCCGCTGGACCTCGAATCGGACCAGCACTTCGTGGTGAGCTACTTCTCGGCCCGCACCGGCAAGCGTTTCCCGTTCGACTACAGCAAGAACGGCCAGCGCTACGAGGTGTACGGGCGCTATCAGGTGTCGGTCAACGACGGCAATGCCTACATGACGGCCGGGCTGACCGGTCTGGGTGTCATCCAGGCGCCCTACTTCATGATCAAGCCTCACGTCGACGCCGGCGAGCTGGTGCCCTTCCTCTGCGACTGGGAGTCCGATCCGCTGCCGCTGTATGTGGTGTATCCGCCCAACCGCCACCTGAGCACCAAGCTGCGGGTGTTCGTGGACTGGGTGGCGGAGCTGTTTGCCCGTCACACGGTGTGGCAGAAGCAGCTGATCGCCAGTTGCGATGCGAAGAACGGTGGATCGGCAGAGCCTCACCCGGCGGCCGAGCCCAACGGCGCCAAGCTGGCGGTGCTGAGCGCGGCGTGACCTGCCGGTCCGGCCCAGCGACCGCTCAGCCGCGGCGCGGCACGCTCAGCCGCACCCGCAGACCCTGTCCGCTGGTGGCATCGAGCAGCGCCAGCTGGCCCGCATGGCGCTGGGCGATGTCCACCGCAATCGCCAGCCCCAAGCCGCTGCCGGTGGACTTGGCTTCACTGCCGCGCTGAAAACGCTGCAGCGCACGAGCCCGGTCCTGCGGCGCAATGCCGGGGCCGTTGTCCTCCACCTCCAGGAAAGCCCAGCCGTCCTGCGTGCCGGTGCGCACCGTGATGCGCGCCGCCGCGCCGGCGTAGTTGAGGCTGTTGTGCAGCAGGTTCTCCAGCAACTCCCGCAGCAGGAAGCCCTGGCCCAGCACCGGCGCGTCGCTCAATTCAAAGCCCAGGTCCATGCCGGTTTCCAGCGCGCGGGGCACCCAGTCCTCGGCCACTTGGGCGGCGATGTCGCGCAGGTCCAGCGGCACCTCGCGCTGCGTCGGCTCCGCCTCGGCCCGGGCAATCGACAGCATCTGCTGCGCCAGACGCGCACTGCGGTCCACCGACTTCTGCAGCCGCTTGAGAAGCGGCTCGACCTGCGGGTCGTGCGGCTCCAGCAGCGCCAGGTCGATGTCGGTGCGCAGCGAGGTCAGCGGCGTGCGCAGTTGATGGGCGGCATTGGCCAGGAAGTCCTGCTGGGCGGAGGAGGCGCGCCGCAGACGCTCGAACAGCCGGTTGAAGGCGGCGATCAAGGGGCGCAACTCGCCGGGCACTTCCGCCGCCAGCGGCTCGAGCCGGGCCAGGTCCCGGCGCTCGAGTTCGGCGCTCAATTGGGCCAGTGGTCGCAGGCCCTGATGGGTGGCCCACCAGCCGGCCGCCGCCAGCAACACCGCCATGCCGCCGATCAGCAGGCTGACCACCGCCAGCAACTGACGCTGCAGCGCATCCCGCTTGTGCAGGGTCTCGGCCACCACGATCTGGCAGGACTGCGCAAAGCGGCAGGCCGATCCGAGCACGGCCACCCGCAGCGCCTCGTCATTGAGCGTGGCGATGGTGAAGTACCACTCCCCGGCCGCGCGGTGCGGCAGCTTCAGGCCTTTCAGCGACGCGTCCCCGTGCAGCACCCGGCCGTCCGGATCCATCACCAGGTAATAGACGCTGTCGGTGCGGTCAAAGCGCAGGGCGCTGTCTGTCGGACCGGAGACGTCCACATAGATCTGCCCATCCCGGTCGTGGATCAGGCTGGCCACCGCCAGGGCGGTATCGCCCAGGGACTGGTCCAGCCACGAGATAGCCGTGTCATGCATCACGCGGTAGAGCACCACCCCGGCCACCGGCACGGCCACCAGCACCGGCACCATCAGCCACAGCAGCAGGCGCTGCTTGAGGCTGAGACGGGAGGGCCGCCGCGGTACAGCCAGGTCCGGTGTTGCTGCCGGCGCCTGTGCAGTGCCTGCCTCGGGCAGCTTCCGGGGCGGCGTCTCAGCGGCGCTGCCCTCCCGGGCCTGGGTCGGTCCCCCGGTCATCGGCGGGCCGGCTGCACTTCTTCCAGCAGATAGCCCAGCCCACGGACCGTGCGCAGTTGCAGGCCGGCCGGCTCGATCTTGGCGCGCAGCCGCGACACACAGACTTCGATGGCGTTGTCACTCACACCCTGCTCCCAGCCATTGCTGGCCGAGCCGATCTGTTCCTTGGCCACCACCTTGCCGGCGCGCGCCAGCAGGAAGCCCAGCACATCCCATTCCCGGGCAGACAGGGCCAGTGGCTCATCCAGCACAAAGGCCCGCCGGGCCTCCAGGTCCATGCGCAGCGAGCCCAGTTGCAGTTCATTGCCGGAGCGGGCCTGGCTGCGGCGCACCAGCGCACGGGCACGGGCGATCAGCTCGCTCAGGGCGAAGGGCTTGACCAGATAGTCATCGGCGCCGCCTTCCAGGCCCCGCACCCGGTCTTCCACCGCATCCCGGGCGGTGAGCAGCAGCACCGGCACGGTGCTGCCCTGGGCGCGCACCCGGCGCAGGGTCTCGAAGCCGTCGATGCCGGCCAAGCCGATGTCCAGGATGAGCAAGTCGTAACGGTCCTCACGCAGGGACAGCGGGACCGGCTCCCCACGGCCGGTCACATCCACGACCCAGGACTGGGACCGGAGCGCCCGGGCCGTGGATTCGGCCAGGAATTCATCGTCTTCGACCAACAGGATGCGCATGGTGATCAGCATAAACCCGCTGTCTTGCGCCCGTCATCCACCAGGCTTGCAGAAACCTGAGGGCAACGGCGTGGACAGCTTTCTGCAAGCTTGGCGACAAGTCCGCAACAGCGACCCCGGCCAGACTGCCGGACATGGTTGCTTCATTCAATTCTCCGCTTTCAGCCGGCGTGTCGTCGGGTGATGGGTCCCCCGGCATGCCGCCCTCCCCGGCATCCGGCCCGACGACCGCCGGTCTGAAAGCTGTGGAAACGCCGCCACGCGGCTCACCGCGGGATCCGCGCCCGGCCGTGCTGCTGCTGCATGGCCTGTGCGCCAATCCGCTGGAGCTGATGCCACTGGCCCGTACCCTGCGCACGGCCGGCTACGCGGTCGAGTCCCCCGCCCTGGCAGGATATGGCGTGTCCACCGAGAAGGGAATCGAGGGTCAGAAAGCCCCAGTCACCCGTTTCGAGGACTGGCTGGCGTTGGCGCTGCAGCATTTCGACGCCTTGGCCGCCCGCCATGAGCAGGTGGTCGTGGGCGGCCTGTCCATGGGCTCGGTGCTGGCCCTGGCGGTGGCACTGCGTCGCCCGGTGGCGGCCCAGTTGCTGCTCTCCACCTCGCTGCACTTCGACGGCTGGAATGTGTCGCCCTGGCGCCGCCTGCTCCCGCTGGCCTTTGTGCCGCCGCTGCGCCAGTGGCTCAGCTTCCGGGAACGCGAACCCTACGGCATCAAGAACGAGCGGCTGCGGGCCTGGGTGGCCCAGGCCATGATGTCCGAGCATGTGTCCGCCGCCGGTGCCGACACCCTGTCCGCCGCCGCCCTCTACCAGGCCAGCCGGATGATCCGCTTCGTCCGCGCCGGCCTGCCGCAGATCCAGGCCCCCACCCTGATCCTGCATGCCAGCGAGGATGACGTCAGCGGCCCGCGCTCGGTGCAGGAACTGCAGAGTCGTCTGGGCACAAAGCCGGATCAGATCGAGGTCCACTGGTTCCATCACAGCTATCACATGCTGACGCTGGACAACGAACGCAGCGCGGTCGCTCATGCGGCCCGCGACTTTCTCCTGAACCGGGTGCCGGTGAGCGCCAGCCTGCTGGCGCAGCCGCTCTCGCACCCGTCCCCCCTGGCGCATCGCCATTCACTCACCGAAGAGACATTCCATGAGCAACACGCTTGAATCCCTGCGCCAACTGGCTTGCCGCGAACTCGGCCTGCAGGAGTCCGACCTGGACAGCCAGGCCACCTTTGCCGACCTCGGCCTGGACTCGCTGATGCTGGTGGACTTCATGTTCGCGGTGGAAGACCACTACGTCATCCAGATCGACCACGACGCGGCGATGAAGACGCCGACGCTGGCCGGACTGGCCACCCTGGTGGACAGCCTGCTGGCGGCGCAGCCGGCGGGTTCGACCCCGGGGACCCCGGCGGTCGCCTGATCCCGCTGCATCGGCGGACACGACAGCAACAGAAATAGCAACAGCAACAGCAACAGCAACAGCGACCACCGCCACCGGCAGTGGCCACAGCACAGGCAGGCTCATGAGCGGAGAAGAGATATGGATCACCGGCATCGGCGCCTGCAGTGCGCTCGGCCCGGATGCGGAGTCCCTCGCCGACGCGTTGGAATCGGGGGTCTCCGGCGTGCGCTTGCATCCGGGCGATCCGGCCCGGGGGCTGATGCCCTTTGCGGCCGCCTCGATCGAGACGCCACTGGGGCAGGAGATGCCGCCGGCCCAGCGCAATCTCTACGACCGGCACAGCCTGATGGCGCTGCAGGCGTCGGCGCAGGCGTGGCGGCAGTCGGGCCTGCCGATGCTGGCGCAGCAGCCGGACCGGGCGGCGGTGGCCTGGGGGACTGGCCTGGGGGGCTCCAACGCCTTGCAGCAGTCCTATACGGAAGTGCTGACCAAACCGGCGCCGCGGGTGCATCCCTACACGGTGGTGCGGGTGATGAGCAATTCAGCGGCGTCGCACCTGGCCATGCGCTACCAGTTGCGGGCGGCGATGCTGAGCGTGTCGAATGCCTGCGCCTCCTCGGCCCAGGCGCTCGGCGAGTCGCTGATGCTGATGCGCCAGGGCCGGGCGGATGTGGTGCTGGCAGGCGGCTCGGAGGCGATGCTGAATCCGGGCTCGGTGATGGCCTGGCAGGCCATGGGCGTGATGGCGCCGCCGGATGCGGACGACCCGTCGCAGAGCTGCCGGCCGTTCGACGACCAGCGCCGCGGACTGGTGCTGGGCGAAGGGGCGGCAGCACTGGTGCTGGAGACGGCGTCGCACGCCCGCGCACGCGGCGCGTCGGCGCTTGCCGTGCTGGCCGGTTACGGGCATAGCGTCGATGCGGTGCATCTGTCGCGGCCCGATGCGGACGGACAGGAACGGGCGCTGCGGGCCGCCCTGGCCGACGCCGGCCTGGCGCCGGATCAGATCGGTTATGTGAATGCCCATGGCACCGCCACGGAGGTGGGGGATGCGGTGGAGGCGGAAAGCCTGGCCCGGGTGTTTGGTCCGCGCGGTGTGCCGGTCAGTGCGACCAAGGCGCTGCATGGGCACTTGATCGGTGCCGGCGGCGCCCTGGAACTGGTCGCCTGCGTCCAGGCCCTGCGCCGCGGACGGCTGCCAGTGAGCGCCCATGTGCGCCATAGCCCGCTGCGCGAGATCGTCGACCTGATCGAAGGCCACCCGCGCGATCTGGCCCCGGGGCGGGCGATCGTGTCGAACTCATTCGCCTTTGGCGGCAGCAACGTGTCGCTGGTGATCCAAAGCGCTTGACCGAAGGCAAGCTTGGACTGACTGGTACGTGGTATTTCGGACGGGTAGCTTATAAACTACAGTCGTTCTCTGCGGCGGAGACAAATCCACGCAGCAGGCCGACATCCGCGTTGCCATCGACCTTGCCCAAGGAGAGTTTGAACATGGCGGAGAAGCTGAACGTTTTTGACATGAGCCAGCGGCTGACGTCCGAGGAAGACATCGCCGTCTATCTGGCAAGCGCCTTTGAAACGAGAGACGCCGGCTACATCGCTCACGCGCTCGGTGTGGTGGCACGGTCCAAAGGCATGAAGCAGGTGGCCGAAGAAAGCGGCCTGTCCCGGGAGCATCTCTATCGGTCCTGCAGTGACGGCGGCAACCCCACGCTGAGAACTCTGCTGGCAGTGCTCAACAGCCTGGGTCTGGAACTGTGTGCCCGGCCGACCGTCGGCTGAGCCGGTCACTTCAGTTCGAACCGCTCCAGCAGCGTTGCCAGCTCCGCGGCTGAGCGCAGCCCCAGCTTGGTGAAGGCCCGCGCGCGGTGAACTTCCACCGTGCGGATGGCAATGCCCAACTCATCGGCCACCTGCTTGTTGAGCTTGCCGGCCGCCACCCGCAGGGCCACTTCACGTTCCCGGTCGGTGAGGCTGGCCAGGCGGCCGGCCGCATCCGCATGGGCCACCGCCTCCCGGTGGCGATGCGTGTCCAGGGCCAGGGCCCGCTGCACCTTGTTCACCAGCGCCTGGTCGTTGAAGGGCTTTTCAACGAAATCGATCGCGCCCTTCTGCATCGCATCCACCGCCATCGGAATATCACCGTGGCCGCTCAAAAAAATCACCGGCAGCTTCACGCCGCGACGCATCAGCTCATCCTGCACCTGCAGGCCGGACAGCGGCTCCATGCGCACATCCAGCACGATGCAGCCCATCGGGTCCGGCTCCTTCTCCAGTGCCTCCAGCAGCTCCGGCCCGCTCGCATGCGCGCTGACCTTCAGGCCGTGAGAGCGCATCAGGAAAGCCAGTGCGTCCCGCACGGCGGCTTCATCGTCCACCAGGTGCACGGTCGAGGCAAGGTCGGTCATGGTGTGTTCTCCTGTCTGGTGTCCAGCGGCGCAGAGCCGTGAGCCGGCACGGGCGGCCTGTCTTTGGCGCCTGGCGCGTGCGCGACGGGTGACGGGCCTGGTGCGAGGGATGCAGATATCGGTGGCGATATCGGTGCCGCTGCCTCTTCAGCCAGCGGCAGCGTGAAGCTCAAGCGGGCGCCCCCCAGCGCGCTCGTGCCCGCCTCCATGCCGCCGTGGTGGGCCTCGATCACCGAGCGGCAAATCGCCAGCCCCATGCCCATGCCCTCCGGCTTGGTCGAATAAAACGCGGTGGTGAGCTGCTCGATGCCGCGCCCCTGCAGGCCCGGGCCGTTGTCATCGACATCCACCCGCACAAAGCGCTGGCCGACCAGCATCGCGCTGATGCGGATGTGCGGCCGCGGCGCAGGCTGAGGCCGCGCCTGCAATTCATCGGCCGCGTTGCGGATCAGGTTGATCAGCACCTGCTCGATCAGCACCGCATCCGCATTCACCGGTGGAAGGTCCGCCGGCAGTGCCTGCTCCACCCGCAGGTTTCGCAGATCACGCTTGAGCAGTGCCAGCACCCGGGCGACGATGTCGGCCATGGTGCAGACCTCCGGCTGCGGCGCCCGCCGCGTCAGGAAGGCGCGGATGCGCTGCACGATGCGCCCGGCCTCGGTGGCCTGCTCGCCCAGCCGCCGCAGGGCTTCCATCACCATGTCGTCCGGCGGACCAGTGCGCTCGAGGATGCGCAGCGCCCCGGCGTTGTAGCCGGTGATGGCCGCCAGCGGCTGGTTCAGCTGATGCGCCAGCGCCGATGCCACCTCCCCGAGCGTGCTCAGCCGCGCCTGATGGGCGAGCGCCTCGGTCTGGCGGCGCTCGCGCTCTTCCGCCATCTTTCGCGCGCTGATGTCCACGATGGAGCCCATCCAGCCGATCTGCCGGCCGCCCGCATCCACCAGCGGCGCCTCGAAGATCATCACCTCCACGATGCGCCCGTCGCTGCGCAACCAGCGCGCTTCGTAGCCCTCCCGCGGCGCGCCGCCGGCCATGTTGCGGCGGTGCCGCCGCAGGCTGTCTTCCATGTCGTCCGGTAGCCAGTAGGGCATGGGCGGCAGGCTGCCCAGCAGCTCTTCGGCGCTGTAGCCGACCAGGTCGCAGAAGGCGCGGTTGACGTGGGTGACACGCCCTTCCAGGTCGCGCCCGCGCAGGCCCACCGTCAGCGAATCTTCCACCGCGCGGCGCCAGGCCGCCTCGGTCCGCGCTTCGCCTTCGGCCCGTCGCACCTCGCGCATCTGACGCCGCAGCATCACGCTGGCCAGCGCCGACAGCACGATGAACACGCCCATCAAGGGGCCGGCCAGCGTGGTCCACCAGGGAATGTGGCGCTCGCGGGTGTTGAGCTCCAGCCAGGTCTCCCGCATGGCCGGGTCCATGCTGATTCGGTAGCCCTGGGTGCCGGCCTGGGCTTCATCGCTGCCGGTCTGGGCCAGGCGCTGGCCCAGGGCATCCACCAGCCGCACGTCGTATTTCTGGGCCAGCCACCAGGGCACCGTCTGACGCAGTAGCGCGGTCGGCGCAAAGCGCACGATCAGCCGACCGCCGCCAGGCCGGTCGGCGCTCCAGTGGGCGGTCACGCCGCCGTCGTCCAGGCTCACGCCGGTGCGCTCGCGCGGCGGTGTCGCCTCCGGCACGAAATGCGGCACATGGGCCACCACCCGGTTGTTGGCATCCAGCACCGTCACCCCCACCCACAGCCGACGCAGCCCTTCGGCCACATCCGGATGGTTGAGCAGGAACTGGTCATCCACCCGCCGCGGCAGTTGCAGCGCCAGACGGTCCACCACCGCATGCTCGGCGGTGAGCCAGTCGCTGATGCGGGCCTCCAGCGACAGGGTGTCGGCAATCAGGGTCAGCCGCTCTTCTTCCAGATCGCGCGCATCGCTGTGACGCAGCCATGCGGCCACCGACGCGGCAAAGGCCAGCGCCAGCAGCAGGGGCAGCACCCAGCTGGCACGCCGCAGGGCTTCGAATCCGGGAACAAGCATGCGCATGCCCGCAGTCTAGAGCGACGCAGGCGGCAGCAGCGGGCGATTGGCGATGAAGGACGGGCCCAAACGCCCCGGATGTGGAAGTCCACAACTGGGCGGCAGCGACCAGCGTTTCCACAATCCGCCGCATGCAAGGCAAGGCCTGGGACGTCCGTCCCTACCTTCATGCCTGGCCCACAAGATCAGAAGTCCATCAGGAGACCTCCATGTCCGCTGCCTTCCCCCGCCGCCTGTTGCTGTCCGCCGCCGTGGCGGTTGCCGGTCTGTCCACCGGCCTGGGTGCATTTGCCCAGGCGCCCATCGTCATCAAGCTGAGCCACGTCGTGGCCCCGGACACGCCCAAGGGCAAGGGCGCCCAGCGCTTCAAGGAGCTGGTGGAAGAGCGCAGCAAGGGCCGCCTGAAGGTGGAGGTCTACCCCAACAGCCAGCTCTACAAGGACAAGGAAGAGCTCGAAGCCCTGCAGCTGGGCTCGGTGCAGATGCTGGCGCCGTCCCTGGCCAAGTTCGGTCCGCTGGGCGTGAAGGAATTCGAGGTCTTTGACCTGCCCTTCCTCTTCAAGGACGACGCCGCCTTCCGCAACACCACCCAGACCCTGGGCATGGAGCTGTTCAAGAAGCTGGAGCCCAAGGGCATCAAGGGCCTGGCCTTCTGGGACAACGGCTTCCACATCATGAGCGCCAACAAGCCGCTGCATCACGTGGCCGACTTCAAGGGCCTGAAGATGCGCATCCAGAGCTCCAAGGTGCTGGACGCGCAGATGCGCGCCCTGGGCGCGATTCCGCAGGTGATGGCGTTCTCCGAGCTGTATCAGGCGCTGCAGTCGGGCGTGGTGGACGGGACCGAAGGCGTGCCGTCCAACTTCTACACCCAGAAGACCTATGAAGTGCAGAAGCACACCACGCTCAGCAACCACGGCCACCTGGCCTATGCGCTGATCATCAACAAGAAGTTCTATGACGGCCTGCCGGCCGATCTGCGTGCGGTGGTGGACAGCAGCGTCAAGGACTCGACGGTCTATGCCAACGCGATTGCCGCCACCGAGAACCAGCAGGCGCTGGAGAAGATCCGCGCCAGCGGTAAGACCACCATCTACACCCTGACGCCGGCCGAAGTGAATGAATGGAAGCTGGCCCTGATGTCGGTGCACCGCGACATGGAAGGCCGCGTCGGCAAGGCCACCATCGAGGCAGCCTACAAGGCGGCCGGTTTCGTCAAGCCGCAATAACTCACCTCGACACCTGAACGCCGCCACCGGCGGACGGACTTTGTCGCGGGAGACCGGGTGATGGCGACGCCGTCCTCCCAGTCCCCGCGAGCGTCCGTCGCCGCATGCGGTCTGGGGGATTTGCTATGAAATGGCTGGATCGATTGGAGGAGGGCTTGATCAGCCTCCTCATGGCGGCGGCGACGCTGGTGATCGCAATGGCGGTGCTGCACCGCTTCCTGGCCGGCGTGCCGGTGCTGCAGGACTGGATCATCCGCATTGACGTGAGCTGGGCCCAGGAACTGTGCATCTACATGTTTGTGTGGATGGCCAAGTTCGGCGCGGCCTATGGCGTGCGCGCCGGCACCCACGTGGGCGTGGACGTCATCGTGCGCAAGCTCAAGCCCGAGCATGCGAAGTACCTGGTGATCTTCAGCCTGCTGGCCGGGGCGGTGTTCACCGCCACCATCGGCACGCTGGGCGCGACCTTCGTCTGGGAAAACGGCGCGCACTACGCCTTCCTGCATGCGCTTGGTCGTGATCCGGGCGAGATTCCGGAAGGTCCGACCTCGCCGGACATGGAGATCCCGACCTGGATCGCCTATGCCTGCGTGCCGCTGGGCAGCTACCTGATGTGCTTCCGTTTCCTGCAGGTGTGCTGGCACTTCATCCGTACCGGCGACGTGCCGCATGCGGACCACGGCCATGTGGATGGCATTGAAGACAACCCCTCGCCGGCCACGCCGACGGCCCTGGCCCAGGAGGAGCTGCGTCCATGAACACCCTGATCATCTTTTCGCTGCTGGTGATGCTGATGCTCACCGGCATGCCGATCTCCATCTCGCTGGGCCTGACGGTCCTGACCTATCTCTTCACGATGACGCAGGTGCCGATTGAATCGGTGGCCCTGAAGCTGTTCACCGGCATCGAGAAGTTCGAGATCATGGCGGTGCCCTTCTTCATCCTGGCGGGCAACTTCCTGACGCATGGCGGGGTGGCGAAACGGATCATCCATTTCGCCACGACCATGATCGGTCACTGGTTTGGCGGCCTGGGCCTGGCGGGCGTGCTGGCCTGCGCGATGTTCGCGGCCATTTCCGGCTCGTCCGTGGCCACGGTGGTGGCGGTGGGCTCGATCATCCTGCCGGCGATGACCAAGCAGGGCTATCCGAAGCAGTTCGGTGCCGGCGTGATCACCACGTCCGGGGCGCTGGGCATCCTGTTCCCGCCGTCAATCAACCTGGTGATGTTCTCCATCGCCACGGCCGGCATGTCGGCCACCGGGCCCAACGGGGAAAGCGTGGGCACGGCCTCGGTGGGTCAGCTGTTCATGGCGGGGGTGGTGCCGGGTCTGGTGCTGTCGCTGCTGCTGGGCATCACCACCTGGTATCGGGCCAAGAAGTTCAACTATCCGCGCATGGAACGCGCCAGTTGGGCGGAACGCTTCAAGGCCTTCCGCGAGAGCTTCTGGGGCCTGATGTTGATCGTGGTGGTGATCGGCGGCATCTACAGCGGCAAGTTCACCCCGACGGAAGCGGCGGCAGTGGCGGCGGTGTACGCCTTCATCATCTCGGTGTTCGTCTACAAGGACATGGGGCTGAAGGACGTGCCGCGCGTGCTGCTCAAGGCAGCGGCCATGAGCTCGATGCTGCTCTACATCATCACCAATGCGGTGCTGTTCAGCTTCCTGATGGCATCGGAGCAGATTCCGCAGACGATGGCGGCCTGGATGTCGGCCCAGGGCTTCGGGCTGGTGGTGTTCCTGTTGCTGGTCAATCTGATTCTGCTGGGTGCGGGCAACTTCATGGACCCGGCGGCAATCGTGCTGATCATGGCGCCCATCCTGTTCCCGGTGGCGGCCAAGCTGGGGGTGGACCCGGTGCACTTGGGCATTCTGATGGCGGTCAACATGGAGGTGGGCCTGTGCCATCCGCCGGTGGGGCTCAACCTGTATGTGGCTTCAGGCATCACCAAGATGGGCATTACCGAGCTGACGGTGGCCGTTTGGCCCTGGCTGCTGACGATGCTGGGCTTCCTGCTGGTGGTGACCTACTGGCCGGGATTGTCCCTGGCGCTGCCAAGGCTGCTGGGGTTGGTGACCTGATCGCCGACGACTGCTCTCCCTTCAAGGGCCGCGCTTGCGGCCCTTTTTCATGGTCCCGTTCATCGAACCGCCGGGGCGGCCTCTCGCCTCAGCGCCTTTGGGCGCTTGAGTGCGGTCCCCTGGGTGATAGGGGCGGGGGGACCGAGTGCCGCGCGGGAGCGCGGGGCCGGAGACTGCTGAACGTCGATCGGTGACGACTGCGCAGCGACCGGTCGTAGAAGCCGCTCTTCCCAGAGCGGCACTTCAATGCCGGATTCATCGGCCAATTCCTTGAGCAACTGCGGGTGGCGCATCGCAGCGCGAATCAGTTTGGTCGTGCTCTCGTCCGGGAAGGATTTTTCGGATTCGTAACGGGAGAACGCGATGATCCCCTTCCCGAAGATCCGCGACGCTGCTTGCTGCGTCAGGCCCCAATAGCGCCGGAAGGCGAGGATCTCTTCGCCCAGCAGATGAAGGCCATAGTGCACCTTGCGCGCCGCACGGCGACGAAGGTTCTCCTCCAGCTGGGAGGCCAGGTCCGTTTCCTTGCCGCAATGGCTGCAGCGTGCTGCCAGCAGCGCCACTTCCACGGGGGGAACACCCGGGGGATGGAAGGTCTCGACGCGCTCAATGGGCTTCAGGGAGCCTTGGCGGCAGGTACGGCAGGTCGGGCAGGTCATGGCGGTCGGGCGAGGCATACAAACTCCTGGGAAGAGACGGGCTAGGCCCGACTTCGATAGCGGTCCAGGTGGCACTGAATCAGCACCAGGCAGAGTGCACCGCTCTCATCGATCGAAAACTTCACGTAGTACGCCAGTCCTTTGGGCGTTCGACGAAAGTCGTTGTATTCATCCACATGGACCCTGTAGGCATCGCAGGCCCACAGCGCACCGTTGGAGTCCTGACACCACTGGGCATTGACGAAGTCTCCGCCTTGCCGGTGATGGCCCGGACGCAATGCCAGCAGCAGCCGTCGGAGGTGGTGGCCAGGTGTCCATGTCAGCTTCAACAGTTCATTCCAGCAGCCTCGGGTGGCGACCCAGCAATGCTGGTCGAGATCCAGGTCAAGCAGACCGGCGCGCAAGCGAGCTTGCAACATGCTCAGGTTGAACAACGGGCCCCACCCTTTCAGCACGCATCCCTTGCCGCGGTGTGGGGGCAACTGCGAGGGATCGCAGGTCCAGAGTGTCGCCACGAGTTTATCACCAACATAAATTTTGGATCGCCCTAAACACATTCCTTGCCGCATCAAAAACGAGGCCGGCAGGAGCAGCACAGAGGACGCCGGGTGATCGGCAGAGCGTCTTGCCCCCGTAGTGGCCGGGACAAAGCTGGCGTTCGTTGGATCCGCGTTCGGCTTGTTTCAAGAGTTTGCAGACCGCCGCTCGGGGTCTTCCCCAGCTACAGGGAATTTCACCTACGTCCGCGCCGCGAGACTTCAGGCCGCCTTCAGCCAGCGGGATCAGTCTCTGCGACTGGGATCACAGGGTTGGGGAGGCCATATGGCCAAGCTTGTCAGTCGCAGGGCGGGCCGTGTGTGGGTTCGGGTCGCAGGCGTGACGGCCATCAGTGCCGCGGCGCTGCCGGCATGGTCGGCGGACAGCGCCGCGCAGGTCGGCGCCAGCCGTCCCGCAGCAGCTGCCATGGCGACATCGATCGCCAGCATCGCGCCGGGGACGGCCATGGGCACAGCCCCATCCATCGCTGCAGTGACATTGGCGGCCCCAGCGAGCACAGGACCAGGCTCGACTTCAACTTCGGGATCGGGACCCGGCACCGCACCGGCGACCGTCACGACCGTCCCCATCCCGCCTGCGGCCGCAGATGCCGCACCGGCGTCCCTGCCCTCGACCGGCTGGCTCAGCCTGCGGCCACGCCTGTCGATGCGCCTGCCGCTCAGCGCCCAGGACTGGCGCGCCGCATCCGCCCCGGAAAGCCGCATCAAATCCTTCGCCATGCCGGACATCCAGCTGGTGGAACTGCCGCGCGAACCCAGCGTGATCGGACCGCCGCCCAAGCGCGCCCATCACGCCATCAGTGTCGGCATGGAAGCCCCGAAGCAGTTTCTCCGCAGCATGGGTCTGGACGCCACCGAGTGCGCCACCCGCTTCCGGCTTCCGTCCAAGCTCGGCAAGAGCCAGAACGGCGACACCACGCTGGAGGTCTCAGCCCACCTGGGCCTGGGCTGCAAGTTCTGAGCGCTGGCTCAGCTGTAGAGCGTCGCCCGGCCCTCGCGGACGAAGCCGGCCAGCGTGAGTCCGCAGGCCTGCGCGGTACGAATGGCCAGATGCGTCGGCGCGGACACCGCCGCGAGCAGCGCAATGCCAGCCCCCGCCGCCTTCTGCACCATCTCAAAACTCGCCCGGCTGGTGACCGCGGCAAACCCCTGCGATGGATCGATCTGGGCCCGGGCCAAGGCCCCCACCAGCTTGTCCAGCGCGTTGTGCCGACCGACGTCCTCCCGGACCATCAGCACCTCGCCCTGCGGACTGCACCAGGCCGCCGCATGAATGCCCCCGCTGCGCTGCTGAAGCGGCTGGGCTTCCGACAGCTCACGCATGGCGCGCGACAGCACCGGGATGAGTTGCGAGCGGTCAACCGGCAAGGGCGGCAAGGGCCGGCTGGGCGGACGGAACACCTGATCCAGGCTGTCCGTGCCACACAGGCCACAGCCGGTGCGACCGGCCAGCGTGCGACGCCGTTCCTTGAGCATCAGCTCACACCGCGCCGTCACCCGCAATTGCAGCGCCACGCCTTGCGCACGGGTCTGCACCTCGACATCCAGCAAGTCCGCTGGCGATCCAATCAGGTTCTCGCTCAGCGAAAAGCCCAGCGCGAAGTCTTCCAGATCCAGCGGCGTGGCCAGCATCACCGCATGCGACAGCCCGTTGTATTCCAGCGCGATCGGCACCTCTTCGGCCACCCACTCCTCATCGCCGCCGCGCGCCGGACCGCCCAGACGGGTCGGACGGACGCTCACCAGTGCAGCGGGCAGTGGCACATCGGCCGCATCCAGGTCAGGGTGAGAGGAGGCCAGCGCACAAGCGTCCAGCGGTACATCCGCCGACGGGTCAGGCGTGACGGCGGACGGGAGGGAGGAACGACTGCTCATGGGGACGAATGATCCCACTGATCGGGATCCCCTCGCCCGGCTGCTGTCATGCTGGCCATCCAGCGGCCGTCCTCTTCCAGCGCCAGTCGCACCCAGCCAGGGCCGGTGGTGTCACCGACCCGGGCATCGCTCAGCAGGGTGAACAGGCGCAGCAGCACACTGACCCGCAGACCGGTGCGCTTGGCCAGACGGGGCAGGGACACCCCCTTGCCGCCGTCCAGCTCCGCCAGCGCCTGCAAGGCCAGCCGGGCCTGCGTTTCGAAGGCGGGGCCTTCTGCAGGTTCATCGGCGGCGTCGTCACCGGACTCGTCACCGGGCTCGTCGACAGGGTCACCCCTGCCAGTGGCCTCAGCTTGCGAGTCCGCCATGGGAATCGCTCCGCGTCGATGCATCCGCCCAGCCTTCCATCAGCGCCTCAAACCGCAGCGCCTTCCACCGACCGCGCCTGTTCCTGCGGAATCGGCGTGTCCTGCGGACGCAGCGTCAGCACCACGGGAATCGACTTGGACGTGGGCGTGCCCGCGCCAATCGACACGCTGGACAGCGGCACCAGGCTGTTGGTCTCCGGGAAGTAGCTGGCGAGGCACCCGCGCGGGATGTCGTACTCGATGAGCACGAACTTGTCCGCACGACGTTCCTGCCCGTCGCTGTAGACGCTGGTGATGTCCACCCACTCGCCGGCCTTCATGCCGATGGCCTTGAGGTCCTCCGGATGGATGAAGACCACCCGGCGATGGCCCCAGACGCCGCGATACCGGTCGTCCATGCCGTAGATGGTGGTGTTGTACTGGTCGTGCGAGCGCACGGTGGCCAGATTGAACACCACCGTCTTGTGCTCCCGCAGACGCTCGCGCGCCTGATGCACCGGCGTGTCGGTGGGCAGGGCAAACGGAATGAAGGTGGCCTTGCCGGCCGGCGTGGCCCACACCCGCTCGCTGGCAGTGTTGCGCAGACGGAAGCCGCCGGGCGTCTTGATCTTCTCGTTGAAGCCCTTGAAGTCGTCGAAGACTTCCTCGATCTTGTCGCGGATGCGGCTGTAGTCCTCCACCATCCACAGCCACGGCGTCTTGCTGTGCTTGAGCGTGGCGGCGGCCATGCGGGCCACGATCATCGGCTCGGACAGCAGATGCTCGGACGCCGGCGCATTCATGCCGCTGGAGATGTGCACCATGCTCATCGAGTCTTCCACCGTCACGCCCTGCGGGCCGCCGGCCTGCATGTCGATCTCGGTGCGACCCAGGCAAGGCAGCACCAGCGCGGCCTTGCCGTGGATGGTGTGGCTGCGGTTGAACTTGGTGGTGACATGCACCGTCAGATCGGTACTGCGCAGGGCCTTCCAGGTGGCCAGCGTGTCCGGCGTGGCCGAGGCGAAATTCCCGCCCAGGGCGATGAAGACCTTGGCCTTGCCGTCGAGCATCGCCTGGATGGCCTCGACCGTGCCGTAGCCATGCTCGCGCGGCGGCTCGAAGCCGAAGACCTTGCCGAGGCGATCCAGGAACGCCGGGGCCGGCTTCTCGTAGATGCCCATGGTGCGGTCGCCCTGCACATTGCTGTGACCGCGCACCGGGCAGGCGCCCGCGCCTTCACGGCCGATATTGCCGCGCAGCATCAGCAGCGCTGCGATGTGCTGGATGGTGGCCACCGAATACTGGTGCTGGGTGATGCCCATGCCCCAGCAGATGATGACGCGCTTGGCTTCGGCATAGAGGTCGCCGGCCGCGCACAGCTGCTCCTGCGACAGGCCGGATTCCGCTTCCAGCGTCTCCCAGTCCTCGTCACGGATGCTCTGCGCAAAGGCGTCGAAACCGGCAGTGTGCTGCTCGATGAACGCCACATCCAGCACCCGCTCGCGGCCGTCGGCCACGGCGGCATCGTCCAGCTCCAGCACCCGCTTGCACAGGCCCTTCATCACGGCCATGTCGCCGCCGATGCGCAGCTGGAAGTAGTGCGAGGAAATCGGCGTGCTGCCCAGCGTGGCCATTTCCATCTTGTTCTGCGGATCGGCAAACCGCTCCAGACCGCGCTCGCGCAGCGGATTGAAGCTGACGATCTTGCAACCGCGCTTGGAGGCTTCACGCAGCTCCCCCAGCATGCGCGGGTGGTTGGTGCCGGGGTTCTGGCCGAAGACGAAGATGGCGTCGGCCTTCTCGAAGTCGTGCAGCGTGACCGTGCCCTTGCCGATGCCGATGGTGGGCTTGAGGCCCTGGCCGCTGGGCTCGTGGCACATGTTCGAGCAATCGGGGAAGTTGTTGGTGCCGAATTCCCGCACGAACAGCTGATACAGGAAGGCCGCTTCATTGCTGGCCCGGCCCGAGGTGTAGAACAGCGCTTCGTTGGGGTCGGCCAGCTCGTTGAGCTTGCGTCCGATCAGCTCGAAGGCGGCGTCCCAGGTGGTGCGCTGGTAGGTATCGGTGGCCGGGTCATACATCATGGGCTCGGTGATGCGGCCCATGTTTTCCAGGTCGTAGTCGGACTGCTCGGCCAGCCAGCTCACCGTGTGGGCGCTCAGCACTTCGGGCGTGGCGCGCTTGGCCGTGGCTTCCGCGGAGATGGCTTTGGCGCCGTTCTCGCAGAACTCAAAGGTGGAGCGGTGGTCGCGGTCCGGCCAGGCGCAGCCGGGGCAATCGAAGCCGTCGGGCTGATTCGCCGACAGCAGCGTCTTGGCGCCCTTCACCGCAATGCCCTGCTCCTGCAGATGCTTGGCGACGCTGCGCAGCGCGCCCCATCCACCGGCGGGGCCCTTGTAGAAGTGGATTTTTTGTTCGCTCATCCGGTCCTCGGCTCTGGCGTCAGTGACGTCGAGGTCCTTCCTGCGGAAGGGCCTCAACGAAGCTCGCCCCGGGGCGCCGATGACAGGCCGCCGACGGGGCGAGGCTGAGAATAAAGGCGAACGCGCGGACGCGCTCGCGAGGGGTCATGCCCCCAGGCCGCGCCGCCCCGGGTGCAACCTGGGCGGCGGGCGGTTCAAGGTCAGGCGAACAGCTTGGCCACCGTCAGGCCGGTGCGGTAGATGCCCCACGCCAGCGGAATGCCCACGGCCAGCCAGGCCAGGATCACCACGAAGGCCGGAGTCGCCTTGCCAACGCCGGGGCCGCTGCCCACTTCGTTGGCGGCGGCGCGCTCGCTGGCCAGCTGCTTCTCGACCGCCAGTTCAGCGTCGGTCATGAAGTGCTTGTCCGCGACCGGGCGCACCAGCAGGTTGGCGATCAAACCAATGATCAGCAGCCCCACCAGGATGTACATGGTCTGGTTGTAGACCTGCTCACGCGGGATGCCCAGGCCCAGCTGGTAGTCACGCATGAAGTTCACGACGATCGGGCCCAGGATGCCGGCGGTGGCCCAGGCGGTCAGCAGACGGCCGTGGATGGCGCCCACCATCTGGGTGCCGAACAGGTCGCCCAGATAGGCCGGCACGGTGGCGAAGCCGCCGCCATACATCGACAAGATGATGCACACCGCGCCCACGAAGGCCAGCTTGTGACCGGCCGCAGCGCTGCTGGGCAGGCTGGCGTAGAGCAGGCCGCCCAGCACGAAGAAGATCGTGTAGGTGAGCTTGCGGCCCAGCTTGTCGGACAGCGTGGCCCAGAAGAAGCGGCCACCGATGTTGAACAGGCTCAGCAGGGCGGCAAAGCCAGCGGCGATGCCGGCAATGGCGGCCAGCTGGGTCTTGTCCAGCTCACCGAACTTGGCGTCCACACCGATCAGCGAGCCGCCGAAGATTTCCTGCAGCATCGGGCTGGCCATGCCGATCACGCCGATGCCGGCGCTCACGTTCATGCACAGCACGATCCAGACCAACCAGAACTGCGGAATGCCCCAGACCTTCTTCACATGCACGTGACGCTGGGTGACCATGGTGTTGCTGGCGGCAGCGACCGGCGGCGTCCAGCCTTCCGGCTTCCAGCCCGACGGCGGCACGCGGTAGCCCAGGGCACCGGCAACCATGAAGGCAAAGTAGATCAGCGCCATGACCACGAAGGTCTGCATCACGCCCGGGTCGGTGGGCGTGGCGAAGTTCTTCATCAGTTCAACGGCCAGCGGGGAGCCGATCATGGCGCCACCCCCGAAGCCCATGATGGCCATGCCGGTGGCCATGCCACGACGGTCCGGGAACCACTTGATCAGCGTGGACACGGGCGAGATGTAGCCCAGACCCAGGCCGATGCCACCGATCACGCCGGAGCCCAGGATCATCATCCAGAGCTGATGGGTGTGGATGCCCAGGGCGGAGATCATCATGCCGCCGCACCAGCACAGCGCGCTGACCAGGCCAGCCTTGCGCGGGCCGGCACGTTCCAGCCAACCGCCCCAGATGGCGGCCGAGCAACCCAGGAACACGAAGAACAGCGTGTACATCAGGCCCAGCGTGGTCACGGTCCAGTCGCACTGGGTGGTGAACAGCTGGTCGAGGAAGCCCACGTCCTTGCCGCAGGCGGCGCCGGTGCCGGCGGTCTGCATCAGCTTGGACAAGGGCAGCCAGAACACCGAGAAGCCATAGGCCATCCCGATGCACAGGTGAATGGCCAGCGCACTGGGCGGCACCAGCCAGCGATTGAAGCCGGGCGCGGCAATCGTGCGCTCTTTGCTCAGCCAGCTTGCGCTGCTGGGCGCGACGCTCGGGTCGGTCAGCACTGAAGACATGGGTCCTCCTGAAATGATGAATGGGCCCGTGGGCCTTTTCTTCGGTTACTACACCGGCGCGCAGACCCCTCCGTCCGCCGCCAGCCAGGGCGCGAATCCTGACGCCAAAGCAGCGCCAGGATGTACGTAAAACTCCGGCCTGACAGCAGCCGGAAGTCACTTTCGTTAGGAACCGCTCACTCGTTACAACCGGTAAAGACTGAGCGCTTCTGCGCGAGACCGCACATATTGAACGTAAGGATTGACGAAACTGCACAACCCCACACTCTGTACGGACGTATATAGCGTTCACGCGACAACTTGTGCACGTTTGCACGAGTTCGTGCGGATGACGACTCCGTTGTTCGTGCGAGGGGTGAATGCCGATGGCGCGGGGCGCGTGGCCTCCGCAAGGGCGGAATGTGACGAATGCCGCACACCGAACGTCGGGGTTTTCTCTCAAAGGAACCCCTAGCGCGAATCAGGGCATTCACGGGGTTAGGGCCTATGCCTATTGTTCTGAGAGCGGATGCTTTTTTGGCCGCGCCGGCGATCCGTTGTCACAGTCTCTGTAACGGGCGCAGACGAATGCCGCGTTCCGTCACCGAGCGGTACAGGGTGCTCCCGCAAGCCTGTGCCCGAATGGGATAAGACGATCCCGCGAAAGATCGTCAGGATGACGCAGTCCCCCTTCCTCCCCTCTTCTTTCTTCTGCGAAGTCCTATGAGCACGTCCCCCTCCTCCACCCTCCCCGCGCGGCCGGGTGTCGCGCCGCTGCCTTCCAATGCCAGCGCCACGCTGCTGGCTGGCGTGGCGGGCTATGTCGACACCCTTGGATTCGTCGCCCTGTTCGGCCTGTTCACGGCCCACGTCACCGGCAACTTCGTGCTGATCGGCGCCGAGCTGGCCCGGCCCGGCCATGGCGTGCTGCTCAAGCTGCTGGCGTTTCCGGCTTTCATCCTGGCCGTGGCCGCGTCCCGGGTGATTGCGCTGTGCTGCGAGCGTCATGGCTACAACGCCATACGGTCGCTGCTCAGTCTTCAAGCGCTCTTGCTGCTGGGCTTCATGCTGGCAGGGTGGTGGGGACATCCGATTCGAGGCTCGGAACACCCCTTGGCCATTGCCGCCGGTTTGATGGGTGCCGCCGCCATGGGTCTGCAAAACGGCATGGGCCGCCTGCTGCTGAGCAAGCTGACACCGCACACGGTGATGACCGGCAATGTGACGCAACTGGTGCTGGACCTGACCGACTGCCTGATTGGCCAAGGCTCGCCAGAGCTGCGCAGCCGCATTCAGAAGATGCTCTGGCCGATTGTGGCGTTCGGGACTGGCGCCATTCTGGGTGCACTGGCCTTTGTGCAAGTGGGTTGGCTGGCATTGGTGCCCGCATTGCTGACGGTGACATTCCTGGCGTGGCGCGGCATTGCAGCCTAGTATCCATCTGCAATCGTCCTTTTGTCCTACAAGCGCAGACGGCATCAACTCACGCACAAAGCCCGGCGCAAGGTCCACAGTTATCCCTACCCGATCCAGCGATCGGCTTAGCCAATCAAGCCTAAAGGAGAGACTGATGAACCCGACCAAATCCCTTGTGACCGGTGCTGTCGCCCTGACCGCTTTTGCGAGCGTGCTGGGTCTGGCCTATGCGCAAGTCGAGAATCCGACCGACGCCACGCAGACCCAGACAACGCAGCAACAGCAACCCGCGACCATGACCGACCCGTCTCAGCAGGCTGTCCCGGCTGAACAGAGCATGGCCCAGTCGGCCGACCCGGCAGCCAGCAGCGCCAACCCGCAGCAGCAGACCTACAGCGAGTCGCAATCGAACTCGGCACCGGGTCAGCAGCAGATGCAAACCCAGGACAACACCTGGCAAAACCAGAACGCCGCTTCCCAGCAGGACCCCCTGCCCACCGAGCCGACGTCGGCCGGTACCCCGGCGCCCCGCGCTGACCGCAACTAAGGGCTGACGCCCCAGGCCCACGTTCCCGACCCATGTGAGGGGATGCCATGCTGCGCGCATCAAGCGGATATTCCAGCGGTGATGAAACACCCCAGGAGCCCGTGACGCCGGTGAAACCAGCGTCCGAGTCTGTCCGCGAGCGCGCGGTATGGGCCGCTCAGGGTCTGGCATTGGGTCTGGCGGCCGCGGCCATCGCCTGGCCTGCGGCCACCTATGTCATGAAGCAGGCCCGGGCCGTGCAGCAGCCGGATCCGGTCGTGCAGGACAGCGCGCTGCGAGCCGCCGGCAACATTCCGCCTCGCCCGAAAGTGGTCATGGGCGGCAAGGCCGACTTTGGAAAGGCCAAGGCCTCCGTGCAGGCCCGACAGCTCGCCAGCTGGGTGATGGCCGGTTATGACCACGGCGGTCGTCCGTTCGCCATCTTGGACAAACGCCAGGCCCAGGTATTCGTGTTTTATCCAGACGGCAAGCTGGCCGGCGCGACGCCGGTGCTGCTGGGATACGCCGCTGGTGACGACAGCGTGGCGGGCATCGGCCTGCGCCCGATTGCCGAGGTTCGCCCCTCCGAGCGCACGACGGCCGCTGGCCGATTTGTGGCGCAGCCCGGTCGCAATGCGATGAATGAAGACGTGCTGTGGGTGGACTACGACGCAGCGGTCTCCATGCACCGTGTGCGGGTGACCAACCCCGCCGAACGCCGCCTGGAGCGACTCGCCACCCCCACACCGAAGGACAACCGCATCAGCTATGGCTGCATCAACATGCCGGTAAAGTTCTTCGAAAACCAGCTCTGGCCGATCATGGGCAAGCGCGGTGGCATTGTGTATGTGCTCCCCGAGAAAAAGCCGATGGAGCAGGTGTTTGGGGAGCAGATGAAACGGGCTCAGGCCGGCATGCCAACCTGACGGTCTGACCGCCGTCATTGGGCGGGGTTCAGGGACCTCAGTCCCCCATTCAATGGGCAATCACGCACCATTCGCCATTTGGCGGCGGTGCGTCACAGGCTCTGGCGTATGCTCGGACATCTCCCGCATTGAGTGCCTTTTATTGGCCCATTTGCCATGTCCTCCCGCACTGCCCTCCTGATCATTGACGTGCAGCACATGCTCTGCAATGGGCGTTATGCCTGCCATGACATTGACAACGTCATCGCACGACTCAACGGTATGGCCGAAGAGGCCCGCGCGGCAGGTGTGCCGGTGATTTTTGTGCAGCACGAGGAAGAGGACGGCGGTCTCCAGCACGGGACCGACGCTTGGCAGCTGGACAGCCGCCTTGACGTCAAGGCCGGTGATCCGCGCATCCGCAAGACCTCCCCGGACTCTTTCCACCGCACCGACCTGGATGCGCTGCTGCGCATGCTGGGCATTCGCCACCTGGTGATCGGCGGCCTGCAGAGTGATTACTGTGTGGACACCACGGTCCGCCGCGCGCTGTCTTCAGGCTATGACGTGACCCTGGCCGCGGATGCGCACAGCACCATCGACGACGGCGAACTGACCGCCGCGCAGATCTCAGCGCACCACACCCGCATCTTGAGTCACCTCAACAGTTTTGGGCCGTCCATGACCGCGGCTCCTGCGGCCAGCATCCGCTTTGCGCGTCAGGACGGCTGAGGGTCAGCGGGCCGACGGGTCGTCCCGGTGGTGCACGGCTTCGGCCCAGTCGTCCCAGGTCGATTCCGTCACTTCCAGCCCGTCCAGGGACGGATGCTCGGCCTCAGCGGTGGCCCCTGCAGTGGATAGGCGACGCTGCATCAGCAGTTCGGTCTGACGCAGGATGCGCTGCATCACCAGACTGAACTGGTGGTGCGGATGCCCCATCGGGTGGTTGGCGAATCGGTGTCGCATGTCTTGATCTCCCCTCATGCCGCCACTATCAGGCGGAGCCTTCGGACGTGCCATCCCACCATAGGGTGTACCCCGAGATCCGTCAGCATGAGGTGACGGACGGTCGGCAACGCCCAGCCGGACGGCGGTTGAGGGAGAGTTGGCAGGCGGGATGCCTGTCAAAACAAGGAGATACAAGAAGATCTTGCAGGAATGCCCGGGTCAGCCGGGGCGGGCCTGCCGGAATCCTGAGCCCTGGGGGAAGGTTTTTCAGGACGCTCCAAAGGGGGGAGCGTGGGCCTCCCCCCTCCCGGGGAGAGCGGGCACAGCGGGGGGACGGGAGCCTCAGGGAGCCTCAGGGAGCGTCCGGGTGCGTCAGATCAGGTGACGCAACAGGGCATAAAGCGCAATCAGGGCGGAGATCAAACAGCACACGGTCTTCATCGACCGGCTGCTGATGAACCCACCCAGCGTGCTGGAGAGCAGGATGGCGGCGAAAAGATAGTTGGTTTTCATAGGGCGGGGATTGTGGCGCGGTTCACCTCGACCGTGATGTGACGCAATTCCTCATGAACGGCCAGAAGTTGCTTGAAATCTTCCGGCTGGGCCTGCGACGCGGTGACCAGGGAGAGGATGCAGGCGTACTGACCGCGTCCCACGCGCCAGACATGGAGGTCGGTGATGGTGGCCGGCCAGGGGCTGGCCTGGATGACGTCCCGCACTTCCTGCACCACGGGCGCATCCATTTCAGCGTCGAGCAGCACCCGGCCGGTGTCGATGATCAGGCCGCGAGCCCAGATCAGCACCAGCACCGCGCCGACCACCCCCATGACCGGATCCAGCCAGGTCAGTCCCAGGTACCAGCCGGCCAGGAGCGCCACGATGGCCAGGACCGAGGTGGCGGCATCCGCCAGGACATGCATGTAGGCCGCGCGGAGGTTGAGGTCGTGGAGCTCCTTCGGAGAAATGCCGCTGGGGTCGTGGTCGTGGTCGTGGTCGTGGTCGTGGTGGTCGTGGTGGTCGTGGTGATGGCCATGGCCATGGCCGTGACCGTGATCATGGCCGCCTCTGAGCAGCCATGCGCAGACCAGGTTCACCGCCAATCCAATCACCGCCACCGCCACCGCCTGCGGATAGTGAATCGGCGTTGGATGGATCAGTCGCTCCACCGACTGCACCACCATCAGCCCGGCCACGCCCACGAGCAGCAAGGCACTGCTGAACCCACCGAGGATCTCGATCTTCCAAGTGCCAAACGCAAATCGCCCATCCCGGGCCCAGCGCCGCGCCGCACCATAGGCCAGCACCGACACCCCCAGCGCCACCGCGTGAGAGCTCATGTGCCAGCCGTCCGCCAGCAAGGCCATTGAATTGAACCCATAGCCGCCGGCGATCTCCGCCACCATCATCACGACGGTCAGCAGCACCGCCCAGCGGGTGTTGCGCTCCGCCAGCGGATTGCCTTCGTCAAAGACATGGGTGTGCTGGTGGGGCGCGAGGGAAGCGGGGGGCATCATGGGTGGGATCCTCATCACATACTCCCCCCCAGTATATTGGAGCCTAGTTGGTGAACCGTAGAATGCTTGCCCATGGCTCACACCATCACTGGAAAAAAGAAACTGCTTGGCCGGATTCGCCGCATCCAAGGCCAGACCTCCGCCCTGGAGCGTGCGGTGGATGGCGAAGCCGACTGCCTGGACGTGCTGCAGCAGATTGCGGCCATTCGCGGTGCGGTCAACGGCCTGATGGCCGAGGTGATGGAAGGACACTTGCGGGAACACCTGGCCTCCCCCGCGCTGGACGAGCGCACCCGCCAGACAGAGACCGAAGCAGTGGCCAAAGTGCTGAAGTCGTATCTGCGCTGAAGCGCAAGCGCGGTCGCCGCCGATTCGAATGCGGCGATTGATTGCCGCCGTGCTGCCGGCGCAATCAGCCGTGCGATTCTCAAACGCAGACGAACGAAAACATCGGAATCGTCCCCCGTCAGGCATGCCGCATGCCCCTTGAATACAGGGAAGCAGCCGCACGGCCGAACGGATGCCGCACCCAATGAATCGCGCCGGAGTTCCAATCATCAGAACCCGCACCAACGCTGACATCCGGAGCTTGCGAGAACGGTAGACTCTGGCCGCCAAAAGTCATATCTGCAAGGGGCAATCGGGTGGAGCCAGACCAGAATCCCGTCGTGCGAGTCGTGGTGCTGGGCGGCTCGGCCGGAAGCATTGAAGTGTTGAGTACCGTTCTGTCCGGGCTGCCTCGCGCCCCCGGCTTTGCGGTCCTCGTCATCACGCATCTTCCGCAGGACATCGAATCCCATCTGCATGAATTGCTCCAGACACGGACCGACCTGCCAGTGCAGCGTCTGCAGCAGTTCACCAAGATCGAGCACGACCATGTCTATGTGCTGCCCGAAAACGCCTTGGTGTATGCACTGGACGGGCATTTCCGCCTGACCCGCCGCAACCCGGGGCCGCATCTGCCTCTGGATGTCTGCCTGGCCTCGCTGGCGCAAGACCCGGATGTGCATGCTGCGGCTGTGGTGCTGTCCGGCTCCGGCCGTGATGGTGCCAATGGCCTGGCGGACCTTCGCTCCGGCGGCGGGCTGGTCATCGCCCAGGCCCCCAACACCGCCGAGCATGACGGCATGCCCACGGCCGCCATCAACACCGGACTGGTGGAGCAGGTCTTGGCCCCTGCGGAGATTGCACCAGCGCTGGTGAAACGCTTTGGCGACCCCAGTCACGATACCGATGACGGCCCGGTGGAGACCAATGCGGATGCATTGGAGACCGCCCTGGCGCTTGTCCAGCAGAAGACCGGGGTCAACCTGGGCTATGTGAAGGACGTCAATCTGCGCCGCCGTTTCCTGCGCCGAGTGCTGCTGCAAAAGAATCGCGATGTCCCGGCCTATCTGCAATTGCTGCGCGCCGACGCCCAGGAGGCTGCTGCGCTGCGAGACGATGTGCTGATTGGGGTCACCGCATTCTTCCGGGATGCGGAGTTTGTGAATGTGCTGCGCCAGACGGTCATTCCCAAGCTGCTGGAACTGCATCACGACCCGATCCGGATCTGGGTGCCGGCCTGCTCGACCGGGGAAGAGGTCTACACCATCGCCATGCTGCTCAGGGATGCGATGCAGACCGAGGGCGTGAGTCGCCGTGTGCAGATCTTCGGCACCGACATCAATGAAGCCGCGATTGAAACCGCCCGCGCTGGCCGCTACAACGCCGCCGCCCTGGAAAGCGTGCCCGAGCCTTTCCGGGAGACTGCATTCAATGCCACGTCCAGCGGTTACCTGGTCAGCAAAGACCTGCGCGAGATGTGCGTCTTTGCAAGACACAACCTGCTGACGCATGCCCCGTTCTCCGGCATGGGCCTGATCAGTTGCCGCAACATGATGATCTATCTGCGCAAGGAAGCGCAGCAGCATGTGCTGGAGGTGCTGCACTACGCGTGCCGGCCGGATGGCCTGCTGATCCTGGGGCGTGCGGAAGCCGCCTCGATGACCGATGGATTCGAACATGCGGGGGCACCGCACCTCTACCGCAAGTTGACCTCCGCCCGCCGTCCGCGCCCGCTGTTTCCGATTGACGCCTTGCGGCCCTGGGCCAGCGAGGGCGCGGCGCCGCGTCTGCCACAGCCGCCAGCGCCCGACCTGATGGCGGACGCGGTCAACCGGGTGGCCATGGCGCGTTATGTGCCGCCCGGATTTGTCGTGGACGCCAATGGCGATGTGGTGCAGTTCCGCGGCGACGTCGCCGCCTTCATTGCACCGGCCACTGGAGAGGCCACGCTGGCCTTGCCGAGGCTGCTGCACAGCGAGCTGAATGTGCCGGTCCGCACTGCCTTGATCGAGGCCAAACGCACGGCCGGGCCGGTGCGGCGCGACCGGGTGCAGTTCATGGAACGGCGTTATGTGCTGGAGGTGCTGCCGGTGGAGACCCAGTCCTCACCGCCGCATTTCCTGGTGACCCTGGCGCCGCAGGTGGACGAGACCAGCCCGGCCATCCTGCTGCCGTCCCAGCCGCCGCGGGCGCGGGTGGATGAGCTGGAGCGGACCGTGACCACGCTCTCCGATGAGCTGGAGGCCACCCAGGCGCAGCTCAAGACGGTGGTCATCGAATTCGAGTCCGCCAATGAAGAGCTGCGCACCGCCAACGAAGAGATGCTCAGCACCAATGAGGAGCTGCAGAGCGCGAATGAAGAATTGCAAAGCGCCAAGCAGGAGCTGGAGTCGGCCAATCAGGAACTGCTGTCCCTGAATGAAGAGCTCAAGTCGCGCAATGACCAGCTGGATGTGGTCAATGACGACCTGACCAATCTGGTGGAAGGCATTCCGCTGCCGGTCGTGCTGCTGGACCGTCAGCTCAAACTGCGCCATGCCTCGCCGCAGGCGTCCCAATTGTTCGGGCTGTCTGCCGAGCATATCGGCCAGCCTCTGAGCGCGGTCAGCAACCGATTCTCGCTGGGCGACCTGGAGCAGCTGGTGCAGGCGGCCGTTCAAGGGCTCACGCCGGTCGAGCATGAGTATCAGGACAACGAAGAACGCTGGTGGATGGTGAATGTGCGGGCCTACCGGACCGCTGACGACCGCATTGACGGCGCCGTCATCGCCTTCCAGGACATTCACCAGCTCAAACGCGCCCTCAATCAGGCGCAGGACGCGCGGGTGGATGCCGAGCGGGCCAATACCGCCAAGGACGACTTCCTGGGCATGGTCTCGCATGAATTGCGGGCGCCGCTGAATGTGATTGCCGGTTGGGCGTCTGTGCTCCGGCAGGCCCATGAACGGCAGACTTTGGGCGAAGTGTCCACAGGCCGGGCTATTGCCACCATCCTGAAGCATTGCCAGGCGCAGGCGCAATTGATTGACGACCTGCTGGATGTGTCGCGCATCACATCGGGTCATCTGGCGCTTGAGATGCGGCCGCTGGATCTGTCGGCCAGTGCGCGTGCGGTGATTGAAGGCTTGATTCCGACCGCGCAGGCCAAGCAACTGACGCTGGTGGCGTCCGGATTGCAAGACCTCCTGCGGATTCAGGGTGATCCGAGACGGGTCCAGCAGGTGGTCTCCAATCTGCTGGGCAATGCCCTCAAGTTCACGCCCGCCGGTGGCCGCATCACGCTGAGCCTGAATCGGGTGGGCACCATGATCGAGCTGGCGGTGGCCGACACCGGCATTGGCGTCAGCCCGGATCTGCTGCCCCATCTGTTTGATCGCTTCACACAATCCGACATCAGCCGGACTCGTGAATATGGCGGGCTGGGCTTGGGCCTGTCCATCGTGCGGCATCTGGTGATGGCGCACGGGGGCACGGTGGCAGCGCACAGTGACGGTGCCGGGCGCGGCACGCGTTTGACGGTACGGTTCCCGGCGGTGGAGCTGGGCCAGGACCTGACGCTCTCCGCCACCGAGTCGCCCGCTGGCGAGACGGACCTGACCGGCATGCAGCTGCTGCTGGTGGACGATGACAGCCAGGGGCTGGAGGCCCTGGAGGCCGTGCTGCGAATGGCCGGTGCGACCGTGATGACCGCCGGGTCGGTGGCTGCTGCGCGGGATCTGCTGGCGGTGCATCAGTTTGACGCCCTGGTGAGCGATGTGGCCATGCCCGGCACGGATGGCTATGCGCTGATTCGGGACTTGCGGGAGCAGGAGCATCAGCGCCGCAACAAGCTGGCCGCCCATGGGGACGGTTCATCGGCAGCTCCAGCGTCGGCCTCTGAGTCCTCGGGCTTCATCCGTATGACCGCCATCGCGCTGAGCGGCCTGGCCACGCTGCAGGACCGCGATGCGGCGATTGCCGCAGGCTTTGATGACCATCTGCCCAAGCCGGTGGACATTGATAGGCTGACGGAACGGCTCGGATTGGCGAAACGCGGCTGATTCCATCGGCCGCGGTCGGGAACCTGGCCAGGTTCCCCAGCGGCATCAGGACGGTCGAATCCGTCCCTTCGCCCCCACCCCCATCCAGGTCACCTGCCCCCACAGCCACAACCATCCGCCGGCCAGCAGATAACTCACCACGCAACTCACGCCCCCGGTGACCGCAAACTTGACCAGCGCAGGCGCCTGCACATCCCGCCACAACAGCGCCACGCCCACCACCACCGGCGCGTGAATCACGAAGAGGGTGTAGGCCCGCTCAGCCAGCGACCGCCAGACCCGTCGACCACCGTCCACCTGGTGCTGGAAGCGCCACAGCAGGCCCAGAATCACCCCCCAGGCCACCAGCGGCTCCCAGAAGGCGTACACCGCGGCCAGCACATGCCAACCGCCTTCCGGCGCCCCCTTCAGCATGGGGAATGCGGGGGCGGCCAGTGCCATCACCGGCAGCACCGGCAAGATGCACCAGCGGATGCGGCGCCACTGCCGCACCTGCCCCAGGTCCAGCCGCTCGAGCCAGCGGGTGCTGGCCGCCGCATAACCGCCCCAGAACAGCGTGAGGTAACCGGCGAAGTAGCCCAGTTGCAGCCCCCACCACTGCGTCCCCACCGGCCACCACAAACGCAGCACGAATGAGGCCGCGCCCGTCAGCAGCGCGGCCATGAGGAGCTGGAAGGACGTCGGCACCGGCACCGTCCGCAATCCCTTCAGCTTGAAAACGACCGCCGCCGCACAGGCCAGCATCAGCAAGGCCTGGCAGAACCAAAGCGGCCCGCGCTCGAATTCACCGTGGCGCAGCAGGAATGCAAGGGTGTCCGTGAAGGCTTTCCCATTGGCCGTCTGGGCCAGCGCAATCGTCATCGGCCCCAGCACAAAGCCAAAGAACAGCAGAGGCAGGCCCAGGCGGATCGCTCTGTCTCTGAGATAGCCCCCGATGCCTTTGCGCTGGATCGCCGCCGGCGTGAAGTAGCCCGCCAGCAAAAAGAACAGGCCCATGAAGAAGGACTGATTGAAGGTGCAGAAGAAGATGAGCAGCTTGGACGACAGGGAGCCGTCCGGCAACACTTCCTTGTAGAACCATCCGCCCATGGCGCCATAGGTGATCGCCGTGTGGTGCAGCACCACCAGCAAGGTCATTGCCGCCCGCAGCGCGTCCAGACCGAAGCCCCGCGCGGGGCCCCCTGAAGGGTTGGGGCCGGACATGGAAGACACGTGGGTCATGGGCGACACAGCCTGGAGCGTAGACGCCGGAGTGTCGCAGGTCAGCTTGCCGCGCCTGGCCCCAATATCACGGGGTTTGCCATTAGAACCTCGCCGTCTCTTTGCGGCATGGCCCACTCCCATTGTTCGCATTGATTGATTGCGGACCCGGTGGCATTCCGCCTGCCTTTTCAGCGCAATCAGAAAGGCTGGAATCGCTCAGATCCCCGATGCCATCGGGCATGCACCTTGCCGCGCAGGGCTTAGCATCCTTGGAGCCCTCGAATGAGTCCCTTGCCCGACATCCAGCCGGTTGTCTTCACCCCCGACATGGAACAGACCGCGCCGGACGAGATTGCCACCATTGCCGAATTGGTGGATGTCTTTCTCGGCATGGCCCATACCGTGGCGGAGTATGAAGGGCATGCATTCCGGGCCGTCCATGCCAAGGGTCATGCGTTGCTTCGGGGCCAGCTGACGGTCCTGGACGCCCTGCCCCCTGCGTATGCACAAGGTCTGTTTGCACAGCCGGGCACTTACAGCGCGCTGATGCGCTTCTCCTCACCTCCTGCAGAACAACTGTCCGATCAGGTCTCCACGCCGCGGGCGGTGGCGCTCAAGCTGATGCGGGTGCCGGGCGAGCGGGTCCCCGAATCGCGGGACCATGACACCCAGGACTTCCTGATGGTCAATGCCCCCGCCTTCACCCGCGCCGATCCCAAAGCGTTTCTGAAGGACGCCCAGCGGCTCGCCAGCACCACGGAAAAGGCCCCCGAAGCCAAGGAGATGCTGTCGTCCGTGCTGCAAGCGGCAGAACATGTCCTGGAAGCCCTGGGGGGTGAGAGCGACACCCTCAAGGCGATGGGCGGCGAGCCGGCCACCCACCCGCTCGGCGACACCTTCTATGCGCAGACACCCTTTCTCTACGGCCCCTATATCGCCAAGTTCGCCCTGGCACCGGTCTCTCCCTCGCTGACCGCGCTCACCGGCCAGAAGCTGTCCAGCGACGAGGAGGATGCGCAGCGCCACGCCATCTCCGCGTTTTTCCACGATGGCGGCGGTGCTCCGGCGCAATGGGAACTTCGGGTGCAGCTGTGCACCGACCCGCAACAGATGCCGATCGAGGATGCATCGGTGCAATGGCCGGAATCGCTCAGTCCGTTTGTGCCGGTGGCGTCTCTGGTGATGCCCACCCAGCAGAGCTGGCTGCAGGGCCGCAGTCAGGTGGAAGAAGACGAGCTGGCCTTCGACCCCTGGCACAGCATTGCGGCCCACCGGCCGCTGGGCGGCTTGAATCGCGCCCGCAAGGTGGTGCTGGCCGCCTCACGCCAGTTCCGCGGCGCCTTCAATCGTTGCCCGATCCACGAGCCCAAGTTGCGACGGGCATGAAATCGGCCAGCGGGTGATCTGGGTCAGGGGGTTGCCTCTGGCACCGTCAGCCGCTGCTGCTGACGGGCCCGCTTGACCTCATACATCCGCGCATCCGCGCGATGCAGCGCCTCCTCGGCGGTCAGTCCCACCGGATTCAGCGCCACCACCCCCACGCTGGCGCCGGCGTATTGAACCGCCTCGCCGTCCAGTTCGAAGCGGCCGACTGTGGCCAGAGTGGCTCGCTGCTGCAGCGTCGCTGCGGCCTGAAGAGCCTCGGGATGGTCCATGACCGCCCCCGGCTCCGCCGACCGGCCCGCGCGCAAATCCAGGCCTGGACCCACCACCACAAATTCATCGCCCCCCATGCGGGCCAGCATGTCCGAGCCGCGCATCTCCAGGGACAGCCGCTGCGCCACTTCCCGCAGGAATTGATCGCCGCGCTGATGGCCCAGCCGGTCATTGATGGCCTTGAAGCCGTCCAGGTCGATGCAGCCCACCAGCACGCTGCTGCCGTCCCGGCTGGCGCGCTGGATGAGGCGTTGCAGCTCGTCAAACAAGGCCCGGCGGTTGGGCAGACCGGTCAACGGGTCGGTCAGGGCGAAGGTGGCCAGTTGCTCATTGGCGGCCCTCAGTTCCTCCACCAGGCGTTCGCGCTGGATGAACTGCCCGACTAGCGCCGAGAACAGCGACATCAAGGCCAAAGCCTGCGAATCCACCGGCCGCGCCTGCGCACTGGCGCCGCACAGCGTCCCGATCAGGGCGCCGTCGTCGCTGCGCACGGGCGTGCTGACAAAGGTCTGGATGCCGAGGCGCCGGGCGGCTGCACTGTCGGGCCAGCGCTGCGGCACATCCAGCGTGACGGGGTGATCTTCCTCCAGCGCACGGCGGCAGAGGGTGTCCTGCCAGTCCACCACCAAGCCTTCGCGGATCTGCAGAGTGCCTGCATTGCGGGCCAGGACCACCCGCTGCTGCGCCGCGCGCTCGTCCACCGTGGTGAGGTAGGTCGATTCCAGGCCGGTGACGGTGCCCAGCATGTCCAGCAATGGACGGGTGAGCTGTTCCAGGCTTCGCGCCTTCGGGACAGTGGTGGACAGCTGGGCGATCAGGGCTTCCAAGATGGGCGCGTCAAAAGGGGCAGACGCGCCGATCTTAGCCGAGCAGGGTCAGGCGCCCCGGGCGTAGTCCCCCAGGCCCGGAGAGACGCCCTTGCCGTCGTTGGAATCGCGGCTGGGGAAGCCAGCGGCCGGGCGGCTCTGCTGGTTCAGCGCCTCGCCAGGATTGACCGTGCCGCCGGCCTTGGAGACGCCGGGCGTCAGCGGCGTGGCCGCCATGCCGTCGCCCAGGGGCATGGCGGGCTGCTCGCCGTGGCGTTGCCAGCCGGTGCTCAGGGAGGCGCGGGCACCGCGCATGGCGTAGTAGCCGAGGGCGGCGACGCCGGTCAGGACGGCGATTCGAGTGAGGCTGCTCATGGGAAATCCTTTCAGTGGAAATGTGGATGGCTGCTCTACGGCAGGCGGCGCACCCAGGCCCAGGTCGCCGTGACGCGCCGCTTCCACCGGGAAGCCGTGCTCGCTGCGGCAAAGATTTCGCACGGGGTGGCGAAAGCGGCCCCACGCTGCCCGATGGAGGGCCCATGGCTAGGCCTGATCCGCAAAGGTGGTGATGTATTGACGCGCCACCTGGTCGGCATGGTGCAGGGCCTCTTCCTCGCTGGCCCATTCATCGTCCAGCTCATGCCATCGGCTGGTGTCGACCTGGCCATCATCCTGCCCTCGCAGCAGGAAGCGCCCCTGGAAGGGGCCGGACCCTCGGGCCGCAAGCAGATAGGTGCGGCCTTTGTGCTGACGGGAAGTGGCGGTCTGCTGCATACACAACGGGCCTGAGACCAACGGCCTACAGGCGCTATGGACGGTATTGCCGACAGGGAGGGCGCCCTCCACTCAGACGGCGCCTAAGTGGGTTGTACACCGCGGCCTGTGATTCCTGTGTGAAAACCGCAATGCCATTGCGTGATGCACCGCAGCAATATGCGCCTACTGCCCATGCATTCACGCGCTTTCGCGCGCAATGAGCTCGCAAGGCAATGACGTGTGCGGCGGCGGCTGCCCGCCGGCTGCCAGCGTCAGAATGTGCTGCGCAGCGCAGTGGCCGATCTCGCGGGCCGGCGGCCGGATTGTGCTCAGACTGGGCATGAGCTTGTCCGAGAAGGCGTAATCACCAAAGCCGAACAGCGCGATGTCCTGCGGCACGCGCAGGCCCTGACGCAGTGCAGCCAGCAGCGCGCCGCAGGCCAGGTTGTCGTTGGCGAAGAAGACAGCGTCCGGCCTGGGCATTGCGGGCATTTGGGCCCGCAGCATCCCCAGGGCTTCGGCCCCCGCCGCCATCGGGTCCGGGTCTTTGGGCGTGACAGGCAGCGGCGTGCGACCCAATGCTTTCAGGGCGTCGGAATAGCCTTCACATCGCTCCTTGGCGCTGATGTCGCCAGCGGCGCTGTTGTGCACGAAGGCGATGCGCTGATAGCCGCGTTCAACCAGATACCGCACGCCGTCCCGGCCCACCTGCCGGTGCGAAAACCCGATCTGCAGGGGCGTTCTCCGCTGCGCCAGGTCCCAGGTCTCGATCACCGGGATGCCGGCGGAGTCGATGAGACGCTCGGTGCCCGGGCTGTGGTGCCGGCTGGTCAGCACCAGCGCGGCGGGCTGCCAGCCCAGGAAGGCCCGCACCGCGCGCTCCTCCGCATCCAGCGAAAAATAACTGGAGGCCAGCAGCAGTTGATAACCCGCAGCGGACAAGCCGTCCGACAGCGACTGCAGCGTGTGCGCAAAGATCGGCCCCGAGATGTTGGGCACCACCATGGCCACCACCTTGTTGTGCGCCGAGGCCAAGCCGCCAGCGGCCAGATTGGGCACGTAATTCAGCGCCTCCACAGCCGTCTGGATACGGCCGCGTGCATCCGCCCCCACCCGCTCCGGGGCATTGAAAAAACGCGACACGGTGATGGCCGATACACCGGCCTGCAAGGCGACATCGGCCAGGGTGGGCCGGGCGGTGGCGCGGCGCCTACGCATGGGTCCCCAGACCGACGCGACTGCGGAAATCGAGCAACCTAATCATTTTTTCTGCTTTGACCGTGACGGTCCGGCGTCTGGATGATGCGATTCATGTTAGCGCTAACACTGCGCTGGATTCTTGAATCGCTTCTGCAAAAAACGGAGATCGCCATGCGTCCCAGGTCCATCGGGCATCCATTCCTTCAGCGGGCAACCCGCCGTCCCGGGACGGTCCCGCGTCCCGGGCGACGCCTGGGTCGCAGGGCCGCTCGGACGCTGGCACCGATGGCGCTGACGCCCCTCACGCTGGCGGCATTGATGGCGGCGGCTTCGTCGGCCCAGGCGCAGACTGGAGCCCAGAGCCAAGTGCAAAGCCAGGTGCAGAGCCAAGCTCAGACCGATGCGCAAACCAAGACGACTGCGGCCCCTGTCGAGCCGACATCCGCCGGTGCCGAGGGCTTGCCGTCGTCGTCCCCCAGCGCCGCCCTGCCCACGGTCACGGTGACCGCCGCCAAGCGCAGCGAGTCCCTGCAGCGGGTGCCGGTGGCCGTATCGGTGCTGGACGGCGACGCGCTGGAGCTGGCTCAGCGTCACACCCTGGCCAGCCTGCCCAGCCAGGTCCCCAGCCTCAACTTCCGCACGGGCGCTTCCAACAAGGACACCTCCCTCTTCCTGCGCGGCGTGGGCACCATCTCCACCTCACCGGGCGTCGAGCCGACGGTCGCCACCGTGATCGACGGCGTGGTGCTGGCCCGCCCCGGGCAGAGCACGCTGGACCTGCTGGATGTGCAGCGCATCGAAGTGCTGCGCGGCCCGCAAGGCACCTTGTTCGGCAAGAACGCCTCCGCCGGTGTGATCAACATCGTCAGCCGGGAGCCGGCCGCGTCGCTGGAGCGTTACGTCGACATCAGCCATGCCGGTTTCGGCAACGAGACCCGGCTGCGCGCGGGCATCTCCGGGCCGGTGGCCGCTGGTGTGAAGGCATCGCTGAATCTGCTCGCTGGCCATGAGGACGGCAACGTGCGCAACCTGCACGATGGCAGCCGGGTCAACGGCTATGACAAACGCGGTGCCCGCGGTCGCCTTCAGTGGGACATTGACCGGGACAACCGCCTGACGCTCAGTGCCGATGTCCTTCGCTCCAAGGATGACATTCCCAACGGCGTGGTCACCCGCACCCGATTGACGGCCTACCCCAGCGGCGTCGTCACCGACTATCCAGCCTTTGCTGCGGCCCTGGCACCGGTCCAGGCCAGCGACGACAACCGCAGCATCAACACCAACCTGGCCACCACGGTGACCGACCTCAATCGAGGGGTCACGCTGCAATACGAAGGTCGCGGCCCCGCCGGTCACCAGTGGACGGCCATCACCGGCTGGCGCGCCTGGAACAACCGTCAGGTGCAGGATGGAGACCGGTTGTCTGCCGCGGCCGTCGGGTTGCCGCAGTCGCACGACCACGGCACGTTGAACTTTGAGCAGCTGTCGCAGGAGCTGCGGCTGGCCTCGCCGCTGAACAGCAACTTCGGCCTGCCCATCGACTATGTCGCAGGCCTGCTCACCTTCCACACCCGGGACCGCGAAACCTACCGCCGTGATGTGCAGCGGGTGGTGGCCAGCGGCACCTCCTACGCGGACTGGGGTGAAGCGCACTACCGCAGCAACAGCCACAGCACGGCGGTCTTCGGCGAAGGGCGCTGGCATCTGACCGAGGACTGGCGCTTCATCGCCGGCGCACGCTGGACACAGGACCGTCTCAACTTCACCCATGCGCGGGATCGCAGCACACCGGACGCGCAGTTCAATGGCGCGATTCCTGGCGTGAATCCGGCGGTGGCCCTGGCCGGAGACACCCAGGCCATCGGCCGGTCCGGACGCCTGGGGGTGCAGCATGACTGGTCCGAGACCGTCTCCAGCTATGCCGTCTACACCCGGGGCTACAAGGGCCCGGCCTTCAATGTCTTTTTCAACATGCTGGCCCGCGACACCCTGGCCCTGCGGCCGGAGACATCCAACAGCGCCGAGCTGGGGCTGAAGTCCGAATGGCTGGACCGACGCCTGCGGGTGAATGCGGCCGCGTTCTCCACCTCTTATCAAAACTACCAGGCCAACTTCTACGACACGGTGGATGGCACGGTCGTCACCCGACTGATCAATGCGGGCAAGGTGTCCAGTCGTGGACTGGAGCTGGATGTGCAGGCCCAGTTGACGCGGCAGTGGACGCTGTCTGGCGCGGCGGCCTACGTGCATGCCCGCATCGACGCGTTCAACTGCCCCGTCGGCGCCGCCGCCAGTTGCGCCGTCAATGGAAAACCGCTGCCCTTCTCGCCGGACTGGAAGGCCACGGTGCAGACGCAGTACCGCTGGCCGCTGGACCAGGGACGGCAGCTGGAACTGTCCACCGACTACGCCTGGCAGAGCCGCGTGCAATACGACATCGGCCAGTATGCAGATACCCAGCAGGGTGCTTACGGCATCTGGAACGCAGGCGTTGCCGTGGTCCAGTCGACGCAGGGCTGGCGGGTGTCGCTGCTGGCCAGGAACCTGCTGAACCGGTCCTATGCCTCCTTCCTGGGTCGCGGCTCGACCTATGTCAACCGCTGGGTGCCGCGTGATGACCAGCGCTACTTCGGCGTGCAGGCCCGTTATGACTTCTGAGACCCCCGTGATGAACCGCCGACGTCTGCTTCAACTCCTTCCCGCCGCAGCGGGGCCATGGCTCGGCGCCGATGCAGCGCAGGCCGCCGGCACCGACCGGGTGCTCCGCGTGGGCTTCCAGAAAGGCGGGCTGCTGCTGCAGGTCAAGGCCCGGGGACTGCTGGAGCAACGGCTGGCGCCGCTGGGATGGCAGGTACGCTGGCTGGAGTTCCCCGCCGGGCCGCAGTTGCTGGAGGCCTTCAACGCCGATGCCATCGACATCGGCACCACCGGCGCGCCGCCGCCGATCTTCGCGCAGGCGGCCGGCACGGCCTTTGTCTACTTCGCCGCCGAACCGGGACAGCCGCACAGCGAAGCCATCCTGGTCAAGCCCGACAGCCCGGTGCGGCGCCTGGCGCAGTTGAAGGGGCGGCGTATCGCCTTGCAGAAGGGGTCCAGTTCACACTATCTGCTGCTGGCTGCCCTGGCGCAGGCCGACATGCGCTGGACCGACATCCAGCCGGTCTACCTGCCCCCTGCCGATGCGCGGGCGGCCTTTGAGCGCGGCGCGGTGGACGCCTGGGTGATCTGGGATCCCTACCTGACCCTGGCGCAGGCGGCCACGCAGTCCCGGGTTCTGCTGGACCATGCCGCGCTGGCCCCCGCGACCGCGCCCTGGAGCTTCTATTCGGCGCGCGCCGGGTTTGCCGAGCAGCAGGCCGCGCTGCTGCGGGACCATGTGGTGCCGGTGCTGGCCGAGGCCGGGGCCTGGGCCAATGCGCATCCCGAGGAAGCTGCCCGGCTGCTGGCGCCGCTTTTCGGCATCGAGCCGTCATTGCTGCTGCAGCTCCAGCAGCGACTGCGCTTCGGCGCCCGGCTGCTGGACGAGCGCATCGCCGCCGATCAGCAGCGCGTTGCGGATGCCTTCTTTGCGCAGCGCCTGATTCCACGGCCGGTGAGGGTCCGGGAGGCCTGGGCGCCAGCGCTGTATCCGGCCGTGGCGTCCGGCCCTGGCGTTCCTGGCAGCCCTGTAGCTCCTGTCGCCCCTGTCGCCCCGCGGTGATCGGGCCGTCCCCGTGCGGTCATCTGGGCGGTCCATCGAGGCCTGCATCCGGGTAGCCATCCCGATAGCCGCGGGGAGACCCGTGGCAGTCCGCATGCAGCGCCTCGCGGGGCCCGGCGGCTGCGCCACAATGCACCCCGCCGCTGCACGCGGCGCTGTTGCACTCACCGAACGAGACCCCCATGGCCCAGCCGTCCCTTCCGCTCCAACAGGTCCTTCCCTCCACCAGCCCGCTGGCCTTCGGCTGCATGGGCCTGGGCGGCAGTTGGGACGACGCGCCCTACACCGAAGACCATGTGGCCCATGCCCATGCGGCGGTGGAAGCCGCGCTGGACATTGGCGTCACGCTCTTCGACCATGCCGACATCTACACCCGCGGCAAGGCCGAGTCGGTCTTCGGGGAGCTGATGCGCCGCCAACCGTCTCTGCGGGACCGCATCGTGCTGCAGAGCAAATGCGGCATCCGCTTTGCGGACAGCGAGGGCCCCAAGCGCTTTGATCTGTCCCGCGAGTACATCGTGGCCGCCACCGAAGCGAGCCTGCGGCGCCTGGGCACGGAACGACTGGACATCCTGCTGCTGCACCGCCCGGACCCGCTGTGGGAGCCGGAGGAGATCGCCCAGGCCTTCCGCCAGTTGCGGGAGCAGGGCAAGGTGCTGCACTTCGGCGTGTCCAACATGAGCGCCTCACAGATGAGCTGGCTCAGCCGTTCGCTGGACCAGCCGCTGGTGGTCAATCAGTTCGAGATCGGCCTGGGGCATCTGGAGCCGATTGAGGCGGGCACGACCTTCAACGACGGCCAGGCCGCCACCCGCCCTGGAAGTCTCGCCTGGAACGGCACGCTGGAGCACTGCCAGCAGCATGGCATCCAGGTGCAGGCCTGGGCGGCCCTGGCGCGGGGCCGGTTCAGCGGCGACACCGCCAAGGACCCCGCCGACGAACCGGCGCGCCAGCTGGTGCACCAACTGGCGCAGCGCCATGGCGTGTCGACGGAAGGGGTGCTGCTGGCCTGGCTGATGCGTCACCCGGCTCGTATCCAGCCGGTGATCGGCAGCAGCCAGCCCGCCCGCATCCGGGCCTGCGGTGATGCGCTCAAGCTGAGCCTGACCCGCGGCGAGTGGTATGCGCTGTATGAGGCCGCGCGCGGCAAGGCACTGCCGTGATCCGGGGCTGACGCGACGTCACCTCAGCCCGTCAACGAACCCCTTCATCGAACCCCTCCGCCAACGCCGCGATGACATCAGCGGCAGGCAGTTCCTTCAGTCCACTGAAGTTCTGGCCGGCCCACAGGGGCGAGAAGTCACCGCTCCCCTGCGCTTCGGCCTTGGCGCGCAGCGGCGCCAGCGCATTGCCGGCCATCGGGAAGGCGGGGGCCAATTCATTCATCGGCCCCACCTCCCGCATCAGCCGGTTGACGATGCCGCGCGCCGGCCGCCCCGTCATCAGGTTGGTGACGGCCGTGTGATGCAGATCCGGTTGCCGCAGCGCCTGCCGATGGGGCGGGCTGGTGATGGCCTCCGCACTCAGCAGAAAGGCCGTGCCGGGCTGCACCGCACCCGCGCCCAGGGCCAATGCGGCACGCACGCTCGCTGCATCGCTGATGCCGCCGGTCGCGATCACCGGAATGCTCACCGCCTTCACCACCTGCGGCAGCAAGGCCATCAAGCCGCACTGCCGGGTGAGGTCCGCACTCAGGAAATGCCCGCGGTGCCCCCCGGCTTCCCAGCCCTGGGCAATCACCCCATCAGCGCCGTGCGCCTGCAGCCAGACGGCTTCTTCCACCGTGGTGGCCGTGGACAGCACCCGGCTGCCCCAGGCTTTTACCCGTGCCAGCAGGTCCGGGGCCGGCAGTCCGAAATGGAAGCTGACGATGGGCGGCTTGAAGGCTTCCACCACATCCGCCACTTCATGGTTGAAGGGCTGCCGGCCGAAGCCGCTGGTGATGGTGGCCGGGTCCACGCCGTATTCGGTGTAGTAGGGGGCCAGCCGCTCGCGCCAGCGTGCCTCCCGGGCCGGGTCCGGCAGCGGGGTGACGTGGGCGAAGAAGTTGACGTTGTAGGGCTGGTCGGTGCCGCTGCTGATCAGCTGCAGTTCCCGCTGCAACACGTCCAGCGTGAGCAGGGCCGCGGGCAGCGAGCCCACCGCTCCCGCACGGCAGGCGGCCAGCGTCAGCGCGGACAGCTGCACGCCGGCCAGGGGTGCCTGGATGATCGGAAGACGGGAGCCGAGCAGGTCCAGGGCGGCGCGGATCGCGGGCGCGGAGACGGAGACGGAGAAAGAGGCGGACGAGAACGAGGACGAGGGCGAGGATGCGGAACTCCCGGAAGCTGGCGCGGCAGCGTGATCCGGGGAAGCGGCGGCGGGCGACGACATGGCTGATCCTTCAGAGCGAGGCAGAACGTGGACACAGGGGCCGGTCTGGCGGCCTGTCCATCATCGCAAATCCTGCTCTGCCCGGTTCAACCCGGACACCCGTCGCGCGTCGGTCCGATCAGATCGAATAGCCCAGCAGCATGGCCACGCCTGCTTCCTTGTTGGGACGCACAAAGCTGTCCCGCGTCAGGCGGTTCATCGGGATGGTCAGGGCCGGCGTCTCGAACCACTTCTTGTAGAGCGTCTGGATCTCGCCGCTGCTGAAGAGGCGGCTCAGGCTGCGGTCCACCACTTCGCTCAGACGGGTGTCGCCCTTGCGCATCATGATGCCGTAGGGCTCCACCGAGAAGGCCATGCTCGCCAGGCCCAGCGCATCCAGCGCCTTTTCCTTGGAGGCCAGGCCTTGCAGCAGCGCGTCGTCCTGCGGGAAGGCGCGGGCCTTGCCCTCACGCAGCGCCTTGAAGGCTTCATTGTTGTTGGGGTATTGCACCAGCTGCATCTTGGCTTCGCCGGAGCTGTTCAACTGCGTGAACAGCTTCTCCGATGTGGTGCCCTTGCTCAGCGCAATGGTCATGCCGTCCAGGTCCTTGAGGGACTCCACCCGCGTGCCCTTGGGCACCAGCACCTTCATGCCGGCCACGAAGATGGTGTAGCTGAAGCTCACCTGCTCCTGGCGGGCCTTGGTGTTGGTCGTGGAGCCGCATTCCAGGTCGATCTCTTCCTTCTGCAGCTTGGGAATCCGCTCCGGGCCGGACACCACCACATAGTTGACCTTCAGGTCCGGCAGCTTGAGTTCCTTCTTGATCTCGTCCACCGCCGCCAGGCACAGGTCCACCGAGTAGCCGGTCGGCTGCTTGGCCTCGTTGAGGAACGAGAACGGACGGGCCGCTTCCCGGACGCCGACATTGATGGTCTTGGTCTCGCGGATGCGGGACAGGGTGTCTGCATGGGCGGCGACGGACGCCACAGAGGCCATCAGGCCCAGTGCAGCCACCATCAGCGGACGGTGCAGGGGACGGACAGCAGAACGCAAGAAAAAGGCACGCATGGACGCTCTCAAAAATTCAACAACAGCACGGGCAAGAGCGGCTGTGATAACGCCGGATCGGCGCGACCCGATACAGTAACCCAGCAGGCGCTCCGGCACGAAGACCGGTGAGTCCTGCACCACAGCCGTCTGTCGGATAGTGCCGATGAACAGGGGATTTACACACCTGATCCCTCGATCGCCGCGCGATCAGCGCCCAATGCCCTGATGGTTGCGGTATCACCAGCGGGTCGGGTCTTGAGCCGCTACAGTCACGGCCATGGAACTCAAGATTGTTGTGTATTCAAAGTCGGCCTGCCCGCAATGCGACACGGCCAAGATGCTGCTCAAGTCGCGCTCCCTTCCCTTTGAGGAAATCAAGATCGACGACGAGGCGCAGCGCCTGGCCTTCTACGAAAAGTGCGGCCCCTCAGTGCGCCAGATGCCCCAGGTGTTCATCAACGACCAGCGCGTCGGCGGGGTCACCGGACTGCAGGCGGCGCTCAAACAACTGGGGATGTGAGTCCGCGCTATTGTGCCCCCGGGCCGGCGGGGCCGACCGAGCCACTGAGGCCCCACTGGTCCAGCATGAAGGCATAGACGCGCGCACGTTCCCGTGGCGGCTGATGCGGCGGGCCATACTGCAGCCAGTACTCCGGCCCATACTGCGGCCCATACGGCGACTGATTGTGCAGCCCCCGCCAGACCCGTGCTCCCCCTGAGCGCCAGGGGCTGTTGCGACGTCCCCGCTCCACGGCGGCGGCTTGGTGGCAAGATGCCTCCCATCCCATCCCAACGAGGAACGACATGAACGCCCACGTCCCTGCCGCCCCCCATCCAACCAGCCCCCTGCGCCGCCGCCTGCTCCGTCGGGCCGCGCTGGTGCCAGGGCTTGCCGCCGCCTTGCTGGCGCTCGCGCCGGCGGCCCATGCGGCCGACCTGCTGGACGAAGTGAAGGCCCGCGGCACCCTGCGCATCGCCTGCGAGGGCACCTACCCGCCCTTCAACTTCAAGAACGAGAAGGGCGAGCTGACCGGCTTCGATGTGGACATTGCCAAGGCGCTGGCCGCCAAGATGGGCGTCAAGGCCGAATTCACCACCACCGAATGGAGCGCCATCCTGGCCGGCCTGCAGGCGGGCAAGTACGACGTGATCGTCAACCAGGTGGCCGCCACCGACCAGCGCCGCCAGACTTTCGACTTCAGCGGTCCCTACGTCATCTCCTATCCGCAGCTGATCGTGCGCGCCAATGAAACGCGCAAGCTGGACACACCGGCAGACCTCAAGGGCAAGAAGATCGGCGTGGGCCAGGGCAGCAACTTTGCAACCCTGGCGCAGAGCATCGAAGGCGCGGAAGTCCGTACCTATCCCGGCGCCCCCGAATACCTTCAGGACCTGGCCACCGGCCGCATCGATGTGGCCATCAACGACAGCCTGCTGATCCCCTACCTCAAGGCCAAGACCAAACTGCCGGTGAAGGCGGGCGCGGCCATCGGCAAGCCCGAGAGCAATGCCATTCCGTTCCGCAAGGGCAGCCCGAAGTTCAAGGCCGCGCTCGACAAGGCGCTGGACGATCTGAAGAAGGACGGCACCTACGCCAGGATCTCGACCCAGTGGTTCGAGCGCGACGTGAGCCAGCCGCTGGCCGGCGGCCAGTAAGTCCGGATGGATCTCGCGTCTCTTTTTGCGCTGGCCTGGCCGGTGCTGCTCAAGGGCAGCGGCTACACCCTGTTCTTTGCCGTCTCGGCGATGGTGCTGGGGTTGCCGCTGGCCGGCCTGATCGCGCTGGTGCGGGTGCTGCAGGTGCCGCTGCTGTCGCAAGTCAGCGCGGTGTATGTGAGTGCCATGCGGGGCACGCCGCTGCTGGTGCAGGTGTTCATCGTCTATTACGGGCTGCCCAGCATCGGCATCGAGTTCTCACCCGTGTCCGCCGGCATCCTGACGCTGACGCTCAACGTGGCGGCCTACATGAGCGAGACGCTGCGGGGCGGCATCCATGCCGTCTCCCGCGACCAGTGGCTGGCCGGCACGAGCCTGGGCCTGACCCGGCAGCAGACGCTGCGCTATGTGGTGGCGCCGCAGGCGCTGCGGGCGTCGGTGCCCAGCTTGTCCAACAGCCTGATCAGCCTGATCAAGGACACCTCGCTGGTGTCGGTGATTGCCGTGACCGAGCTGATGCTGGCGACCAAGGAACTGATCTCCACCACCTTCCAGCCCTTCCCGCTCTACCTGATGGCGGCCTTGATCTACTGGCTGCTCAGCTTCGTCTTCGAGCAGTTGCAGCGGTGGATGGAAAAGCGCATGGCGTATCCGCACTGAGGCCGATGCACGCAGGCCGATGCACGCATGCCGGTGGCCGCGTTCAGCGACGGCAGCCGGCCACAGCGCTCAAGCCGGTACCGCGTAGTCCTTCTGCGTGACCAGATCAATGCCGCAGGACAGGGTCTGGATCCAGTCGATGAACTGCTGCACGGCGGGCCCTTCCATCGGCGCGCCGTGCTGCGGGACGATCTTGCGGATGGGCAGGGTCCGCACCATCTCCGCCCACAGCCGCAGCACCTTCGCACTCACCATGTAACGGCGGTGGAAAGCCAGCATGGACGGAATGTGGGGTTCCAGATCGGTGATCGTCGTGCCCGGATCCACGCCGATGGACACGCCCAGGTCGCCCGAAAACAAAATCCCACTGATCGGGTCCCAGAACTGGAAGTTGCCCTCCGAGTGCATGAAGTGCGCCGGCAAGGCCACCAGCTCGCACTGCCCCACCGGAATCCGCATGCCGCGGTCCGGCACCCCCACCACCCGGCCGCTGGTCTTGCCCGGCTTGCAGAAGTGGGGAATGAAGCGCTCCCAGATGCGGGAGATGTAGACCGGCGCGGAGGTAGCAGTCATCCACCGGTCCAGCGACGCAATGATGTCGGGGTCCGCATGCGAGGCCAGAATCGCCGACAGCTTATGCGGCGGAAAACAGGCCGTGACCCCCAGGTACAACTCTCCATAGGCCAGGTTGCCGCCCGGATCAATCAGCGCGCCGGTGCCGCTGTCCACGATCAGGAACTGGTTGGCCTGCACCCCGTCCTCGTGGCCGAAGTCGGAGAACATGAGGCAGCGATGGCTGCCGTTATTGAAGAGTTCGATCGCCAAGGGGGCTCCGCAGAAAACAGTCCCCCCGACGATATTTCGCATGACAACCGATTGGGAGCGGTGACCGCCTCAGGAATTGATTAATGGCAAGACCTGGAGCGACGGCGCCCCTCCGATCAGAGGCTGACAGCGCCTCGGCTGGTGCGATCAGCGTCGGTGCGGAACACGGCGATGGCTTCCACCATGCGTTCGGCCTGGCGCTTGAGGCTGTCCGCCGCGGCGGCACTCTGCTCCACCAGCGCGGCGTTCTGCTGCGTGGCCTGGTCCATGCGGCTGACGGCCGAGCCGACCTGGGACACGCCGGCGCTCTGCTCGACGGTGGCGGCAGTGATCTCGCCCATGATGTCGGTCACGCGGTGGATGGCGGACACCACCTCCTGCATGGTCTCGCCGGCCCGGTCCACCAGGGCCGAACCTTCTGACACCCGCTCCACGCTGGTGTTGATCAAGGTCTTGATCTCCTTGGCCGCTTCCGCCGAACGGCCGGCCAGGCTGCGCACCTCGGAGGCCACCACCGCAAAGCCCCGGCCCTGCTCGCCCGCCCGGGCGGCTTCCACCGCGGCATTCAGCGCCAGGATGTTGGTCTGGAAGGCGATGCTGTCGATCACGCCGATGATGTCGGCGATGCGGCGGCTGCTGTCGTTGATGCCCTTCATCGTCTCGACCACCTGGCCCACCACCTCACCGCCCTTGCTCGCCACTTCGCTGGCGCCTTGCGCCAGTTGATTGGCCTGGCGGGCGTTGTCGGCGTTCTGCTGCACCGTGGCGCTGAGCTGCTCCATGGAGGACGCGGACTCCTGCAGGGTCGAGGCCTGCTGCTCGGTGCGCACCGACAGGTCATTGTTGCCTTGCGCGATCTCGGCGCTGGCGGTGGCGATGTCCGAGGCCGAGCCGCGCACCTGCACGATGAGGGCCAGCAGTTGCTGCTGCATGCGGCCCATGGATTCCAGCACACTGCCGCGCGGCGCCACGGCCGCGCCCTCGACCGGACGCAGGTCACCGGCGGCCACGCGGCTCGCCACGTCACCCAGCACGGCCGGCTCGGTGCCCAGCGCCGTCATCAGGCGCCGGGTGATGAACCAGCCCAGCAGTGACGCGGCCACCACGGCCAGTGCACAGAACGCCATCATCCAGTGGCGCTGCGACGCGGCGGCCTCCATGGAGGCCTGCTCGGTGACTTTGCCCTTGGCGCCGACGTAGTCGGAATATTCCTTGAAGGCGTTGAGCAGCGCGGCCAGCAACGGGCGGCAGTCGCTGATCATGAGGTTCATGGCATCCTCGCGCTGGCCAGCCCCGGCCAGCTCGACGATACGCACCGCCACCGGGCTGTACTTGGCTTCCACGTCCAGAATGCGGGCCACCTGCTCGCGCTCCTTGGCGGTGACGTCGTCGTTCTTCAGTTCGCGCTGGATCTGCGTGAGCAGCTCACCCAGCGCCTTGTGCGCCTCCAGCGCCATGGCCTTGGAGGCGGCCAGATCCTCCGGGGTCCGCACGACCACCATGTCGCGCACGCCGATCGCACGGCGGTTGGTCATCACCCGGGCTTCCAGCACCAGCTCGCGACGGGCCGAAGCACCGTTGAGGTAGTCGGTGTAGCCGGCGTTGACCCGGCTGATGCCATGCAGACCCCAGGCGCTGACAAGCACAACGAGGGCGACAAGGGCAGCAAAGGCGAACGCCAGTTGCTGTCGGATGGACAGACGATTCATTGTGAGGAGTGAGAACAGAAAGGACGCAAGGCCCCGAAGGGTCGTGAAGAAATGCCTGCCTGAGGTCTCACCCGGGTCCGCTGGACAGGGGCTGGACAGGCCTGAAACAGGCTGTCGAGCGGAGCTGTCGAGAAGGATCGGAACAGCCCGGCACGGGGCACGATTCCAGCGGGTGGTAAGCAGTCGCAATCTGATACAGATGCTACGGCCCGCCGATATATTGGCCAAATGCCAGCCGCTCCCCGTTCGTGATGGAGTCGAGATCCCTCTCTAGACACCCCCCGGATGGGGGGCCCGAGTGATCCAAATTCGGGGGCGCTCCCCGCGCAAGCGCTGGTCAAAAGTGTGTCGTGTTCCTCGGCGGCTCCAAGCGCGGCACACTGCGGCCGCGTCAGCGCCCGGACAATGCACCGATGACGCGCGTGTGGGCTTGAGTTCCATACGGCTTGTTTCAAAAACAGACAGTCCAGCAACAGCCGAGAGGAAGCGGATACAGACAATTCGCGACCGCGCGAGTGGATGTCGCGCTGACTGCTGACCTGTGTTTCCTGACTGCGCTGTGCTTGGCGTCCCTGTGACCGAGCTTCGGGCTTCCCGAGTGCGCCCTGTGAGCCTGACCCCTGAACATGGATGCCGTGCCCCTGCCCAGTGAGTGGATGGATGCCTGCCGCGCCGAGCTGGTGGTGGCGGCTGCGCAATGGGTGAGTGACACCGGCGCGGCGCTGGAGCGGGCCCAGAACCGGGCGGACAGCGTCGGCGAGGCCAACCGGCTCTTCCATGTGCAACGGGCCCTGGACCGCTGGCAACACAGCGCGCCGGAGCGCATCGTCAGCCTGCTGCTGTCCAGCATGAAGGAACGCAGCAGCGAAGCCAGGCAGGGCACGGCCTCGGCGCTGCTGCCCGGCGAAATGGAGCTGGTGGATGACGATGTGGTGAGCGAGAGCATCGGCATCTCCCGTCTGGTCACCGGCATTTTCTCGGTGGCCGAGTGGGAGATCCGCACCGTCGAGCGCGCGCTGGCCGGCCGCATCAAGGATTTCTCCGAGCGCAGCAATCCCTTCCATCCGGAAGCCATCGCCCGCACCATCTGGAAACTCGCCGAAGACCTGGGCCTGCATCGCGAGGAACGTGCGGCCTGCCTGCGGGTTTCGCTGGAAGCCACCACCACCCTGGCCAAGACCGCCTATGCATGCCTGGGCACCTGGCTGGCCGGGCAGCGCGAGGTGGGTCCGCTGGCCATCCAGCGGCAGTCCGCCGTGCACAACGCGATTCCGGTGGATGTGCTGGCCGGCCTGTCTTCGTCCGCGCCCACGCTGGCGCTGGAACTCGAGCCGATGCATGGCCGCCCGTTCGAGGCCGGTCAGGCGCCCCGCGGCGCGTCGCCCAAGGCGGGCGGCGAAGTGGTGTTCACCCGGCTGATCCGCAGCGTGGAGGACATCCTCGGCGACGTGCGGCTCACCCATGAGCTGCGACGCGTGCTGAGCGGGCTGCAACTGGGGGTGCTGCGCTTTGCGTTCGGCACGCCCTCCTCCCTGTATTCCGCCCAGCACGACATGTGGGATGTCACCGGCGTGCTGGTGCACTATGCCCTGCAGCACTGCCTGAAGGACCGGGTGGTGCATGACGACTTCGTTCTCTTCGCCGACCAGAGCATCCAGAACCTGCTCAAGCTGGACCCCAGCCGCCCGCACGAGCTGGACAAGGCGCTCGTGCGGCTGCGGCGCTATGTCAAGGAGCGGCCGGCCGAGCTGGTGGAAAGCCGCCGTCATGCCTCGATGCAGTTTGCGCGGCAGGAAGAGCGCCGCCGTCGCATCCGCAGCGTGTCCATCAACCGCCACCGCGAGCGCATCAATGCGGTGATCGCCGAGCAGGAGATTCCCTATCGCCTGCGTCAGTTCCTGCTGGTGGACTGGGCGGAAGCCCTGGCCCATGCGGAAGCGGCGGAGGGCCCAAAGTCGCCCGCCTATGCCGAGCTGTGGGGCGCGGTGGAACGGGTGATACGGGCCGTGCAGAAGAACACCCTGACCGCCGACCCGGCGAGCCTGCTGGAGAAGATGGAGCTGCTCAAGCTGCTGGAGCGCGGCATCACCTGCGTGGCGGTGCCCAGCGTCGAGAAATACGAGCTGACCGACATCCTGGACCGCACCGGCATGATCTCCCGCGAAGGCGAGGAATGGTCCGACAGCGACATCGGCGGGCTGGACAGCGCCCTGCCGCCGTCGCCCTCGCCGGCGCCGCATCGCCGTGATTTCTGGGGCGCGCAGGCGCAATCGGGCGGCAAGGGCTGGTCCACCGCCGACGAAACCACCGTCGGCTTCACCACCGCCATGCCCACCTCCGATGCCGAGCACTGCGTCAATGCCCTGCAGGAAGACGATCTGATCGAGCTGTTCCTGGCCGGCACCTGGGTCGAGGTGCGGCTGGTGGAGCTGGCCGAGGACGGACAGATCTTCCTGTTTGAAGGGGAGACCGACGGCGGCGGCACCCACCAGCTGACACGCCGGGCGCTGCTGCGCCTGTTCCGTGAAGGCCTGGCCACACCGATCTGAGCGCCCGACATGAGCCACGACTCTCCCGTCACTGAAGACCTCGTCGAGCGCAGCGCCAGTGTGCGGCTGCTGGGCGAAGCCGAGTGCCGCTGCGATGACGGCACCGTCACCCGCATCGCCGATGCGCGCGTGGCCACGCTGCTGGCCATGGTGGCACTGGAAGGCGGCATGCCGCGCACCCGCGCCGCCGACCTGTTCTGGCCGCAGTCCGGCAGCAATGCCCGCACCAACCTGCGGGTGCTGCTGCATCGCACGCAGAAGACCCTGGCGCTGAAGCTGTTCACCTCGGGCGATGTGATTGAACTGGCGCCGCACATCCGGGTCGACGTCCAGGCCCCGGACCATCAGCTGGTGATGAGCTGCCTGAGCGCCGGTGCGGCCGGCCTGCGGCTGCTCTCCAGCCTGGAGCTGCCGGAAGGGCTGACGGAAGCCGGCCACTGGCTGGCGGCGGCCCGCAACCAGATGGAGCAGCGGCTCACCCGCAGCCTGATCGCCTGGTTCGAGCGTGCCGGCGAGGCGGTGGACCTGAGCCAGGCGATGGCGCTGGCCGAAGCCCTGATCAGCCTGAATCCGCTCAGCGAGGTCGGTTATCAGGAACTGATGAAGGCGCTGGTGGCCAAGGGCGACCGGTCCGCGGCGCTGGCCGTGTACGAGCGCTGCCGCAAGGAGCTGCAGGAGCAATTGGGGACGCATCCCAGCCGGACCACGGTGGAATTGCACCGGCAGATCCTGCGCTCGCGCGCCGAGGGTCAGCAGCTGGCCGCGGTGGGGCGACTGATCCAGCGCGAGACCGAGATCGAGCAGATCACCCAGGCCATCAGCCGGCGGCGGGTGGTCATCGTCGAGGGGCCCAGCGGCATGGGCAAGTCCTCACTGCTGCGGCATGTGGCCCAGGAGCGGGGCGACCTGTACTGGCGCATCACCGAGCAGGACAGCAGCCGCCCCTTTGCCAGCCTGCACCGCATCACGCTGCATCTGATGGAGCGGCTGCGGTCGCAGCCCGATCATCGTCCGGAGAACCTGGCCAAGGCCGAGCGTTTCCTGGAACAGCTGGACCCGGCGCATCAACGCGAACTGGCTTCCCCGGCCAGCACCCGCTCCCTGCTGGAATCGGCCATTCACATCATCGAGCTGAGCCGACCGGAACGCGGCACCGCCGTGCTGGTGGACGACCTGCACCTGTGCGATGACGAAAGCCTGGATGTGCTGTCCGTGCTGGTCACCGAAAGCGCCGCCCTGATGCCCTGGTGCGACTTCGTGCTGGCCTACCGGCCGATGCGAGCCCGGCGTCGCCTGCGGGCCCTGTGCGAGAAGCTGGCCGCCTCCGGTCGGCTCAAGCTGGTGCAGCCGGCGGCCCTGACCGTGGCGTCGGTGCAGCGCATGCTCAATGAGGATGGCAGCGCCTTGCCGCCCGCCCTGGTGGAAGAAGCGGTGCGCCTGAGCGGCGGCACCCCGGCCATCCTGATGGGCCTGCTGCAGGCCTGCCAGGACCAGGGCAGCCTGGTGGGCGTGCCCACGCCGGCCATGCGCTCCCTGCTGCTGCAGCGCCTGGGGTCCTGCAGCTCCACGGCCGAGGGCGTGGCCCGGCTGGCCAGCGTGGCCGGCGGCAGCTTCTCGGTCCGCATGGCCTCGGACATCACCGGCCTGTCGTCCTGGCGGGTGGCGGAAAAATGGAACGAGCTGCTGCTGGCCGGCGTCTTTGATGCCAAGGGCTTTGCGGTGCCGCTGCTGGAAACGGTGGTGTATGAATCGGTGCCGGAGACGGTGCGGCAGTTCATGCACGGTGAAGTGGCCGCGGTGCTGGAGCGCCACGGCGCCACGCCTGCGGAGCTGGCCCACCACTGGCGCATGGCCAGTGACATCGCCCGCGCGGCGGACTATGAACGCCGGCTCGCGGCAGACACTGAACGCCGACTTGCGCCGGGGACCTCCTCAAGCGACGACTGATCGGCGGCGGGCTGCCCTGGGCTGGGTCGTTCAGGCCGGCTGGACGTGGTCCGGGCCGCGATCCATCGGCTCGGTATCCATGAAGACGGTGTCCCGCCAGACGGGGCGCATCGCGGCGGCGCGATCTTCCGCCGTCAGCGGCGTCACGGCCGGGCTGTCCAGCGCGGCATCTCCGGCGGTGAGCACCGCTTCGACCCGCGACCGACGCTCCTGCAGATGCCGGTCCAGTTGCAGCCGCAGCACATCCAGCGTCGGCGACAGACGCGCCGCCTGCTCCAGCTGACGGATGGCCACATCCAGCGTGCGCGGCGGCAGGCGGGAGAACGGGTCATCCCCACTGGTGGCGCAGGCGAATTCCAGCAGTACCAGGTGGCCATGCTGCTCCCGCAGCGCCGGCCGGGCCTGCAGGGCTTCCCGCAGGGCATCCACCCGCAGCGGCACCGCACGCCCGGCCGCATCGGCCGCCAGCGCTGACGTGACGGGCAGCTCCGGACGGGTGGGGGCGAAGGCACGCGTTTCCACCCCCGCTCCGCGCCGCTCGCGCAGGCCCAGCGAGCGAAACAGCGCGCGGGCAAAGGCACGGCACCAGGACGTCGTCTTGGGGTCTTTCATGAGGGCGGAAGGCTGCGGCAGAGGGTGGGGAGGAGGCTGGGGTAATTGTCGGTAACAACCGTTTCAGCAGCGTTTCGACAGCTGTAACAGCAGCATCCGGAAGAACCCTGAGACCGCAACGCCGGGCCCCGTAACGGCGGCTGCCGGCCCCGGAAACGCGCGTGAAACGCCTCGCCCAGATCATCCGCACCCAACCAGAACACAGGGCGCACGGACATGACACTCGCGGCACGCATTGAAACAGCAGTCAAGATTCAAAGCCTGCTGAAGGACCATGCCATTTCGGTGGATCCGGTCCGCCTGGCCTGCGATGCGGACTATGCGGCCGCCATGGAGCAGGTCTGCCTGCAGGTGGGTCAACTGGACGAATGCCTGCGCCTGCTCAATGCCCTGGTGGACACCATTGTGCTGTCGGGGCTGCCCGTGTCGGTGTCGGCGTCGCTGGACGAGGACGCCCGGCTGGGGGATGTGCATCCCGAGTTCGTGGACACCGTTTCCACCTATGCCCTGGACATTGATGTGGACCAGGGGCCGGGCGTGGACATCGAGCTGGGGCAGACCGCCATGGCACGGTCCCACCGCCGCGTGCGGACGCATTTCCAGGCCGGCCTGGACTATCTGCGCCGCGAGTCCCACCCCAGCCACTTCGGCAGCAGTCCCGAACTGCTGGCGGCCTTCGTCGTGGCCTCCGCCGCTGAAGTGCTGGCCAGCGCGCTGCACCAGAGCCAGACCCCGTAATCCTTCACCCGGTTGTGCCCATGCTCGCCTTTCACCTCCAGCACTGGATCTTCAGCGGCTTTCTGGCCGGCGCCCTGCTGGGCAGCTTCATCCCGCCGATGCGGGTGATCAACCTGGCCGCCCTCTGCGGCGTCGGCGCGTTTGCCGCGATGTGCTTCTGGCCCGATGCCTTCGGTGGCCGTGGGGCGGACGTCTTTGGCAGCTTCGTGATGGCGGTGCCCGCCTGGGGCGGCGCGACCGCGGTGGGCGCGCTGATCAGTCATCCGGCCGTGCGCCAGCTGCGTCGCAAGGGCTACCTGCGCATCCGCAAGCGGGCCCGTTTCATGCAGCATCCGGACGACTGAGGCCCCGCAGCGCCGGCACCACCGCGTCCAGTCGCCGCACTTCGCACGAGGGCCGGATGTCCGGGGTGCCGGGCAGCCCCTGCGGATTGAACCAGCAGCTGTCGATGCCAAACCGCTGGGCGCCGAGGATGTCGGCATCCAGCCGGTCGCCGATGATGACCGTGTGCGCCCGGTCGAAGTGACGGGCCTTGGCGACCGCATCCTGGAAGAAGCGCGGATCCGGCTTGGCATGCCCGCAGGCTTCCGAGGTGGCCACGAAGCTCATGAACCGGGCCAGGCCCGCGGCCTCGATGCGGCGCGTCTGGATGCGCTCCACGCCGTTGGTGATGACCCCCACCTCGCCCAGCGCCGCCAGGGCCTCGCACAGCGCCGCGGCGCCGTCGATCAGCACCGCCGTCTCGGCCAGCATGTCCAGATAGTGCTCGCTGGCCTGCACCGCATCCAGGCCCGGGGCGTGAAGGGCGAAGGTGGCCTGGAAGCGCTGCACCTTCAGCGCGTCCTTGCTGACCGCGCCCTGTTCAAACTGGCGCCACAGCGACTGGTTGATGGCCTGGTAGTCCCGGTACATCGCCTCCAGCGGCGCTTCATGGCCCAGCGCCCGGAGCAGCCGGGCAAAGGCCTCGCGTTCGCTGGCCTGGAAGTCCAGCAGCGTGTCGTCCAGGTCCAGCAGGAAGAGTCGGTGTTTCATGCGGGCGCCACTCTATCGCAGCGCACGCGCGGGCCGGCCGCGTCAGGAACAGACCTGGATGCGCTCGGTGCGGACGTTGGTGTAGGCCTGCGCGGCCGTGGGCACGACCTTGCGCTTGGCCAGGAAGCGGCGCACCGTGCCGTCGGCCATGCGCTCTTCCTTGAGGCACAGGTCCGGATTCAGGCCCAGCGCAATCTTCTCCTCGACCGACGGGCGCGGCGTGTTGGTGCGCGGGTCCTGGGTGGCCGGGTTGGCGAGCGAGCCTCTGAGCACCTCGCGCCCGGGCTTCATCGCCAGACGCTGGGGACCGGACGCTGGGCCTTCCGGCACCGCTGCGGCACCGTCCAGGCCCACCGTGCCGAAGGACTGCACGCTGTCCGCGCTGCTTCGGGCGCTGGGGGCGGGGGCCGCCGCGGCGGGGGAAGTCCAGTCCGCCGGATCCATCATGAAGCTGACCTGGGTGCGCAAGCCGCTGGGCAGCGCCGCGGCGGCCGGGGGCGGCAGCGAGGCCGAGGACGGCGCCTGCGGGTCACGGCTGGGGGTGGTCGGCGGCAACAGGCGCAAGGTGCTGGAGCGCCGCGTCGGGTCGGACGGCCGGGACTCGAGGGGCGGCTTCAGGTTCCAGGCCAGCAGGAGCAGCAGCAGATGCGCCAGAGCAGCGGCCCCCAGGGCCCATCCCCGCCGGGTCGGCCGGGCCCAGAGTCCCGGGGTGACCGGGGTGACCGGGGTGACCGAGATCGAAGAGAGAGGCAATGCGCGCAAGAGGGAGGCCTTCGCCTTGAAGGATCGATCGCCTATGCTACTGAGCCCGTGTCGCCTACGGCCCGTGCGGATGTTGGGGACAGGTAAAGCCGCTGACACTTGAGGGTAGCCTTGCACTTGACGTGTGGCCTTGCTCGCCTCGCTCACGGTGTTCAGCGTCCCTGCCCTGCTCGTCTTCCCTGCCAGACATGCACACCTTGCCAGACTCGCCTGCCCAGCCCGCCTTCGAGAGCGGGTCTACGCTCATCCGCCCTGCCGAAGCCGGCGACATCGCCGCCTGCATCGCCTTGCGGGGCCGCACTCGTGAGAATGCGGTGTCCGCCGCCCGTCTGGCGGAACTGGGCATCACCGAAGCGTCCTGGTCCGCCCAGGTGCGCGCGGGGGAACTGCCCGGCTTCGTCGCCCTTGTGCAGGGAACGATGGCGGGCTACTGCTTCGGCGAGGCCGGCACCGGCGAGATCGTCGTGCTGGCGCTGCTACCCGAGCATGAAGGCCGCGGCCTGGGCCGGCAGTTGCTGGACCGGACCGTCGCCCACCTCACCGCCCTGGGACATCGGCGGTTGTTCCTGGGCTGCTCGTCCAATCCCGCACATCGCTCCTTCGGCTTCTACCGTCGCCTGGGCTGGACCCCCACAGGTGAGCGTGACCGCCTCGGCGATGACCTCCTGGAGCTGCGGCTGCCCGCCTGAAAAAAGGCAGAATGGCGCCTTCACAAACAAGACATGCACGTCCGCCTCGATGCGGAACGCCCCAGCGGCCTGTCCGGACGTCTTTCACGTCCCGGACGCCCGGGTGCCGATGTGCAGCTCAACGGGAGGATCTGGAACATGGCACGTCTGGCCTGGACAACACTGCGCCCCGCCGGGGTCATGGTGACCTCGCTGCTCATCGCCGCCCTGAGCACCGGCTGCAAGCCGACCAAGCTCAATGAAGAGATGGTGCACAACATGATCAACACCGGCCTCAATGCCTCGGCGAATCGCAATGCCACGGTGCTGTGTGACCAGATCGCCGAAGACGCGGACATCCGGCTGGTGATGTTCAAGTTCTCCGGCTCGGACATCCGCACCTTCAGCAAGGGCCAGTGGTGCGACTACCTGCGGGAGTCGTTTGCCCAATCCGAGGGCAGCGGCATGTCGGTGAACGTGCACATGAACATCCAGTCGATGTCGATCGCCCCGGATGGCAAGACCGCCGACTTCAGCGCCGATGTGGTGGAGGAAGCCGGCTTCGGCGGCCGCACCCTGGTGCGCATGAATTCCAAGCACAGCTACACCGTGGAGTTGCGCAAGGGCAAGCCGGTCTACACCAAGCTCAGCGCACGCTATACGGCGTAGGGCGCTTGAACTTGGCTCGAGCGCGGCTTGATCGTGGCTTGACCGTGGCTTGATCGCGATTTTTCGACTTTTCGAGCATTGTTCCCAGGGCGATCCGAGAACTTAGGGAAGCCCTGAATAACCCCTTTTTCAGCGGGCTCGCTAGACTTCTGGTTCTGGTGCGCCCGACCGCACGCCCTGGTCCGCACCATGTCCGACAACGAAAGCGACGCCCCCTTGAGTGAACCCGCCCCGATGGTGGTGCTGGGCCCCTGGCGTGCCTTCCGCTCCCCGATGGGCAAGCTTCACATCGCCAGTGAACTGGGCCCCGGCACGGTTCGCATCACCTCCTCGCTCAGCGGCGTGGACCGGGTGGCGCGCATTGCCAAGACCAGCTCGGGCAATCTCTATCGTTTCGTCTGCCCGCCCGCTCAAGACCAGGTCACCTGCGGCATGCTGGTGGACTATGCCGGCCGGGCCGGTCTGGCTGGCGCCACCGACGTGAGCGCCAAACTCTGGCAGGCCATTGAGGACAAGGCCGCCGAGCTGGCCGCTCAGGCGGCAGCGCGCGACGCCGCCCCGCCGGTCCACGTCTGAGCCGGCGCTGTTTTGTAAACAGCACTAAACAAGGCGCGAGAATCCACGGCTTCGATTGACCGGCGCCCGCAGCGCCCTGAAAAATCGGCGCCACCCATGAGCTCCGTCACCCTCCGAGATATTGCCAAGGCGTCCGGCCTGTCCATCGGCACGGTGTCGCGCGGGCTGCGCAATCAGGGCGGTCTGTCGGAGGGCACACGGCAGATCGTGCAGGACTGGGCCGCCCGGCTGGGCTACGACCTGGCCCAGTTGCGCCGCCACCGGCTCCGGCGGGTCGGCTTCCTGCTGCACAGCCAGCACAACACGCTGGCGTCCAGCCCCTTTTTCTCCTCGGTACTGCATGGCACGGAATCGGTCTGCCGACGCGAAGGCCTGACGCTGTCCTTCATCGTCGCCGGTCCCACCGACCGGGTGATCGACCAAGCCCGCGTGCAGCAGCTCGACGCCTACCTCTGTGCCGGCTACTTCGAGCCGGAGATCCTGGACAGCCTGCGCCACACCGGCAAACCGATGGTGCTGGTGGACATGCACCGGCACGGCATTGCCTCGGTGAATCCGGACCATCAGCATGGCAGCTTCCAGGCCACCAGCCATCTGCTGCGCAGCGGGCGGCGACAGATCGCGGTCATCACCGGCTCGCCTGCGCATTACAGCCTTCAGCAGCGGGCGCTCGGTTATCGGCGCGCGCTGTTTGAGGCCGGCATCCAGGCGGATCCGGATCTGGAAGTGGTGGCCGCCCACCTCGGCGACGGGGACGTCGGCGTCAGCGCCGCCATGCGCGAGCTGCTCGGCCGCCGGCGACGGCCCGATGCGGTGGTCTGCTTCAATGACAGCGCCGCGCTGGTGGCGCAGCAACAGGTGCTCGGGCAGGGCCTGCGCATTCCGAAGGACATCGCCCTGGTCGGCTTCGACGACATCCCCGCTGCCGCCCGCGCCCATCCGCCGCTGAGCACCGTGCGGGTGGACAAGGAAGCGCTGGGGGCACAGGGCCTGGAGATGCTGCTGAATACGCCGCCCGACGGGCCGCCGCAGGAGCGGGTCCTGCCGGTGGAGCTGGTGGTGCGGGACAGCTCCAGCCTGGACTGACCGGCGCAGGCTCTGGCACAGCTGCTTCAATACCTCCCCGCATACCCCAACGCTTCACACCAACACCCAAGATCGAGTGACCGCCCTGCGACGCTCCGCCCCAATTCCTCTCTTGCACAGGACGAACGCACACCATGTCCCACCTGCCTGACTTCCACGACCCCGAGGTCCTGCTGGCCCATGTCCGGCACACCATGGCCTTCTATCACCCGCGCTGCATCGACCCCAGCGGCGGCTTCTTCCATTTCTTCAAGGACGACGGCACGGTCTACGACGCCCATCAGCGTCACCTGGTCAGCAGCACGCGGTTTGTCTTCACCTACGCCATGGCCTGGCGCCACTTCGGAGACCCCGCCTATCAGGACGCCGTGAGGCACGGCGTGCGCTTCCTGCGGCAGGCCCACTTCGATCCGGTGCAGGGCGGCTACACCTGGCTGCTGGACTGGCGCCAGGGCCACGCCACCGTGCTGGACGGCACGCGCCACGCCTACGGCATGGCCTTTGTGCTGCTGGCCTATTCGCATGCGGTGATGGCTGGTGTGGAAGAAGCCCGGCCCTGGCTGGCCGAGACCTTCGAGTTGATGGAGCGCCGCTTCTTCAGCGCGGACAGCGGCCTGTATGCCGACGAGGCCAGCGCCGACTGGCAGACGCTGTCCCCCTATCGCGGGCAGAACGCCAACATGCATGCCTGCGAAGCCTTGCTGGCGGCCTACGAGGCGACGTCGGAAGACCGCTATCTGCAGCGTGCCGCGCTGATCGCCGGCCACATCACACGCCGCCAGGCCGAGCGATGCGGCGGCCTGATCTGGGAGCACTACGACGCCCACTGGCAGCCGGACTGGCTGTTCAACAAGCATGACCCGGCCAATCTCTTCCGGCCCTGGGGCTACCAGCCCGGTCACTTCACCGAATGGACCAAGTTGCTGCTGCAGCTCGAATCCAAGCGCGAGGCCCTGGGCCAAGACGTGAGCTGGATCCTGCCGACCGCGTCCAAGCTGTTCCAGGTGGCGGTGCGGCGCGGCTGGGATGCTGAACACGGGGGCCTGTGTTATTCCCTGGCGCCCGACCTCACGGTGTGTGATGCCGACAAGTATTTCTGGGTGCAGGCCGAAAGCATGGCCGCTGCCGCCATGCTGGCCGCGCGCACCGGCGACCGCGTCTACTGGGACTGGTATGAGCGCCTCTGGGCCTACAGCTGGACCCACTTCGTGGACCATGAACACGGCGCCTGGTATCGCATCCTGGACCGCAACAACCGCAAGCTCAGCGACGAGAAGAGCCCGGCCGGCAAGGTGGACTATCACACCATGGGCGCCTGTTATGACATCGTGAAGGTGCTCCGGGCCGGGTCGCACGCCGGCACCGGTCACTGAGACGGGTCAGGGCAGGAATTCCAGCCGTGGCAGGCCGCCGTGCGGGTAGTCAATGCCACCCGCCAGCGGAATCACCTGCCGGCCCTTCAGGTTGAAGCGCTGCTGCGCAGGCTTGAGGTGGCGCATCAGCAAGGCCGGGGCCGACCCGTCCCGCAGCGCGTTCGTCAGGCCGGCCTGCAGCAGGTCGGCCAGGCGTCGGTCCTGCGCATGGACATAGAGGTAATGCGGCGCCGCATACTTCAGCAGGAATCCGTCCAGCACCACCACCTCCGGCGGCGCGGTCGAAAGCTCGGGCAGCACTTCCAGCAGGTTGCGGCAGAACAGGTCCACGCGGTCCAGGCTCATCATGCGGAAGATGGAGTCGATGCGCTGCACCTCGAGCACCCGCAGCCCGTTGGCCCGCAGCACGGCGGTGTCCGCCCAGCCCTGGCCATGGGCAAAGGTGTAGCGCTGCAGGTCCCCCACGCTGCTGATGCGGCCAGCCTGCGACTGCAGCGCCGCGCGCCCGAAGCAGATGCGATAGTCCGACGCGCCGAGAAAGGTCGGCACCGGGATGCGGAGCAGCCGCGCATCGTCCACCGGCCCGGCAATGTTGAGCACAAAGCCCGGTCGCTGACCTTCCTTGAGGACGGTGATGGCCCGGTTCTTGGTCATCGCCTCGGTGGTGTCGATCTGGATGGGCGTTCCGGGCGGCGCGCCCTTCTCCAGCGCCAGGGCGATCAACTCGCGCACGTAGCTCTCGCTCAGGTCATACGGACCGCTGGCATGGACGCGCACCTGCAGTCGGTCCGCGGCAGCGTGTCCAGGCGCGCTGATCGCAATCAGGACACAGAGCAGCAGGCTCAGCGGGAACAACCTCAGCACTTGCATCAGGCACTCATCGGGCTGGACTCATTCACGGGATCCCTGAGGAATCGCTCTCTGGCGTTTGAGCGATGATTCTCGCCTGCCCGATCGGTTTCCTGCACCTCGATGGCCCCACATTCCTTGCGCCCTCACATCGCTTTGACACCCACCCGCGACGCGGATGCGGACGCATTGGCCAGGCTGCGAGTTGAGGCCATGCGGCAGAGCCTGGAACGCATCGGCCGGTTTGACCCTGTGCGTGCGCGGGAGCGGTTCTTGTCCGGCTTCGATCCGGCGCAGACCTTCCATATTGAAGCGGACGGCCAGCGTGTGGGGTTCCTAGTGCTGCGGCGCGATGCGCAGGGGCTGCATCTGGACCACCTCTACCTGCATCCGTCGGCGCAGAACCGCGGCATTGGCGGGGTGGTGCTGGGCCGGCTGTGTGCCCAGGCGGATGAAGAAGGCACCGGCATCCGGCTGGGCGCCCTCAAGCAGAGCGACGCCCACCGGTTTTACCAGCGCCATGGGTTTGAACTCACCCACGAGGGGGAGTTCGATCTGTACTACATGCGTCGGCCCGCAAGCCGCTGAGCAGCGGCTTGCGCAGGACGCTCGCTTCGAAGCGTCCTTCGGCGGCTCACTTGCAGACGTTGGCGTCCACCGCCGAGCCGTCCCACAGGCGCTTGAGGTTGTTGTACTTGTCCTGCGAGACCGTCTGCCAGTCGTCCTGCAAGATGCCGCCGGTGTCGCCCGAGTTCGGGTTCCAGGACCAGTAGAAGAAGTTGCGAACGCCCTTGCACTTGAGCCAATCCACGAACTTCACCTGCCACTGACGGTCCTTGTCGGTGAAGCGTCCGCCGAATTCACCCAGCACCACGGCGTTCTGGCCCATGAAGCGGCCCAGCTGGTTCTGCCAGATGGCCGGCAGGTTGTTGGGGAAACCAGTGCCATCATTGAAGTAGGGCTGGTTGCTCACCGACGGACCATAGATGTGGGGCGACAGCACCAGCTTGTTGCGCGGAATCTTGGTGCTGTCGATGGGATAGCAGCTGAAGGGTTCGATGTTGCCGCCCCACCAGTGCGCATCGGGGTTTTCGCAGCGGCCGTTGTTGTCGGAGACGCCTTCCACGAACACCAGCACGCGGCTGTTGCTGGCCAGCACCGCACTGCCGGCCTTCTCGGCCGCCAGCTTCCAGTCATTGTTCAGGTCACCGGTGCCCCACAGCGCGCCGCTGCCACTGATGCTGTGCGGCTCATTCTTCAGGTCGATCGCGAAGACATTGGGCACATTCTTGTAGCGGTCCGCCACGAACTGCAGATCGGCCACCCACTGGTCCAGCGAATAGCCCGGAATCTGCGGCGTCATCGAAATCGCATTGCAATCCGGACGGTGATGGTCCAGCAGCACATAGAAGCCTTGCGTCGCAAACTCGGCCACGATGCGGTCCATCACCTGCAGCGGCGTCTTGTTGGCCAGGTCCGCATTGACGCTGATGTTGAGTGCGCCGCTGGGGCGGCCGGTCGAACGAATCGTGGTGGGGCAGAAAGGCAGACGGACGGCATTGAAGCCCAGCGTCTTCATCTGCGTGATCATGTCCTTGTAATTGCGCGTCCACAGGCCATGGGCCACCAGGTCCGGCGTCTCGAAACCGAACCAGTTCACGCCGCGCAGGGAGACGGTCGCGCCCTTGGCATCGAGGATGCGGCCATCGGTCGAGACGGTGAAGGGCAGTGCGAACTGACCGGTGGCGGGCACGGAGAGGTCACCGCCGGGAGCAGGGGCCGGTGCTGGCGCGGGGGCTGGTGCTGGCGCGGGGGAAGGTGCGGGAGCCGGTGAAGGTGCCGGTGAGGGGGCCGGTGCGGGAGTGGGCGCAGGAGCCGGCGCTGGCGAAGGCGCGGGAGCAGGCGACGGTGCGGGCGCTGGCGAAGGCGAAGGCGAAGGCGAAGGCGAAGGCGACGGTGCGCCTGCCTCGCTGATCCGGAAGCTGGCATTGCTCGGCGCCGTGCCAGTGCCGCAGAAGCCCACTTCAAAACTCTGCCCCGCCGCGGCCGGCGAGTTCCAGCTCACGCCCTTGACCGAATAGCTGGTGCCGCTGCGGGTGAACTGACCATTCCAGCTGTTGTTGATCTGGCCATTGGGCAGCTCGAACTGCAGGGTCCATGCGCCGCTGGTGGCCGTGCCGGGATTGCGGATGGTCACATGAGAGCAGAAGCCACCCGACCACACATCCTGGGCCGCATTGACTGTCAGGGCCGCATGGGCCGGCGCCATGGCACCAAAGGCCAGGGCGACCAGGCTGCTGCGGAGCAGGAACCGACGGGGGAGAGCGCGCATGATGACATTGCCTCGTTGACTGGGAAGACTGGCAGTGTCTCCACAGGCCCGTTAATGCCGCGCAATAAATGGTAAGAGAACTTTGGCCGCAGGATGAACAGCTGGAGTAAGCTGCTGGCGCCGATTGCAATGAATGGAGCGGTCATGTTCTCTCACGTCTTTGTCGGCGTCACCGATTTCACGCGAGCCAAGGCGTTCTACGATCCCCTGATGAGCCTGATCGGCGCGCGTCAGCGCTTCTCGGACCTGAGTCGTCCCTGGGCAGGCTGGGAGTCACTGCCGGGGATGCGACCCCTGTTCATCATCGGCAGCCCGATCAATGGCGAGCCAGCCTCGGCAGGCAATGGCGCCATGGTGGCGTTTCAGGTGCCGACCCGTGACCAGGTGGATGCCGCCTATGCATTGGCCCTGGGCAGCGGGGGTCGCGATGAAGGCGCGCCCGGCCTGCGCCCGCAGTACCACGCCCACTATTACGGCGCCTATTTCAGGGACCTGGACGGCAACAAGCTCTGCGTGGTGTGTCACTCGCCGGAGGCCGAGGGTGTCGAGGCCCTGCTGCACGGCTGAGCATGCGCCGTCCCGCCGATCACTGACAAACGCTGCTGTCTGTCGCGGAGCCGTCCCACAGGCGCTTGAGGTTGTTGTACTTGTCTTGAGAGACCGTCTGCCAGTCGTCCTGCAGGATGCCGCCGGTGTCGCCTGAGTTCGGATTCCAGGACCAATAGAAGAAGTTGCGCACGCCCTTGCACTTGAGCCAGTCCACAAACTTCACCTGCCACTGGCGGTCCTTGTCGGTGAACTTGCCGCCGAATTCACCCAGCACCACCGCATACTGGCCCATGAAGCGGCCGAGCTGGTTCTGCCAGATGGCTGGCATGTTGTTCGGGAAGGCCGTGCCGTCATTGAAGTAGGGCTGATTGCTGACGGACGGGCCGTAGATGTGCGGCGACAAGACCAGCTTGTTGCGCGGGATCTTGGCCGTGTCGATGGGATAACAACTGACGGGCTCGATGTTGCCGCCCCACCAGTGCGCATCCGGGTTCTCGCAGCGCCCGCCGTTGTCGGACACGCCTTCCACAAACACCAGCAAGCGGCTGTTGGTGGCCAGCACGGCACTGCCGGCCTTCTCGGCCGCCAGCTTCCAGTCATTGTTCAGGTCGCCGGTGCCCCAGAAGGCGCCACTGCCGCCGTCGCTGTGCGGCTCATTCTTCAGGTCAATGGCAAAGACATTGGGGACGTTCTTGTAGCGGTCCGCCACGAATTGCAGGTCGGCCACCCATTGGTCGAGCGTGTAGCCACTGATCTGCGGCGTGGTGGAAATGGCATTGCAATCGGGCCGGTGGTGATCCAGCAGCACGTAAAAGCCATTGCTCGCCAGCTCGGCCACCACGCGGTCCAGCACCTGCACCGGCGTCTTGTTGGCCAGGTCCGGATTGAGGCTGGTGTTGAGCGCGCCGCTCGGACGGCCGGTGGACCGGAGGGTGGCCGGGCAGAACGGCAGACGGACCGCATTGAAGCCCAGCGACTTCATCTGCGTGATCATGTCCTTGTAATTCCGGGTCCACAGGCCGTGCACCACCAGGTCCGAGGTTTCAGCACCAAACCAGTTGACGCCGCGCAGGGACACGACCGCGCCCTGCGCATCCAGGATACGGCCGTCCGTGGCCACGCTGAAGGGCAAGGCGAAGCTGCCGGTGGCGGGCACGGAGAGGTCACCGGCCGGCGATGGGGCCGGCGCCGGGGTCGGGGCGGGCGCGGGGGCTGGAGAGGGCGCCGGAGAAGGGGCCGGGGTGGGCGCCGGTGCAGGGGATGGCGCCGGCGTGGGCGCTGGAGACGGCGCTGGTGCCGGGGCTGGCGAAGGCGACGGGGAAGGAGATGGCGTCGGCGCGGGCGCAGGTGACGGGCTCGGGCTCGGGCTCGGGCTCGGACTCGGACTCGGGCTTGGGCTCGCCACAGGCCCCGGCGCTGGCGCTGCAGACGGCGGCGGTGCGGCCGGTGTGGCCGTGCCGGCGTCCTTGTCCGATCCCCCACCACAGGCTGTCATGGACGCAGCCGCCAGCAGGGCGGCAAAGCTGGAAGTCAGCGGCGGACGGGGGCATTTCATGGCAGGGATCGCAATCGCAGGAATGGACCGGCGATGTTCCCTGAAAGCGCTTTACCACTTCGTCACATTGTGTCCCTGCACGTCCTCACTTCGTCTCCATTGGTAAGCAATGGACAGTATTCATTGCCGGATCGATTGCATGACAGCCCTGCGACGCCGGGGTAACCAACCTGTTTCATGGGACAGCCCCCTGACGCTGCGGCGCCCGACCGCACGCTGACACACGCCATTCACCCGACTGTCAAACGCGCTCCTGAAGATGCAGCCGCACAAGGCGATGGGACCCGGCGACTGGCCGGGCGCATCGCTCCCCGGTCCCCTCTTCTGGAGTTGCTCCCATGCGTTGTTCTCTCCCCTTGCTGGCCCTGCCGCTGGCGTTGGCCCTGTCCCTTTGCACCGCGTCCGCCTCGGCCACCGTGCTGAGCTTTGATGACCTGGGCGCCGACGGCGCGGTCCCCGTGAACTACGGCGGCCTGGACTGGTCCGGCAGCAGCTGGTTCCAATACGCCGGTGAACAGGCCCCCTTTGCCGCCCATTCCGGCGACCGTCGCGCCACGCTGGGCTGGGACGGCAGTGCCGATTCAAGCGCCATCCGCTTCACCACCGCCAGCAGCTTCACCGGCGCCTGGTTCGCCGGTTATGACGGCGTGTCGGTGAGCATCGATCTCTACAGCGGCAACACCCTGGTGGCGAGCACGGCCACGCTGAACCTGGGCGACTCGCCGGTCTTCCTGGCCTCGAACTATGCCGGCCTGATCGACCGCCTGGTCTTCCGCAGCAATGACCCCGCCAACTTCGTGATGGACGACCTGACCTTTGCGTCCGCCGTTCCGGAGCCTGGCACGGCCGCGCTCACGCTGGCCGGCCTGGGCCTGGTGGCCTTCGTCGCCCGTCGTCGTCGTCCCGTCTGAACGCCAGGAGTCCCGACATGAGCCAACTGCCCGAGATCCCCGTGAACCCCGAGACCCCCGACACCGCCGGCACCGCAGCCAGCAACAGCCCCACCGACCGCCGCCGCTTCCTGCGCGCCATGGCCGGCACTGCAGGCGCCACGGCCGCGCTGGCCAGCTTTCCGCCCGCCATCGCCCGGGCGCTGTCCATTCCCGCCGCGCGTCGCACCGGCACGCTTCAGGACGTCGAGCACATCGTCATCCTGACGCAGGAAAACCGTTCCTTCGACCACTACTTCGGCGCCCTCAACGGCGTGCGCGGTTTTGCCGATCCGTTCCCGATCCCGGTGGCGGACCAGAGCGCTGCCGGCATCGTCGGCAAGACGGTCTGGACCCAGCCCACCGTTGCCGGAACTGCGGCGCCGGCCATTGCCCCGTTCCACCTCAACACGGCGCAGAACTTCTCGGTGATGCGGGTCAGCGGCACGCCGCACTCGTGGTCCGATGCACAGGCCGCCTGGGACCAGGGCCGCATGAATGCCTGGCCGCGGGCCAAGCAGAACCATTCGATGGGGCACTACGCGTCCACCGACCTGCCCTTCCAGTACGCCCTGGCCAATGCCTTCACCCTGTGCGACGCCTATCACTGCGCCACCCAGACCGGCACCAACACCAACCGTCTGTTCCTCTGGTCCGGCACCAATGACCCCTTGCGCCGTGGCAATGGCCCGTCCACCGACAACAGTCACGACTGGTTCAATGAGAACCCGGCGGACGACTACACCTGGACCACCTATCCGGAGCGTCTGCAGGCCGCCGGCATCTCCTGGCAGGTCTACCAGAACATGAACGACAACTTCACCGACAACCCGCTGGCCGGCTTCAAGGCCTACCGGGACGGTTGGTATCAGCGGCCCGGTTTTTCGCAGGTGCTGAAGGACCGCGGCATCTCCACCCGCGACCTGGACCTGCTGCGTCAGGATGTGCTGAACAACCGGCTGCCGCAGGTCTCCTGGATCGTGGCCACGGCGGAAGGCTCGGAGCATCCCGGCCCCTCCAGCCCCGCCCAGGGCGCGGACTACACCGCCAAGGTGCTGGATGCGCTCACCGCCAATCCGGAGGTCTGGAGCAAGACCGTCCTGTTCATCAACTTCGACGAGAACGACGGCTTCTTCGACCACATGCCGCCGCCCGCCGCACCGTCCTACCTGAGCTGGGACGCGGACAAGAGCCGCGCGGTGCTGGCCGGCGCGTCCACCGTGGACACGACCGGTGAGTATTGCGAGATCCTCAACGGCGCCGCGCCCCAGTACCTGCACCGCCCCTACGGCATGGGCCCGCGGGTGCCGATGTATGTGGTGTCGCCGTGGAGCAAGGGCGGCTGGGTGAATTCGCAGGTGGCCGATCACACCTCGGTGCTGCGCTTTGTGGAAGCCCGGTTCGGGGTGATGGAGCCCAACATCAGCGCCTGGCGCCGCGCCGTGGCGGGTGACCTGACCTCTTGCTTCAACTTCGCCGATCCGGAAGACAGCGAGTTCTTCTCCCGGCTCCCCAGCACCATCGCCCTGGCCAATCAGGCCCGGGCGCTGCCCGGCACCACAACGCCGCCGGTACCTGGCAGCCTGGTGGCGCCGCGGCAGACCGCCGGGGTGCGTCCGGCGCGGCCCCTGCCGTACGACCTGCAGGCCAGCGCCCGCGTCACGCCGGCCAGCGTGCTGGGCGGGAGCACCGTGTCGGTCAGCTTCGAGAACACCGGCCGGGCGGCCGCCGTGTTCCAGGTGTATGACCGGCTGCGCCTGACCGAGCTGCCGCGTCGCTACACGGTGGAGGCCGGCAAGCAACTGAGCGGCGTCTTCACGCCGGCGGCCAGCGGCGCCTACGACCTGTGGATCATCGGCCCCAACGGCTTTCACCGTCATCTGGCCGGCAATGCCCGCCGCGCGGCCGCGGCCGGGCAGCCCAATCCGGATGTGGTGGCCCGCGCCGAAGCCGCCAGCGGCGAGCTGGTGCTCACGCTGACCAACACCGGGCCGGTGGCCGCCAGTTTCACCCTGGTCCACAACAAGTACCGCCAGGTGCCGGCCCAGACGGTCAACGTGCCGGCCCGCAGCAGCAGCGTGCTGCGCATTCCGGTGGCGACCAGCGCCCACTGGTATGACGTGTCGGTGCGGGTGGGCGGTCAGGCGGACTTCCTGCGCCGCTTCGCCGGCCATATCGAAACCGGCCTGCCGTCGGTGTCGGACCCGGCCATGGAAGGCCCAGCCGTGACCGATCAGTTCCGCGTGGCGGGCTGATCGAGCCGGGGGGAGCCGCGGGCGCGGTTTCCCTCGGCGGCGCGGAGCGGTTAACATCCGCCTCGCCTTGGGTGCGCGCCTTCCTGCCGGAAGCGCGTTAAACGGGAAACCGGTGACTCGGACGGATCGATCAGATCCGGCCGCCATTCCGGTGCAGCCCCCGCTGCTGTAAGCCAGACGACCCTGCCACCAGCCACTGTGAATCTCACGGGAAGGCGCAGGAGAGGATGACGGCGAGCCAGAATACCGGCCCGATGGCAGATGTCAGCACCATTCCCCGGGGCGAGGGAAGCCGCTGTCGGACCCGCCCTGCCCCTGCGCAGCCCGGCGGGCTGCCGATGTTGCCGCCGTATCCCCGTTGACTGGTGTCCGCTTTGAACCATTCGACGGGAGGTATCGAATGCACATCATGGAGGGCTTCCTGCCTTTCAAGCATGCGCTGGCGTGGACGGTGGCGTCCGCACCCTTTTTGGCCTGGGGCCTGGCTTCGGCCGGCCGGCGTCTGCGCGCGCATCCGGACCATCGCATGCTGCTGGGTGTCAGCGCGGCATTCGCCTTTTTGCTCTCGGCGCTGAAGCTGCCGTCGGTCACCGGCAGTTGCTCCCATCCCACCGGGGTGGGCCTGGGCGCCCTGCTCTTCGGGCCTGCGGCCATGGTGCCGGTGGGCTTTGTGGTGCTGCTGTTCCAGGCGCTGCTGCTGGCGCACGGCGGACTGACCACCCTGGGCGCCAATGTGTTTTCCATGGCCATCGTCGGGCCCTTTGTGGCGTACGGCGTGTTCCGGCTGTCCTGCCTGATGGGACTGGGCCGCAGCCCGGCGGTCTTCCTGGCCGCCTGCCTGGGCGACCTGGCCACCTATGTCACCACCTCGCTGCAACTGGCGCTGGCCTTTCCCGATCCGGTGGGCGGCGTGCTGCTGTCCTTCGAAAAATTCGCCGGCATCTTTGCGCTGACGCAAGTGCCGCTGGCCATCACCGAAGGGCTGCTCACCGTGCTGGTGGTCAATGCCATGGCGCAGTTCAATGCGCGTGAGCTGCAGCGCATGCCGGTGCTGGCCCTGCTGCGGAGGGCTGCGCCATGAGCCGCCTCAAGACCTGGCTCCTCTGGGCCGCCGTGGTGGCCTTGACCGCCGTGCCGCTGGTCTGGGTCGGACACGGTCCCGTCGATGAGACCGGTGCGGCCGGCGAGCTCTTCGAAGGTGCCGACAGCCGCGCGCAGCAGGCCATCAGCCGCATCGCGCCCGATTACAAACCCTGGTTCAGTCCGGTGCTGGAGCCGTCCAGCAATGAGATTGCCTCGCTGCTGTTTGCCCTGCAGGCGGCCTTGGGTGCGGGGGTGATCGGCTATTGGCTGGGCCTGTCCAAGGCGCGGACCCGTGCCAGCGAAGCCGCCGCTTCTGAAGCGGATTCGCCGTCTGGCAGCCCCGCCTCCCCCTCCCAGCCCTGATCGCCCACCGTGACCCTTGAACGTCTGGCCTATGCCAGCCCGTGGCGTTGCATTGCGCCGTCGGCCAAGGCGCTGTTCTGCGCCTGCGCCATGACGGCCGCCTGGCTGACCGCCTCGCCGCGCGCCGCGGGTTCGCTTGCGCTTGTCATGGGCGTGATCACCGTGGCGGCTGCGCGCACGCCGTGGCGGCACTACCTACGGGTGCTGCGCGCGCCGCTGGGGTTCCTCGCGCTCTCCTGCCTGACCATGCTGGTGACCGTCACCCCCGATGATCACGGCCTGGCAGGCTGGCGCCTGGCCCCCGAGCTGGTGCCCCAGGTGATGATGACGGTGGCCCGAGCCGCGGCGCTCTGCACCGCGTTGCTGCTGCTGGTGCTGACCACGCCGCTGGGCGACCTGCTGGGCCTGATGCGCCGCCTGCGGGTGCCGACCCTGCTGCTGGACCTGATGGCGCTGGCCTACCGCATGCAGACGGTGCTGGGCGAGGTTTGGTCCGACAGCATCACCGCCCAGCGCGCCCGCCTCGGCTACGACGGACGGCGGCAAGCCTTCCGGTCCCTGGCTGCCTTGATCAGCAACATGGCCCTGCAGGTGTGGGCACGCGCCAGTGCACTGCAAGCGGCCGCCGATGCACGCAATGACACCGGCGAACTGCGCTTCCTGACGCCGCAGTTCGAGAAGTCCTCTCGCCATCATCTGGTCGCAATGCTGGCGGGCCTGGGGCTGGTGGCCGCCGTCCTGAGCGGAGTCGCCGGATGAGCCCGCTCATCGAATTGCGCGGGGTGTCCTACCGCTACCCCGATGGCAGCCAGGGCCTGCGGGACTGCCATCTCGCCCTGCGTGCCGGTAGCCGCAATGCTCTGCTGGGCGCCAACGGCGCGGGCAAGACCACGCTGATGCAGCATCTCAACGGCCTGCTGCAACCCGAGACCGGCCAGCTTCTCTGGCAGGGCCGCACAGTGGCCCACCAGCGCCAGGACCTGCGGGCCCTGCGCCAGCAGGTGGGCCTGGTCTTCCAGAATCCGGACCGGCAGCTGTTCTCCGCCCATGTGGAGGAAGACGTGTCCTTCGGCCCCCTCAACCTGGGCCTGCCGGAGCCGGAGGTGCGCAACCGCGTAGCCCACGCCCTGCAGGCGGTCGGCATGCAGGACCATGCGCGCACACCGGTGCATCACCTCAGCTTCGGCCAGAAGAAGCGGGTGTGCATTGCCGGCGTGCTGGCCATGCGCCCGCAGCTGCTGGTGCTGGACGAGCCAATGGCCGGCCTGGACCTGCCCATGCAGAAGGACTTGCAGCGCCTGCTAGACGGACTGGTGGCCGAGGGCGTGACCGTGCTGGTCTCCACCCACGACCCCAACTTCGCCGCCGACTGGGCCGACGAGATCCATGTGATGGCCCAGGGCCGGTGCCAATGCTCCCAACCGGTGGACGTACTGCTCACCCAGCCCGGCGCCTGGCACCAGCTCGGCCAGACCCCGCCGGAAGTGATGGCCCTGCATACCGAACTGGTCCGCCAGGGCCTGCTGCCCGCAGTGCCGGTGCCCCGCTCCCTCGAACGACTGCTGGCGGCGCTGCGTGCGCGTCCGCTGCCGACCTCTTTAGAAAGTGTGATCCATGACCTCTGAGCTGCCCGGCACGGTCTGGTTCGTCGGGGCAGGCCCCGGCGACCCCGAACTCATCACCGTCAAAGGCCAGAAGCTGCTGTCGCAGGCCGGCGCCGTGCTGTTTGCCGGCTCGCTGGTGGACCGTGCCGCCACCGATTACGCGCCTGCAGGCTGCGAGATCCGCGATTCCAAGGACATGACCCTGGAGGAGATGACCGACTGGCTGGTGAGCCGCGCGCGCCTGCACGGCACGGTGGTGCGGCTGCAAACGGGCGACCCGTCGCTGTACGGCGCGTTGATCGAGATGGCGCGCCCGCTGGACGCCGCCTGCGTGCCGTGGCGCGTGGTGCCGGGCGTGTCGTCGGCGATGGCGTCGATGGCGGCTGCCGGTGAATCGATGACGCTGCCCGAGGTCACGCAGACGGTCATCCTCACCCGCGTGGCCGGCCGCACGCCGATGCCGGACGGCGAGGACCTGGTCTCGCTGGCCGCCCATCGCAGCACGCTGTGCATCTTCCTGTCCATCACGCTGCTGCACAAGGTCGAGGCCGCGCTGCGCGAGGCCGGCTGGCCGGAGGATGCACCGATGCTGGTGGTGCACAAGGCCAGTTGGCCCGGCGAAGAACAGATCCTGCGCGGCACGCTGGCCGACATCAAGCAGCGCTGCCGCGAAGCCGGCGTGGTCAGCCAGGCCATGATCGTTGCGAGCCCCACCCTGGGCTCGCGTCACTGGGAGACGCTGGTGCGCTCCAAGCTCTACGACCCCACCTTCACCCATCGCTTCCGAAAGGCCACCGCATGATCAGCACCACCGACACCATTCTGATTGTGGGGCACGGCTCCCGGGAGGACTCCGGCAATCAGGAAATCCTGGCCTTCGCCGACCAGTGGCGCCAGCGTCAGCCGAGCTGGCGCATCGAGGTCTGCTTCATTGAATTCGCCTCGCCGCCGCTGAACCAGGGGCTGCTGGATGCGGCCCGGAGCTCCCGGCGGGTGCTGGTGGTGCCGCTGATCCTGAACGCCGCGGGCCATGTGAAGATGGAAGTGCCCGAGGCCATCGAGCAGGCGCGCCTGGCCTATCCGCAGACCGAGATCCTGCTGGCGCCGCACCTGACCGCCTGCGACCCGGTGCTCACGGTGCTGCGCCGTCGCCTGCGCAAGGCGATGCAGGCGCTGGACATGCCCGACCCGACAACGACCGGCGTGGTGCTGCTGGGCCGTGGGTCCTCCGACCGCGGGGCCAACGGCGACATGGCCAAGATGGCGCGCTGGCTGCTGGAGTCGGGCGACCATGAGCTGGTGGACCTGGCCTTCACCGGCATCACCTGGCCGCGCCTGGAGCGGGTGGTGCAGCGGCAGGCGCTGCTGGGCATGACACAGATCGTGGTGCTGCCCTACTACCTCTACACCGGCACGCTGATGCAGCGCATCCACCGGCAGGTGGACCATCTGCGCCTGCAGTATCCCCAGCTGCGTTTCCACTGCACGGGGCATTTCGGTTTCGAGCCGGAGATCTTCGAGCTGATGACGCAGCGCGTGCTGGACCTGGACGCCCGGGTGCCCGACAGCCGCCTGCCTTGCGACGGCTGCACCTATCGCGAGTTGGCGCATGAGGCCGGGCATGGACATTCGCATGAGCACACCCATACCGTGCATGTGCACCCGGCGGGGACGGTGGGCGGGGACGCGGCGCCCGCGCACGTTCATTCGCATGAACAGGGCCATGACCACGCCCAGGGCCACGCTCACGCGCACCACGACCACCACGATCACCATCATCACGAGCACCACGGGCACGCCCCGGGGCATGAGCACGGCCACGATCACGGCCACCCTCAAGCCCATGCCCATCCTCATCCGCAGACGACCGCATGAGCACCGTCAACACCGTCACCGAACAGCTGACCCGCGCTGGCCAGGCGATCGAACACGACAGCTTCTCCATCATTGATGCCGAAGCCGGTCCGCATGCCTACACGCCATCGCAATGGGCCATCGTGCGCCGCATGATCCATGCGAACGCCGACTTCGACTTCAACGGCCTCACCGACTTCCATCCCGAAGCGGTGCATGCCGGCGTGGCGGCGATGCTGCGCGGCGGCACGCCCATCGTGGCGGACGTGGAGATGATCTGCTCGGGGCTGTCGCGTCCGCGGCTGAACCACTTCGGCATGAAGCCCTGGCAGTTCATCAGCGATGACGACGTGATCACCGCCGCGCAGGCGCAGGACACCACCCGCGCCGTCCAGGCCATGCGCAAGGCTCACCGGCAAGGCTTGCTGGACGGTGCCATCGTGGGCATCGGCAATGCGCCCACCGCGCTGATCGAGCTGGTGCGGCTGATCCGCGAGGAGGGCGTGCGCCCGGCCCTGGTGGTGGGCATGCCGGTGGGTTTTGTCTCGGCCGCAGAGTCCAAGGACCTGATGGCCGAGGTGGCCCAGGTGCCCTGGATCGTGATTCGTGGCCGCAAGGGCGGCTCCACCCTGGTGGTGGCCGCCCTGCATGCACTGCTGGCCCTGGCCGAAGCGCATCAGCGCCAAAGCGCGGAGCCGTCGGCGGAGTCCGGTGCATGAAGGAGAAAGAACCGGCGGCCCCGCGCGGCACCCGCACAGGCTTCACCACGGGCGCCTGCGCGGCCGCGGCGGCCCGGGCGGCGGTGCTGGGGCTGGCCGGTGGGCCGGTGCCCGCGCGCATCGAGAGCCTGCTGCCCAACGGCGACCGGGTCTGGTTCGACGTGCACGACGGCCGCTGCGAGGGCGACTCGGCCCATGCCATGGTCATCAAGTTCGCTGGGGACGATCCCGACTGCACGGACGGGGCGCATCTGACCGTGGACCTGCAACTGTTGCCGGGCCGCGCGCAAGAGGTGAGCTTCCATGCCGGCGACGGGGTGGGCATGGTCACCATGCCGGGGCTGGGGCTGGAAGTCGGCGGGCCGGCCATCAATCCGGTGCCCCGCCGCAACATTGCGGACAACCTGCGCGAAGCGGCGCCGCAATTGCTGGCGCAGCACGGGGTGGCGGTGACCATCAGCGTGCCGGGCGGGCAGGAGATGGCGCGCAAGACCACCAATGCGCGGCTGGGCATCCTCGGCGGCATCAGCATCCTGGGCACGACCGGCATCGTGCGGCCCTATTCCACGGCGGCCTGGCGGGCCAGCGTGGTGCAGAGCATCCAGGTGGCGGGCACGGTGGGCCACGACCTGGTGGCCCTGACCACCGGCGGCCGCACCGAGAGCTTCGCCATTGCCGCCCTGCGGGCCGAGCGGCCGGAGCTGCCGCAGGCCTGCTTTGTGCAGATGGGCGACTTCCTGCGTTATGCACTCGATGAAGTGGTGGCCCAGGGCATTGGCCTGGTGGTGCTGGCGGTGATGGTGGGCAAGCTCACCAAGATCGCCCAGGGCGAGACCATCACCCATGCCAACCGCAATGTGGTGGACACCGACCTGGTGGCCGAGATCGCCCGCCGCATCGGCGCCAGCGAGGAGGACTGCCAGGCCATCGCCGCCGCCGAGACCGCGCGTTTCGGCGCCGAGCTGATGGTGGAGCGGGGGCTGGGCGATGCCTTCCACCACGCACTGGCCCAGGCCGCCATCGACACCCTGCTGGCGCCCGACCGCTATGACCGCGCCTTCGCCCTGCGGGTGATGGTCTGCGATTTCAACGGGCAGTGCGTGGCCGATGTGTCCTCCGGCCCTGCCCGTCCCCGCGAGCGTCCCACCACCGCCGGCCGCACCGGCATTGACCATCTGCTGGACGCCGACTCCGGCGCCGACCTTTGAGGTCCACCAAGGAATTCCCGTGAAAGATCCCAACCCCTGCCATGTGATCGGCGTGCTGGATGACGGCATGGCCAGTCTGAGCGCCACGGCCGGTGCGCTGATCCGCTCGGCCGATGTGGTCATCGGCGGCGGCCGCACGCTGGAGCTGTTCAGCGCCTGGCTCAAGCCGGAAGCCGTGCGGCACGACCTCACCGGGGCGCTCAGCCGCGTACCCGACTGGGTGCGCGCCGCCCGCGAGCAGTTGCAGCGCTGCATCGTGCTGGCCACCGGTGACCCGCTGTGCCATGGCATCGCCCCTTACCTGGCCCAGCATCTGTGCATCGACGCGCTGGAGATTCATCCGAATCTGTCGACGCTGCAACTGGCCTGTGCCCGTATCGGCCTGGCCTGGCAGGATGCCCGCATCGTGTCGGCCCACGGCAAGGATGCCGGGGAATGGACCCGCGGCAGCTCGCCGTCACACGGCCTGTATCCGCTGGCCCAGGCCCTGCGGGCTCATGACCGGCTGCTGGTGCTGACCAGCCCGTTCAACAGTCCGGACCGCATCGCCCGATTGCTGCTGGCAGAAGGCCTGGGCGACGCATTCCAGATGGCCGTGGCCGAGCGGCTGCTGCAGCCGCAGGAGCGGGTGCTGCCCCAGCTCACACCGGCGCAGGCCGCGCAGATGCGCTTCGCCGATCTGAACGTGGTGCTGCTGTGGCGCCAGGAGGCCGCCCCCCGGCCGGTGCTGTTCGGGCTGCCGGATGCGGCCTATCACCAGCGCCAGCCGGACAAGGGCCTGATCACCAAGCAGGAAGTCCGCGCGGTCAGCCTGGCGCGACTGCAACTGCGGGCGGACAGCACGGTCTGGGACATCGGCGCCGGCTCCGGCTCGGTCGGCCTGGAAGCGGCCCGGCTGTGCCCGAAGGGGCATGTCTTTGCCATCGAGAAAAATGAGGCGGATGTGGCGATTGCCGGTCGCAATCATGTGGCCTTCGGCGTCAGCAACTACAGCCTGCATCACGGCAAGGCGCCGGAAGGGCTGGACCAGTGGCCAGCGCCGGATGCCGTGTTCATCGGCGGTTCCGGCGGCGAGCTGGCGGCGCTGATCGGCTTGATCCTGGAGCGTCTGCGGCCGCAGGGCCGGCTGGTGATGAACTTCGTGACGCTGGAGAACCTGGCCACCGCCACCGCTGCGCTGCAATCGCTGCAGGACCTGGGCGTCTGCTGGGATGTGCTGCAGTTGCAGGCCGCGCGCAGCAAACCGATTCTGCATATGCACCGCATGGTGGCGGAGAACCCGGTGTGGATCGTCTCGGCCTGGAAGGGGGATCGCCCCGACGACGTGGCTGCGCCGTCGAAGGAGTCGCGAGATGAGTGACACCGCCGCCCTGCCCCAACCTGGCCGCCTGTGGGGCATCTCGCTGGGCCCGGGAGATCCGGGCCTGATCACGCGCGCCGCCTGGCAGGCCCTGGAGCGCTCCGACACCATCTGGGTCTACCCCGCCCGCAGTGGCAAGACGCCCAGCTATGCCTTCGACATCGTGCAGCGTGCAGGCCTGACCCCGCCGGCCACCCACACCCAGCTGCTGTTCCCGATGACGCATGACGGCGAGAAACTCGCCCGCGCCTGGCTCAAGGCGGCGGAGACCGTGCTGCCGTGGCTGCGGGCCGGCCGGGACGTGCTGTTCCTGGTGGAGGGCGACGCCAGCACCTACGCCACCTTCGGCCATTTGGCGCGCACGGTGCGCACGCTGGACCCGGCCGTGCCGGTGCAGGTGATCGCGGGCGTCAATGCCTTCACCGCCGCCTGCGCCAGTGTGGACACACCATTTGCCGAGCAGGACGACACCGTCGCCATCGTGCCGGCCGCTTATGGCGTCAGCGCGGTGGACCGCCTGCTGCCCGACTTCGACACGCTGGTGCTGATGAAGATCAAGCCGCTGATCGGCGACCTGATCGACTGGCTGGAGCGCCGGCAGTTGCTGCACGGCGCGCATTTCATCGAACGCGTAGGCGCCCCGGACGAGCGCCGTCTCTCGGGGCCGGCCCTGCTGGGCCTGCGTGGAGAGAAGGTCAGCTACCTCTCGCTGCTCATCGTCAAGAACCCGCATCGCATCCGCGGGGAACGCATCAAGGGCTGTCTCAAGAAGAGCAGCCCGATTCCGGAATCCGTGGACACACCATGACTGCCTCTTTGCCCAACTCCTCGACGAATCCCGTCACGTCCTCCCTGCCCGCGACTCCGTCCTCCGCATCCGGTGACGCGGTGTCGGTGGCTTCTGGTGGGGGCGAGCCGCGCGTGTGCCTTGTTGCCATCACCAAGCATGGTGCCGCTCAGGCTGCTCGCCTCGCAGCCGCGTTGCCGCAGGCGCAGGTCTGCACCTCCGCCAAGTTTGCCGAGGCTTTTGCCGGCTTGCCCAACACCGTGCGGCCGTATGAAGGCGCGCTGCGCGATCAGATCGCCCCGCTGTTCGCGGAGCAGGACCAACTGATCTTCTTCGTGTCCCTGGGCGCGGTGGTGCGACTGATTGCGCCGCACCTGCGCGACAAGGACGTGGACCCCGGCGTGATCGTGGTCGACGATGCCGGCCAATACGTCATCCCGGTGCTGTCCGGCCATGTGGGCGGCGCCAATGAATGGAGCGAACGTGTGGCTGACCTGATCGGCGGCGCGCCGGTGCTCACCACCGCATCGGACGTCGGCAAGACGATTCCGGTGGATATCCTCGGGCGCCATCTGGGCTGGCGGGTGGAGGCGCCCAAGATCAACATCACGCGGGTGTCGGCCCATGTGGTGAACGGCGAGCCGATCGCCTTTGTGCAGGAGGCCGGCAGTCCCCATTGGTGGACTCGGCCCACGCCGCTGCCCGCCACGGTGCACCGGTTCGACCGCTTCGAGGCGGTGGACCTTTCGCGATTCGCCGCCGTCCTGTGGGTGACGCATGCGCCGGTGCCAGCGTCGCTGTGGGAGCAGCTGCATGAGCGCCTGGTGGTGTACCGGCCGCCGCTGGACAACGACATGGCAGCCACTGGCGCGCAGGCTGTATTGCCAGTAGCGCCGGTAGCGCCGACAGCACCACCAGCTTCGCCCGCAGCAACCGCGCCGCACGGAGCCGATGCATGACCCCGCCCTGGCTGACCCTGGGCATCGGCTGCGACCGCGGCACGTCCCTGGCCACTCTGCTCGAAGCCGTGGATGCCGCGCTGCAGCAGGCCGGCGCACAGCCGAGCCAGGTGGTGGGAGTGGCCAGCATCACGCTCAAGGCCGATGAACAGGGCCTGCTGGACCTGGCCGCCGCGCGGCGCTGGCCGCTGCAGTTCTTTGCGCCGGAGGTGCTTGCCGGCGTGGCGGTGCCCAATCCGTCCGAGACGGTGCGCCGCCATACCGGCACGCCTTCGGTGAGCGAGGCTGCCGCGCTGCTGGCCGCCGGGCCGGACACCCCGATGACCGCCCTGGTGGTGGAAAAACTGCGTCACCGTGGCCGCGATGAGCGCCACGCCACCGTATCGATTGCAAGGAAGACGTCATGACCGATCTGCTTGAAACCCCGGAAAGCCCCGTATCCGCAGCCTCTGCCGCCATTACGGGGAAGATCATGCTGGTGGGCATCGGCCCCGGCAGCGTGGAGCACATGACCCAGCGGGCCCGCGCAGCGATTGCCGAAGCCGACGTGGTCATCGGCTATGTCACCTACATCAAGCTGGTGGCCGATCTGATCGAGGGCAAGGAGATCATCCGCAAGTCGATGACCGAAGAGCTGGACCGCGCCGTCAGCGCGCTGGAGTCGGCGCGGCAAGGCAAGAAGGTGGCGCTGATCTCGTCGGGCGACGCCGGCGTGTACGGCATGGCCGGGCCGACCTTTGAGGTGCTGTTCCAGGCTGGCTGGACGCCGGACGACGCGGTGCAGGTGGAGATCATTCCCGGCGCGTCGGCGCTGAACAGCTGCGCCGCGCTGGTGGGGGCGCCGCTGACGCATGATTTCTGCGCCATCTCGCTGTCCGACCTGCTGACCCCGTGGCCGACGATTGCGCGCCGCCTGGATGCGGTGGCCATGGCCGACTTTGTCGTGGCGCTCTACAACCCCAAGAGCGGCCGACGGACCCGGCAGATCGTGGAAGCGCAGCGCCTGTTCCTGCGTCATCGCCGGGCGGACACGCCGGTGGCCATCGTCAAGAGCGGCTACCGTCGGCGCCAGAACATCGTGTTCACCACGCTGGACCAGATGGCGGAAGCCGACATCGGCATGCTCAGCACGGTGCTGATCGGCAACAGCAACACCTTCATCCGGCATGGCCTGATGGTGACGCCGCGCGGCTATGCCAACAAGTACGACATGGCCGACGGCGGCAGCACCCGCGAAGGGGAGAAGGCCGGACGCTCGCTGTCCACCGGCCTGCTGGGATGGCTGGAGCAGATCCGGCTGGACCATGCCGAAGGGGTGGATGTCGCCACGCTGGCCCGGCAGCACCGCCTTCCGGAGGATTACATCAGCGCCGTGCTGGCCGAGCCGGACGAAGATCCGGAAGAAGCAGCGACCGCCGAGGAGGACGTGGCATGAGCGAGACCGCAGTCACCAAGCCGAAGATCGGTGAGTACCGCCGGCACATCCTCGTCTGCACCGGTGAACGCTGCACCAGCGACGGTGCGTCCCAGGCGCTGTTCGACAGCCTGGGCGACAAGTTCAAGGCGTCCGGCCTGAATGCCGGTCCGCTGCGGGTCAAGCGCACCCGCGCCAGCTGCTTCGCCGCCTGCAAGGGCGGCCCCATCGTCTGCGTGCAGCCCGATGGCACCTGGTACTACAACGTGACACCGGAGAACATGGACCGCATCATCGAGCAGCATCTATGCGGCGGACGTCCGGTGGAGGATCTGGTCTTCCACCAGGCTCAGTGCGGCACCGACATCCTCACCGGCACCGATGGCCACGCGGCACCGCAGACCGCTACAAGCGCCGGAGGCGGCGCTTGAAGTCCTCGGTGGTGCTGACACCCGGCAGCGTCGCGCTGGTTGGCGCCGGCCCCGGCGCCGCAGACCTGCTCACGGTGCGGGCCTGGGCCTGCCTGCAGCAGGCGGATGTGGTCCTGCATGACCTGCTGGTCAGCGACGACGTGCTGGCGCAGTTGCCGCCGCAGGCCGAATGCATCAGCGTGGGCAAGGCCGGTGGCCGTCACAGCTGGGCGCAGCGCGACATCTGCGCGCTGATGGTCGAGAAAGCACGTGCCGGTCTGCGAGTCGTTCGGCTCAAGGGAGGGGACCCATTTGTGTTCGGGCGGGGCGGCGAGGAGATGGAGGCCCTGATGGCAGCGGGCATCCCCGTGCAGGTGGTGCCCGGCATCACGGCGGCGGTGGGTGCGGCTGCGTCGCTGGGCTTCCCGCTCACCCATCGGGATCATGCCCACAGCTGCATCTTCGTCACCGGTCATCTTCAGCACGACACGCTGGCGCTGAACTGGTCCGCGTTGGCGCAGCCGCGCCAGACGGTGGTCATCTACATGGGCATGACCGGCGTGGAGACCATCGCGCGGGAGCTCCAGAGTGCCGGCCTGCCGCCGGACACCCCGGTGGCCGTGGTGCGTTATGCCACGCGGCCTGAGCAGCAGGTCTGGACCGCCCCCCTCGCCGCACTGCCGGCGCTGGTGAAGGCACATGGTCTGGCACCGCCGTCGCTGCTGGTCATCGGCACGGTGGTGAGCCTGCTGAATGTGCAGCCATTCCGCGATGATGCGGCTTCCCCCACACACTGACGGAGTCCGCCATGACCCTGGGCGCCACCGTGCCGCTGCTGCGCATCTTTGATGAGACCAAGGCGCGCGAGTTCTACATCGACTTTCTCGGCTTCCAGATCGACTGGGACCATCGCTTCGAGCCGGCCCTGCCGCTGTATTTGCAGGTGTCCCGCGACGGTTGTGTGCTGCATCTCACCGAGCACCACGGGGATGCCTGCCCTGGCGCCGCCGTGCGTATCGCCACCACCGACATCGAGGCGCTGCACCGGGAGCTGCTGGACAAGCAATACGGCTACGCGCGGCCGGGGCTGGAAGACATGCCCTGGGGCAGCCGGGAGATGTCGGTGAAGGATCCGTTTGGCAATCGCCTGACCTTCACCATGGACCTGGGCTGACGCCGCGCGACCCCTGCGTTTGTGTCAGCGCCGACACGAACGCCCCCGATGAACACAGGCGGTCCGCGGGGTTTGCCAAGTTTCTTGGCGGGTTTTCAAAGTTTGGGTAAAGCTCCCTCCACAGTGCGGGCGCTGGGCCCATGATGCAGCCGGTTTTTGACCCGCTGCGCTCATGAGTTCCACCGCCCCCACCCCCCACCGCCCTCGTACCGCCGTCCTTCACCAATGGGTCGGCATGGGCGATCTGGTGTGGCATGTCCCCTACCTGCGCCGCATCGCCGAAACCAGCAGCGAAGGGCGGATCTCGCTGATCGCCTCGCCCACCACCTTCGCCCGTGACCTGGTCGGGCATGAGCCGTGGCTGCGGGAGGTCATCGATTTCGATCGCCATCCACGCCGCGAGGAAGGCCGCGTCGGACGGCATCGCGGCATCGCCGGTCTGGTGCGCATGGGGCGCGAGTTGCGGCCGATGGGGTTTGAGCGCATCGTGCTGCTGACCCACCACACCAACCGATCGATCGTGGCCAACATCGCCGGCATTCCGGAGCGGCTGGGGTATGGCAGCAACGCGCTGCAACGGTGCTTGCTCAGCCGCGGCCCCTGGATCGAGCCGTATCGCGGTCCGGCGGTGAAGGCCTACAAGGACGTGAGCGCCTTCGCCATTGCGCAAGGCTGGGCGACCGAGCCCATCGTGCCCAGCCTGGTCGTCCGCCCGGATGCGCTGGCCATCGCCCAGCACCGGCTCGCCGGCCTGTCACGTCCGCTGGTGGCCCTGGCCATCGGCAGTTCCGAGCCCTACAAGCAGTGGGGCGCCACCCGCTTCGCCGCCCTGGCCGCCAGCCTGGTGCATGCCGGCTGCAGCGTGGTGCTGCTGGCCGGCCCGGCGGAGCGGGGACTCGCCCAGGCGGTGATGAACAGCATGGCCGCCGCCCTGCGGCCTCGTGTTCGTGCCATCACCGAAGGCACTGTGGCCGAGACGGTTGCCACCTTGTCGCTGGTCCATGTGTGCGTGGGCAATGACACCGGCGCGGCCAACATCGCCGCCGCCGTCGGCACCCCCACCTGGGTCATCCTGGGGCCTCGGCCTCCGCTGGAGCATGACCCGCAGACGCTGCGCGCCATCGTGGCGCCACGGCTGGACGACATCACGCCGGGCGACGTCGTCGCCAAGGTCCTGGCCACCCTGCCCCGCACCGCTGCGGTGCCCGCCCGCGAAGCCGCGCTGCCCTGAGCCGACCGATGGGGATCTTCTCGCCTTCCTCCGCCGACACCCGCCCCGTCACCGCCGTCCACATGCGGCACAACGGCATGGGCGACCTGGTGTGGCATGCCGAGTATTTCCGCCTGGTGGCCGCCACCAGCCGGGATGGTCAGGTGACCGTGGTGGTGCCACCGTCCACCCGTGCCCGGGACCTGCTGGGCCATGAGCCCTGGGTGCGCGAGGTGATCGATTACGACCGGCGTCCGCGTTCCAGCGAACGCCGTCGGGGTCGGCACAGCGGGCTGACCGGGCCGCTGCGCTTCGGCGCGGAACTGGCCCCGTTCGGTCTGGAACGGATGGTGCTGTTTTCCGACAAGCCCGGCCGCGCCCTGGTGGCCTGCCTGCGCGCCGGCATCGCCACGCGGATCGGCTATGGGACGACTTGGCTTCAGCGGCGCTTGCTGAGCGACGGGCCGCGCATCGCGCTCTACCGGGGTCCGGCCGTCGGGCTGTACCACGATGCCAGTGCCCTGGCCATGGCCCATGGCTGGTGCCACGCACCGGTCGTGCCCAGGCTCAGCGTGCGGCCCGAGGCGGTGCATCGCATGCGGGAGCGACTGCAGGTGCTGCCCTGGCCGCTGCATGTGCTGGCCATCGGCGCTTCAGAAACCTACAAGCAGTGGGGCGCCCGTCGCTTCACTGCCCTGGCAACGCTGCTGGCCACGCGGGGCCACGGTGTCGTGCTGCTGGGCGGTCCGGCGGAGACGGCCTTGTCACTGGAGATCCTGACTGGACTGCCGAAGCCGCTTCGGCGGCATGTGCTGGCCCTGACCGACCTGCCAGTGCCCGACAGCGTGGCCGTGCTCTCGCTAGCGCAGACCTGCATCGGCAATGACACCGGCATGTCCAACATCGCAGCGGCCGTGGGCACCTCCACCTACATCGTGCTGGGACCGAGGCCGCCGCTGGAGCATGACCCGGTGCACCTCACGCTGCTGCAGGCGCCGTCGCTGGAGGACATCCGCGCCGAACAGGTGATGCAGCGGGTGCTCCATCTGCGGGAGGCCCGGGAGAACGCGTCGGCCGCACTCAGACCCTGGTCGTCGTCGACGATGGCGTGAGACCTCTCTAAATGACCTGCCAACGCCCTGGTTCAGGGCCTCGTTCAAGCTCGTGCGCCGTCGCTCAGGGCCTCAGGGTCGAATGGGGCCCCGCAGACGGCCCCAGCCAGGCCTGCACGGCCTCCAGCAAGCAGCGGTAGCGCGGCGTGTGAGACAGGGTCGCCGGCAGCGGGGCGGGCTCCCCAACCCCATCAGTGGCCACGAGAAACGCCTGGCCCACGCCGGCCCGATGCGCCGCTTCAATGTCGGACGGCTTGTCCCCCACCATCATGGACCGCGCCAGGTCGATGTCCAGCGCTTGGGCCGCCCGCAAGATCATGCCCGGCGCCGGCTTGCGGCAGTCACAGGGCACGGCATAGGCCGGCACGGTGCCGCCGGGCAGATGAGGGCAGTATTCGATGGCCGCCAGCCGGATGCCCTCGCCCAGCAGATGTGCGCGCAGCTGCTCACCAAGCGCCAGCACTTCCGCCTCCGCATACCGGCCGCGCGCCACGCCAGACTGATTGGTCACGATGACCAGCGCATGGCCCGCCGCCTGCAGTTGACGCAGCGCCTGCACCGCGCCCGGCACGAAGCTGAAGTCCGCCCATCGGTGGACATAGCCGTGATCCAGATTGATCACGCCGTCCCGGTCGAGAAAGGCGGCGATGCGTCCGCTCACTGGGGCCCGCTCTGCCGAATGCGTTGCACCAGTGACGTGGTCGAATACCCCGACACAAACGGAATCGCCAGGGCTTCACCGCCCCAGCTCGCCATCAGACGGGTTTCGGGCAGCGACGCCATGTCGTAGTCACCGCCCTTCACATACAGCGCCGGACGGATCCGGGCCAGCAGCTCGCAGGGCGTGGGTTCGTCGAAGAACAGCACCGCATCCACCGACGCGAGACCAGCCAGCACCAGCGCGCGGTCCTGCTCGCGGTTGAGCGGCCGGTCGGGTCCCTTGCCCAGTCCGCGCGCTGACGCGTCAGTGTTGATCGCCACCAGGAGACTGCCGCCCAGTTGGCGCGCGGCATGCAGATAGCTCACATGACCCCGGTGCAGCACGTCAAACACCCCGTTGGTGAAGACCCAGGGACGCGGCAGCGCGGACAGCGCCTGCGTGAGGGCTTCATCGCTCAGGGTGCGGGCCTCCAGCAGCTTGGTGTCCAGGGCGGGGCGCGTCATGCGGCAAGGTCCTCGTAGCGGACGGCCGCCGTGCCGAATCGGCCCACCACAATGCCACCGGCCTTGTTAGCAAGGGGCATCGCAGCGGCCAGCGGTTGGCCGGCGCCCAGCAGCACCGCCAGCGTCGCAATGACGGTGTCACCCGCGCCGGTAACGTCAAACACTTCCCGGGCCCGCGCCGGTTCATGCTGGATGGCATCAGGCGTGAACAGCGTCATGCCTTCCTCCGAGCGGGTCAGCAGCAGGGCCGGCACCTGGATCTCGTCCCGCAGGACCTGCACCCGTCGGATGAGATCGTCTTCGTCCCGCCAGGTGCCGACCACCTGGGCCAGCTCGGCCCGGTTGGGTGTGATCAGGCTGGCGCCCGCATAGCGGCGGTAGTCATGCCCTTTGGGATCGACCAGCACCGGCTTGCCGGCCGCACGGGCCAGCCCCATCAAGCGGTCGATGCCGCTCAGGGCGCCTTTGGCATAGTCGGAGAACAGCACCACGTCGTGACGGTGCACCTGCTCGGCAAAGGCCGCCTCCAGACGTGCCAGCGCAGCCAAACTGGGCGCTTGCTCCACATCGATGCGCAGCAGCTGCTGCGAGCGTCCGATCACCCGCAGCTTGACGATGGTGGACATGCCTTCATCGGCCATCAGGAGCGGCTCCACGCCGCTGCGCAGCAGCAGCCGGCGCAGCGCATCAGCGGGCGCGTCGTCGCCGGTCACCGTCAGCAGGCTGGCCTGCGCGCCCAGCGTGGCCACGTTGAAGGCCACATTCGCCGCACCGCCCAGCCGGTCTTCCTCCCGCTCCATGCGCACCACCGGCACCGGGGCTTCCGGCGAGATGCGGTCCACCACGCCGTGCCAGTAGCGGTCCAGCATCACATCGCCCACCACCAGCACCCGGCACTGGGCCAGCACCTGCGGCGGCGGCATGAGGCCTTCCGTACTCATGCCACCCCCAGGCCCGATTCGATGAGACCGCACAGCGTGTGGCCGATCAGCAGATGGGCTTCCTGGATGCGCGCCGTCACCTGGCCTGGCACCACGATGGCGGTGTCGCACAAGGAGCGCAGCGCGCCACCGTCCCGGCCCAGCAGGCCCACGGTGTAGATGCCGATCTCGCGCGCGGCCTGCACCGCCTTGATGACATTGGCCGACTGGCCCGAGGTGGAAATGGCCAGCAAGGCATCCCCCGGGCGGCCCAGGGCCTGCACCTGTCGTACGAAGACGTCGTCATAGCTGTAGTCATTGCCGATGCAGGTGAGCGCGGAGCTGTCGGTGCTCAGCGCCAGACCGGCGAGCGGACGTCGATCCTTCATGAAGCGACCGGTGAGTTCAGCGGCCAGATGCTGGCTGTCGGCGGCCGAGCCGCCATTGCCGCAGAACATCAGCTTGCCACCGGCGGCCATCAGCGCTGCCAGCACATCGCCAGCATCGGTGATGGTCTCGTCCAGTACGGAGAGCTCTGCCATCAGGGCCTGATGGCTGGTCAGATTCGAAAGAAAGAGGGATGTCATGGCACGCAGATCAGTGGCCGAGATGATGCGTCGCGGACCGATAAGCCTGCGTCAGTCCATCCCAAAGTTTGGTAAAGAGAGATGGCTGCCACGACAAAAAAGGCTGGTGTCTGACCACCAACCTGAAGCGGCGCTGAACCGCTGGCCGGGATAGCGCTTCCCCGTGCACGAACGCACGGCTTCTTGCTGCACGGTGTACGGAACCCCACTTAGGGCGTTTTGCGCCCTTGCGTTCGGACTTCGCCGCCGAAACAATTCGTGACTGCGGGATCCCCCTTAAGTGGAATCTCCCGCACCAGGGCAAACCAGTCGAAAGGCTGGGGCGCAAAGCTTCCGGCCTACCGCATGTCATTCATGCCACGGCAGCGGGGCCGCCGCAGGGTCGTCGAAACGGTCCGGTGCGTGGCTGCGCGCGTGTGACGTCAGACCCTCGCCATGCAGCATCACTCTTCTCCTTCCTTCCACCGCGCCAAGCCTCTGGCTGCGGCGCTCCTGTCGAGTCTGGTCCTGACCTTGGTCGGATGCGGCGGCGGGAGTTCCGACACCGCGCCGGGCGCCTCGGCAGCCGCGGCGGATTCAGCCGCATCGGCCGCCGCACTGGCGGCCTCGATCCAGCTTCAACCCACCTACCACCTGTCGCCGGTCTTGCCCGGAGCGCCGAGTGAGGTGGACCGCGACGGCAGCTCCAGCAGCGCCCATCAACAGCCGCGCTCGGTCACGATTCCCGCGTCCCGCCAGGGCATGTCCACCCGTGCCCTGACCTTCCAGGAGGTGGCGGACGGCACCGGCCGGGCCAACGCCCTGAGCACCAATGCATCGCCGCAGGCCACCGCGGCGGCGAGTGTCACCTACACGCCGGCCCAGATTCGCGCCGCCTACGGCCTGCCGCCGGTGCCCAGCAACCTGACGGGCATGACCGCTCTGCAGGCAGCCCAGCTCGGCGCCGGTCAGACCATCTACATCGTGGATGCCTTCCACGACCAATATGCCTTCGGTGAACTGTCGGCCTTCAGCAGCCTGTTCGGTCTGCCGGCCTGCACGCAGAAGACGCTGTCCCCTACCGCCACGCTGCCCTTGCCGGCCCCCTCCACCACCGCCACCACCTGCGAGTTCTACCAGGTGGCCAGCGGCAATGGCGGCACGATTGCTGCCAGCTATCCGCGGTATGACGCCCAGTGGGCCACCGAGATCGCGCTGGACGTGCAATGGGCCCATGCCATTGCGCCGCTGGCCCGCATCGTCCTGATCGAAGGATCTGATGCGAGTCTCACCGCCCTGGGCAGTGCCATTCAACTGGCCAACCGCATGGGGCCGGGCGTGGTGTCGATGAGCTTTGGTGCGCAGGAGGGCAGCTACTTCAGCAGCTACGAGAGCGTGTTCAAGGGCACCGGCATGACCTACTTCGCCGCCACCGGCGACAGCGGAACGGCCGTGAACTGGCCGGCTGCTTCTCCTTCCGTGGTCGCGGTGGGCGGCACCAGCCTGCGCTACAGCGGCACCGGCACTCGCACCGAAACCGCCTGGTCCCTGGCCGGTGGCGGCATCAGCGCCTATGTGGGCCTGCCCAGCTATCAGAACGCCACATTGCTGCGCAACACCGCCATCACCCGTCGCGCCGTGGCGGATGTGTCGATGAATGCGGACCCGACCACCGGTCAGTATGTGGCCGTGATTCCCAACCAGCTGACCTGCACCTTCTGCCAGGTGAGCTGGGTGACCACTGGCGGCACCAGCATGTCCACGCCGCAGTGGGCGGGTCTGGCGGCGGTGGCCAATGCTCAACGGGCACTGGCCGGCAAGGGGCCGATGGGCTCACCGCATGCGACGCTCTATCAGGCACTGTCCAATGCCACCACCTACGCAGGGGCCTTCCTGGACGTGACGCAGGGCAGCAACGGCCTGTGCGTCATCTGCGCTGCACGCGCCGGTTATGACGCCCCCACCGGTCTGGGTACGCCCAATGGGCTGACCATGGTCAACCTGCTGGCCAGCGCCACAACGCCGACCGCGCCGGTGGCGCCCACCGTGGTGGCCGCCACCGTCAACGGCAACTACGGCATGGCGGTGAGCTTCACGCCGTCGGTGTCGGCGGCCAATCCGGTGACGCTGTCACTCAGTGGTGCACCGGCTGGCATGGTGCTGTCCGGCAGCAACGTCAATTGGCCGAGCCCGGTCACCGGCAGCTTCAAGGTGACCGTGACCGCCAAGGACAGCAAGTCCGGCCTGACCGGCAGCGGCGTCTACACGGTGGTGATCGCGCCCCCGCCCCCGCCCATCGTGAGCAATGGCAGCCTGACCGCCACTGTTGGCGTGGCGCTGACGCTGCCGGTGTCGGCAGGTGACCGGTATCCGGTGAAGCTGAGCCTGGTCGGCGCGCCCGCCGGCATGACGCTGACGGCGGCCACCGTCAATGGAGCAACGCTGACCTGGCCCAAGCCAGTGGCCGGCACCTTCCGCTTCAGCCTGCGGGCGGACACCACCCAGACCGGCCTGTCAGCGACCGGCAGCTATGTGGTGGTGGTGAATCCGGTGGGCGCGCCGCAAGTGGCGTCCGGCCAGATCGCCCTGAATCCGGGCGCAGCCTTCAGCACGCCGGTATCGGTGGTGGCGGCCAATGCCTACACCCTGAGCCTGAGCGGCGCCCCGGCCGGCATGACGATCAGCGCGGCCGGTGTGCTGTCCTGGCCGACGCCGGTGGCCGGCAACTACGCCGTGACCGTGGCAGCGCGTGACACCAAGACCGGCCTGGTCGGCAGTGGCGTGATCAATGTGGCGGTGGGCACCAGCACCGGCCCGGCCGTGTTCAGCACCGTCTTCACCGGCGTGGCGGGCAAGGCCCTGAGCGGCACCATCAACCTGACCGATGCGGGCGCCAGCCTGGCGGGTCTGGCCTTGGCCAGCAACCAGGCGGGGATCAAGTTCTCCACCTCCCTGGGCATGGCCAGCACGGCGGTGACCTGGGCGGCGCCGGTGACCGGCACCTGGTGGATCCAGGTGTCCGTCACCGACAACGCGGGACGCAGCACCATGGCAACCATCCCGGTGGTGATCAACGCGAAGTAAGCGCTCCGCACCATGCTTCCAAGGGGCGGCCGCTGATGCGGCCGCCTGTCATTGGGGCGCACCGCATGCCTGTGCTGGTGGCCGGGCGACGCCCCCTCCCTTAGGAGGGATGTGCACCGCTCCCATCTGCACCTGGGCGACTGGCCGGGTGAGAGACGCTGAATCGGCCGGTGGGGCCTACCGTTGTGGGGTCACAAGCTTCCACAACGAAAGCACCCACCATGCGCAAGATCCTCAAGGGCCTTCTGGCCGTCAGTACCCTCAGCCTGGCCGCCGCCTCCGCGCTCGCGGCCGACAGCAAGCCCACCATCGTGCTGGTGCACGGCGCCTTCGCCGGCTCGTCCAGCTGGAACGGCGTGTATGCCGAACTGTCCAAGAAGGGCTATACCGTCATCGCTGCTGCCAATCCGCTGCGCAGCGTCGCCGGTGACGGGGCAGCCGTCGCCGCCCTGGCCAAGTCCATCAATGGTCCGGTGGTCCTGGTGGGCCACTCCTACGGCGGCGCGGTCATCACCGCTGCGGCCAATGGCCTGAGCAATGTGAAGGCGCTTGTGTATGTGGCGGCCTTTGCGCCCGACCAGGGCGAAAGCGCCCTGGACCTGACCGGCAAGTTCCCCGGCTCCACCCTGCCGCCCACACTGGCCGCGCCGGTGAAGCTGGCGGACGGCGGCGAAGACCTGTACGTGCAGCAGGACAAGTTCCCGAAGCAATTCGCCGCCGATGTGCCGCTGGCCCAGGCGCGTGCCATGGCTGCCACGCAGCGTCCGATTGCCGCAGCCGCGCTCAAGGAAGCGGCGCCGGCGCCGGCCTGGAAGACCGTTCCCAGCTGGTCGATCTACGGCACGGGCGACCTGAACATTCCGCCGCAGGCCATGGCCTTCATGGCGGAGCGGGCCCAGTCGAAGAAGACGGTCGTGGTGAAGAACGGCTCCCACGCCCTGATGGTGTCCCATCCGAAGGAAGTGGCTGCGCTGATTCAGGAAGCCGCCGCGAACTGATCGGTCGGGGGAGCGAAGAGGCTCCCCCCTGCCGCGCCGCCCTAATGCGGGATTGCGGGATCGCGGGATTGCGGGCGCCGGTTCAGCGTTGCCGAAAGTCCTTCAAGGCCTTCAACGCGTCCCGGGCCGCCTGCTCCGTCTGCACCGACCGCTCCAGCGGGCTCAGGCACAGGCCGGCGACGTCGTACTGCTGGTTCTCGTAGAGCTCCGCAGTGGCGGGGAAACATTCCAGCAGCTGCGGCAGGGCCACATGGCCGGCCTGCTGGGCCAGCTCCGCGCTGACGCGGGCGACCAGTTGTCGGTACTGGCCGGGATCGGGCGCACGGCGGCTTCGCTCCAGCTTCTCCAGCATGGTGGCCAGGTGGGCCAGATTGTTCAGCGTGGCCGGCAGTCGGACCACGCGCGGGCTTGCATCAGTGGATGAACTCATGGTGCTGACAGGGGCTGAAAGAGGGGCTGAAAGACAGTTCTCTGGTACTTGGGCCCATGCAGCGGGATTTCAAGACCGGCCCCGCGTTCGCTGGCCAGAAGCTTGTAGAGTCGGCGGACGTTCATTTTGCAAGCAGCGCCATGACATCGACCGTCGTCTTCCTGCATTCCACCGGTCTGGGGCCGTTCATGTGGAGCCCGTACCAATCACTGGCGGGGGAGGCGGCGGTGCTGACGCCGTTCAATCGCGGTTACGCGCCGGGTGACGAGGTGCGCCGGCCCGAGCAGGTGCGAGTGGCGGAGGATGTGGCCGCCTTGTCCGGCCAGTTAGCCGAAGTCGAGGGGGACGTGCATCTGGTGGGCCATTCCTATGGCGGTCTGCTGGCCCTGGAACTGGCGCGGCAGGCGCCGGACCGGGTGAAGTCACTCTATCTTTACGAGCCGGTCGTGTTTGCAGCCCTGCGCGCCCGCGCCGATGACATCGACCCGGCCGCCGCAGCCGACGTCCATCAGCTCTACAGCGACGCCAGCTTCTTCGACGACGACGTGAACGGCGGCGACGAAGCCTGGCTGCAGCGCTTCATCGACTACTGGAACGGCCCGGGCGCCTGGCAGGCCATGGGTGAACGGGCCCGCGCGGCCATGCGCCGGGTGGGCTGGAAGATGCACCTGGAAGTCAAATCGGTGTCGGTGGATGCGCGGCCGTTTGATGCGTATCGACTGCCGCTGCCCGTCACGCTGGTGGCCGGCGAGAAGTCTCCGGCCACGGCTCGGGAGATGGCACGATTGCTGGCCGCGGAACTGCCAGGCGCGACCCTGCACACGCTGCCGGGAGCGGGCCATATGAGCGTGCTGGACCGCGCGGATGCAGTCGGGCCGACGATGGCGGCGCACTTCGAGCGCGTGTTGAAGGCTTGAGACGTGCACGTCGCGGTTGCCCAGGCACCGCGACTTCAGGGATGACCGCGCTCATCCTCATCCCCATCCTCGTGGCGACCTGGGTTCTCCCGGTCCTGGCTGTAATGACGAGACAGCGGAAACGCTGGCAGCCATGACTCACGCCGAATCGTCCACAGCTCGTAGGTCGGTTTGAACTGATCGATGTCGTCAAAGGCGCCAAGGCTGACTTCCATCTCGTCGCCCGACCGGGAGAACACCGAAGCGCCGCAGCGCGGACAGAAGTGCCGGCCCGCGTACTCGCGTGTCTCCCCCGAGACGGACACCGCAGTCTCCGGATAGATCGCCGACGCATGGAACAGCGCCCCATGATGCTTGCGGCAATCCAGGCAGTGGCACAGGCCCACGCGATACGGCTGCCCGGTGGCGGCGATGCGAACGTCGCCACAGAGGCATCCACCCAACTTCTGTTGCATGGCGATCTCCTTGTCTTGTCGCAGCAAGGGGCGATCCCGGCCTTCAATCGACCTGAAGCACGTCCAGCGAGGACACCGGCTCCGCCTCGTTCCCCCAGGACTGTCGCAAGTAGGTGGCGACGTCCGCAATCTGCTGCTCCTTCAGCGTCTGGCTGAAGGGCGGCATGCCGAAGGGTCGCGGGTTGCCGGTCGTGGTCGGGGCGAAGCCGCCGTGGCGAATGATCTGCACGAGGTTGTTGATGGTGCCGAGAGTGACCGCCCGATTCCCTGCGAGCGCTGGGTATTGCCCCGGCACCCCTTCACCGGCGGATCCATGACAGGTGGCGCAGTGCTGGACATACAGCTCGGCGCCGCGATGCATTGCCTCCGGACTAGCACGAGTGATCTGGCGTGCGACCGTCTCCCGCACCGGGATCGTGGCCAAATAGTCCGCCATCGCGCCCAGATCGGCGGCGGTCATGGACTGCGTACTCGAGTAGACGACCTCCGCCATCGGTCCGGACACCGACATCCCTTGCGTCACCCCGTGCTGGAGAAGGCTCACCACCTGCGCACGTGACATCCGCTGAACACCTGCCTCGCGCGGGTCGGCCAGCGACGGTGCGTACCAGGCTTTGTCCGGCATCACGCCTCCGGCCCACTCGCCATTGCGCCGGATGCCGCCCAGTGCATTGCGCTCCGAATGGCAGGCGGCGCAATGGGCCAGACCCTGGACCAGGTAGCGGCCTCGATTCCAGTCTTGCGTCTGCGCGGGATCGGACTCAAACGCCGCAGGCCTGAAATTCAGTGCACGCCACACCGCCAGCGCCGGCTGCGTTCCAAACGGAAATCGCAAGGCATGGGGCTCATTGGGGCGCTGCACCGCCGGCACGGAGCGCAGATAAGCAAACAGCGCGTCCGAGTCTTCGCGGGTCACCCACGTGTAGCTGGGATACGGGAATGCGGGGTTGAGCAGCCGCCCATCCTTGGAGCGGCCGTGATGCAGGGCACGCCAGACATCAAACGCCGTCCACCGGCCAATCCCGGTGCTGTCGTCCGGGGTGATGTTGGGCGCGATCACCACGCCGTAGGGCGTGTCGATGCGGCGCCCGCCGGCAAAGGGACTGCCGCCCGTCGTTGTGTGGCAGCCCATGCAGTTGCCGACGCGAGAGAGATAGGCGCCACGCTCGATCAAGTCTGACGCCTTCGCAGAGGCGGGGCTGGCGGCGAGGGGTGGATCGGACGCTTCCCCGCGCACATTGAGCCAGAGAATGACAGCGACCACGGTCGCACCGGCAGCCGCGAAGGCACCGGCCCAGGTCCATCCGTGTCGCCACGCGCTCATGGTCGGCCGCTCCCGCAGGTGATCGGCAGCGCCTGCGTCGCAGCGGCGGCGGTTTTTGCATCCGCAGGCACGGCCTGGGAAGACAACCAGCGGGCCAGCACGCTGACCTCGTCCGCGGTCAGGCGCTTGGCCACCACCGCCATGCAGTCCGGTGCATGGGCGTGACGGGCGCCGGTCTGCCAGGCTCCGAGCTGGCCGATGAGGTAGTCCGCCGGCAGCGTCAGCAAGCCTGGCATTGCGGGCAACTGGCCCGTCATGTTGGCGCCATGGCAGGCCACGCAGGCGGGCAGTTGCCGCTGCGCAATGCCGCGATAGACCAGGGTCTCTGCGACCTGGGTCTCCTGCGCATTCAAGCCACTGGGGCGCGCGGCCGGATAGGGCAGGTCAAGGCTGGAGAAGTAGGCAGCGATCTCACGCAGATAGTCGTCCGACATGTACTGCATCAGATGATTCATGGCCGGGTTGCGGCGACGCCCTTCACGGAAGTTCTGAAGCTGGTTGAAGAGGTAGCCCGCCGGCTTGCCGGCGATGCGCGGGAAGTAGCCCGCGCTGGTCGAGCGCCCTTCGCGACCATGGCAGGTGGCACAGGCTTTCATGCGTTCCGCCATCGCTTCGCGGGTGAGCGACTGGGCCTGCTGTTGCTGCTGTTGCGGCGGCGGTTGTTGCGGCTGTGGCTGTGGCTGTGGCTGTGGCGGCTTTGGGGACGACTGCGCGGAGGCATGAAACGCCAATGCCCCCAGCAACAACAGCGCCGCAGCAAATCGGACGAACAGGGACAGGCTGAACATGGGCGAACTCTGCGTGATCCGGCCCGGGAAGTACAGATGCAGATTCGCGCGAAAATCCCGGATCAGAAGTGCTGCCGATCCCCCAGCGGCGACCCAGCGGCGAGAGCAATCGTACAGATGACGTCGGACCTTGCATGAAGCGTTATGAGGCCTTGGCCGAAGCACTCGCCGAGTCGATTGCCTCGGGACAGTTGCGCCCGGGCGACCGGCTGCCGTCGGTGCGTGAGGCCAGCCGTGACCGGGCGGTCAGTCCGTCCACCGTCTTTGAGGCGTATTACCTGCTGGAGGCGCGAGGGCTGATTGAAGCGCGGCCACGCTCCGGGTACTTCGTTCGCCATGCAGCGGCGGCTCAGCCCGAGCCATCCGCTTCAGTGCCCGATGCGCGCGAGCGCCAGGTCGAGGTGTCGGAACTGGTGTTCCAGGTGCTGGGGCAGGCCCGCAATCGGGCGCTGACGCCGCTGGGGTCTGCATTTCCCAGTCCGGCGCTGTTCCCGCTGCCCAAGCTCGCACTGGCCCTGGGCAAGGCCGCCCGACGTCTGGACCCCTGGCGCACGATTGAAGACCTGTCGCCAGGAAGTCCGGAACTGCGCCGTCAGCTGGCGCTGCGGTATCTGGCTTCCGGATGCCGGGTCGATGCGGACGAGGTGGTCATCACCAACGGGGCGATGGAGGCCCTGAATCTGTGCCTGGAGGTGGTCACGCAGCCCGGGGATCTTGTGGCCATCGAATCGCCGACGTTCTACGGGGCTCTGCAGGCTTTGGAGCGGCGGGGATTGAAGGCGGTGGAGGTGGCGACGAATCCGCGCACCGGGCTGGATGTGGAGGCCTTGGCGACTGTGCTGGAGAAGCATCCGGTCAAGGCTTGCTGGCTGATGCCGAATTTTCAGAATCCGCTGGGCAGCCTGATGCCGGACGAATCGAAGGCCCGGCTGGTGGCGCTGCTGGAGCGCCATCAGGTGCCGCTGATCGAGGATGACGTGTATGGGGAGCTGTATTTCAGCCGACGGCCACGCCCCGCCAAGGCCTGGGACAAGAGCGGGCTGGTGCTGCATTGCAGCTCGTTCTCCAAGTCGCTGGCGCCGGGATTCCGGCTGGGCTGGACGGCGGCGGGACGCTTCGCGGAGGCTGTGGCGCGACGCAAGCTGATGAGCACGCTGGCCACGCCGGTGCCGATTCAGGAGGGGATCAGCGAGTACCTGCAGCGTGGCGGTTATGACCGGCACCTGCGGCAATTGCGGCAGACCCTGGCAGAGCATCGGCAGGAGGTGTTGCAGGGCATTGCCCGGCACTTCCCGGCCGGCACAAAGGTGACGCAGCCGGAGGGTGGGTATTTCGTGTGGGTGGAGTTGCCGGCGGAGATGGATGCACTGGCGCTGCATCAGGTGGCGCTGTCGAATGACATCAGCATTGCGCCGGGACATTTGTTCTCAGCGGATCATCGGTTTCGTCATCATCTGCGGATCAACTTCGGGCATCCGGATCATCCGCAGGTGGAGGGGTCGATTCGGAGGCTGGGGGAGATGGCGAAGGCGTTCAGCGCTTGAGGACGGTGCGGTCGACCGGGAGACCAACCTCGCAGTCCTCCAATTCTTCTTTGTCAAACCAAGGAAACTTGAACCTGAGGGTGCGACTTCTACGCACCTCGTCTTCGACATCCCGGAGGACCGTCAGAACATAGCGCTTCTGCCCGAACTCGACACCCAGCAGCGGCCTGACGCGCTTGGCGAGCCGCAGGTAGGTGTTGGTATCGAGCAGTGCAAGCGTCAACGCGTCAACTCTTCGAAGATGGCCTGAGCATCAGGAAGGCCGACGCTCAAGATCTGTTGAACGTAGCCGGGCCCTGTGCTGCGATCGCGAAGCATCGCCTGCAGCGCGGTGAAGAACAACGACTGGAAGATGCCATCCGCTGCAGCGATATAGGTCTTGGGGTCTGGCGGAATCGGCTTGAAGAGGATGCCACTGACCAACTCGCCGCGAACGGTGCTGCGCACCGCGTGGATGTCCTTGTCGCTGGCTTTGAGTGGGGCCAGTCCCTTCGCCATGGCGTACTTGCCAACTTCTGCGAACACGCTGAACAGCGAAATGCCGTGTTCTTTGGCGTACGCGTGAAGGGCTGAGATCACGCCACTGGCGCTTCGCTTCGAAGAGGCGCTCACGTAGGCTTGATGCGCCAGTTCCTGGGGGAACAGCAGTGCACCTGCAAAGGCGTCCGCAAAGTCTTCACCTTCTTCCTTGCCGGCCAGGTCGGGTGTGTAGACATGAGCAAGCTCATGCGCCATCCAGAACTTGAAGTCCTCGAGATGGGTGTCGAGGTTCAGGTAAATGAAGGTCACTCTCTCGGCAGGCAGGAGGATATGCAGCGCGTTTTCATGCCGCTTCTTCTCACCCCACATGACCGGCACGATGACGGCGTCGTTCTCAACAAACTGCTTGATCAGGTTCAGGTAGGACAGGACCGCGCCCTGCCCGATCCCCAGCTTTGATCGCACGGCAGCCACCGTCGCCTGCAGATGTTCGTAGGCGAGAGAGGTGTCAGAGATCTGCGTGCGCAAAGATTGACGGGCCGGTAAGTACTGCACCAGCGGCTTGAGCATCGTGCCCATGGCACGGGCCCGGAGCACGTGCTCCTCAGTCGTCTTCGCCCCGCCCTTTTTGCGGAAAGCGATAACCGGCTGGTTGGACTCGTCCGTGAGCACCAGCTTGTCAAAGCTCAACGACAGGGCTGTGGCGAGCTTCAACAGCGTAGCCGGACGCGGGAAATCCTGCCCCTTCATCCAGTTGGTCACGGCCTGGCCACTGACACCAACAGCCTCCGCCAACTTCTTTTGGTCCCACCCCTTGCTGGCCAGTGCGGCACGAATGGATTCGCTGTGGAGGACTTTTTGCATAGCCCGCCATTATCTCGGCGGCCCCTTCACGAATCAAGTTCAATCAAGTTGCGCGCGGATTTCGCCGTTGCCGCACTCAAGATCAGTAACAAAACTACAGCACGCCGGACACAGTTTTTCACATAGCCCATGGTGCGCACCTGCTAATTGGTAGTTTTCCTACGGGAAGTTTTGGCAAGCCTGTCTAGAGTTGGAGCACTTTCCAAATCTGGAAAGACGGCCATGGCATGTGGAAGGCGTGGCCGAACCCAGTTGCCCCGACACGAGGGCAGCGGTCGATCAACACCGGAGACAACATGCCCCAGCTGCCCCTCTTGAGCCGCAGGCTCGCGCACGCCCTGACGGTCGCCACCAGCGCCGCCCTGACCGTTATCGCCAGCCCGGCGCAGGCCCTCAACCCCAATTCAACCTCGGTGCAGATGTTCGAATGGGCCTGGCCCGACATCGCCACCGAGTGCACCCAGTGGCTGGGGCCCAAAGGCTACGGAGGGGTCCAGATTTCGCCCCCGGGTGCCTCCAAGAATGCCAATGGCTGGTGGGGCGTCTATCAACCGGTCAACTACGCCAATCTCACCAGCCGCATGGGCACACCCGCGCAGCTGCAAAGCATGATCAGCGCCTGCCATGCCGCGGGCGTGCGCGTGTATGCCGACATCGTCGTCAACCAAATGGCCGATGGCAGCGGCACCGCCACCGACGGCTCGACCTGGAATGCCAACACGCTGACCTACCCCTTCTTCAGCGCAAATGACTTCCACGCCAACTGCACCATCAACGACGCCGACTACAACTCGCCGGCCGGCCGCAGCAATGTGCAGAACTGCCGACTGGGTGGGTTGCCCGATCTGGCGACCGAGAGCAGCTACGTGCAGGGCCAGATCGTCAACTATTTGAAGTCGCTGCTGGCACTTGGCATTGACGGCTTTCGCATCGATGCGGCCAAACACATGCCCGCCAGCGCCTGGACGTCGATCATGAGCGCGGTGAAGACCGCCTACCCCACAACGCTGCAGGGCGAGGCCATCTGGCTCACGCAAGAGATCATCAACGACGGCGAGGTCGACCGGCCCAGCTACTTCCCCATCGGCACGATCAACGAATTCCAGTTCACCTACGCCATGCGCGACGTGTTCCGGGGGAACAACGGCAACAGTCTCTCCAGCATTCCCAGCATCATGGGCACCTGGGGGAACTGGGGCGGCAGCTGGGGCTTCATCCAGCCGCAGAACGCCACGGTGTTCATCACCAACTGGGACACCGAGCGCAATGGCAGCTCACTGAACATCAACAATGCGGCCGGCAATGACGCCGCCAACCAGCGCTACACCCTGGCCAACATTTTCATGCTGGCGCAGGGCTATGCGGAGGCACAGCTCTACTCCGGCTTCAAGTTCAGCAACACCGACGCCGACCGCCCCACCACCAGCCCCTACAGCGGCGGCGTGCCGCAGATCAATGTGGTGTGGGACTTTGCGCACCGCTGGACGCCGCTGGCCAATATGGTGGGCTTTCGCAATGCCAGCATCGGGCAGGCACAGCAGAACTGGACGGTGGGGGACAACGGCAATCAGGTGGCCTTCAGTCGCGGCAATGTCGGATTCGTGGCGCTGAACAACAGCAGCAGTGCCTGGACGCGAAGTTTCGCGACCGGACTGGCTGCCGGCACGTATTGCAATGTCATCAATGGGACCAAGAATGCGGCGGGCACTGCATGTACGGCCGACTCGGTGACAGTGGATGCCAGCGGCAATGCCAGCTTCACCGTGCCGGCGAACAACAGCGGCAGCACGCCGGCAGTGGCGATCTACACCGGTCAGAAGATCAGCGGGGGTGGCGGCGGCGGGACCGGCACTTGCGCCGTGACCTTCACCATTGCCAATGCCAACACGGTGGTGGGGCAGAACCTGCGGGTGGTGGGCAATGTGAGCGGGCTGGGCGCGTGGGCGCCGGGGTCTGGGTTTGCGCTGACCATTCAGGGTTCGGGGGCGAATGTGCCTTGGAGCGGCACCGTGACGCTGCCGGCCGGCACGGCGATTCAGTACAAGTATGTGAAGTGGAATGGGTCCACGGCCGTGTGGGAGAGTAATCAGACGACCAGCAGTGGGAACCGGGAGTTCACCAGCTGCGCGAGTGGGTCGCAGGCCAGGGCGGATGGGAACTTCAAGTTCTGAAATCGGCGGGCCAAGGCCCAGGGCTTCGGGAGCCTGGGTCAGCGGATTTTCCGGACAGAATCTCACGAGGCCCAAACTACGTGGTGCGAAAGGCGCCGTGGTGACATAAGTCAGATGGCGGGGTGAAGCGAAGCGAGTAGCCTTCGCTTCCCGTTCCTTCACTTGATCCACCCTTTGGCAACCGAGCCCACTCAGGTAGAAGCCGATTCCGGGCGAGCGTGCGCCAGTCAGCACGCTCGCCCTTTCGCTATTCAGTGGTCGAGAAAAGCGGGCATGTTCCTAGACCAGCGCTGTAACGACCGCAGCCATTGAGGGGCGAGGCATTGTTGATGCAGACACGCAAGCTGATGGCCCTGTTCCTCGTGACCGCGGGCTGGATCCCGGCGCTGGGCCAAGCGGCCCAGGAGCCCTTTGGGTGTCCTCTGGAGCTTCCTAGAACGGAGCAGACCCTCAAGACCGTTCCCCCTGGCTTCACCGCCATGACTGCCGTGCCTCTCCCAGTTCACGAACTCACCGGATTCAGGGTGAACGATGGTCCGCCTTCGCATCAGGATCCAACGAAGTACGACAGTATCACCACCACCCAGGATCCCAAAGGTCAGACCACAGAGACACTGACCTGGACACTTGCTGGCATCGAAGATCCCTACGTGGTGTGCCTTTACCGCTCGACGTCTCAAGTACTGTTCCGATCCGCGACGGGTTATCAGCAGTGCGTGGTTGAATCCAAGGGACGCGTCAATACGGTGCTGAAAATTGTGAACGCCGTGTGCAGGTAACGACGGCTTGACGACGAAGAGATCAAAGGGAACCCTATGCGGACCTCGGTATCGATCATGCTGCTGACCAGCTTGTGCGCGCTCAGCGCCCATGCGGCCCCGGAGCCTTTTGCTTGTCCCGAGGAACTCCCGCATCCAGAGCAAACGCTCAGCGAAGTCCCAGGAGGATTCAGCGCGATGACCATGGTGCCGCATCCTGTGCTTCAACTGGACGGGTTTCGCATCAATGTGGGACACCCGGACCGTCTGGCTCAGGTCACCGACTACAAGAGAGCAGTCAAGCGCGATGCCAAGGGCGTCACCACTGAAACACTGAGCTGGAACGTCTCAAGGCTGCGCGATGCGTATGCCGTCTGCGTCTACCGAAGCACGACACAAACGCTCATTCGATCGCTAGCGGGATACCAGGAATGCAAGCAGGTCTCTTCGACGTTCGGTGACGGGATGCTGCAGCTGGATAGCGCAAGCTGCAAATAAGGAATGGGTGCGGAGCGCCCACGGGCGCGAGGGGCGCGAGGGGCGCGAGGGGCGCGAGGGGCGCGAGGGGCGCGAGGGGCGCGAGGGGCGCGAGGGGCGCG
>JAIXSE010000016.1 GCA_027484825.1 Rubrivivax sp. | reverse complement strand
GCGATTGCAGCTGCGCTCCTTGCATCTGCAGCGATGCAGCAGTTGCGGTCAGTTCCTCCACGGACGTCATCGCTCCGCTGAACTGAAGCTGCTGGGACGCCGCCACGGACAAGCGCCCGGTCTCTGCGAGCGTGTTGTCGCCGCGCAGGCCAGCGGCAAACCCACCGGACCCACTCACTTGCGTGGCAGCAACACTCAGGTCACCTTGCGACGCGATCGTTCCCGGATTGATCACCTGATCCGCGTGAACCGCCGCAGCGCCCTGTGCGTACACAAGGCCAGCGTTGTTGAACGTCCCCGTGATCGCAAGGGCCCCACCGCTGCTGCTCTGCAGGGCCCCGGTGTTGGTCCACTGTCCTGCGTTCAACGTCAATGCACCACGGCCTCGTCCGTCGGCGGCGGTCTGTGCTTGAGCCGCTGGTATCAACGTCCCGTCCGCGCGAAGTCCGGCCGCCATCAAACCCGATGTGAAGAGCTGATCAACCTGCAGCTGGAGTGCACCGCCCGCGCCGACCAAACCGCTGCTGTGCAGCGAACCCGCGGTGAAGCTCGCATCGCCACGTGAATAGACGGTTCCACCGCCCTCCCACCGAGCCGCGTTCACGCTCAAGGTGCCTGCCTCCAGCCGCCCGTTCCCGTGCAGCCAGTGACCCACATCCACCTCCGCGCCTTGCATGGCAGAGACGGCCCCCCCCGCGTTCAACACTTGCCCGGCAGAAAGCGCCACCTCGGCGGCGCCCATCTCACCACCCGAGTTGTCCAGCAGCGTGGGACGCTGGGACGCGCCGACCTCCAGCCGGCCATTGGAGAGCATCAACCCGGACTGATTACCCAGGCGATGGCTGTCCACCGCCAAAGTGCCCAGCGCCGACAGCACGCCACCGCCGTTCTCTATGCTCGACCCTTGAAGACTTAGCTGCGCGCTGTTCGATTCGATACGGCCTTGTCGGTTGTCCAGCAGGCCTTCGCTGATGATGCGAGACGCCGCCGTGCCCGCCATCTGCGTCAATGCGCCTTGATGCGACAACTGGCCGGTCCGCCAGTCCACTGCATCGGCCACCACTTCCGCCTGATCCAGCGTGGCCCGGGTGGCCGTCAGTTCAAACCGTCCGCCCGACATCACCTGCGCACCGCTGAGGTCGAGCCCTCCGGTGGCCAGAGTGAGCGTGCCCACCCCGTAGTGTTCAATCTTGGCCTGACGCGCGCTGATCGAGCCTGCCGTGAGCGCCAGGTCGCTCGCGTTGGTGGCGATGCGAGCCTGATCAGCCGTCAGTACGCCGTCCACGCGCCAGCTCAGCGCCTGCGTGCCGGTCTGAAGGAATTCACCACCGCTCAGGTCGGCCTGTTCAGCGGACAGCAGCAAGGTCTCCGCCAGCATCGACGACTGGGCCGCAGACAGACGCCCTGTGGCGTTGACCTTCAGCGCATTGGCCGCGATCAAGGTCGCTCCACGCGCGGCAACCTGTTCACCCGACACCGAAATGACGTTCGCCTTCGCCTGCGCCCCGCTGAGGTCCATCACCGGCGCCTGAAGCTCCAGCCGCACAGGTGCCAGCAATTGCCCCGCTTGGGACTGCGACTGACTGGCCGTCAAGCTCAGCGAAGCCGATGCACGCGGGTCCACCGCCCCGGCAGTACCGTCGCCCGCATCAGCCAGTTGCCCATCGACCCCCATCCCTGCGGCCGTCACGCTGCCCGCCAGACCTTGCAGGTGCGGGGCCTGCAAGACGGCGGAGCCCTGTGAGGCGATCCATCCGCTGTTGCGCACCCCTTGCGCAGACGTCACCACCAAGGGCGCGGCACCCGACGCACCAGCTGCACCAGCCGCACCAGCCGCACCCGCCACGCCACCGACGTCCGCATCCGCCTGCTGTGCATACACCACGCCGGTGTTCTCCAACCAGCCATCGGCACGCAGCGTGAGCCGGCCGCCGACCAGTTGCCCAGCATTCCGAACCCCAAGCCCTGCCTCGGTGCCCACCAGCGTGATCCGCTGCGCATAGATGCCGCCCAGCGCCGTGCTGTCCAGCGCATAGCGCGGTCGCTCGCCAGTCGGGGCCAGCGCCGCACCCGCGCCCTCCCCAGCACCGGCGGTGTCCGTCGACATCACCTGCGTCCCGGTCTGGACACGCGCTTCGTTGGCCCAGAACCCGGCATTGAGCGCCACTGCTCGCGCCAGCAGCGCCGTGTAGTCCGTCGAACTCCCGTCCAGGCCCGCACCCTCAATGCGGATCAACCCGCCCTGCACCGCAAAGCCGCTCACGTGGCCCGACGCATCGAACTGCGGCGTTCCTGTCGTCAGCGTCGCGCTGCTGGCATTGATGAATCCGCCGCCATCCACCTGGATGCCGGCCGGATTGGCGATGATCACTTCCGCCCGACGCCCGGCCACCTCCACATAGCCGTTGAGCTGGCTGGGCGCGCTGCTGTTGACCTCATTGAGGATGACCCGCGCCTCCCCCTTGGCCAGCCACGGATTGCCCTGCACCCATCCGCCCAATTGCGTGCTGGTTTCGGTGCGCGAGTTGTTGAGAATGGCCCCGGCGGGCCCGACATCGAACTGGCGATAGGTGTTGCGCGAGACACCCGCCGCGCTGGGCGTCTGGATGTTCACCAGCGGTGTGCCGTTGGGCGCATTCAGGACGGTGGGCCGCTGACTGCCGGGGGCGGCAGGGTCCGCGACGATGCGCGACTGCGCCGGTGCTGTCGGCGTGGCCAGGCTGGTGGGGCGTGCATCGGTGCGCGCTCGAGACTCCGCCAGGCCCGGCGCCAGCCGCGCCCGCCAATGCGCCGCGGCGTCGGCCTTTGTGTCGCGCGGCGTTGGCGGCTGCACTGTGGCATCCGCATGAGCGGTTCCCGGGGAGACCAGCAACACCGCCACGACCGCCGCCACTGCCAAAGCCGCCGCGACAGGAATCAGCGCTGGCGGATCAAGCGCTCCCACCGCCAGGCCATGCGCGGCGTCATCCAAACCACAGCCACCGCGCCGCCGACGACTCTCCCCATTCGCCTTCCCTCGGCTTTTCACGGTCTCCGCCGCCGCCATGAATTGGCCGCGCCGCTTGTTGAAAACGATCCGGAATTGAAGTCTGTTCATGGCTCGCCGTCAGAGGGTTTGCAAGAGCGGCCACCGCGCACAGCAGTGGCCCCCTGGATCGCCCGTCAAGCACTGCAGCCGCGAGCGAAATTCGAGCGAACTCTAGGGAGCGCCTCTTCAATGGGCTATGGCCTATGGATGCCAATTCCGCTGCTGCATTCCCATGCGACAACGCCCTGAAGTGGGAGAACTGTCCCCCCTTGCTTGTCCCCCCTGAAGGTAGGCCCCCTCCTACAAGGACGCGCCTCCCCCGCCGACGCTCGTTTGCGGCTCGCACCTGCCCGCATGGAACGGTCCAGTCCCTACAGTTCACTCATCGCGGCACGGAGCCGCACCAGGAGAACCCAGATGCTGCACTACGCCGTCGTCTTCTTCGTCATTGCCCTGATCGCTGCACTGTTCGGTTTCGGCGGTATCGCCGCCGGTGCCGCCAGCATTGCGAAGATTCTTTTCTTCGTCTTTGTGATCATGGCCGTCGCGACTTTCGTGATGAGCCTGCTGAGGAAATGACGATTTGATCGTCGGCACGGTGTCCTTCGAGATGCCGTCCGACAGTCCCAAAGTTTCACAACAACACGGATAGGACAACCATGAACAAGCCCACTCTCACTGCCCTGTTTGCTGCCGCCGCGATGTGCTGTGGCATGGCCCAGGCGGCCAACTTCTCCAAGTCGGTCTACGACGGTGCCAAGGACGACATCAAAAAGACCTACAAGGTGGACAAGGATGCCTGCGACAAGCTGTCCGGCAATGCCAAGGACATCTGCGAGGAAGAAGCCAAGGGTCGCGAGAAGGTTGCACTCGCTCAGCTGGAATACAACTACACCGGCAGCAGCAAGGACGAAGCCAAGCTGATGGAAGCCCGTTATGAGGCCCGCTACGAAGTGGCCAAGGAACGCTGCGATGACCGCTCCGGCGACGCCAAGGACGTCTGCAACCGCGAAGCCAAGACCGCCTACGAAAAGTCCAAGGCTGACCTGAAGATGAACAAGAAGGTCGCCGAAGCCGTGGACGATGCTGAAGAAGCCCGCGTCAAGGCCGACTACAAGCTGGCCTCCGAAAAGTGCGGCACCCTGGCCGGTGATGCCAAGGACGTCTGCATGAACTCGGCCAAGGCCCGCTACAGCCAGCGTTGATTCCCCTGTTGTGAACACCCCGGTGGGGGGTGGACGCCGACTCCCCGGCGACCACCTGTAGGCACTCCGGCGAAACGGGCAAGAACACGAACAACAGCCCCGTTTCCCCGGTCGGGCCGACTATGCTGAAGGCGCTCTTTGGAGCGCCTTTTGTGTTGGCGCTCCCGCACGCCTCCTATTTGACGCCTCCTGTGTGACGCCATCTGTGTGACACCGCGTGTGTGACACCGCTGGTGGGTCGGTACCGGCCAAGTCACCCCCGCCGTTGGCACTTGGCTCTAATCCCCCACGGTTTGATCGCTTTACTCACACCCCTTACGGTCCGTTACGAGGCCGCCGCCCCACACCCTCTTAGCATTCGTGCGCTAGCGCACTGTCGCTACACCATACAGAGAGCGAAGGCCGACCTCCTCAAAACATAGCGGCCCTTTGCCACGAGACGAGGGGCCTTGGCATGGGCATGCGCGTGGGGTAACGGGCGTGTCGGCAAAGGCATGGAAGCAGCATCTGGCGGTCGTCAAGACGCCGGTTCGGCTGCGCACTTTGCATCTTCGAGCTTCATGACACGCACACAGATCGGGCCGGTGGAACTGGCCCAGCTTCGCTACTTCGCCGCCGCGCTCGCAGCCGCGGCCCTGACCGTCGGTTGCGGTGGAGGTGGCAGCAGCACCGACACCACCAGCACCAGCACAGGGACCGGCAACACGCCGGTGGCAGCGCCCTCTCCGTCTCCGGCCGCCTCAGGGACGACCACGACCACCACCACGCCAGCCCCGTCGCCGTCGCCGTCGGCTTCTCCGTCCCCCTCACCGACACCCGCACCCTCACCCTCACCGGCCGCACCGACGCCAGCGCCAACGCCGTCCGCCCCGGCCCCCGCTCCGACGCCTGTCGCCAGCCCAGCCCCCGCCCCTGCCACCACTCCCACCACCACCGACACCACCACTGGCGGCTTCGCAGGCACCGTCACCGGCGGTGGCACCAAGACGGCCGTCTCCGTGAGCACGGCTGCCCAGATGCAAGCCGCCATCGACGCCTACAGCGGCACCGGTGGCCTGGTGCTCACCTACACCGGCAGCTTTGATTTCGCCACCATCCCGGACCCCTGCACGCAATGGAAGAAAGCGGCCGGTGACATTGTCGAAATCAAGAACAAGAGCGACATCACCATTCAGGGCGCGAACGGGTCGGCGGCCAACTTCGGCCTGGCCATCAAGGCCGCCTCGACCAACATCATCATTCGCAACATGACCATCGGTCTGCTGCCGGGATCCATCGACGCCATCGGCATTGAAGGCCAGAGCGGCAAATACCCGGGCTACATCTGGGTGGACCACAACACCCTGTTCAGCTCGATGACGGAATGCTCCGGCGCCGGCGATCTTGAGTTCGACGGACTGGTGGACAACAAGGCGGGCGCTCATCACCTCACCTACAGCTACAACTATCTGCATGACCATCACAAGGTCGGCCTGATGGGCAGCAGTGACAGCGACCTGGGCGACCGCTACGTCACCTTCCACCACAACTACTACGCCAACATCGGCTCGCGGGTGCCGCTGCAGCGCGGCGGCTACTCCCATCTCTACAACAACCTGTACAGCGGCATCAGCGCATCGGGCATCAACATCCGGATGGGCGGCTACGCTCTGGTGGAATCCAATTACTTCGAGAACGCCAACAACCCGGTGACCTCCCGGGACAGCAGTGCCATCGGCTACTGGGACCTGCGCAACAACAACGTCACCAAGCCGGCTGACTTCAGCACCTACGGCATCCGGTGGAGCGATGGCAGCAGCAGCCCCTGGGCGAATGCAACGGCGTGGACCACCACCGCGACCTTCCCGGTCGCGATTCCCTACAGCTACACGCCGGATGCGCCGAGCTGCGTGAAGGCCAAGCTGCCGTCCGTGGCAGGCGCTGGGACCAACTTGGCCAAGCTGAGCTGCAACTGAGGACAGGCCTTCCGAGCACCGCCTGAGCCGCTCAAAAAAGAAACCGGACCCAAGGTCCGGTGCAAGGAAGGCCCGCTTGCGGGATCCTGGGCCAGCGACGGCAGCAAGACCGCTGACGGGCTGGCTCAGAAGATCTTCTGGAAAGTCAGCGACACCTTGCCGCCCCCGCGCGGCTTGACCGCCAGCGACGACTGCCCGCTCAATTCCATGCGCAGCCCCTTGCGAAGGTCGGCGTACGCCTTGCGGCTGCTGAACACCATGCCCACCCGCACCTGGCGACCTTGGGATTCACGGCCATTGAGGTTGAGGTCCTCATAGGCGCTGCGGTCCCCTTCCACCAGCGGAGTCTGCACAAACACGTGAGAGCGCGCCGTCATCGGCCAGGCCAGCCCGAGCAGCACGCCGGAATCACCCGCGGCGCCCGCACGCCAGCCGCGATAGGGGTTTTGATACAGGCCACCGCCGATGGCAGCCCCCCGCTGCTCAACCCCCAGCCCCAATCTCAGGCCATTGCCAGCAAAGGGCTGGCCCCACACCATGGTCTGGCGGGCAGTCGGGGAACGCCCGTACCAGCTGCCGGTGGCACCGGACAGATTGGCCGTCGCCAAGGGTTCGGCGGCGCTCTGGGTGACACTGACCCGGCGCGTCGGCTGGGCATGAACGCGATCGGCCAGGCTGTGTCCGCTCAGCTCCACACGGTCGTCCAGGGAGGACGGCGCACCCTCAGCAGTCGGTGCCGATTCGGCGAGCGCGACCGTTGCGGGCAGGAGCAGTGCCAGGAACACTGCGGGAAAGTTCGAGGCTTGCATGATGATCTCCCAAGACGTTTGCATGCAATGGCATGAAAGGACTTCTTGGCTACATGCTAGGAAAACCGTCGTCGGAACCCTGTAGTCGGCTGGCGGAACCCGGGGTCAGACAGCGCCGACAGCGGATGCCAGTGGCGGCCCTGAGGTCTTCAGACCCTCAGGCCGACAGCCCAAGCGTAGCCTCGTCGCCGTCCAGCGGCAACAGGTCGGCTTCACTCAGCTCCGCGCCATCAATCTCTTCATCGAAGCTGGCCAGGTCTGCCGCACCGCGGTGCGCAATCAGGGGCTTGTCCAGCGGGCGATAGACCTGGCTGCGCAGGCGCTGGAGGCGCTCGGAACGGGCGACCTCCTGGGCCACGCCCTCGGGGTCGAGCAGCATGGCGAAGGGATTGGCGGCGAATTCCTGGAAGGCGGTGTGCATGGTGCAGCTCCGTGGAAGCAGTTCAGCGTGGAGTGAACTGTAGGAGCCGGCGATGCTGCGGCCCAGTCGGCCCCGCGCCAAACCCGGTGTCAGACAAACTCCTAGTCGTCTGACAGCGGACAGCGCACAACAGAGGCTCAGGCGTCGCGCCGGGCCCGCCTGAAACTACCGAGACGCAGCATTGGACGGCTCGACCGGGTGGCCCTTGGCGCGAACCCCCTTGCCCGCCAGCTCATCCAGCTTTTTGCCCCAGTCATCCTGGCCGGCGCGCCGTGCAAAATCCGCAGCCGTCAGGCCCAGGTCGTTCTTCAAGCCTGCGTCGGCATGGGCCGCCAGCAGCACTTCCACGCTGCTGAGCCCGCCATAACCGGCGGCCATCATCAGCGGCGTGGTGCCGTTCGGAGACCGGGCGTTGATCTCGGCCCCCTGCTCCAGCAGCCAGCGCACCACCGCCTCATCCGGCCCGGAGGCGGCGTAATGCAGCGGGGTCCAGCCGGCTTCATTCACATGCGCACCACGGGCCACCAGCGTCTTCACCCAGGGCAGTCGGCCCTTGATGGCGGCCAGCATCAGCGGCGTCTCTCCGGCCTGATTGATCGCATTGACATCGGTCGCCGGGGCCTTGAGCAAGGCATTCATGGCGTTTTCCGATTCCTCGCGAATGGCGATGTGCAAGGCGGTGTTGCGCTGGGCGTCGCGGAGATTGGGGTCGGTGCCGGCCAGCAGCAGTTTCATGACCTCGCCGGCATGATCGAACCTGGCGGCCTCGTGCAAGGGCGGTGAAGGCTGGCGGGTGGGCGCGGGCGTGGTCGCGGACGACGCCACAGCCGCCCGGGCTGCGGTGCCTGGAGTCCGGTCCGAAGACGTCTGTGCGAGCGCTGCGGCGCTGCCCAGCAGCATGAGCCCGGCCAGGCCTGCGGCAGCGGCGATCTGGGACATACGGGCCATGTGGGACATACGGGCCATGTGGGCGATGTCGCCCCTTACGGCCAATCCGGCCAATCCGGCCCTATCAGCCCCACAACCCCACTCCACGCCGGTCCCTGCGGTCCCTGCCTTCACTGCCATATCTGCACCTTTCCTGGGAGAGGCGGGCGCGACGGGCGCGTCCGCATGCGTTCATGTCCGAGGTGGACTGTACGCGGTAACCAGAGTCAGGACGGCTTGACCGGCGTCAATGCCGCCGCAACAGAGTCAGGCCGGCTCGGGCAGCTTGAACAGGCGCCGGGTGTTGGCCGTGCAGTGTCCGGCCAAGGTCTCGACCGGCAGGCCGCGGAGGTCGGCAATCAGCGCCGCCACATGCGGCACATACGCCGGCTGGTTGGTCTTGCCGCGATAGGGCACGGGCGCCAGGTAGGGGCTGTCGGTCTCGATCAGGATGCGATCCAGCGGCACCATCCGGGCCACTTCACGCAGATCGGCGGCATTCTTGAAGGTCACGATGCCGGAGAAGGAAATGTGGAAGTCCAGATCCAGCGCGGCCCGGGCGACGTCCATGGACTCGGTGAAGCAATGCAGCACACCACCGGGCTGGCTGGCGCCCTCCTCACGCATCAGACGCAGGGTGTCCTCGGCGCTGGAGCGGGTGTGGATGACCAGCGGCTTGCCGGTCTCCCGGGCGGCGCGGATATGGGTGCGGAAACGCTCCCGCTGCCATTCCATGTCCTCGACGCTGCGGCCATTGAGCCGGTAGTAGTCCAGGCCGGTCTCGCCGATGGCCACGACCTTGGGATGCGCCGCTTCGGCCACCAGCTGGGCCAGGGTGGGCTCGCGCATGTCTTCCGTGTCCGGATGGACACCGACGGTGGCGAACAGCTCTTCATGCCCATCCGCCAAGGCCTTCACCTCGGCAAACTCGTCCAGGGTGGTGCTGATGCAGATGGCCTGCACCACTCGCGCCTGCGCCATCGCGTCCAGTAATTGGGGGAGCTGGGCCTTGAGTTCCGGGAAATTGAGATGGCAGTGGGAGTCGATGAACATCAAAGAAAACAGATGGACGGCCCCAGGGCCGGGCGCTCAGATGGTCTGGGTCGGCTTGGCGGAGGAGATGGCCGTGCCCAGCACTTCTTCGATGCGCAGTTTGATGACCCGGGTCTTTTCGTCGCCGGGGAAGCGCACGCCCACGCCCTGGGTGCGGCCGCCCGGTGCATTCGCGGGGGTGATCCAGGCCACCTTGCCGGCCACGGGGTAGCGCTGCGCGTCTTCCGGCAGGCTCATCAGGAGATAGATGTCGTCCCCCAGCTTGTAATCCCGGGTGGTCGGCACAAAGACGCCGCCTTCCGAGAAGATGGGGATGTACGCCGCGTACAGAGCGCCTTTTTCCTTGAACACGAGCTGAATCACGCTGGGCCGCGGGGCGGCAGCGGGGGCGCCGGAGGCACCGGCAGCCGAAGGGGCATTCGGGACTGCGCTCATGGGTTTGAGGGTAAGTTCGCTCATCCCAGAAGTCTAGCGGCCATCACGCGTCTGCGGGGTCTGTGCACGCGTCATCCTTGCGCCACTCGCCAAGCAATTGGCATCAGACCGCAACAATCGCCACAAGCGGTCACGGCCTGAACCCGGACAGCGTCCGATAGAGCACGCACCCGCGCATCGCACGCCCGCCCGTCTACCGCCGCCCACCGCTAGCTACCGCCCACCTATCGCGCCGGCCGCATCGCCTGCTGGCCCTGGGCCACCAAGGATTCCATCAACAATCCGGCATTGAGCGGATGGTCCGCATGCCGCGCGGCCTGTTGCAGCGTCCGGGCCCATTGGTCCAGCGCGCTGCGGACCGCCGGCAGCTTGGGCAAGGCGTCCCGAGGGAAGTAGCTGGGCGGCGCGCCGTGGGCGATGCGCATCAGGTCGTGCACCAGTCGCTGCATGGCGGCGATGGCGCGCGGCACCGGCCAGTCGGTCAGGGCCTGAGCCTCGCCGCGGGCAATGCGCCGGGGCAGTTCCAGCCAGGTTTTGGCGGCGATGCCTTCCTCGCTCCACAGCAGCGCCTCCTGCGGGCGGCCGCCGGTAGCGTCCAGCAGCACATCGGGCGAGGCCACGCCCTGCCCGTTCAGCCACGACACCGCCGCGGACCGTGCGGGCAAGGCCATCTGAAGCGGCTGGCACCGGCTGCGGATGGTGGGCAGCAATTGCTGCGGTGCACTGCTGGCCAGCACGAAACGCAGCATTCCCTGCGGCTCCTCCAGCGTCTTGAGCAGCGCATTGGCTGCCACCGTGTTGAGCGCTTCGGCCGGGTAGACCACCACCACCTTGGCCTTGCCCCGGGCTGCGCTCACCTGGGCGAAGGACAGCACCTGGCGGATGGAGTCAATCTTGATCTCGCGGCTGGGTTTGGTCTTGCTGGCCTTGGTCTCGCTGCCTTCGGCCTCCATGGCGCCAAAACCCAGGGCCTCGCGCAGGGCCTCGGGCAGCACCACCATGAAGTCCGGATGCGAGCGGGACCGCAGCAGATGGCAACTGGCGCAATGACCGCAGCCGGGCTGGTCCGGAGCGGTGCGGCGCTCGCAGAGCCAGGCCTGGGCCAGCAGCAGCGCCAGATCGAACTGCCCCACGCCCGCCGGCCCCTGCAGCAGCAGCGCATGGCTGCGTCCCTGGGTCAGCGCCTGTTGCAGCGGTTCTGCCAGCCAGGGCAGCGGCAGGTGACCGTCCCGGGCCAGGGCGGTGATGTCGCCGGTATCTTCGTTCACGGCGGCGGTCACCATCCCCGGTCCTCCAGCGCCTGCAGCACCTGTCGCCCGACCCCGTCGATGCTGTCGCCGGCATCAATGCGCACAAACCGCATCGGCGCCTCTTCCGCCCGGCGGGCATAGGCCGCGCGCACGCGGGTGAAAAAGTCCAGGTCCAGCTGTTCCAGCCGGTCGGCCTCCCGGGCCTGCGCCCGGCGCTGGGCCGCCACCTGGGGGTCGACATCGAACCAGAAGGTCAGGTCAGGCTCGCGGCCTTGCTGCACCCATCCGGCCAGCGTCTGCAGCACCTGCCAGTCCATGCCGCGGCCACCGCCCTGATAGGCGAAGCTGGCATCGGTGAAGCGGTCGCACAGCACCGTCTGGCCCAGGGCCAGCGCCGGGGCGATGACCCGCTGGACATGGTCCCGCCGCGCGGCAAACACCAGCAGGGCCTCGGTCAGTCCGTCCATGTCCTGATGCAGGAACAGGGTCCGCAGCGATTCCGCCAGGGTCGTGCCGCCAGGCTCCCGCGTCTGGACGAGGCTGCCGCCGCGCTCCCGCAGGTGCTGCGCCACGCGCTCGATGTGGGTGGACTTGCCGGCCCCGTCAATGCCTTCGAAGGTGATGAATCTGCCGGTCACCGCTGTGATTTCCGCTCTGGTTCCAGGGCGCAGGCCTCAATGGCCGCGCTGGTATTTGTTGACCGCGCGATTATGCGCGGCGAGGTCGTCGCTGAACTGGCTGGTGCCGTCGCCCCGGGCCACGAAGTACAGCGCCTTGGACGGCGTCGGATGCAGCGTGGCCTGCAGCGAAGCCAGCCCCGGCATGGAGATGGGCGTGGGCGGCAGCCCCCCTCGCAGGTAGGTGTTGTAGGGGGAGTCCGTCTGCAGATGGATCTTGCGCAGGTTGCCGTCAAAGCCCTCGCCCAGCCCGTAGATGACGGTCGGGTCCGTCTGCAGCGGCATGCCCACCTTCAGCCGGTTGATGAACACGGCGGCGACCAGACCGCGGTCTGCGGGCGCGCCGGTTTCCTTCTCGACGATGGAGGCCAGCACCAGGGCCTCTTCCGGGCTGCGCAGCGGCAGGCCGTCGCTGCGGCCGGCCCAGGCCGCTTCCAGACGCTTGCTCATCAGCGAATACGCGCGTTTGAGCACGGTGATGTCGCTGACGCCGCGGCTGTAGGCGTACGTGTCCGGGAAGAAACGTCCCTCCGCCGCCACCCCGGGCGCGCCGACGGCCGCCATCAGCTCAGCCTCGCTCAGTCCGGCGGTGGTCTGCTTGAGCGACGGCGCTGCCGCCAGTGCTGCGCGCAGCTGCCGCAGGTTCCAGCCCTCGATGATGCGCAGTTGCTCCAGCGTCTGGTCCCCGCGGACCATTTTGTCCAGCAGTTCCCGGGGCGTGATGCCCTCGTGGATCTCGTAGCTGCCGGCGCGGATCTTGCGCGCCTGCCCGGACCAGCGGAACCATTCGTACAGCAGCCGGGCGTCGCTCTGAACGCCAGCGCCCACCCAGGCCTGTGCGACCTGCAGCGGCGGCGTGCCCGGCTCAATGGAGAGTTCCACACTGGGCCTGGCCAGCGCCAGCGGCTGCTGCAGCCACCAGAACGCCGCACCGGCGGCCCCGCCGGCCAGTAGCACGGCCGCGACCACCAGCCGGGCCAGCCAGGTGGCCAGCCGACTGCCGCCGCGAGCCGGACCAGGCCGGGTTCCCCGTTTTTTTGACTTGTTTGCTGCGCGTGCCAAGACCGGACACCCTCTATGAAATGCGGCGCTGATGATAATCGGCCCCATGACCCAGATTTCCCAACCCACCTCCTCCGTGTCCGCCGCCCCGGTGACGGGCGCTGTCCGCCTGAGCGACTTCGGCGTCATGCGCGCCCAGGGCGAAGAAGCGGCCAAGTTCCTGCATTCGCAGCTGACCCAGGATCTGGCGCTGCAAACCGCCCAGCAGGCGCGGCTGGCGGGCTACTGTTCGGCCAAGGGACGGCTGCTGGCGACGCTGCTGGCCGTCAAGCCGGACGATCAGACCGTGCTGATGGCCCTGCCGGCCGATGTGCTGCCGGCCACGCTTAAACGCCTGTCCATGTTTGTGCTGCGTGCGAAGTGCAAACTCAGCGATGCCAGCGGCGAGTGGTCTTCATGGGGCCTGGCCGGTGAGGCGGCGGCGCAGTGGCTGAGCGCATCCGGAGTGACCGAGCTGCCGGCCCAGACCTGGCAGGTGGCCCGGTTCACCCCCGCCGCGGGACAGGCGCCGGCAAGCGATCCAGCGCAGTCCGCAGCGCAGTCTTCGCCCCAGTCAGCGGCCCACTCGGAGGCCCGCGAGACGGGCGGCGCTCAAGCCCTGGTCACCCGCCTGCCGGACGACGGCACCGCCCCCCGCTTCCTGCTGCTACTGCCTGCCGCAGCCCCCGCCCCCGCCCTGCCTGAACTGGCGCTGGACGACTGGCACGGCCTGGACGTGCGCGCCGGCCTGGCCTGGGTGCGCGGCGCCACGGTGGAGCAGTTTGTGCCGCAGATGGTCAACCTGGAGCTGATCGGCGGGGTGAACTTCCAGAAAGGCTGCTATCCCGGCCAGGAAGTGGTGGCCCGCAGCCAGTACCGCGGCACCATCAAGCGTCGCACGCATCCGTTTTTGGTCGAAGACGGCACTCAGCCGCAACTGGCCCAGGAGATCTTCCACAGTGAAGACCCGGGCCAGCCGGCGGGCCTGGTGGCCGCGACCGGTCGCTCCGGTGGCCATGCGGTGCTGCTGGCCGAGGTCAAGCTCGCGGCCCTGGAGGGCGGCAGCCTGCACCTGGGCAGCGCCGACGGTCCGCGCCTGATCCATCAAGCCCTGCCCTACACCGTCGGAGAACCTCAATGAGCGCAGTCACCAATCACGGCCCTCCCGGAACGCCGGCCGCCAGCAGCCCCGAGCTGTACGTGTACTACCGCGTCCACATGGACCAGGCAGCCGATGCCAGAGCCGCCTTCGAGACCGCCTGCGCGGGCCAGCCGGTGCGGCTGCTGCAGCGCCGGGACCATGATCCGGTCTTCCAGACCTGGATGGAGATTTACGCGCCCCCGTTGACCGACGCCATCGGCGTCGAGGCACGGGTGGCCGCCGCCCTGGGCCCGTACGCCCAGGGCCCCCGCCACCGCGAGGTCTTTGAAGCCCTCGCCGGACCGGTGGGTGGCGTCTGATGGAACACAACGTCACCCTGATCAGCACCCTGGCCGCCGGTTTCGGCCTGGCCCTCATCTTCGGCTTCATTGCCGAACGCCTCAAAGTCCCCGCCCTGGTCGGCTACCTGCTGGCCGGCATCGCCATCGGCCCGGCCACGCCCGGGTATGTGGCGGACATCGGCATCGCCTCGCAGCTGTCGGAAATCGGCGTCATGCTGCTGATGTTCGGCGTGGGCCTGCACTTCTCCCTCAAGGACCTGATGGCCGTCAAACGCATCGCCCTGCCCGGCGCGGTGGTGCAGATGACGGTGGCCACCCTGCTGGGCATGGGCCTGGCGATGAGCTGGGGCTGGACGGTGGGCGGCGCGCTGGTGTTTGGCCTGTCGCTGTCCTGCGCCAGCACGGTGGTGCTGCTCAAGGCGCTGGAGGCGCGCGGCGCCATCGACTCGGTCAACGGGCGCATCGCCATTGGCTGGTTGGTGGTGGAAGACCTGGCGACCGTGCTGATCCTGGTGCTGCTGCCGCCGCTGGCGCCGGTGCTCATGGGTGCCGCCGCCAGTCAGACAGTCGCGCAGACGGCCGGCCAGGCTCCGCTGTGGCAGACCTTGGCCGAGACGCTGGCGCAGATCGCCGCGTTTGTGGCGCTGATGCTGGTGGTCGGGCGGCGTGTGCTGCCCTGGATGTTGTGGCAGGTGGCCCGTACCGGCTCGCGGGAGCTGTTCACGCTGATGGTGATCGCCGTGGCCATCGGCATCGCTTACGGGGCGTCGGAGCTGTTCCACGTGTCCTTCGCGCTGGGGGCTTTCTTCGCCGGCATGGTGATGCGGGAGTCCGAATACAGCCACCGGGCGGCGGAGGAATCCCTGCCGCTGCGGGACTCGTTCTCGGTGCTGTTCTTCGTCTCGGTGGGCATGCTGGTGGACCCGATGACGGTGGTGCAGCAGCCCTGGCATGTGCTGGGCACGGTGCTGGTGATCATGCTGGGCAAGGCCCTGGCGGCCACCGCGCTGGTGCTGGTGTTCCGCTATCCGCTCAACACCGCCATGACGGTGTCGGCCAGCCTGGCGCAGATCGGTGAATTCAGCTTCATCCTGGCCGGACTGGGCCTGCAACTGGGCCTGATGCCCAAGGACGGCATGAACCTGGTGCTGGCCGGGGCGATGATCTCCATCGCGCTCAATCCGGTGATGTTTGCGGCCGTCGGGCCGCTGCAGCGGTGGGTGCTGGCCCGCTCGGCCTTTGCCCGCACACTGGAGCAGCGGGACGACCCCTATGCCGAACTGCCGATGAGCACCGAGCGCGCCTTCCTCGAAGGCCAGGTGGTGCTGGTGGGCTATGGCCGGGTGGGACGCCGCATTGCGCAGGCGCTGGACGAGCGCCACATTCCCATCGTGGTGGCCGAGCAGAACCGCGAGACGGTCGAGGCCTTGCGCAAGCAGGGCCGCGCTGCGGTCAGCGGCGATGCCAGCGACCCGATGGTGCTGATCCAGGCCCACATCGCCAAGGCCGCGATGCTGGTGGTGGCCTTGCCGGATTCGATGAAAGCGCGGCAGATGGCGGAGATTGCACGTCAGCTCAATCCGGGCATCGAGATCGTGCTGCGCACCCATGGCGAGGAAGAGTCGGCCCTTCTGCGCAAGGAACAGCTCGGCACCGTGTTCTACGGCGAAGAAGAGCTGGCCCGTGGCATGAGCCGGCATGTGCTGCAGCGCTTCAATGCGCCGCTGGACGGTGGCGGGGGTCAGACACCTGCCACGGCGGCAGGGCACTAAGGCCGACAACGGCGGCTGCACATTGCGGCCGACAATGGCGGCTCGGCATTGCGGCCGGCAATGGCGGCTGGGCATTGAGGCCGGGGGCGGTGGCCCCGCCCCGCCTCAAAGCGCCCGCACCATCTCCACATGCTGGATGCCGGCTTCCTCGAACACCGGTCCGCGCCGCTGGAAGCCGGCGCGGGTGTAGAAGCCCTCCGCGCTGAGCTGCGCATGCAGCAGCACCTCGCGGTAGCCGCGCTCGCGACCCGCCTGCATCAGCGCATCCAGCACCTGGCGGCCAACCCGGCTGCCCCGCATCGGCGACAGCACCGCCATCCGGCCGATCTTGGCCACGCCAGGCACATGCTCCAGCAAGCGGCCGGTCGCCAGGGGCCGGCCCAGCCGGTTGTAGGCCACCGCATGGGTGCAGCTGTCATCAGCGGCATCCCACTCCATCTCGGCGGGGATGCGCTGCTCTTCCACGAACACGGCCTGCCGGATGCGATGCGCATCGGCGCCCAGCGTCGCCCAGTCGCCCACCTGGGCCACCGTCATCAGCTCATGACGCTCAAAGCTCAGCAGCAGCTCCCGCAGCGGCTGCGGCACCGGCTGCGGTTCGCGGCTGCTGGCGTCGGCAAACACATAGACCAGCTCGCCATGCACCAGGCATTCGTCGCCCCGGAAGACGGCGCAGGCCATGGTCATCGAGGTGGTGCCGACCCGCTCGGTCCGCACGCCCACTTCCAGCAATTCGTCATAGTGCGCCGCGTCCAGATACTCGACGGTGGACTTGCGCACGAACAGGTCGCCGCCCAGGGTCTGCATCGTCTGGGCATAGGGGAGCGCGAGCGCGCGCCAGTAGCCGCCCACCGCCGTGTCGAAGTAGGTCAGATAGTGGCCGTTGAAGACGATCTGCTGCGCATCGACTTCGGACCAGCGCACCCGCAGCCGCTCCATGAAGCGAAAGCGCGCACGGGTCGGGACTGGGGCGGGGGACGGGGCTGAGGTCATGGCGTGGCAGTCTCTTGCAGGTCAAAAGCGCGCTGAAGGGCCTGGGCGCAGGCATCCAGGGCCTGTTCGGCTTCCGGGATGCTGCGGCCCATCTTGATGAAATCATGCGTCACGCCACGATACAGCTCCAGCTGCACCGCATTGCCGTGGGCGCGCAACAGATCGGCATAGGCCACGCCTTCGTCGATCAGCGGGTCCGCCTCGGCCAGGATGAAGCAGGCCGGGGCCAGGCCTTCATGGTCGTCGGCATTGAGGGGGGCAAAACGCCAGTCGTCGCGCTGCGACGCGGGCAGGTATTGATTGAAGAACCACGCAATGGTGTCGGCTTCCAGCAGGTGGCCCTGCGCGAACTTGCGATGGGAATCGGTGTCCGCATGGGCGGTGGCGCCCGGCGTGATCAGCAACTGCAAGGCCAGCGGATGCGCCAGCTCGGCCTGGATGTCGCGCGCATGCAGCGCCGTGACCGCTGCCAGCGTGCCACCGGCGCTGTCGCCGCCCACCGCCACCCGCGACGGGTCCAGGCCCAGGGAGGGCGCCGCCTGCATCAGCCAGCGCAGCGCCGCCCAGCAGTCATCGACCGCAGCCGGGAACGGATGTTCGGGCGCCAGGCGGTAGTCCAGGGCCAGCACGGCCGCGCCGCTGCGTAGCGCCAGTTGGCGGCACAGGCTGTCGTGGGTTTCCAGGTTGCCGATCACGAAGCCGCCGCCGTGGAAGTACAGCAGCACCGGCAGCGTGCCGGCCTCGCGCTCGGTCGGCGCATACAGCCGCGCGGACAGCTCCCCGGCCGGACCGGGAATACGCAGGTTCTCGATGCGCGTCAGCGGCGCCCGCGGCAGGTCGAGGATCTCCGCGCCCATCAGGTAGGCGATGCGGGCCTGCTTGGGCGTGAGGCTGTGAAAGGCCGGACGATTGGCGCGGTGGATGCGCTCCAGCACCGCGGCCATCCGCGGTGTCAACAAGGTGCTACTCAACGGGAACTCCAGGGCTTACGCTGCAAGCCTGCTTCAAAGGAAGGGGGCCGAGCGCGGGGGTGCATTGTCCCAGATCACTTCGCGCAGTGCCGAAGACGTCCATTGGAGAGCCCGCTCGCCCCTGCCCTCGCCGCCCTCAACCGGAGATTGCTCATGGCCTTGATTCAATACCTGACCCACGTCCACATGGAAGCCGGTGCCCGCCGGATGCTGGGCCCGGAGTGCGGGCGGGTGGGCATGAAGCGTCCGCTGGTGGTGACCGATGCGGGCGTCAGGGCCGCGGGCGTGCTGGACCAGGCGCTCGAGCACTGGCCACTGGCTGCGCCGCCAGTGTTTGACCGCACACCGCCCAACCCGACCGAAGCCGCCGTGCTGGACGCCGCGTCGCTGTACCGGGACCACGGCTGCGATGGCCTCATCGCCATCGGCGGAGGGTCCAGCATCGACCTGGCCAAGGGCGTGGCGATTGCCGCCACCCATGACGGTCCCTTGACCCGCTACGCGACCATCGAAGGTGGCGCCGGCCTCATCACGTCACGGGCGGCGCCGCTGATCGCGGTGCCCACCACGGCCGGCACCGGCTCGGAGGTGGCCCGGGGCGCCATCATCATCGTGCAGGATGGGCGCAAGCTGGGCTTTCACAATTGGGAGCTGCTGCCCAAGTCGGCCATTTGTGATCCGGAACTGACCCGTCGGCTGCCACCGGCGCTGACCGCGGCCACCGGCATGGATGCGATGGCGCATTGCATGGAGACTTTCATGTCCGCGGCTTTTAATCCTGCGGCGGACGGCATCGCGCTGGAAGGACTGCGCCGCGGCTGGCGGCAGGTGGAGCGGGCCACCCGGCATGGGGACGACATGGAGGCGCGCCTGGACCTGATGGCCGCCAGCACCTTGGGCGCCCTCGCCTTCCAGAAGGGCCTGGGCTGCGTGCACTCGCTCAGCCACGCGCTGGGCGGGCTGATGCCGACGCTGCATCACGGCACGCTCAATGCGGTGTTCCTGCCGGCGGTGATCCGTTTCAATGGGGCGCATGAGAGCTTGCGCCGGGAGGACAAGATCGCGCGCATGGCGCACGCCATGGGTCTGTCTGAAGGCTTGACGGCGGAGGAGCTGGCGTCGGCGGTGCAGGCCATGACATCGCGCCTGGGGCTGCCCACGCAGTTGTCCGCCATGGGCGTCACCGCGGACCTGCATGACGCGATCATTACGCGCGCCGAGCGCGACCATTGCCACAAGACCAATCCCCGCGAAGCCAGTAGCCGCGACTACCGGGACATGATCGAAGCGTCGATGTGAGGGGACGGTGGGGGGCGAGCGTCGAGCAGCGGGCGGCGAGCGATGCAGGTCCCGCTCAATGACGCGGCGTGCGATCCGGATCCAGCACCGAATGGCGGGCCGGACGGATCACCGGCACATCGGTGCCAGCCGCGAAGTTGCCGGGCCGCGCGCTCAGCAGCACAGCCAGCAGGTCAGTCACCTTCAGCGGCTTGTACAGCAGGCGGCTGAAGCCGGCGGCATCGGCTTTTTCCTGGGTGATCTCGGGGCCGCCCGCCGTCAGGCACACATACATGGCGCGTCGCCCCGACTCCGCATCGATCACCTTGGCCTCGGACACCACCTCCAGCCCGTTCATGTCGGGCATGTCGAAGTCCACGAACACCAGCTCCGGCTTGAACAGCTTGGCCAGCCGCAGGCCCACCCGGCCGCTGTAGGCGACAGCCGTGGCGCATCCATAGCAGCGAAACAGCTCGCTGAGGGTGCGGGCGCCTTCGGGGTCATCATCAATGAACAACACCCGCAAGGCGGAGGGCGACAGATCGGTCATTCGTGGGGGCTCCGGGAATCAGCAGTCGAGGACCGGGGCGTCTTTCCACTCGCCCGTGCGGTCATCTGGGGACGGAGGCAAGATGCGTGCCCAATCGTCTGCCTATTGACGGTCTGGCGAACGTGCATGCAGCAAAAAAAGGGGCCGCGCCCTTGTGGAGCGCGGCCCGTGGCATCGGGCTGGATTCGGAGCGGAAGGCCCGATACCCGTCTTCAACCGTGCTTGGCGTCGAAGAATTGCTCGTCTTCGGTCGAGCCCTTGAGGGCGGCCGTGGAAGCCTGGGCTTCAATGGTGGTGGTGACCGCATCGAAGTAGCCGGTGCCCACCTCGCGCTGATGCTTCACGGCGGTGAAGCCCTTCTCTGCGGCGGCAAATTCGGCTTCCTGCAGTTCCACGAAGGCGCTCATGTTGTTGCGGGCGTAGCCATAAGCCAGGTTGAACATCGAATAGTTCAGGCTGTGGAAGCCGGCCAGCGTGATGAACTGGAACTTGTAGCCCATGGCGCCGAGTTCACGCTGGAACTTGGCGATGGTGGCGTCGTCCAGGTTCTTCTTCCAGTTGAAGCTGGGCGAGCAGTTGTAGGCCAGCAGCTTGCCGGGGAACTTGGCATGGATGGCTTCGGCGAAGGCCTTGGCAAAGGCCAGGTCCGGCTTGCCGGTTTCGCACCAGATCATGTCGGCATACGGGGCGTAGGCCAGGCCGCGGCTGATGGCCTGCTCCAGGCCGTTGCGGGTGCGGAAGAAGCCTTCCACCGTGCGCTCGCCGGTGCAGAAGGGCTTGTCGTTGTCATCCACGTCGGCGGTGACCAGGTCTCCGGCTTCCGCATCGGTGCGGGCCAGCAGCACGGTGGGCACGCCCATGGTGTCGGCCGCCAGACGGGCCGCCACCAGCTTGGCCACGGCCTCCCGGGTGGGCACCAGCACCTTGCCGCCCATGTGGCCGCACTTCTTGGCAGCCGCCAGTTGGTCTTCGAAGTGCACGCCGGAGGCGCCGGCCTCGATCATGGCCTTCATCAGCTCGAAGGCATTGAGCACGCCGCCGAAGCCCGCTTCGGCATCAGCCACGATGGGGGCGAAGTAGTCGATGTCGCTCTTGCCTTCGCTCCACTGGATCTCGTCCGCCCGCTTGAAGGTGCTGTTGATGCGGCGCACGACCTTGGGCACCGAGTCCACCGAATACAGCGACTGGTCGGGATACATCTCGCCGTTGCTGTTGGCGTCGCCCGCCACCTGCCAGCCGGACAGATAGATGGCCTTCAGGCCGGCCTTGACCTGCTGCATGGCCTGGTTGCCGGTCAGGGCGCCCAGCGCATTGATGAAGGGCTCGGTGTTGACCAGGTTCCAGAGCTTCTCCGCGCCGCGCTTGGCCAGGGTGTGCTCGATCGGCAGCGAGCCGCGCAGCCGCACCACATCCGCTGCGGTGTAACCCCGCTTGATGCCCTTCCACCGGGGGTTTTCGGCCCACTCCTTTTCAAGGGCGGCAATCTGCTGGTCGCGGGTCGGTGTGCTCATGGAAATCTCCTGTCTTGAGAGTTGAAATCGGGCTGAAAACTGTGTTGGCCTGGACTCAAGATTAGGCGGGGACCTCCGGCTTGTGGACCCTTATGTCTTATATAAGACTGAAAATGTTTTCCTTTTAAATCAACGAGTTAAAAGTTCAAAACCGTATGGTGAAAAGAGCTTCTTCATGATGAGAAATTTTGCGGCAGTGCAGCACGCCGGCTTTTTACATAACGGCGTTCCCGTTTCATCATCTGAAAAGCACCCGGGCCGCAGCCGTGTGGAAGCCGTTGCCAGGGGACGCCGCTAGCCTAATGAAGGGGGGCTCCAACTGATTTCAGCAAGAACGTGGGCAAGCCGTTGCGATCTCCGAGCCCACTACGGTCCTGCATGTCGGGCGTATTCCCGTCGGCAGACCGCCAGCACCTGTCTGGCCGGTGCTCCCCGTCTCAGTGCAGTGTTTCGCGCGCCCTGCGCCTCGGGAGCTTCGGCTGCATCGACATGCAGACTCGGTGCGGCGGCCACCATGCTGACTCACTCATCCCCTTTTTTCGGAGAACTTCTCATGATTCCAGCTCTCATCGGCGGTCTCGCCCAAAGTGCCGTGACCCAGGTGGCCGGCGGCGCCATTCAACAAGTCGCAGGCGGCATGACCCAAGGCATCAGCCAGCCCGGCATGGGCGGCGGTCTGGCGTCCGGCCTGCTGGGCAACCTGATGGGCGGGCTGACCGCCCGTCCGTTCTGATCGCCACTCGCGCAGTCTGCGCCGTCAGCGCAGTCCGCACGATCAGCATGATCAGCACGGCGGCCTGAGGGTCACCGCAGGGTCACCTGAAGGTCGCCCCAGCAAAAAGGGCGCCGCTTCCCGAGGGAGGCGGCGCCCTTTTCTCATGGCGGCGTGGATCTCAATCCAGCTTCAGCTTCTGCGTGTCCACCACTTTCTTGTAGACGTCGTACTCCGCCTTGATCTGGGCCGAGAATTGCTCCGGGGTGTTGGCCACGATGATCGAGCCAGTTTCCTCAATGCGCTTTTTCACGTCCGGCATCTGCACCGTCTTGCTGACGGCGTCATGCACCTTGGCCACCACTTCCTTGGGCAGATTCTTCGGCCCATAGATGCCGTAGAAGGCCATGCGGTTCACCGGCTCCAGGCCGACTTCCTTGAAGGTCGGCACATTGGGCAGCACCGCCAGGCGCTGCGGGGCGGCCACCGCGATGGCGATCAGGCGGCCGTCCTTGATGAAGGGCAGCGCCGAGGGCAGGTTGTCGAAGATCATCGGCACCTGGCCGGCGACGGTGTCGTTCAGCGCCGGGCCCGCACCGCGGTAAGGGATGTGGGTCACGAAGACCCCGGCCAGGCTCTTGTAGAGCTCCATCTGCAGGTGGCCGATGCCGCCCGTGCCGGAACTGGAATAGCTGTACTTGCCCGGATTCTTCTTCAGCTCGGCCACGAAGCCCTTGTAGTCCTTGGCGGGGAAGGACGGATGCACCGCAATCACATTGGGCGTCGCCGCAATGTTGATGATGGGGGTGAAGTCCTCCAGCGGCTTGTAGGGCACTTTGGGGTTGATGGCCGGATTGGCGGCCGTGGTGGACACCGTGGCCACGCCCAGCGAATAGCCGTCCGGCGCGGCTTTGGCCGTGTCATTGGCGCCGATGATGCCGCCACCGCCGGCCTTGTTTTCCACGATCATCGTCTGGCCCAGCGGGCCGCTGATGTTCTGGGCCACCACGCGGGCGATGATGTCGGTCGTGCCGCCGGGGGCAAAGGGCACCACCAGCTTCACCGGTTTGGTGGGATAGGTCTGGGCCAGGGCCAGTGCGCTGCACAGGCTCAGGCCGCCCAGGAGCAGCCCGTGTTGGAACAACTTGCGACGGTTCATGGTCTCCTCATCGGGAATGGAATAGCAAGACCGGAGCTTAAGGAGTGGCGCACCCCTGAAGCGCTAGCGGAATTACGTATGGTCGCATCTTTGACGGAGCGCCCAGTCGATATGTTCGGCCAGCAAGGGCGAGGCCGTATGTTGGGCGGCGCACAGAGCGCCCTCTATGGCGGCGCGCAGGTCCGGCGGCAGCGGCTGGCGCAGCGCATTGCCCAGGGCCACGGCCAGATTGCGCTGCCAGCGCGCATGGCCGATGCGCCGGATGGCTGAGCCTTCGGTGCGCTTGAGGAAGGTGGGCTCGTCCCAGGCCCAGAGCGCCAGCAGCGAGGCGTGTCCGAGCGGCTCGCGCCAATCGAAGTCCGGCAGGGCCTGGCGCCGGGCAAACTTGTTCCAGGGACAGGCCAGCTGGCAGTCATCGCAGCCGTAGATGCGGTTGCCCATGGCCGGGCGCAGGGCCTCGGGGATGGGCCCGTCCTGCTCGATGGTGAGATAACTGATGCACCGGCGCGCATCCAGCCGGTAGGGCGCCACGATGGCCTGCGTGGGGCAGGCATCGATACAGGCGCGGCACTGGCCGCAGTGGGCGGTGACGGGCTCGCTGGCGGGCAGCGGCAGGTCCAGGTAGATCTCGCCCAGGAAGAACATGGAGCCGGCGTCCCGATGCAGGGTCAGCGTGTGCTTGCCGCGCCAGCCGATACCGGAGCGACTGGCCAGTTCCACCTCCAGCACCGGGGCGGAGTCGGTGAAGACGCGATGCCCCAGCGGACCCACCGCCGACTGGATGCGGTCGGCCAGTTGCTGCAGACGCTGGCGCAGCACCTTGTGATAGTCCCGCCCGCGGGCGTAGAGCGAGACCTGCGCCCGTGCCGGGTCGGCCAAGCCCTCATATTCCCGCTGCTGCCAGTCCGCATCCAGGCTTTGCGGCAGGTAGTCCATGCGGGCGGTGAGCACGCACAGGGTGCCGGGCACCAGCTCGGCCGGCCGTGCGCGCTTCATGCCGTGGGCGGCCATGTACTGCATCTCGCCATGAAACCCGGCGTCCAGCCAGGCTTGCAGGCCGGCCTCCGCATCACCAAGATCGACGTGGGCCACCCCAATCTGTGAGAATCCGAGCTCAAGCGCCCAGGTGCGGATCTGGCCCGTCAACGCATGCAGCGTGTCGGGCGTTCGGTCGGAAGCGTTCAGCAAGGATTCCATAGGTTTTGAGCATTTTAGAAACCCGCCAATTCCGTTGGCCTGATGAGGCCGCCTGCGAGCGATTTGCGCAGGCGCTGGCCCGGTGTCCGCAAGTGACGGACCTCAGCATCGAACTCGAGGGAGGCCTGGGCGCCGGCAAGACCAGCCTGGTGCGCCATCTGCTGCGCGCGCTGGGTGTGGAGGGTCGCATCAAGAGCCCCAGCTATGCGGTGGTGGAAGACTACCAGCCGCCCGCGCTGGGTGGCCTGCCCGCCCACCACTTCGACTTCTACCGCTTCAACGACCCGCGCGAGTGGGAAGACGCCGGCTTTCGGGATGTCTTCGCCGCGCCGGGCCTCAAGCTCAGCGAATGGCCGCAGAAGGCCGCCGGCATGCTGCCCGCGCCCGACCTGCACCTGACCCTGGACGTGGCCGACGACCAAAGCCGCGATGTCCTCGCGCAGGCGCACACGCCGCGTGGCGTGGCCCTGCTGGCCGACCTGACCCAACTCCTCGACCAAGCATGACTGGAGACTCCCGGAGTTTTGCCCCGCGCCGCCGTGCGCTTGCCCAGATGGGCGCGCTGGTGCTCAGTGTGCCGGTGTGGCCGGCCGCCCTGCCCTCGGCGCGGGCGGCGGGATCTTCCGCCTCCATCATTGCGGTGCGGGTCTGGCCGGCCGACGACTACACCCGCGTCACGCTGGAATCCGACCGCGCCCTGGCGGCCAAGAGCTTCCTGGCCAGCCATCCGGACCGGCTGGTGATCGACATCGACGGCCTGGAGCTGAGCCCCGACCTGCGCGAACTGCTGGGCAAGATCCGGCCGGACGACCCCTACATCGCCGCGGTCCGGGTGGGGCAGAACCAGCCGCGGGTGGTGCGCATCGTCTTCGACCTGAAGCAGCCGATTGCGCCCCAGGTCTTCACCATCGAGCCGGTGGCGGCCTACAAGAACCGGCTGGTGCTGGACCTGTATCCGGTGCAGGAACGCGACCCGCTGCTGGACCTGGTGCGGGAAAAGGAAGCGGCCGAACAGGCGGCGGCGCAGTCGGTGCAGGATGCCCTGGGCGAGCTGATCGACAAGATCGGCCGGCCGCAACCGGCCGCGTCGGAGGCAGACCGCGCCGTGGCCCAGGCCCGCCCGCCGGTGCGCCCGTCCCCCCGCCCCCCCGGCGCGACGCCCCCGCCCGCGCCGGCCCCGCAGCCACCGCTCAAGGAGGTGGCGCCGGAGATGAGCCAGGCCAAGCTGGACCGCCTGATCGTGATCGCCATCGACCCCGGTCATGGCGGCGAAGACCCGGGCGCCATCGGCCCCAGCGGGCTGAAGGAAAAGGACGTGGTGCTGGCCATCGGCCTGAAGCTGCGGGACCGGCTCAACAGCAATCCCAAGATCCGCGTGATGATGACGCGGGACGCCGACTTCTTCGTGCCCCTGCAGGAGCGGGTGCGCAAGGCAAGGCGGGTGCAGGCCGACCTGTTCGTCTCCATCCACGCCGATGCCTTCATCACGCCGCAGGCGCGCGGGGCTTCGGTGTTTGCCTTGTCCACCAGCGGCGCCAGCTCCACCGCGGCGCGCTGGATGGCCAACAAGGAAAATGCCGCGGACATCGTAGGCGGCGTGAACACCAAGGGCGTGAAGGACGACGGTGTCCTGCGGGCCATGCTGGACATGAGCACCACCGCCCAGATCAAGGACAGCATGAAGCTGGGCAGCGAAGTGCTGGGCCAGATCTCCAAGGTCGGCAAGCTGCACAAGGGCAGCGTGGAGCAGGCCGGCTTTGCGGTGCTCAAGGCGCCGGACGTGCCGTCCATCCTGGTGGAGACGGCCTTCATCTCCAATCCGGAGGAAGAGTCCAAGCTGCGCGATCCGGACTATCAGGACGACCTGGTCAAGGCCCTGGCCACCGGCATTGCCCGCTACTTCGCGAAGAACCCGCCGCTGGCGGCGCGTCACCGGGCGCTCTGAGACCTGCGGCCCGTCTGTCAAAACCCGGACAGCCCCCAGACAGAACCCAGACGGCAAAAAGGCCGGTGCATTCACTGCACCGGCCTTTTTTGTGGGCGGCACTCAGAGCGCCGCCACAGCGCTGCGCGCGATCAGCGCGGCTGACGACCGCGACGCAGCAGCGCCACGCCCACCATGGCCAGGCCGACCAGGGCCAGCGTGCCGGGTTCGGGCACGCTGTTGCCGGCGTTGGCATTGTTGCCACCGTTGCTGACCTGGCTGAAGTTCAGGTTGTCGATGGCGATCATGCCCTGCTCGACGATCTCAAAACGTGCGATGTTGGTGGTGGTGAGCACGCTCAGCGTGAACCAGCTGGTGCCGCTGCCCGACGTCGAGGCCAGCAGACGGTTGTTGCTGTCATAGACATTCAGCGTGGCGCGGTCAAAGTCGCCGCCCTCGTCGCCCACCCACAGGGACAGGCTGTTCACCGCCGTGGTGAAGGTGCCGGAGATGTTGCCCCAGCCGGACGAACCCAGCGAGTAGATGCCGGCGCCACTGTTGGAGAACCAGTGCTCGTAGGTCTGATAGCGGGTGTTGTTGCTGAAGACCACGCCTTGGCTGGCATAGCGGTCGTAGGTGGGGGTGGCGAACCAGGACTGAATGCCCAGATCTTCAAAGGTGACGGTGGCCGCAGCGGCCGGGGTGGCCACGGCCACAAGGCTGGCGGCAGCCAGGGCGAGGGAGGCAATCAGGCGGTTCAGCATGGAATTCGCGTCGAGAAAGTGTCTAAACGCTCTCCAAGTAGCGAAATGTGTGCCAGCGTACTAAGTTGTTGATTTGCTTATCCCTAACTGTAGGGATGCCGTGTCACTGTAAAAGGCTTCGACACCCGCTTGAATCTGTTCGTGAACTGCATCACGAATCCAAAAATCCGGTGTCGGAGAATTTGACAGTCCCAATGAAAAACACCCCAGCGCCCGGATCGACGCCGGGCGCTGGGGTGCTGGGGGCATGAAGCCGTATGAAGCCGTATGAAGCCGTATGGCGCCGCGCGGTGTCCCGCGGCGGCCTCACACAGCAGCGGAGCAGCGCTCCTTCAGCCGCCGACCTTGGTCGGCATGGCCGGCGGCTCGGTGCGCTGGATCGGTTTCCAGGTCTTGAGCCGCTCCATCACATTGGCCACCGCCGCTTCCAGCTGCACATCCCGGCCTTCGTTCACGGCCACCGGGTCGAGGTTCACATCCACATCGGGCGAGACCCCTTCGTTCTCGATGCGCCATTCGCCTTCCGGCGTGAAGAAGCGGAAGAACGGCACAACCAGATTGCCGCCGTCGATCAGCGGCGGATTGGCCGCAATGCCGATCAGCCCGCCCCAAGTCCGCTTGCCAATCAGCGGGCCCAGGCCGGTGCGACGGAAGGCATAGGGCATGAAGTCACCGCCCGACCCCGCATCCTGGTCGATCAGCATGGCCTTGGGGCCGTAGATGGCACCGCCCGGGGTGTCATAGACCAGCGCATCGCGGTCCTTCCAGCTGCCCAGATAGGCCCGGCCCAGCACCTCGGTCACATAGTTGGCCGCCTGGCCACCGCCATTGCGCCGGTCATCCATCACCAGGCCCTGCTTGTCCACCTGCGCGAAGAACATGCGGTTGAAGTGCTGGAAGCCCTGCGTGGCCGTGTCCGGCATGTAGACATAGGCCAGCTTGCCGCCGCTCAGGCGGTCCACTTCCTGGCGGTTGTGCTCCACCCAGTCCCACTGGCGCAGCGCGACTTCACTGGCGATCGGCTCCACCTGCACCTGACGCGCGCCCTGGCCCTTCGCATCGCTGGCAATCGTCAGCTGCACCGGCTTGCCGACGGTGTTCTCCAGTTGCTGGAAGAGGTTGTGCTGGCCATCCACCGGACGTCCGTTGACCGCCAGCAGATAGTCCCCCGCCTTCACATTCAGGCCCGGTGCCGCCAGCGGCGCCTTCAGGAACGGATTCCAGCGGTCACCCTGGAAGATCTTGCTGATGCGGTAGTGGCCGCCTTCGAAGCTGAAGTCGGCGCCCAGCAGGCCGATGGCCACCTTCGGCTCGGTCAGCACGTCGCCCCCGCCCACGCGGTTGTGGCCGACCTGCAGCTCGCCGATCATGTCCACCATCAGGTCGTTCAGGTCTTCACGACGCTGCACATGGGCCAGCAGCGGCAGGTAGCGCTGGTAGATGCCCTTCCAGTCCAGGCCGTGCAGTTTCGGGTCGTAGAAGAATTCCTTCTCCATCCACCAGGTCTCGTCGAAGATCTGACGCCATTCGGCGCGCGGGTCGATGCGCACGCGCAGGCCCGACACATCCACCGACTTGGTGTCCAGCTTCTCGCGCGCATCGGCCACTTCCAGCCGGCCGCCGCCCAGGTCCAGCAGGATCTTCTTGCCGTCGGCGCTGAGCGAATAGTCATTCACGCCCTGCTTGACCACCTTGGCCTTCTTCTCCTCGAAGTCGAAGCGGTAGAGCTCGCCGCGCTCGTCGCCGTCGGCGTTGGGCGGCTCGATGCTGGTGCCGGGCTGGCTGCGTTCGATGTAGAACAGCGCGCCATCGGCCGCCACGTCCAGATGGTCGTAGCGGGCCTGTGCCACGGGCAGGCCGATGATGCGGTTCTGCAGGCCGGCGAAGTCGATGCGCACCGGCTTGGCCTTGCCGGACTTCTCGTCGGGCTTGCTGTCCGCCTTGGCGTCGGGCTTGCTATCGGGCTTGGCATCGCCCTTCTTGTCCGAGGACTTGTCCCCCGCCTTGCCGTCTTCCTTGTCGCCATCAGCAGCATCACCCTTGCCGCCCTTGCCGTCTTCATCCCCGGCCTTGGGCAGCAGCGGCGACGACCCGTCCGCACGCAGCACCGCGGCAAACAGGCCCATGCGCAGCGAACGCTCCTGCGTGGACATGTCCAGGCCCACCTGGGCCGGCCCGGAATTGACCGACGCGGTGAAGTACAGCACGTCGCCCTTGCTGGAGAAGACCGGCTGCTCCGCATGGCTCATGCCGTCGGTCAGCGTGTGCTGCTGGCCGGTCTGGAAATCGTGCACCCGGATCTGGCTGAAGTGATTCCGCCCGGTCACGGTGTAGGCCAGCCAGCGGCCATCCGGCGAGAAGCCGACGTCGTAGTTCTGGCGGCGCGGGCTGCTGTCGATCTTCAGCAGTTGACCGGACTGCGGCCCGGTGAGCGGCAACTGGTAGAGGTTGAGATGGTTGTCCTGCAGCACCAGACGGCTGCCCTCGGGCGACCAGTCCAGCAGCCGGAAGTAGCCGGTCTCGGGCAGCAGGATCTTGCGTGTGGGCTTGCCGGCGGCCTGGTCCCCCAGTTGATCCCGGAGCACCACTTGGTGGCGCATGCCGGGCTCATCGGAGAGGTAGGCCACCTGCTGGCCGTCCGGGCTCCACAGGGCGTCCTTCTCCCGCACGCCGGACGTCTGGGTGAGGTTGCGCACCACGCCGTCCTTCACCGGCACCGAGAACACTTCCCCGCGCGCACTCACCAGCACCCGCTTGCCGGTGGCGGACAGGGCCACGCTGGTGATGGTGCGAGCGGCATCCTTCCACTGCACCCGCGCCTGGGCGCTGGGTTCATTCAGGCTGATGCTCAGCGTGACCGGCTCTCCGCCTGCCAGGCTGATCTCCTTGATCCGGCCGCCCACCTCGTAGACGATGCGCCCGTCCCGGCCGTCCGCCGACTTGACGTCCCACACCGTCTCCTGGGTCAGCTGGCGCAGGGCCTTGGTCTTGGTGTTGTAGGCGAAGAGATTGGCGGCGCCATTGTTGCGGTCGGAGATGAAGACGACTTCGTCGCCCATCCAGATCGGATTCCAGTCGGTGGCGTTGACGTGGGGAATCTCTTCCCAGGTCTTGCCCTTGGGGTCGATGATCCAGATCGGCGGCGTGGTGCCGCCACGGCTCTGGCGCCATCCGCTGGCGCCGTTGTTGGCTTGGCGGTAGGGGCGATAGGCCAGCAGGCGACCGTCCGGGCTCCAGCTGCCTTCATAGGCCACGGCCTTCATCACCTGCTGCTCGAAGCCGCCTTCCAGCGCCACTTCGTAGAGCTGGTTGCTGCGGTTGTTCAGCACCTGGCGGGGCGAGGCGAACAGCACCCGTTTGCCGTCCGGGCTCCAGCCGGTGACCTGGTCGCTGCTGCCGTGCCAGGTCAGTCGGCGGGGCTGACCGCCAGCGGTGGGCACCACATACACATCGGTGTTGCCGTCATAGCTGGCAGAAAACGCGATCCATTGCCCGTCCGGCGAGAACCGCGGCGAAAACTCCGACGTCACCCGCGGCGCCAGCTGGCGCGGTTGGCTCCCATCACGGTTGGCCACCCACAGGGCGCCGCCATACACAAAAGCCAGTTGCCGGGCCGACACGGCCGGCTGGCGCAGCAGCAGGCTGACGGCCGCGCCGCTGGACGACACCGGGGCGGCGGATTGCGCCAGCGCAGGCGAGGCGGCAACACCAGCGGAAACGCCGGCGGCAAGGCTCAGTGCCAGGGCGATGGCCTGGCTCAGGGAACTCAGTTGCATGGGGCTTGGTCGGGTTGAAGGTCGGTGAAAAGGCTGTCCAAGGACGGTTGCACTCTGCGCCGCAGGATAGCGGGCCAGCACGCCCGTGCCGAAGCTCACCCCTGCCGTAGTGGCGCAGGGGGGGCTTGGGGGTTTCCCGAGGAAGCCGCGGACGAAGCGGGCGCTTCAGGCCTGCGCCGGCTTGCGCGAGGCCTTCCAGCCGCCGTAGAGCGCAATCAGCCCAGGCACGAGGATCATGGCCCAGATGATCTTGCTCAGATGGGTCTGCACAAACGGGATATTGCCGAACACATAGCCCGCCAGCGTCAGCCCCACCACCCACAGCAGCGCGCCGCCAACGTTGTAGGCGGTGAACCGCGACCGGCTCATGGCCGCCACCCCGGCCACAAACGGCGCGAAGGTGCGGATGAACGGCATGAAGCGCGCCAGCACGATGGTGACGCCGCCATGGCGTTCATAGAACGCGTGGGCCGCATCGAACGCCCGCTTGTTGAAGAAGCGCGACTGCTCCCACTGGAACACCTTGGGCCCGATGCTGCGCCCGATGGTGTAGTTGCACTGGTCGCCCAGGATGGCCGCCACCAGCAGCACCGTCATGGCCAGCGGCAAGTTCATCACGCCGGCGCCGCACAGCGCCCCCACGACAAACAGCAGCGAGTCGCCCGGCAGGAAGGGCATCACCACCACCCCGGTCTCCACGAACACGATCAGGAACAGCAGGGCATAGACCCAGGCCCCGTAGTTCGTGACGAACTCGGCCAGATGCGCGTCCACGTGAAGGACAAAATCAAGGAGGAATTGCAGGACATCCATGGCGGCGCATTATGGCGGTCTATGCCCTGCTCCCCCCTCGGTTCGGCCTGCCCCCGGATTCGGGGGCCTCTTCTACAATGGCCCCCTTATGGATGCCTCTCTCGCCCCCCCGGCGACCGTATCGCCTGGCGGCGCCCCTGCCGCCCCGTCGCGACGCTCGATTTGCGAACTCCCCGATGAACTCATCAGCCAGATTGCGGCTGGCGAGGTCGTGGAGCGCCCGGCCTCGGTCGTACGCGAACTGGTGGACAACGCCCTGGACGCGGGGGCCGGGCAGATCCAGCTGAAGCTGCTGGCCGGCGGTATCCGCAGCCTGGTGGTGGAGGATGACGGCTGCGGCATTCCGGAATCCGAGCTGCCGCTGGCCATCAAGCGCCATGCCACCAGCAAGATCCGCAACCTGGAAGAGCTGGAGTCGGTGGCCACCATGGGCTTCCGGGGAGAAGCCCTGGCGGCGGTGTCGTCGGTGGCGGAACTCTCGCTCGTCTCCCGCTTCGACGGCGCCCCCCATGCCTGGCGGCTGGATGCGCGCAGCGGTGAACTCAGCCCGGCGGCACGCTCGCGAGGCACCAGCGTCGAAGTGCGGGAGCTGTTTTTCAACACGCCGGCACGGCGCAAATTCCTCAAGTCCGAAGGCACCGAGCTGGGCCACTGCCTGGAAGCGCTGCGCCGCCATGCCCTGGCACGGCCGGATGTGGGCTTCACCGTCTGGCATGAAGGCAAGCTGGTGGACCAGTGGCGGGCGTCGTCCCTGGCCCAGCGGGTGTCGGAAGTGCTCAATGAGGACTTCGTCAGCCAGAGCCGCGATGTGGCGGCCGAGGTGGGGCCGCTGCGCATCCATGGCCGGGTCGGCCTTCCGGAAGCCGCCCGCAGCCGGGCGGACATGCAATATGTCTACGTCAACGGCCGGTATGTGCGGGACAAGCTGATCGCCCACGCCATCCGGTCGGCCTTTGACGATGTGCTGCACGGACAGCGTCAGCCCAGCTATGTGCTGTTCATCGACATCGCCCCGGAGCTGGTGGATGTGAATGTGCACCCGACCAAGATCGAAGTGCGCTTTCGGGACGGCCGCGAGATTCACCAGCAGGTGCGACGGGCCGTGGTGGCTGCGCTGGCGCTGAGCCGAACCAGCGACGCAGCAGCCGACGAGCTCGCCCCGCCGCGCCCCGGCTCGGTGCCGCGGACCTGGAGCGGCACCCACGCCTGGGAGCGGCCGATGGCGCAGGAGCCTGGCGGCAGCGGTGGACTCGGTGGTGCAGACGGCGCTGTCAATGGCGGGGCCGGCGCACACGGGGATAGCGCCTCTGGCGCTGCCTCGGCAGAGTGGGCGGCGGGGATGGGGTCATCCGCCGCAGGCGCCGCTCAGCCGGGCCACGGCTTTGCAGACCGCGCTGACCCTGGTGAAGGGTCGGGGGCATCGTCTTACGGGCCTGGGGGTGGCGCCACAGGTGCGAATCAAGGCGCCTACACAGGTGGCTACACAGGGCACTATGGCGGCGGTGCGACCGGGAATGGTTCCGGCGGCGGCAGCGGCGCCTGGCGTGCGCCCATCCCGACACGCGCCCAGACCGCCCTCGCCCTGGAACAGGCCGAAGCGCTTTATGCCCCGGCCAGCGGCGGCCTGCCGGGCCAGTCGCCCGGCTTCCGCCCGGCGGTCTCACGGTCTGACGGCACGCCCACCCCCCTGCCCAGCACCCAGGCCGGTGAATGGCCGCTGGGCCGGGCCATTGCGCAGATCCAGGGCATCTACATCCTGGCCGAGAACGCGCAGGGGCTGGTCATTGTCGACATGCATGCCGCCCATGAACGGGTGGTCTATGAGCGGCTCAAGGCCTCGCTGGGCCAAGCCCGCATCGAGGCCCAGCCGCTGCTGATCCCCGTCACCTTCTCCGCCACGCCGCAGGAGATCGCCACCGCCGAGGCCCAGGCCGAGACCCTGCAGCGTCTGGGCCTGGACATCGCGCCGCTGTCGGCCAAGATGCTGGCGGTGCGCGAGCGCCCTGCCCTGCTGGCCGGCGGCGATGTGATCGAACTGGCGCGCGGGGTGCTGGCGGAACTGGCGCAGTTCGATGCCAGCCACGCCATCGAACGCGCCCAGCATGAAATCCTGGCCACCATGGCCTGCCATGGCGCGGTCCGTGCCAACCGGCAGCTCAATCTCGACGAAATGAATGCCCTGCTGCGCGACATGGAACGCACCGAACGTGCCGACCAGTGCAACCATGGGCGTCCCACCTGGCGCCAGCTCACCGTGCGTGACCTGGACGGCCTGTTCCTGCGCGGCCGCTGATCCGGCGCCACGCGCCGCCTGCCCGCCCCTTTCACTCCTTCTGACGTAGTACCGACATGGCCACGATCAAACTCAACAAGAACAAACCGGCCAGTGACAAGCCGTCCGCTTCCGGCGGCCCCCGGCGGACCCCTGTGCGGGGAGCCGCTGGCGTGGGCAAGCCCCGCCCGACCCTGGCCCAGGCGCAGGCGGAGCGGGCGGAACGTCAGGCGGCGTATGAGCAGCGGCGCGCGGAGGAATCGCAGGACGATCGTCGGCCCGGCGGTGGTCGGCCGGACGCGCGTGGCGGAAGCCGGCCGGACAGCCGCGGTCCGCAAGGCGGTGAGGGGCGTCGGGACGGTCGCCCCGATGCGCGAGGTGCCGGACGCGGCCCCGGTGGTCAGGGCGGGCAAGGGGGCCCGCGCGGCGGCTTTGGCCAAGGCGGTCCGCGAGGCGGATTCAACGCGGGCGACCAGGGTGGCCAGCGTGGCAGTTATGGCCAAGGCGGCCAAGGCGGCCAGGGCGATCAGCGCGGCGGCTACGGCCAAGGTCCTCAGGGCGGTCCCCGAAGCGGCTACGGCCAGGGTGATCGGGGCGGTTTTGGTCAGGGCGACCGGGGCGGCCAGCGGCAGGCATGGGGTCAGGGCGGCGACCGGGGCGGCGCTCCGTCGCGGGGTCCTGGCTTCGGCGGACCGCGCGAGCCCTGGAACGGTCCGCGCGGCGGGGATCACCGTGAGAGCCGCGAAGCGCCGGTGCGCCGCGGCATCGGCGGCCTGCACAACGAACATGAGGACCGCGGCAGCCGATACGCCCAGGAAAGCCGTCCGCATCGCGAAGACCGGTATGCACGGGAAGACCGTGGCGACCGGGGCCGCGGCGGCTACGGTGGCGGCCACGGTGGCAGCGAAGGTCGCAACTTTGGCGGCGGCGAAGGTCGCGGTTTTGGTGGCGGCGACCGTGGCGGCTATCGCGGCGGTGAAGGTCGTGGCTACGGCGGCAGCCAAGGCAGCGGCGAAGGTCGCGGCCATGGCGGAGGCTTTGGCGGCGGCGAAGGTCGCCACTTCGGCGGCGGCGACCGCGGGTTCCAGGGCGGCTCCGACCGCCAAACCGGCTACGGCGGCCCACGCGGCGGCGGTCGCTCCGACGGTCGTTCCTCCGAAGGCCGCTACGGCGACCGTCAAGGTGGCTTCCAGGGTGACCGTCAAGGCGGCTTCCAAGGTGAGCGTCAAGGTGGCTTCCAGGCGGACCGCCAGGGCCCTCGCTACGGCCAGGACGACCGCAATGCCCGCTCCGGCGACCATCCCGCCGCGCGTGAATCCGGCCCGGGCGCCGACCGCTTCCCCGGCGACCGCGCGCCCTCGGGCTACTACCCCGACCGCCCGCGCACCGACCGCCCCAATTCCCGTCGCGACGCGGACGGCGACAACGACACCCCGCGTCCCCGCCAACCCGCGCCGCAGCGCCAGGTGGACCCGTCCGAAGGCGAGCGCCTGTCCAAGCGCATGAGCGAGCTGGGCCTGGCCTCGCGCCGCGAAGCCGATGAATGGATCGAGGCCGGCTGGGTGACGGTGGACGGCAAGCTGGCCGAGCTGGGCCAGCGTGTCGGCCCGGACGTGAAGATCGAAGTCGACCCGGCCGCCAAGGACCAGCAGGCCCAGCGCGTCACCATCCTGCTGAACAAGCCCATCGGATATGTTTCCGGTCAGGCCGAGGACGGCTATGAACCCGCCTCGGTGCTGATCAAGGCCGACACCCACTGGGCCGACGATCCGGCCCACATCCACTGGGCGCCGGGCCATGGTCGCAACCTGGCCCCCGCCGGTCGTCTGGACATCGACTCCACCGGCCTGCTGGTGCTCACCCAGGACGGCCGCATCGCCCGTCACCTGATCGGTGAAGAGTCGAATGTGGAGAAGGAATATCTGGTCCGCGTGGCCATGGAACAGGGCCCGGACAACGTGCCGGCCCAGCATCAGCTGGACCCGCGCGCCCTGGCCATGCTCAATCACGGGCTGGAACTGGACGGCGTGGAACTCAAGCCGGCCAAGGTGAGCTGGGCCAATGAAGACCAGCTGCGCTTCGTGCTGCGGGAAGGCCGCAAGCGCCAGATCCGCCGCATGTGCGAGCTGGTCGGTCTGAAGGTGCTGGGTCTCAAGCGGGTGCGCATCGGCCGCATCCCGCTGGGCCAGTTGCCGGCCGGCCAGTGGCGTTATCTGGCCCCGTGGGAGCGCTTTTGAGCCTGCGTCCGCTGTGCCTGGCGGGACCGACCGGTTGCGGCAAGACGGCCGCCGCTCTGGCGCTCGCCCGTCGCCAGAAGGTGGAGATCATCAGCGTGGACTCGGCCCTGGTCTACCAGGGCATGGACATCGGCACCGCCAAGCCCTCCCCCGCTGAGCTGGCGGAGGTGCCGCACCACCTGATCGATATCCTGGCGCCGACCCAGTCGTATTCCGCCGCCCAGTTCGTGCGCGACACGCTGGCACTGGTCCCGCAGATCCAGGCCCGAGGGGCCCGCCCCGTGCTGGTAGGCGGGACCATGCTCTATTTCAAGGCGCTGTTCGACGGGCTGTCGGCCCTGCCCGAGGCCGATGCGGCCCTGCGGGCGGAGCTGGACGCGCGCGCGGCCCGTGAAGGTTGGCCGGCGATGCATGCCTGGCTGGCGACGCTGGACCCGGACACCGCCGCCCGACTCGCGCCGATGGACAGCCAGCGCATCCAGCGCGCGCTGGAAGTGTGTCTGCTGTCGGGCGAGCCGATGTCGGTGCTGTACCAGCGCCCGCGCAGCGCCGGCGTGGACTGGCCGCTGGTCTCGCTGGAGCCCAGCGACAGCGCCCGCGTCTGGCTGCATCAGCGACTGGGCGATCGCTTTGCGCAGATGCTGGCCGACGGCTTTGTGGACGAGGTGCGGCGCCTGCGCGCCCGGGGCGACCTGACCCCGGACCTGCCGTCGATGCGCTGCGTGGGCTACCGGCAGGCCTGGGAGCTGCTGGACGAGGCCCAGACCCTGGGTCGCACCGACCCCGACCTGAACGCCCTGCAGGAGCGCGGCACCGCCGCCACCCGCCAACTGGCCAAACGCCAGATCACCTGGCTGCGCAGCATGCCGGCGCGCCATTCGGTGCCGGCCGAGCAGCCGCAGGCCCTGCAGGCCGTCTTGACCCTGATCGAGGAATTGCCCTGATGCCCGATGTGCCCCCGCTGCTGATTGCCTCCGGCCTGTCCAAACGCTTCGGGGGCCAGACCTTGTTTGAAGGGCTGGACCTGCAGTTGCAGCGCGGAGAACTGCTGGCGCTGCTGGGGGAGTCGGGCAGTGGCAAGTCCACGTTGCTCAACGGCCTGGCCGCGCTGGAACCGCTGGATGAAGGCCGGGTGCTGCTGGATGGGCAGGACCTGCTGTCGCTGGACGAGGCCGGTCAGGCTGCGCTGCGCCGGGAGCGGCTGGGATTTGTGTTCCAGGCCTTCCATGTGCTGCCGCATCTGACGGTGCGCGACAACGTCGGCCTGCCGCTGCTGCTGCAGGGCCGGCCGGATGCGGCGCGGGTGGACGAGATGTTGGCCGCCGTCGGCCTGTCCGACCGGGCCCGGCACCTGCCGCGTGAACTCTCCGGTGGCCAGCTGCAGCGGGTGGCGATTGCGCGGGCACTGGTGCACCGGCCCTCGCTGGTGCTGGCGGACGAGCCGACCGGCAACCTCGATCCGCGTCATGCGGACCAGGTGATGCAGTTGCTGCGCCAGCAGTTGCAGCAGCAAGGCGCGGCCTGCCTGCTGGTGACCCATTCCGCCCATGCCGCGGCGCTGGCGGACCGCCGGCTGCGTCTGGAAGGCGGTCAGTTGGTGGACGCCTGAGCATGCAGGCCCTCCGACAAGCCTGGGGCTGGTGGTGGCAGTTGTCCTGGCCGGCCTTGCGCCTGCAATGGGGACGACAGCTCGCCGCGCTGCTGACGATTGCACTCGGCCTGGCACTGGCCGGCGCGGTGCACTGGATCAACGGCTCGGCGCTGGCGCAGTTCGAACAGGCGGCCCGCCAGAGCAGTGCGCAGGCGGACTTGGAGCTGCAAGCCAGTCCGGGCGCCCCCGGCCTCACCGACAGCGTTTATGCCCAGTTGGCCGAACGCCAGGACCTCGCCGCCCTGGCGCCACGCTTGCAAGGCAGCGTGCAGGTGCGCGCCACCGACGGCCGCTGGGTGCGGCTGCGGCTGCTGGGCCTGGACCTGCTGCAGATGGGCAGTTTTCATCCTCAATGGCTGCCGCGCGGGGACAGCCAGCGATTGACGGATGCACTGAGTGGCCCCGCCGTGCTGATCAGCGACGCCGCACTGCGGCAGTTGCAGATGACCGCGCCCACCACGCTCCAGATGGATCTGCCTGCGGGTCAGGCACCGGTGACCGTCGCAGGGACCGTGCCGGACGCCAACCAGTCGGTGCTGATCATGGATGTGGCCTGGGCGCAGGCGCTGCTGCAGCGCCCGGGTGAGCTGGACGCCATCCTGCTGCGCATGGTGCCGGGACAGGCGGTGCCCGCGTCGTGGCCGGAGGGCATCCACGCCGTGGCCCCGCAGGACCAGGCGCGCCAGCAGGCCGACGATGCCCGTCGCCTCACGCAGGCGTATCGGCTCAACCTCGGGGTGCTGTCGCTGATGGCCCTGTTTGTCGGGGCGTTCATGGTGTTTGCGGTGCACAGCCTGTCGGTGGCGCAGCGGCTGCCCCAACTGGCGCTGCTGGGCGTGCTCGGCATGAGTGCGCGTCAGCGCCTGGGCCTGCTGCTCGGCGAAGCCTTGCTGCTGGGGCTGGCGGGAGCGGTGCTGGGCTTGTTGCTCGCCCTGGGCCTGGCGGAGCTGGGCCTGCGCCAGCTCGGCGGGGACCTGGGCAGCGGCATGATGGGTTTGTCGGGCGCCAAGCCGGTGCTGCAGACCTCCACGGCGTCCATCCTCGGCCTGCTGCTGCTGGGGCCCGTGGTGAGCCTGGGCGCGGCCGCCCTGCCGCTGGCGCGCCTGCGTCGTCTGCCGGCCGCGCAGGTGCTCAAGGGCCTGGGCAGCAGCGCGCCGGATCGTCGCTGGTGGCTGCTGGGTCCGACCCTGCTGGTGCTGTCGCTGCCGCTGGCTGCTCTGCCGCCGGTGGCCGATCTGCCGCTGGGGGCCTATGGGGCCATGGTGTTCCTGCTGCTGGGCGCCCTGGGCAGCGTGCCCTGGCTGCTGCGCGTGATCACCGGCCTGATGCGCCGCCGCGCCGCTGCCAGCGCCCTGCCCTTGCTGGCGGTGGAACGCGCCCGGGACCAGGCCGGTGAAGCCGGGCGGCTGATTGCCGGCGTGCTGGTGGCCCTGGCCCTGGCGGTGGCCATGCTGGTGATGATCGCCAGCTTCCGCCTGTCCCTGGATCAATGGCTGATGCAGATGCTGCCGGCCGACCTCTACCTGCGCCAGACCGCCCGCGACACCGCCGAGCAGGCGCGTCCGCTGGACCCGGCCCTGGCTGACAAGGCCGCTGCCTTGCCGGGCGTCACCCGCGTGGAAGCGCAGCGCACCCGCGAGATCGGTCTGCGGCTGGCGGACGGGCGCCGGGATCGCGCCACCTTGCTGGCACGGCCGCTGGACCATCGCCTGCCGCTGCAAGGCGTGACCGTGGACCCACCGGCCGATGCGCTGGGCGTCTACATCAACGAAGCCATGCGGGATGCCCTGGGTCTGGCACCCGGTGCGCGATTCACCTTGCAGGTCGCCGGCCGAGATCTGCCGGCTTCGGTGCGGGGCATCTGGCGGGACTACAGCCGGCAGTCCTCCGCAGTGCTGGTGGAGCGGGCCGACTGGCAGCGGGTCAGCGGCGACGCCACGCTCACCGAACTGGCCCTGTGGCTGTCACCGCAGGCGGATCTTCAGGCGGTGCAAGCGGGGCTGCGGCAACTGGCGTCATCGCCGGAATCGGTCGAGATGGCGTCGGCGGGGGAACTGCGGCGGTTCTCGCTGGCGATGTTTGATCGGAGTTTTGCGATCACCTACTGGTTGCAGGCGGTCGGGCTGGGACTGGGCTTGTTTGGCGTGGCGGCCAGCCTGTCGGCCCAGTTGCTGGCGCGTCGCCGCGAATTCGGCCTGCTGATGCACCTGGGGCTGACGCGGGCGATGCTGCGCCGGCTGGTGCTGGGTGAGACGCTGATCCAGGGCCTGGCCGGCGCGCTGATGGGGCTGCTGGTGGGCCTGGCGATCAGTGCGGTGCTGGTGTTCCGGCTCAATCCGCAGAGTTTTCACTGGAGCATGGACTGGCAGGTACCGTGGACGCGGGTGGCGGAGTTGCTGCTGGCGAGCCTGGTGGCCACCGCCCTGACCGCCACGGTCGCGGCCGCCCGGGCGCTGGGCTCGCGGCAGGGTGAGGCCCTGCGCGCGGTGCGGGAGGATTGGTGATGATCGGACGACGTCCGCTGGTGATGGGGCTTGGGGCGCGGCTGCTGACGCTGGGAACGGGCGGGGCTGCGGTGGGGGAAGCGGCGCAGGCGGCGGCAACGACGGCCACACAGACGGCGGCACAGGCAGCGACTGCAGCGCAACCACCGGGGCCGACGGCCGCGCGCACAGCCGTCACGCCCGACAGCGCCGCCGGGTCTGCGCGACCGCTGTCGCGCGCGCCCCTGGTGTTCCCGCGGGACCATGGTTCCCACCCCGAGACCCAGGTGGAGTGGTGGTATGTCACCGGCGTGCTGCGGCCCGAGTCCAGCGGCAGCGGATCGGGTGGCAGCGCGCAAGGCGGCACCGGGGCCATCCTGGCCCAGCCACCGGCCTACGGCTTCCAGCTCACCTTCTTCCGCGTCCGCCGCGAGCTGGAACAGCCGCTGGACAGCCGCTTCGCGCCCAGTCAGATCATGCTGGCCCATGTGGCGGTGACCGACCTGGCCCGCCACCGGATGCATCACGACCAGCATCTGCTGCGCCAGGGCTTTGCCAATGCCTTCGCCGACGAGGCGGACACGCGGGTGCGCTTGGGGGATTGGTCGCTGGTCCGCAGCACCGGGCCCAAGGGCATGAGCCGGTATCAGTTGGCCTTCCGCAGCCAGCCCGCCAATGTGGCGCTGTCGCTGACGCTGGACGCGCCCCTGCCCCCACTGCTGCAAGGCCGCGAGGGCTGGTCCCAAAAGGGGCCGCAGCCGGAGCAGGCCAGTCGTTATGTCAGCGAACCGCAGTTGGCCGGACGGGGCCAGTTGGCGGTGGACGGCCAGCCGCCGCAAAGCGTCCAGGCCCAGTGCTGGCTGGACCATGAATGGAGCCAGGCGTATTTGGGCAGCGGCAGCGACGATTCGGCCGGCCGGGCCGTGGGCTGGGACTGGCTGGGCCTGAACATGCTGGACGGATCGGCCCTGATGCTCTTTCAGATGCGCCGCCGTGACGGCAGCACGCTCTGGACCGGGGGCACCTGGCGGTCGGCGACGGGTGCGCAGCAGAATCTGGAAGCTCAGTTGCAGTTCGAGCCGCTGGCGTTCTGGCGCAGTCCCACCAGTCTGGCCCGCTATCCGGTGCAGTGGCGGGTGCGCACGCCCCAGGGGGTCTTGCGCATTGAAGCCCTGTTCGACGCCCAGGAGGTGGATGCCCGTCGCACCACCGGCTTCCTGTATTGGGAAGGCGTGGTGCGGGTGTTGGACGAGGCCGGCACGCTGCGCGGCTGGGGCTATCTGGAGATGACCGGTTATGCAGGCCGGGTGCCGCTGTAGCGGTTGCGGCCCGACGGCGTGACCGCATAGGCCCGCACGCAATTGCAGCCGGCGCCACGCGCCATGGCCAGGGCCTGGCGGGCCTGCTGCAGCAATTGGTCGGCGCCCTGCTGAGGTTCGCGTTTCCAGTCCTGCCAGTGGGCCAGGCCCAGGCTGGCGCTGAGCGGCAAGGCCTGGCCGGACCAGCGGTAATCGAGCATGGACACCCGGTGGCGCAGGCGGTCAGCGGCGTCTAATGCGCCCAGGGGATCGGTGCACGGCAGATAGACGGCCCATACACCGTGCGGCAGGGGCAGCAGCCAGTCTCCGCCCCGCAGTTGTTGCTGCACCAGCTGAGCCAGGCGAAGGTCCAGCGCTTGCGTGCAGTCCCCCCCGAATTGATGCTGCAGGCGCAGCCAGGGATCGAGTTCGAGCAGCAGCAAGGCGCCGTCGTGCCCATGGCGCTGGGCGCGGGCGGCCTCGCGGCGTAGCGCGTCCATCAGGGGCGCTTCATCGGCCTGCGGACTGGCCACGGATTCCGGCCGGACCTCCCCACCGCGTGCATGCCAGTGACGGCGCAGCCGGTTCAACCAGGCCCGGGGCCCTTTGATCAACGCTTGAGACATGCCACTGCCCGCCTTGCCGTTGGAATCCTGATTGCAGCACAGGAGCAAGCTGCGCGCCGCCCCCTTTCCGAGGGAGCATAGGCCCGATGCGGCTGGAGCGGAACTCCCCGAGTGTCACCAGCCGTCAGCGCGTGGCGAGGCCGCCACCCCGGTGCGCCAGGGACACCCGTTTGACGCCGGAGTGTCCAGCGTTAGAGTCGGGCGCATGACTATTTTGCTGACGCCCCGCCTGCAACTCGTCCCGTTTCAGGACGAACATCTGACCGGCCTGAACGCGATGAACAGTGACATCGACGTCATGCGCCACTTGGGGGGCCGCGCCGAGTCCCTGGCCGAGACCCAGGCCGGCATCGACCGGGTCAAGGCGCGCTGGCAGCAGTGGGGCTATTCGTGGTGGAGTTTTTTCGAGCGCAGCAGCGGCGAGCTGGTGGGTGCGGGCTGCATTCAGCGGCTGGACCCGGAGCACACCGCGCCGCTGGAAATCGGCTGGCGTCTGCGACAGGACCGCTGGGGGCAAGGACTGGCGTCCGAAGCGGCCCGGCGGATGGCGCGATTTGCATTCGATCAGCTGTCCACCCCGTCCATCGTGGCGGTGTGCGCCAAGGGGAACCTGGACTCTGCCCAGGTCATGCAGCGACTGGGCATGCGCTTTCGCGGCATCGAGCCCTGGCGTGGTGAGGACGCGGTCTATTACGAGATGACGGCGCAGGAGTGGGCGCGTTCGCCGGCACGGGCCAAGGCGATGGAGGAAGTGGTGCCGGAGGAGCCGGGAGAGCCGGGGCCGACGCACAGGCCGGCGTGAGCTGCGGCAGGGCTGTCGCCCTCCCCCCTCACAGACCGCCGACGAAGTAGCGCTTGAGGCCAGCCAGGATCATTTCCACCGCGATCGCGGTCAGCACCAGGCCCATCAGCTTCTCCAGCGCGGAGACCACTGAATCGCCCAGCAGCTTGCGGATGCGGTCGGCCAGGATCAGCGCCAGGAAAGACACCACCATGGCGGTGAACAGTGCACCAATCCACTCGGCGATCCGGTCCGGCTGCCGGGAGGCCAGCAGCAGCACGGTGGCCATGGCCGACGGGCCGGCCAGCAGGGGCACGGCCAGTGGGAAGATGAGCGGCTCGCGGCCGGTGTCGGCGCCATAGGCGCTGTCGCCAGCATGGCTGAAGATCATGCGGATGGCGATGATGATCAGGATCACGCCGCCCGCCACTTCCAGCGAACGCTCGGACAAATGCATCAGGCGCAGAAAGCTGTCGCCCAGGAACATGAACACCAGCAGCACGCCAAAGGCGATGCTCACTTCACGCAGGGCGACCTTGATGCGGCGTTCCTTGGGAACGGCACGCATGATGGGGATGAAGATGGGCAGGCTGCCCAGCGGGTCCAGCACCAGCAGCAGCAGAATGAGGGCGGAGAGAAAACTGTGATCCATGGGCGCGATTGTCCCTGATGGCTGCACGGTCGGCATCACGGGCCCCTTTGAAGTGAAACGTTCCTGCGTCAACTTCACTAAAATCGCTCAAAAGTGTGAGCGGACCCGCCCCCCATGAACGAGAAAACCGGCCTGGATGCCATCGACCGAAAGATCCTGGACGTCCTCCAGCGTGACGGACGGATTTCCAATGTGGATCTGGCCAGCCAGGTGCATCTGTCCGCGCCGCAGTGCTTTCGGCGTGTCAGAGCGCTGGAGGAGCGCGGCGTGTTGCGCGGCTACCGGGCGGATGTGGCGCCGCAGTCGCTGGGGCTGGACGTGGTGGCCTATGTCAGCCTCAACATCACGGCGCAGGCCTTTGCCCGGGTGCGGGAGATCGAGTCGTTGATCCGCGACTTCCCCGAGATTCTGGAATGCCACACCGTCTCGGGCGACTGCGACTATCTGCTCAAGGTCGCCGCCAGCAACCTCAAGGGTCTGTCCACCTTCCTCACCGACAAGCTGATGCAGCTGGACGGGGTGGCCGATGTGCGGTCGATGATCTGCCTGGAAGAGATCAAACCACCGGCAGGGTATCCGGTGGATTGATCTCGGGCGGGCGCAGCTGTGACCGCTGCGATCACCGTCTTCAGGCGGTGGCGCGTCGACGAGCCGCCTCTTCCACTCGCTTGACGACGCGAAGCAATGTGGCGGGGACTTCACTGGTCCCGCGCAGGAATTCGGCCACCGCCTGACTGCTTCGGGTCAGCCCGCGACGGTGGGTCACGGACTCCTGGAGCGTGCTCAAGAGATCGTCTCTCTCGTTGGCCATGCGCTTGAGCGCGCGTGCCTGCGCCTCGGGGCTGGCTCGCGACAGACTGTTGAGCAGCGCGGACGCCATGTGCGACTCGATGTAGGCACCGCGTTCTTCCTTGTAGTCCTTGGCGGACAGCGCCGGGTCCGACGCCACGAAGTGTTCGTCCAGAACCTTGATGCTGGACCACAGCTTGGTCAGCACATCATTCTGGATGTCGGTCTGGTGGGACTTCTGAGCCCTCAGCGCGTCACCGGAGAACAACCGTTTGAAGCGCTGCACCGGGCTGGCGGGAGGTTCCGCCAGCAAGCCCACCAGTTGGTCCATGCCTGACTGCATGAGCTTGGACGCCACCTCCGGGCTATCCTGCTTGATTCTGAAATTGCTCATGATCTGGGCGACGCTGAGCGTTTCCGGCTGGAGAAGAACGGCTTCCTGCAAGAGGTCGGAATAGCGGGGCGGCACTTCCCTGGGTAAGTCATCAGCGTCGTAGGCGGGCGCCGACTGGGCGTCCAGACGCGCAGTGCCCGCAGCGGTTTTGTCCCGGAGCGGATTGAGCGCGCGCTCCTCAAATGACGTGAGGGGCATTCCCGCATCCCCCTTCACAGGACCGTCTGGGCCCAGCAGTTCCTCCGCCAGCTTGTTGATGGCCTCAAGTTCGGCCTCTTGCGCTTTCAGCCTCTCGCTGGACAGGGGCGTGACCCCCAGTTCCGCCAGGGTGGGCACGCTGGGAATGCCGGCCGGGTCGGGCGGCAGGGGCTGCTTCTGGGGGCTTGGAGGTGCTGCCTTGGGCGGCAAGGGCGCGGGATAGGCCTTGCGCCGAGCCGGTGTGGCGGCGTGGTCCGAATCCGCTGGACGGGTCGGCTTGGTCGGGCTTGTGGGCGAGCCGGAACCGGTCGGCTTCGACGGGCTGGCCGATGGCGGCGTCTTGGCGGAAGCCGGGCCCGCTGCGGAAGACCGAGGTCCGGGTCCGGGTTCGGGGGCCTGGGACTGCTTCGCTGCGGCTGGCGGATGGCTGGCTGAAGCGGGCGGCGTGTGGGGTGGCGTGTGGGGTGGCGTGTTGGGGGGCTGCGGTGCCGGGCGTTTCTTTCGCTGAGGCGCATCCGCTGGCGCCTGGTGCTGGTGCTGACGCTGCGCAGCGTCCTGACGCTGAGCCCGCTGCGCTGGTGCCGACAGTGGGGACGTCCCTGCCCCGCCCGCTGCTTGAGGGCCCTTGGCCACGGAGGCGGGATCCTCGGCGGACGGGGTCGCGGCGGACGGGGTCGCGGCGGGACGAGCGGACGGGGGTGCGATCGGCGCCGGACGTGCCGGGACCGGACGGGCCGCTGTGCCGGGCGGCGGCGGCGGCGGGGGCAGCCCCCGTCGTGTTGCAACGCCGCTGGCTGCAGACGCCTGAGACCCCTGTGTCGTCTGAGAGGTCGGGGCCGCGCTGACCGCAGGCCCTTGCGAGGACTCAGGCGCATGCCCCGTGGGTGCCGGCGCATGCCCCGTGGGTGACGCGGTCAACACCGCTGACGTTGGCAACCCGTCCGCTTGAAAAGACCGGCGGGGCGGAATTGGGGGGGCCGGAACGTCTCGGCGACGGCTCTGGACTGCGCCGCCACCGTCCCCAGGTCCGGAGGACGTCGAGCGGCCAACGTGCGAATCGATCCGGTGCTGCGCTGGCGCATCAGACGCACCGGACGCATCCGGTATCCAGGGTGCGAACCGCTGAGCCGCGAGTGTCCTGAAAAGATCGAGGCCGGCCGATACGGCTTCATAGCTGCCGCTGGCAAAGCCTTTGCCCAGCCATTCCTGGCCTTGCAGCATGATCGCCTGGCGCTGTTGCTCGTAGCTGTGGCGGTCCAGTGCCCGGTCGGCCATTTGCTGGGCCTGCTCGAGCGTGGCCGATGTCTGCCCGATCGCCATGTTCACGAGCTGGAGGTGCCGCTGGTGGGCGTCCAGCAGGATCAGGGCGGCACCTGATTCGGAAGCGCCGTCCGCGCAGGCCAAGGCCAAGCCCCCTAAGGGCCTTGCCGTGCCCATCGACGCAGCACCCGATCGATCATTCTCGGCCTCTGCCTTCGCGTCCAGCTGGTGTTGACTCACCGCGGAGTCGATATGCGAGAGCCGTTCCATCGTGCGGTTGCGTGAATCCGTCAGGTCGATCTGGTGCAGGCGCACCATGTGGGTCACGGACAGGCCCTGGGAACTTTGGAGGTCAAACACCAGACAGTCTTCGCCCTCATGCTGCTCGACCCAGGCCGTTCCTCGCAGGCCGCCCGCATCGAACTGACGGATTTCCCCGGCGAGCAGGCGGGGATCGAGCCCGCGCGGGGCCTGTTGCGAATGGCCGGTGACCAGGGCCAGATCCGTGCGGCCTTCCTGGTGCAGGGAGGACAGGAAGCGAAGCATCTGGGCTGCGCCTTCCGCGCCCGCGTCGGCGCATGGCAGCGCCATCAGCTGCGTGGGTGGCAGCGAAGGGTCGGCACTGGGGAAACGGTAGCCGGCCACGGCGGCGTCTGCATCCGTCTGGACCGGGAGCCCGTAATGCGCCTGAAGGGTGACGGCAGGGCTGTTCGCACGCATGGGCATGCGGTCTGGCACCCTGCTCTCACCGGCGCCCGGGAAGCCGGAGAAGGGGCCGCCAACAGTGGCGGACAAGGCCGGGGAGGAATGGAGGGACAACATGACTCTGCTCGAGTGGCGACATCCCTTGGTGCCGACCGTCTGGCGCCAAGTTCCGTGGCGCGGCGCCCCTCAACCGCGCGGATGATGCGTGGCGTGCAGAACTTTCAGGCGCTCCCGCGCCACGTGGGTATAGATCTGGGTGGTGGACAGGTCCGCATGGCCCAGCAGCAGTTGCACCGCGCGCAGATCGGCCCCGTGGTTGAGCAGATGCGTGGCGAACGCATGCCGCAGGGTGTGCGGGGACAGTGGGCTGGTGATGCCCGCCACCACGGCATATTTCTTGACCAGCCGCCAGAAGGTCTCGCGCGCCATGGCGGCGCCGAACTTGGTGAGGAACAGGTCGTCGGTCGACTGGGTACGCAGCAGCTCGGGCCGGGCCTCGCGCAGATAACGCAGCAGCCACTGATGGGCCTCTTCGCCAAAAGGCACCAGCCGCTCCTTGTTGCCTTTGCCCGTGACCCGCAGCACGGCCTCGCGCAGGCCCACATGGACGCTTTTGAGGGTCACCAGTTCCGTCACCCGCAGGCCGCTGGCGTACATCAGCTCCAGCATGGCCCGGTCCCGCAGCCCTTGCGCCGTGCCCACGTCCGGTGCCGACAGCAAGGCTTCCACCTGCTCCTGGGACAGGGTGCGCGGCACCCGCAGCGGCGCACGCGCGGCCGTGAGCTTGAGCGTCGGGTCCGCCTGCATGCGGGACTCCCGCAGCGCCCATCGAAAGTAGCGCTTGAACACCGACAGACGCCGGTTGGCCGAACTGGTTTTGCTGTGATCGTGACGCGCATGGGCATAGGCCATCAGGTCCAGTTCACGGGTCTGGTCCAGGGTGCGCGACTCGGTGGCCAGCCAGTCCGCCAGCAGTTGCAGGTCGCGGCGGTAGGCCAGTTGGGAATTCTTTGACAGCCCCTCCTCGATCCACAAGGTGTCCACGAAGGCGTCGATGCCTTGCTGGCTGGTCTGGCGGAGGGCGCGTTGAGCGGGGGAGAGAGGGGGGGACAGATCAGGGGTCGGCACTGTGGCTGCCGGTGAAACGGCCGGGGCAGCCGCGGGCTCGGTTGCAGGGGCAAGCTCAGGAGAAAGCCTTGGCTTGGCGGACCGGGAACGAGTCTTCGGCGGGGACGGTGGCACGGACGGAGTGAGCAAGAGGCCCAAGCGGCGGAACAACCGTCATCATGCCACTGCCCAGTGCCTCGCTCGCGCACTCGGGTCTGCGCCGCTGGCGTGGCGTGGCCCGGCCGATGCCCCTCCCCGCCCCCCCCCCGCAGCGCGCTAGACGATCAAGGCCTTCAGTCGCGCCTCACTGCACCAGTCCAGGTACTGCTGCTCCTTGATGAGATTGACCTGCATGGCCGAGCGGGACATGCCCACCACCGACGGGTTGAGCAGATAGCCGCCGCGTGACGCCATCCAGCCCAGCACCTGCGACAAATGCCAGACCGACGACGCATTGCCCTCATGCACCGGCGGCGGGAAGCTGGCGATGTGGGTCAACATCAGCTTGCGCATGTTCTGTCGCGTCACCCCCACCAGTTCAGCGACGTCGGTCAACCCGACCAGGTCCGGGCCGGCTTCGATCAGCCGCGCACTGGGGAGTGACTGCCGAATGTCCTTCAAGGCCCCCATCAGCGCCTCATCCGCCGAAGCAGCATTGCGGTGAAACGCCAGCGACAGGCGTCCCGGTGGGCTGTGGCGGATCAGCGCATCGCCGCAGCCTGTATCCATCAGCCTTTCCACCAGCTCGCCCTGATGACCATCCTCCTTTGACAGTTGATATTTCAGCGTGAAAGCAAACTCCACATCGACTCCTCGATTGATGGCTCCCGGGGCCAACGTCGATCAGCGGCTCCGTTGGTCGGCCCTGGGCCGAAGCGAGGGATTTTTGGCTGTCAGCGGAATTTGTTCCACGGCACGAGAAGGTGTGAGTCAGGCAAACGATGCCTTGTGCAAGTCATGACTCCTGAGGGGAAGCCCATATGAAAAAAGGGCACCTGCAAGAGGTGCCCTTTTATTCGGTCCCGGCGGCATGCCGGGAGGCCTGTCAGCCTCGATCAGACGCGAACGGTGCGCAGGCTCAGCGCGAAGGCGCGCAGTTCAGCGATGCCGCTTTCCTCGGCCTTGCGGCACCAGGCTTGCAGGTCATGCACCAGCTGCTCGGCCGACACATTGGTGCGGGTCCAGAGCTGACGCAGTTCTTCGCGCATGGTGACCAGCTTGTCCAGCACCGGGCTGGCGGCGCGGGCGCCGTCAATCTGGGCCTGGTAGGCGGTCGGGATCTTTTCCGCGTCGCGGTGCAGCCAGCGGGTTGCCAGCTTGAACTGGTGGAACTTCACGCTGTGCTGTTCACCCGCCGCCTTGAGCTTGCGGACTTCTTCCTTGCACGCGCCGCGCAGTTCACGGGCATAACGCGCCATGACTTCGTAGCGGTTGGCGATGATGGCTTCCAGCGTGTCCTTGTCGGCCACGGCCTTCAGTTCACCGGTGCGCATCTGCGGAGCGGTCTTGCGGACCTTGGCCCAGCCGATCAGCTCCATCGCGCGGATGTAGCCCCAGCCGATGTCAAATTCAAACGGCTTGACCGAGAACTTGGCGGAGGTCGGATAGGTGTGGTGGTTGTTGTGCAGCTCTTCGCCACCGATGATCAGGCCCCAGGGCGAGACATTGGTGGAGGCGTCCTGCGCCTCGAAGTTGCGATAGCCCCAGTAGTGGCCCACGCCGTTGATCACGCCAGCGGCCCAGAACGGGATCCACGCCATCTGGATGGCCCAGATCGACATGCCGATGATGCCGAACAGCGCCAGGTTGATGATCATCATCGACGCCACGCCCAGCACCGAGTGGCGGCTGTAGACGTTGCGTTCCATCCAGTCGTCCGGCACGCCGTGGCTGAACTTCTTGATGGTCTCTTCGTTCTTGGCTTCAGAGCGATAGAGCTCGGCGCCACGGGTCATGACCGTCTTGATGCCGCGGGTGACCGGGCTGTGCGGGTCTTCTTCCGTCTCGCACTTGGCGTGGTGCTTGCGGTGGATGGCCACCCACTCGCGCGTGACCATGCCGGTGGTCATCCAGAGCCAGAAGCGGAAGAAGTGCGACGGGATGGGTCCCAGATCCAGCGCGCGGTGAGCCTGGGCACGGTGCAAAAAGATCGTCACGGCGGCGATGGTGATGTGGGTCACCACCAGCGTGTAAGCGAGGATCTGCCACCAGCTCGCGCCCAGCAGACCGTAGGCCAGCCAGTTCACGAGGGCGTCATGCACATTCATCAATACGTTCATTCGGTCCTAACCCTGCTCATCAAGAGCTAGTTGTACACGGGAGGCTCGATTGTAGGCGAGGCTCCCTAGATTCGGTCTTTGATCAAACCCAAGAAAAGCCGGTCTTTGCGGACTTCGGTAGGCGTACACGAAAACACCGGGCAATTCCGCTTCACAGCCCGGTTATTTTCGGGTCCAGACCGCCGCAAAGAAGCCGTCGCTGTGATGTTTGTGGGGCCACAGACGCAGGAATCCGTTCTCGCAGAGGCTCTGGGCACGGTCGTCCGGCACCTGGGCGTGGGTCAGGATGTCCTGCACCGGTTGCAGCACAAACTCCGGATGCGCTTCGGAAAACGCGTTGGCGACCGCTTCATTTTCCTCATCCAGCAGGCTGCAGGTGGCGTACACCAGACGGCCGCCCGACTTGAGCATGCGGGCGGCGCTGTTCAGGATGGCCAGTTGCTTGACCTGCAGTTCCTGCAGGCCCTGCGGCGTCTGGCGCCACTTGAGGTCGGGGTTGCGGCGCAGCGTGCCCAGGCCCGAGCACGGGGCGTCCACCAGCACCCGGTCGACCTTGCCGGCCAGGCGCTTGACGCGGTCGTCCCGCTCGGTCGTGAGCTGCACCGGGTAGACGTTGGACAGGCCACTACGCGCCAAGCGCGGCTTGAGCTTGTCCAGGCGGTGGCCCGACACGTCAAAGGCATACAGACGCCCGGTGTTGCGCATCGCCGCGCCCAGTGCCAGGGTCTTGCCGCCCGCACCCGCGCAGAAGTCCACCACCATCTCGCCCCGCTTGGCCTCGGTCAGCAGGGACAGCAGCTGGCTGCCTTCATCCTGCACCTCGACCTGGCCGCTGGTGAACACGTCCAGCTTTTGCAGCGCGGGCTTGCCTTCCAGCCGCAGGCCCCAGGGGGAATACGGGGTCGGTGTGGATTTGAAGCCCTTGGCTTCCAGCGCAGCCTGCACCTCTTCGCGGCGGGCCTTGAGCAGGTTGACCCGCAGGTCCAGCGGGGCGCCTTCATTCAGTGCGCCGGCCAGGGCCCAGAACTGCTCATCGCCCAGGCGCTTGTGCAGCGGCTCGGCCAGCCAGTCCGGCAGGTTGTGGCGCAGCCGCTCCGGCAGTTGGCGCTTGTCCACCGACTGGACCTGCTGCAGCCAGTGCTGCTCCTGATCGTTCAGGGCGCCGCGCAGGAAGGCTTCGTTGCCTTCCCAGCCCAGAATGGCCAGGCGGCGGGACATCGGCCCACGGCCGGATTGGGCCAGATGCTGGAACAGCAGGCGGTTGCGCAGCACGGCGTAGGCGGTTTCGGCCAGCGTATGACGCTCGCGTTGACCCAGCGCCTTGTGCTGACGGAAAAAGGACGAGACCAGGGAGTCCGCCGGGGCATCGAACAGCAGCAGGCTGTCCACCAATTCGGCGCAGAGTTCGAGGAGGGCATTAGGATGCATCCGCAAATTATCTCAGTTCCACCTGCTGCCCTTTTCACGAACGCTTTCACAAACGCTTCCAACCCCCCAATGCGCGACGACGACCTCACTCCCCTGCCCGACACCCCGCCCGGCCGCTACCGCCACTACAAGGGCCAGGACTATCAGGTCCACGGCGTGGTGCGGCACAGCGAGACCCTGGAAGCGCTGGTGCTCTACACCCCGCTCTACAACAGCACCGGCCTATGGGTGCGGCCTCACGGCATGTTCTTCGGCACGCTGGAGGTGGAGGGCCGTACCGTCCAGCGCTTTGTGCGCATTGGCGACTGAGGCCGACCCATGCCCCTGCTGCACCAGCTCCGCCGCCGCCCCCGTCTGCTGATCGGCGCGGCGCTGGGGGCCCTGCTGGCCGCCGCCCTGCCCTGGGCCGCGGACATGCCGCGCTCCACGCAGTTGCTGATCGGCTGGAGCTGCGGGGTGTGGGTCTATCTGGTGCTGGTGCTGCAGATGATGCTGCGCACGCGCGCCCAGGACGTGCAGGAGCAGGCCCGCGCCATTGCCGAAGGCATGCCGACGGTGCTGGGCCTGGCGATGATCGGCGCGCTGGTGAGTCTGGCGGCGCTGGCCCTGGAGCTGGCGCAGGTGAAGCAAGCGGGCGGCGTGGCCCATGGCTGGCCGCATCTGCTGGTGGCGCTGGGCACGGTCACCGGTTCCTGGCTGCTGCTGCCGGTGGAATTCGCGCTGGCCTATGCCAGCCTCTTCCACAGCGGCCCGAAGGCGCCACACGGCCTGGAGTTCCCCGGCGATGACGAGCAGCCGGACTACACCGACTTTCTCTACTTTTCGGTGACCCTGGCCGCCACGTCCCAGACCTCGGACGTGATGGTGAGTGCCCGGCCGATCCGGCGGCTGGTGCTGGTGCAGGCCGTGCTGTCCTTTGCGTTCAACACGGTGGTGCTGGCGCTGTCCATCAACCTGCTGGCCAGCCTGCTCAGCTAAACAGCTGGGACTGTCCGTCCCGGTGGCGCACGGCGGCGCCGTCGATCTGCAGCGCCCCTTCCACGAACCAGCGTACGGCGCTGGGATACATGCGGTGCTCCTGCTGCAGCACCCGCTTGGACAGGCTGGCTTCGTCATCCCCATCCAGCACAGGCACCACCGCCTGGGCGACGATCGGGCCGTGGTCCAGCTCCGCCGTGACGAAGTGCACGGTCGCCCCGGCCACCCGGCATCCGGACTCGATGGCCCGCTGGTGGGTATGCAGCCCGGTGAAGGCCGGCAGCAGCGACGGATGGATGTTGAGCATGCGGCCCTCATAGTGGCCGGTGAAGGCCGCCGTCAGGATGCGCATGAAGCCGGCCAGCACCACCAGGTCGGGCGAGAAGCTGTCGATCACGCGCTGGAGTTCGGCATCAAAGGCGGCACGGGCCTCGTCGCCCCGGCCGAAGGCCTTGTGGTCCACCACGGCGGTCGCAATGCCGTGGGACTGGGCGAATGCCAGACCGGCGGCGTCCGGACGATTGCTGATCACCGCCGCGATGCGGGCGGGCCACTGCTCCGCCGCGCAGGCCTTGACGATGGCCTCCATGTTGGAGCCACGGCCGGAGATCAGGATCACGATGTTCTTCATGGGGCGGCAGTGTAGCGGCGGACCACCGACAATGAGCCTGAACAGGCGTGCCCGGACCGGCCTGCCTACAATCCGCCGCCTGCTCATGAACACGACCACCCCCTCCTCGGCCCCCAGCGGGCCTGACAGCACCACGCCTGTGACCGCCCTTCCGTCCGCTCCGTCGTCCGCTCCCTCATCCGCCGCTTCGGCAGCGCCCGGTTCCGGCTCTACCAGCGCCCCGGTCAGTGGCCGCCCTCGCGTGCTGTCCGGCATGCGTCCGACCGGCGCCCTGCACCTGGGCCACTATCACGGCGCGCTCAAGAGCTGGGTGCAGCTCCAGTCCACCCACGACTGCTTTTTCTTCGTGGCGGACTGGCATGCGCTCACCACCCACTACGAGCACCGCGAAGGCCTGGAGCAAAGCGTCTACGACATGGTGGTGGACTGGCTCGCCGCCGGCATCAACCCGGAACAGGCCACGCTCTTCATCCAGAGCCGCATGCCCGAGCATGCCGAACTCTTCACCCTGCTGGCCATGAGCACGCCGTCCAGCTGGCTGGAGCGCATGCCCAGCTACAAGGACGCCGTGGCGGAGAACCGCGAGCTCGCCACCTTCGGCTTCCTGGGCTACCCGCTGCTGCAGGCTGCCGACATCCTGATCTACAAGGCGGCCTTCGTGCCGGTGGGCGAAGACCAGGCGCCCCATGTGGAAGTGACACGCGAGGTCGCCCGCCGCTTCAACCATCTGTATGCCCCGCTGCTGCCCGAACCGCAGGCCCTGCTGAGCGACACCGCCCGCCTGCCGGGTCTGGACGGTCGCAAGATGAGCAAGACGTACGGCAATGCGATTGCCATGCGCGATGCGCCCGAGGTGGTGGAGCAGAAGGTGCGGCAGATGCCGACCGATCCGCAGCGGGTGCGGCGGCACGATCCGGGCGAACCCACCCGCTGCCCGGTCTGGCCGCTGCATCAGGTCTACACGGACGAAGCGACGCGCCAGTGGGCCGCCGACGGCTGCCGCAGCGCGGGCATCGGTTGCCTGGATTGCAAGCAGCCGCTGATCGAGGCCATCCAGCGCGAACAGGCGCCGTGGCGGGCCCGGGCAGAGGAATTGCTGGCGGACCCCAAGAAGGTCCACTGGATTGTGGAAGTCGGCACCGAGCGCGCACGCGCCGTGGCCCGCAAGACCTTGCGGGAAGTACGGTCGGCCATCGGTCTGGCGTACTGACCGGTTGCTTCGCCCCTTCGTCCTTTTTCTCAGCAGTACCCCATGGCCGGCCTCCACATCACCGACATTGAATCCGCCATCAACTGGTGGCGCGCCCGCGACCCGGGTGATGGCATCCACCTGGGCCCGGAGCTTCGGGCTCTGGCCGAGGTCTATGCGCTGATGGTCTACCACCACGAGTCCCTGTGCGACGAGGACAGCATGCCCCCGGCCGCGCACAGCGCCTGGCTGGCCTGGTACGACACCACGCCGGATGCGCCCTGCATCGCCATCTGCTCGACCAGCCAGGGGGATGAGCTGTGCAAGGGCTGCGGCCGCACGTTCGACGAGGTGCAGAACTGGCCGGTGCTCACCCCCGGCGAGAAGCGGGCCACCTGGCGACGCATCACGCTGGAGGGCACGGCCTGGCGCTTCAACCGCTATTCGGAACGGGCGCTGGAGGCGAGCGCCAACGCCGCACAGGCCGCAGCCCAGGGCCCGGCAACTCCGCCCAAGGAGCGTTCTTGAGTCAACGCCTTCAGAGCCTGCGGCAGATCATTCCGCTGGCCTGGCCGGTCTTCATCGGCCAGTTGGCCGTGCTCGCCTACTCCACCATCGACACCCTGCTGGTGGCGCGCCATTCCTCGCTGGACCTGGCCGCGCTGGCGGTGGGCTCAGCCGTCTACACCTCGGTGTTTGTCGGTCTGATGGGCGTGGTGCTGGCGATTTCGCCGGTGGCGGGCCAGCTGTTCGGGGCCAAACGCATGGCGGAGGCTGGCGACAGCCTGCATCAGGCGGCATGGCTGGCGCTGATGCTGGCCGTCATCGGGGAGCTGGTGCTGTGGTTCCCGCAGCCCTTCCTGGCCATCTCCCATGCGAGCCCGGAGATTGCGGCCAAGGTCAGCGCCTATCTGCGCACGCTGGGCATTGCACTGCCAGCCGCCCTGCTCTTCACCGCCTACCGCGGCTTCAACACGGCGGTGTCGCGGCCCAAGGCGGTGATGGCTTTGCAGATCGGCGGGCTGCTGCTGAAGTTTCCGGCCAGCGCGCTGTTGATCGGCGGCTTCAGCCTGGGGCCGGTGACGGTGCCGGCGCTGGGGGCGGTCGGCTGCGCCGTGGCGACGGCCATGGTCATGTGGAGCCAGTTGCTGGTGGCGCTGGTGGTGCTGCGGCGGGATCCGTTCTACAGCGGTTTCGGCTTCTCGCGCGGCGGCCTGCACCGCCCCCGCCGGGCCACGCTGGCCCGTCTGGTGAAGCTGGGTGTGCCGATGGGCGCTTCGGTGCTGATCGAGGTGACCGGCTTCACCTTCATGGCCATCTTCATCGCCCGCATCGGCAGTACCGCAGTGGCGGGGCATCAACTCGCCGCCAACCTGGTGGCCATGATGTTCATGATGCCGCTGGCCCTGGCCAATGCCAGCAGTACGCTGGTGGCGCAGGCGCTGGGCGCGCGTGACCCGGCCGGGGCACGGCGGCTGGGCTGGCATGGGCTGGAACTGTCGGTGAGCATCGCCTTTGTGCTGGGCGCGCTGATCTTCACGTTGCGCGAGCAGGTGCTGGGGCTCTACACGCGGGATGCCGCCATCATCGCCGCCGCCCTGCCACTGCTGGGCTGGGTGTGGATCTTCCACGTCGCCGACGCCGGGCAGACGGTGTCCGCCTTTGTGCTGCGGGCCCACCACATTGCGACCGCGCCGATGGTGATCTACGCGCTGGCCATCTGGGGCCTGGGCCTGGGCGGCGGCTACTGGCTGGCCTTCGGGGACCATGCCGTGCCGCTTCCCAGCTTCATGCAGGGCGCGATGGGCTTCTGGAGCGCGGCGTCCGCTGGCCTGGTGGCGGCAGCGCTGGGCTTGAGCGCACTGCTGGCGTGGGTGCATCGCACGCAGCTCAAGGGCTGAGCCGACACCGCCCTCCGGCTGATGCTATGCGGGCCCGCCGGGGTGCTGCTGCTCGCGCGTCGGGGTGCCCATCGTCCCGCCAGTTGCCCCGCCAACCGCCTGAATTAAGCGGCCTCGGTCGGCACCAGCGGCAGTCGGATGGCGAAGCAGCTGCCGCCGCCATCACGCCCCTCGCAGCGCACCGTGCCGCTGTGGGCCAGCGCGATCTGCTTGACCAGGTTCAGCCCCAGCCCGACGCCGCCTGACACCTCGGCATGGCCTGGCATGCGGTAGAACGCCTCAAAGATGCGCTCCCGCTGGGATTCCGGCACGCCGGGCCCGCGGTCACAGACCTGCACTTCCACATGCTCGACCCCCACTCGGCGCAGCATGACCTCGACCTGAGGCCCGCCGTAGCGGCGTGCGTTTTCCAGCAGATTGCGCAGCGCCCGGCGCAGCAGGCGGTCGTCGCCGCGCAGCTGCAGCTGCTCCAGGCCCGCTTCGGCTTCCACCTCGGCGCCGGCGCGGGCGGCCTCCTCGGCGGCAATGCCCAGCAAGTCCACCGGCTCGATGCGCAGGCTCTGGGCCCCGCCCTCCAGCCGGCTCGCCAGCAGCACCTCTTCCACCAGCGCGTCGAGCTCGGCGATGTTGGTGTGGATCTCCTGCTGCAGGCGGACGCGCTGCGGTGCCGAGGCTTCGTCCAGCATCGCAAACGCCATCTTCAGACGCGCCAGCGGCGAGCGCAGCTCATGGCTGGCATTGGCCAGCAGGCTCTTGTGGGAGCTCACCAGGGTCTGGATTTTTTCGGCCGCGCGGTTGAAGCTGCCTGCCAGGGCCGCGATCTCGTCCTTGCCCTGGTCATGGACGCGAAAAGCCAGGTCGCCGCCGCCGAATTGCTCAACGCCGGACTTGAGACTCTCCAGCCGACGCGTCAGGCGCCGCACCACCGGATAGGCACCGCCCGCCACCGCGATGAACAGCACCACCAGCAAGGTGGCCAGTGCTTCGCCGCTGGGACGCGGAATCCAGCCCGGGAACCAGGAACCACTGCTCTCTGCGCGGCGCTCCTGCTCCAGTCGTTCCATCATGCGCTGGCGCGTGGCCTCGACCTCGGCCAGTGCATCACGACGATTGTGCGACGCTCCCGGCGAGGTCGGCACGGCGCCGTCCTGACGTGCGGTGTTCGTGTCGGCGCCGCGCGGGTCCCCTCCACGGCCGTCACGGCCATCGCGGCCATCGCGACCGTCACGCCCATCGCGGCCGTCACGGTCCCCACCGGGCTGAGGACCACTCGTTCGTTGCTCCGGCTGGAACGGGCCAGGCCCCGGCAACGGACCTGAAGTCCCGGGCGGCTTGGCGATTCTCAGGAAGAGCAGATGCCGTCCGTCGTCCAGCGGAATGCGCTGGATGCGGGAGCCGGGCAGGTCCTCGCGCCGCTCGAACAGCGGGGAGGCGCCCAGGCGGCGGCCGCGCGCGTCCTCCAGGGCCAGGGCCATGCGCAGGCGCTGCCCCCAGTCCTCGACGGCTTCGGCCTGTTCATGACTGGGCGCTGTGGCCGGCGGCAGCGCACGCTGCACCAGCACCGCCATGGCCACCAGCCGCTCAGAAGCGGCTTGTTCAAACGTGCCGCGCTCCTGCTCGATCCGGCCCTGGAAGAGCCAGGCCGAGCCGAGCGCGAATGCCAGCAACACCACCACGACGGTGATGTAGATGCGCAGGTAAAGCGCTTTCACTCCAGGCCTTCGGCGTCCTGTTTGCGAGCAAAGACATACCCGGCCCCACGCACGGTCAGCACGCGGCGCGGGTTCTTCGCATCATCTTCAATGACCGAACGGATGCGGGAGATGTGCACGTCGATGGAGCGGTCGAAGGCTTCCAGCGGATGGCCCTTGAGCGCATCCATGATCTGGTCGCGGGACAGCACCCGGCCGGGGCTCTGGGCCAGCACCACCAGCAGGTCGAACTGATGGCTGGTGAGGTCGCAGGCATTGCCGTCCAGGCGCACCTGACGCGCGGCCAGATCGATCTCCAGACGACCGAAGCGCAGCACTTCGTCGCCCAGCGCCTGCGGCTCGGTGCGGCGCAACAGCGCCTTCACGCGGGCCTGCAGTTCGCGGGGCTCGAAAGGTTTGGCCAGGTAGTCGTCCGCGCCCAGCTCCAGGCCGAGGATGCGGTCCATCGGCTCGCCGCGGGCGGAGAGCATCAGCACGGGAAGCCGGCGCCAGCGCTTGTCGCTGCGAAGCTGGCGGCAGAACTCCAGGCCGTCACCGTCGGGCAGCATCAGGTCCAGCACGAGAAGTTCATACTGGCCCGCTTCCAGCTCGGCCCGGCCTTGGGCCAGGGAGCCGGCAAAGCTGACATCGAAGCCGGCGCTGCTCAGGTAGTCGCCCAGCATTGCCGTCAGACGCGCATCGTCGTCGATCAACAGCAGTCGTGGATTCATGGGGCGTTGCGCCACAGCCGCCTGACGGGCCGCTTGCTCGGCCTGCAGTCGGGCTGCGGAATCATCAAAAGTCTGAAGCATAGCCGACTCCTTCACTCATTGACCCTTGGGCGGGGGCGGTGCGTCCATGGGAGCGTCGCCACGCGGACCGCCACGGCCGCCGTGCTCGCGCATGTGCTTGACATGCTCTTCCATGCGGGTCTTGTGCTTCTTCATCAGCTCGCCGAGCTTGGCGCGCTGGTCAGCGGTCAGGACGTTGGCGGCGTCCACCATGGCCTGGGTCATGCGCTTGGAGCCGGCCTCATGCTGGGCATTGATCTGCTGGCGCAGCTGCTCGACGGCGGCGGCATCCACCTTCGGGGCGCTCAGCAGCGCGGCCATCTGGTCGTGCAGTTGCCGGCCTTGCTCATGCTGGGCCTTCATGTCCTTGCGGGCCGACTCGAAAATGTCGCGGATCTGCTTTTGCTGAGCGTCGGACGCACCGACATCCTTCAGCAGACGGCCGCCCAGGAACATCGGACCGCCCTCGCCGGGCATGCCGTGCATGTCAGGGCCGCCGGGGCCACCGGGGCCACCGGGCATACGGGGACCATGGCCCATGGGGCCGGAGGCTGGAGCGGCGGGCGCATCGGGGCGGGACTGGGCTTGGGCCTGCACACCCAGCACCGCCACGCTCATGACCGCCGCCACGCTCAGGGCTTGAAGGGGACGGGAGAAACGATTGAACATGAATGACATCTCCTGTGTGGATGACGTCATCGTCGGCGCGGCAGGTTAGGTGGCCATGGGGCCGCCGTAAAGAAAGGTGAAAAGAATCGAAGTCTCTTGACGACGCCGCGCGCCCAGGGGTTTTGTGGACAAAGGCCCTGGGAATCGTGTCAAGGTGGACACACAAGGCCGCTGTGGGAACGCTGAGGGAACGCTGGGGAAACGGGGGTGAACGCAGGGGTCAATGCGGGCTGTATCGGCCGGGCAGTGTCGCGGCCAGCGGCCTCTCAAGGTCGCCGCAGGTAGACCCGCAGCGCGGTCTCGTCCGGACGATGCTGGCCTTCAATGGGCACCGTCTGCCGCAGCTCGAAGCAGCAGCCCGATTGCAGCAGTCGGTGCAGCGCCTGCATCGAAGGCTGGTCGCCCAGGTAGCCGACCTGCGCCACCACCACCGACACCTGCTCGCGGTCCAGCAGAGCACGGATGTCCGCATCGTTCAGCCCCCGATCCTGGATGCCAAGCTGACGCATGATGGTCATGTCCACCAGGAGCTTGTCGGCGCGTCGCACCGCCAGGTCGGGACGCTGGCCCATCGTGCGCAGGGAGAAGATGAAATTGCCGTCGCGGTGCGCCGAGATCATCACCCGGGTGTTGGGCGGCGCCAGCTTCGCGGCCAGGAGCGCAGCCTCGCGATGGCCGGTGACGCGAGGCACGTCCGTCCAGCGACGGGCGGTCCACGCCTCGGCCAGCAGCGCCAGAAGCAGCAGCAGGATGGCTGCGACTGCGGCGGCTGAGGTTGCGGCGGTTGCGCCGTGGGCACGTCGCTGCTGCCAGGCGGCGCCCCACGATCCCACCGCCAACAGCGCGGCGAGCATCGCAAACGGCAACACCGGCAGCGCAAAACGCGGCTCCTTGTTGGACACGACGCTGAAGAACAGCCAGGCCGACATCCCCATCGCCAGGGCCATGCCGGTCCGACCGCCCAGCGCACGGACCCCGTGGACCCTGACGCAGGCGATCAGCGCCACCAGCCCCAGCAGCAGCACCGCCATGCCGGCATCGCCCAGTTGCGCCGGCATGCGCGCGGCATACCAGCCCCAATTGGCCCATGATCCAAGCGCTGGCATGTCCGGCATCCGTCCGGCCAGGCTGCCCATGACCTTGGCGAAGTAGAGCGCGGCGGCGATCGAGGGCAGCGACAAGAGCCCATACAGCGCGGTGGCCCCCAGACGCAGCCGCCACGGCTGTGCGCGCGCCACCGGATGCAGCGCCACGACGGCCAGCCACAGCGGCCAGGCCAACACCGTCTGCACCCGCGTCAGCATCGCGCATCCCAGCAGCAAGGCCGCCAGCCAGAGCCATCGGCTGCTGGGCGTCTCCAGCCACCGGGTCAGGGCCCAGCCGCCCCACAGCAGCAGGGCCACTGCCGGCACGTCCAGTTGCACCTGGCGTCCCCATAAGGCCATCTCCGGGACCAGCACCAGCATCGCGCCACAGGCGCAAGCCGCCGCGCGCCCGAGCAGCGGCCGGGTCCAGGCGTATCCGGCCATGGCACACAGCGACGCAAAGGTCGACACCACCGCCTGACACACGGCATGACAAACCCCAAAGACGGCCAGCAGCGGTGCCGTCACGAGGTACAAAAACGGCGGATAGAAGCCAATGTTGATGCCAGGGTACTGGTCGTAATAGGCCTTGGCATAGCGGATGGGGTCTTTCCAGCCGCCCTGCGCAAAGAAGTCATGCACAAAGACGCTGTTCATCGCATGCCGGGACGCATCGAACCACCAGAAGTCCCCATCCACCGGACTGCTGAGCCAATAGGCCAGCCCCACGCACAGCCCCAGGATCCAGGCCGGCCAGTGCCGGGTCACGGGGCCCGCCACGCGCCGCAAATGCTCTCCACCTGATACCGTGGCCGATGCTTGCCCGACTCAAACACCTTGGCCAGGTACTCCCCGATCACCCCCAGCCCCAGCAACTGGATGCCGCCAAGGAAGTACATCGGGATGACGGTGGACGCCCAGCCGGGCAAGGCGTCATGGGTGAAGAGTCGCAGGCCCAAGGCCCACATCGCCATGCTCAGGCTGATCAGGGAGACCAGCACCCCCGCCCCGGTGATCAAGCGCAGCGGATAAGGCGTGAAGGAGCTGATGCCCTGCCAGGCCAGCGACAGCATCTTGGTCAACGGGTATTTGGACTCGCCCGCAAAGCGCTCGGCCCGGTCGAATTCCACAGAGCAGCTGCGATAGCCCAGCAAAGGCACCAGCCCGCGCAGGAACAGATGCGGCTCCCGGTAGCCCCGCAGGGCTTCCAGCGGACGCCGGCCCATCAGGCGGTAGTCGGCATGGTTGAACACGAGCTTCACGCCCATGGCGGCCAGCACGCGGTAGTAGCCCTCGGCGGTGAAGCGTTTGAAGAACGTGTCGGTGTCCCGCCGACGTCGCACCGCATAGACCACCTCATGACCATTGCGAAAGGCCCTCACCATGTCGGCAATGATGCCCAGGTCGTCCTGCAGGTCCGCATCCAGGCTGATCAACGCATCGCCACTGACACTCATCAGGCCACACAGCAATGCATTTTGATGGCCACGATTGCGGCTGAGCTTTATGCCGCAGAACCGGGTCGAGGTGGCCGAGAGGGATTCGATCAGGGCCCAGGTCCGGTCCCGACTGCCGTCATCGACGAAGTAGACCGAACTGGCCGGAGAAATCAGCTGCTGCGATTCCAGCTCTTCCAGCAGGCGCTCCAGCCGACGCGCAGTCTCGGGCAGCACCTCTTCTTCGTTGTAGCAAGGCAGAACGAAGTTGACGACAGGTGCCTGCTCCCGAAAGTCCGGTGCCCCCAGAAAGTGTTGACGCTCGATGAGTTCCACAGTCCGCCCCCTGCGTGACTAGGAGGTTCGGGCCACCGACCTCCGCGAAGGCCGACTCTAGCGGGCGCTCAAGCCCCGTCGATGACGACGATGCCCTTCGAATTGGGGGGACGCTACCCTGGGGATTGCCCGGAGTCCGGCTGATGCGGACGCATGGCCCACAGGGCATTGAGCAGGAAATTGAAGAAGAGCACCAGGATGGTGACGATGGGCTGCGCCACATAGGGGTGTGCACCCAGATGCAGCAGGCCCCACATGCCGGCGGCATTGAGCAGCCAGCCGACGCTGGCCACAGCGGCGAAACGCGGGAGGTGACGGGCATGACCGCCACGCAGGCCAAAGGTGAAACGCGCATTCAGCGCGTAGTTCGCCAGCGCCCCCACGACGAAGCCGGTGGCGGAGGCCTGCACGGCCGGCCATCCGGCCAGCCGAAGCAGCAGCAAGGCGGTGAGGTAGTGCACTGCCGTCGCCACGCCGCCGACCAGCAGGAAGCGGCCGAAGCGGCTCAGCGAGACTGCAGGCGGGGTGCGGGTGCCCGGCGGGGTGCTGGTGACCGGCGGGGTCGAGGCGCCGGGATGGATCGAGGCGCCAGGGCGCGTCGATGCGCCGCCCGCCCCGGACGTTGCCGGAGGGGCTGGCACAGGAGAGCCGGCAGCCATGGCGGGCACGACTCAGCGACGCAGCGGGCGGATGCCGCTCAGGTGATGGGCTTGAAGCGCACGCGCTTGGGACGCGCGCCTTCTTCACCCAGACGCTTCTTCTTGTCGGCTTCGTACTCGTGGAAGTTGCCGTCGAAGAAGAACCACTGGGAGTCGCCTTCGCACGCCAGGATGTGGGTGCAGATGCGGTCCAGGAACCAGCGGTCGTGGGAGATCACCATGGCCGAGCCGCCGAACTCCAGCAGCGCTTCTTCCAGCGCACGCAGAGTTTCGACGTCCAGGTCGTTGGACGGTTCGTCCAGCATCAGCACATTGCCGCCCTGGGCCAGGGTCTTGGCCAGGTGCAGACGGCCGCGCTCACCGCCGGAGAGCTGACCCACCATCTTCTGCTGGTCGTTGCCCTTGAAGTTGAAGCGGCCGATGTAGGCGCGCGAGGGCATGACGAACTTGCCGACGATGATGTTGTCCAGACCGCCGGAGACGTCTTCCCAGACCGTCTTGTTGGCATCCAGGCTTTGACGGCTCTGGTCCACGAAGGCCAGCTTGGCGGTCTTGCCGATCTTGACGGTGCCCGAATCGGGTTGCTCCACGCCCTGGATCATGCGGAACAGCGTGGACTTACCGGCGCCGTTGGGGCCGATGATGCCGACGATGGCGCCCGGGGGGACCTTGAAGGACAGGTTGTCGATCAGCACGCGGTCGCCAAAGGACTTGGTGACGTTTTCGAATTCGATCACTTCATTGCCCAGGCGCTCCGCCACGGGGATGAAGATTTCGTTGGTTTCGTTGCGCTTCTGGTATTCGACGTCGCTCAGTTCCTCGAAGCGGGCCAGACGCGCCTTGCTCTTGGCCTGGCGGCCCTTGGCATTGGAGCGCACCCACTTCAGTTCTTCCTTCATGGCCTTGGCGCGGGCGTCTTCCGACTTCTGTTCCTGCTCCAGGCGGCGTTCCTTTTGGTCCAGCCAGTCGGAGTAGTTGCCCTTCCAGGGGATGCCGTGGCCGCGGTCCAGTTCCAGGATCCACTCTGCAGCGTTGTCCAGGAAGTAGCGATCGTGGGTGATGGCCACCACGGTGCCGGGGAAACGCTGCAGGAACTGCTCCAGCCATTCGACGGATTCAGCGTCCAAGTGGTTGGTGGGTTCGTCCAGCAGCAGCATGTCCGGCTTGGACAGCAGCAGGCGGCACAGGGCGACGCGGCGCTTTTCGCCGCCGGAGAGCACGCCGATGTTGGCGTCCCAGGGCGGGAGGTTCAGGGCGTCGGCGGCCAGTTCCAGTTGAAGGTCGGTGTTTTCCGAACCGGCGGCGGCGATGATGGCTTCCAGCTCGCCTTGCTCGGCGGCCAGGGCGTCGAAGTCGGCGTCGGGTTCGGCGTAGGCGGCGTAGACCTCGTCCAGGCGCTTCTTGGCGGCCAGCACGCCACCAATGCCTTCCTCGACGGCTTCACGCACGGTCTGTTCCGGATTGAGCTTGGGCTCCTGCTCCAGATAACCGATCTTGATGCCGGGCATCGGGACGGCTTCGCCTTCGATTTCCTTGTCCACGCCGGCCATGATCTTGAGCAGGGTGGACTTGCCCGAGCCGTTCAGGCCGAGCACGCCGATCTTGGCGCCGGGGAAGAAGGACAGCGAAATGTCCTTGAGGATGTGACGTTTGGGAGGAACCGTCTTGTTGACGCGGTTCATCGAAAAGACGTATTGAGCCATGGCGGAAGGGTTCCGGAGTGGTTCTGAAAGAGAGTGGGCGGTGTCTGGATGAAACTGGGACGACACCGGTCCGGCGGGGCCTGGACCGCGTGGGCGTTCTCTCGGTGCTCTCTCGGGCATTCGATCGGACGCCCGCCCGATGTCCCCCATTGTCGCAGCTTCCGCGACTGCCCCTAAACTGGATCGCAACACGAAAGTTCGGCAACTGGGCCACCGGCGCTGACCTGTTCAGGGCAACAGCCCTGGACTTGGGTCATGCCCGGGCCGCAGCCGCTCCCCGGAGCGGCGCGGAACCGCCCTGCCCCCCGAGATCTGGAGCATTGATGAATCACAGCCTGTTGGCCAGTCTGGCCCCTTTTTCCCGTTTGTCCCGTTTGTCCCGCTTGTCCCGTTTGTCCCCTTCTCCCTGGTCCCAATCTCCTGGGACCCCTTCTCAAGTGGGGGGCCCCGCAGCACGGACGCTGCGCCGCGGCGGACCGCTTCCAGGCGCGCTGCTCGCCCTGGCCATGAGTCTTTGCGGTGGCCTTGGCCTGAGTCTGGTGGCCCCGCCCGCACAGGCGCAGACCCTGCGCTGGGCGGGCGCGGGCGACATGCAGACCGCCGACCCGCACTCCCAGAACGAGATCGTCACCAATGCCATGAACGGACAGGTGTACGAACGGCTGGTGGCCCGCGACCGCAATCTGAACATCGTGCCCAGCCTCGCCACCGAATGGACTCAGGTCAAACCGACGCTGTGGCGGGTCAAGCTGCGCCAGGGCGTCAAGTTCCAGGACGGCACGCCCTTCACCGCCGACGACGTGGTGTTTTCGGTGATGCGGGCCAAGGATGTGAATTCCAACATCAGCGCCTATGCCCAGGCGGTGGGCACGCCACGCAAGGTGGACGACAGCACGGTGGAGTTCCAGCTGGAGCAGGTCAACCCGATCTTCCTGCAGCATCTGGACCTGATCTTCATCATGAGCAAGCGCTGGAGCGAGCAGCACAAGGTCACCCGTCCGCAGAACTACAAGGACAAGGACGAGACCTACGCCGCCACCCACAGCAATGGCACCGGCCCCTACCTCATGGTGGAGCGCCAGCCCGGCATCCGCACCACTTTCAAGCGCAACCCCAACTGGTGGGGCAAGTTCGAGGGCAATGTGCAGGACGCCGTGTTCACGCCAATTGCCAACGACTCCACGCGACTGGCGGCCCTGGTCTCCGGTGAAGTGGACGTGGTGCTGGACCCGGCCCCGCGTGACCTGAACAAGCTGAAGCAAACCAGTGGGGTGAAGGTGCTGGAAGGACCGGAGAACCGGCTGATCTTCATCGGCATGGACCAGGCGCGGGACAAGCTGCTCTACGGGAAGGTGCCGGGCGACAAGAATCCGTTCAAGGATGCCCGAGTGCGCCAGGCGCTCTATCAGGCCATCGACATCAACGCCATCAAGCTCAAGCTGATGAACGGCCTGAGCCTGCCCACCGGCGGCCTCACGCCCTCCCCGCTCGGCGCCTACAACGACGTGCAGATCGAAGCCCGTCTGCCCTATGACGTGGCGGCCGCCAAGAAGCTGATGGCCGATGCGGGCTATGCCAATGGCTTCGAGGTGACACTGGACTGCACCAACAACCGCTACATCAACGACGAGAAGATCTGCCTGGCGCTGGCCTCGATGTGGGCGCAGCTGAAGGTGAAGGTCAACGTCAATGCGCAGCCGCGCACGCTGATGTTCCCCAAGCTGGAGAAGATGGACACCAGCCTCTACATGTTCGGCTGGGGCGGCGTCATTACCGATGCCGAAGTGGCCTTCACACCGCTGCTGCGCAATCGCGGTGACAAGGGCGTGGGCTACTACAACTTCGGCAACTGGAAGAACGACAAGTTCGATGCGCTGGCCGCCAGTTCCAGTGTGGAGGCCGACCCGAAGAAGCGGGAGGAGCTCGTCAAATCAGCACTGCGGGAGTTCAAGGCGCAGAACCATGTGATTCCGCTGCACCGGCAGATGATCCCCTGGGCCTTCCGTCAGAACGTGACGGTGCAGCATCGGGCGGATAACTGGTTCGAGCTGCGCTGGGTGACGGTGGGGGCGAAGTAGTCAGCGTGGCGCGGTGACGGTCTCCGGCGTTACTGCGGCCAGAGGCTCGGACGGCTGCTGAGGCTGAGGCTGAGGCTGAGGCTGAGGCTGAGGCTGAGGCTGAGGCTGAGGCTGAGGCTGAGGCTGAGGCTGAGGCTGAGGCTGTTGCTGCTGGGGCTGCTGCTGCTGGGGCTGCTGCTGCGGCGGCGGCGTATTCGCCACCAGCCGAGGCGGTGCGGCCAGCGGCACCGGCACCGGTCGCACATCCAGGCGGACGTCCAGCAAGGTGATGTCATCGGCATCGCCCTGGCTGTTGAACCAGCCCTGGGTGCCCTCGCCCCGATACAGCCGGAATACGAAGGCGGTCCGGTCCCGGGGTTCGGTCGCACCGGGTCGCACCCGGGCGGCCATGGCCCTCACCTCGCCGGACGGCGCGGTCATCAGCTCCGCCATCGCCTGCACGATGCGGTTGTCGCCCAGGATGTCGGTCTGGAAGGTGCTCGCCGGGCTGGTGATCGGGTGGGACGCGCGGATGATGCGGGTTTCCGGCAGCGGCGTCTTGCGCTTCTCCGGCGTGACCTGGCCATTGCGCAGGTCATAGTGGTCGCCGTTGTCCAGGTAACTCAGGCGGACGTTCTGGACATTGAACATGTCCAGCGTGGGGTCGGTGCGGGCGCTGCGCAGGTCCACCAGCAAGGCGCCACGAGCGCCGATGATGTCCACCGACGGACCGTGGATCACGGCGGCGCTGTTCTCCTCGATGCCCAGGCCCAGGCGGTAGCCCTGCGCCATCATCAGCGGCAGCATCCGGCCTATGCGGCCGCGCTTGAGGAAGTGCTGATCCACGAAGAGGCGGTCGCTGATGAAGCCCAGTCCGCGGTCGACCTCATGGCCCTCGCGCATCTGGCCGCGCATCACACCCATCACATCGAGCGCGTCCCGGAACATGGTGCGACTCATGATGGCCGCGCCGGCGCTGGTGCCGGCCACGACGCCCCCGCGGCGGTACACGTCCCAGATCGCATCCAGCATGGCAGTGGGTTTGCCGCCTGGCTGGAAGGTGTCCACGATCAGGCCTTGAGCGCCGCCGGAGAAGAACACCGCGCTGGCGCCACGCACCTTGGCGATCAGGGCCGGGTCATTCAGATTCTTCTGCAGGTCCGCACCCTCCAGCCGCGGAGCGACCGGAATGTGCTCCGCCTGCGCGCCATGGCGCTGCAACACCTGCACGATGGCATTGGCGGACTGCTCCGGTGCCGCTGAGGCGGTGGCAAACACCGCCACCTTCGCTTTGCCGGGGCCACCGGATTCTTCGACGATACGCTGCCACACAGCGTCATTGTCGAAACGCAGGTTCCCGCCAATCACCACAGCGGTTTGGGCCTGCGCCGAATGCCAGCCGCACAGGGCCAGCAGCAGCACAGGCTTACGAAGGAGTCGGCTCAGCATCTGCATGCTGACATAGTGCCCCGATTGGCGGACGCAATCCAGCGTGTCCACCGGATTTGGGGATCGCGGAATGTCGAATTAGGGGGAAACGATGGGGGGCAAAGCGCGGTCGTCATCAATGCCAGGCTCGTCAATGTGCGAGCTGCGGCATATCGCGTACGGTTGGCGCGAATGCCATGGGAGTCGTTTGTCCCTCAACGCGACGGAATGCGAATGTCCGTCAGTTGCCAGGAGGCCCACCCGCGACGCTCGAGGACCAGGCCCAGCTTGCGTGTGGGCGGATCGTCGCGGCGATGCGCGTAGAAGGTGACCTTGTCGAGGCCGGAGCGTTCGGTCCACCATTCGAGCTTGTCCTCCGGGGATGAAGGGCTGTCGCCTTCCTGCGTTGGCGATGGCGTGCCGGAGCCGGGAGCATCGCCCGTGCTGTCGGCGCGCTTCTTGGGCATCCACTGACCGTACTGCATGGCGCGCATGATGACCTCCGGACGGACCAGCGCCTGGACCGCGCCGGTGGCCAGGGCCTTGCCGAGCATCCGACCGATGGCAAACGCAGCATTGCTGGACTCGCTGCCCGAATCGCCTGCAGGGTCCGCATTGCCGCCCATCGATCCGGTGAGCTGCGCCGTCATGTTCTCGCGCAAGGTGGGGTAATCCACGTAGGTATTGAAGCGGTCCGCGTCACCGTCCCGCGCGGCTTCGCGCATCTGGTGCACCGTCCAGTAGGGAGCGGCAAACCAGAGACCGGCCAACACGACAAGCGTCGCCACAACGGCGACTTTGAGGCCTCTTGTGCTCATGTTCAAGTTCAGTGGAACGGTGATGGGATGGGATGGGAGGGAATGGGATCGGCTCAGGCCGCAACCGGCTCGGAGATTTCGATCAGATTCAGATCGGGATCACGGACGTAGACCGAGCGGATCTTGCCCGTGGCGCCGGTGCGCAGGACCGGGCCTTCCACGATGGCAATGCCCATGGTGTTCAGGCGCTGCACCACCTGATCCAGCGGGATGGCGGAGATGAAGCACAGGTCCAGCGCGCCCGGCACCGGCGTGTGGGCCTTGGGCTCAAACTCACGGCCTTTGACATGCAGATTGATCTTCTGCTGGCCAAACTTGAAAGCGCGGCGTTCAACCGGTGGGGTGCCGCCGATGAAGCTTTCGAGCTGCATGCCCAGCACGTCCGTGTAGAAGCGGATGCAATCGGCTTCGTGGCTGGTGGTGAGGACGAGGTGGTCGAGGTGGGAGAGCATGAGAGGCGGGGACGTCGGTAAGCTTGCACTGTATGCGATGCCTTCCGCCGAAGCGGGAGCCGCACCGCGCCAACGGTCAAGAGGGGCCGCTTGTGGGAGTGTCTGGGAAGTGCTCCGCCACTGGAAGCCCGAGCAGGACCGAGGCGTCGGACAGAAACTGGGTCAACGCCGGCGGGTCTTTGCTCACGTCCTCGAAGCCGACGAATGGAAGACTTCGGCCATCCAAGGTGATCAGCTCAACCTGATGCTTGTAGCCGTCAATCTGCGTGCCGGACAAGGCACCTTTGTGTTCCCAAACCGCGGTCGTTGTTCTTCGGAGCTCTTTGAGCTCTGACCTGTGGACCAGCACCCGGGAACTGACGCGGAGTCCTAGCAGCCGGATGGTGCGGCGGACTTCAGAAGCAGACAGCTGAAAGTCTGCTGAGAAGAGGCTCAGCAGCAGGGCCGAGCCGATGAAGACGATGTAGGCATACAGCCAGGGACTGCGCTGGGAGGCGGCTGTTTCAAAGAAGCCATCGGCCACGACCGGGACCAGCAGCAGCCCGCCGAAGAACAGGCTGCCGATCCAGCGGCGGCGGTCAGAGGTGGGATTCTCTTGAACGTTCAAGGGGAGCTTTCAGCGGGAGGCTGGGGATGGTGCGCATCGATCGCGGTGGACGCTGGGGCCGGTCGTTGCTTAGGCTCGGACCTCTGATTCAACAGTTTCCGCAAGCAGGTTTTCATTGAGCTCTGTTTGCGGCTGTCATAGGTGGGCAGCGCCTCGAGGACTTGAAGCCAATCGCGCATGAACTCCTTGTCCTGCATCAGCAGGCGCCGGTCTTCCGTCCATCGCGCCTGACAGGCCCGGTCCTTCGCCTTCAACTGCACCCATTCGGCATGGCATGCGGGACAGAGATGGCGGCTCTGCCAGATGTAGTTTTTCTTGACCTCGAAGGAGCGCTTCTGGTCAGCGGCGGTGAAAACGGCGGGGGATGCGCAGCGACGGCATGTGTAGTGAATGTCGTTGTAGCGGTCGGATGCGGAGTAGGTATGTCCGCAGTGGAGACAGGACCTTTTGCTCTCTTCGGACCACTGGGTGGCGTCCATGGGTGCGGATGAATCGGGGGCGGGCTGCTTTGTCCGTTTTTGGGGCGCTTGACGGGGCATGGTGAGATCGGTCGGCTTAACGGCAGAGATCCAATACATCAGGCGCTTACGGCGCAATGCTGACTTCCCAGGGGAGTGGCAGCTTAACCGGCTTGTGGGTAAGGTCGCGGCACTGAGGGGCATCTGCGACAGATAAAGGCTGCCTCAGGAAGCAACAGGTGCTCAGTCAGATGATGCCGCAACGTTGAATGTGGCCACCAAGCGAGCCCCAACTCGGGTCGATCTCAATTGGATTCGGGGGCTCCAAAGGATGGCATAGCCTGTTGCTCTCGACAGAACCGCCGCGTAGCCCGGCAAGAGTTTGATGCTGCCTGGCCGAGGATGTCGAGGACCGAAGAATGATCGCAGTACCTTGCGGATGTCCCTGGGCGGTACACCGTGGGCAAATGATCCAAAACCACCCGTCGAGTCGGGAATTCTGGGCGAATGGCGAAAGGAGTACCGAATGCCGACGGTGCGCTGAAACTGCGTCGGCAGCGAATCAGATTGTGCGTTTTCGCGCAAGATTCGCTTGTCAAAAATCGATTTGGGCGTTGTGGTGAGCCAAATACCGTATCGACGAGGTTTCAATGGCATTTCTGGACCAACATCTGAAATGTGGGAACCTAACGGGAGGGCTTCAGTCTAACGGCGCTTTGACGGCCAACTTTTTTCCTGCCAAGCAAGGTTACGCGGTAGACGCAATCCTCGACCAGGCTGTACAAAACATGCAAATCGAACGAATCGAAGCGCCAGCGGTGGAAGCCTTCCATCTCGTCGAAATCTTCGCTCTCTACTGGTTGCCCAATCTTGGCCAGGACCGTATCTGGCCCATCGTCGAAGGTGATTCCGAAGGGCAGCGCCCCTTGCCACTGAACGCTTTTGAAGTCCAGGTCGTGGCGATACCTCGCCCCTGACAGGCAGAGCGTTGCCGGCGGGATGTTCTCGGACGTAGGAAAGTTCAGAGCATGCCTCGGGGCAGCGTAGAGGTCAAATCCCTGATCTGAAGAGAAGTCGATTTCCCCGTAGCTACTCGCTTCATCAAGCTTAGACGGGTAGCCGACACCTTGCATTGAACGCATCAAATCCGGCGAAGTCAGCGGTGCCCGCAAGGATGAGATCACACCCTCAGGAGAAAGAATCTGAGCGTGCACCTCGCGCCTCGCCGATTGCGTGGCGATGGCATCCTGAGTAAATGCAGGCGTTATCGATATCAGCCGACATTCGCCGACAGGCGTGAAACTGACATCCACCACAATTCCAGAAGGACGCCACCTCGCCTTGCGGACGACACCAGCGACCGTATGCACCCATTCGGAACGCCCAAGGGCTTCAGACCACGCCTGAAAAGATGATCTGGTATCCAGCCCAGCGAAGACGGCGCCCTCGTACCGGTTGACGTCCTGACGGAACTGACCAAATAGGACCACCCGGCAAACAGTGATCGCACCGCTGCTGCGAGTCAAGCCATAACGCGACATGAAGGAGTGTTCATCCGTCAAAGACAGATACACCCCCAAGTCCAAGTTGAACAGCGACAGCCGCCCGTCCTCAACAGCCTTCTCCACCGATTCATCATCAATGAATGGTCTATCAGGCCATTCTTTCAGAATATTCTGGAGAGCCGCATCATTCCAACCGAGCCCGAGCAACGCAGCAGGACTTCGATCAATTCCAAGAGCATCTTCCACGGAATTCATAAACGCAGCCCCGGCCTCATGACTTTTTCGGAATGCTCACCGCGACAAAATTAACCGAAAGATCGTCACCGTACTCAGCCTGTATCAACTGCCCCTCTTTCGACCAGAGGTCCCAAAAAATTTCGCCGTCTTCTTCGTCCGTGGTTTCAGGTTGCCCAAATTGCGCGAGTGCTTCATCTCTTGTCCGCACTGGGCCTTTGGCAAAAGGGACGTTACCTTGGTACGCCGCCACCTTGTCGGAACCGTTGGGGTAGTAGAACACGGTGTTCACGGCATACGGGCCAGCGCCAACCGGCTCATGATAGGACTTGGCAAAGAATTCTCTGGGGATGAAGGAGAGAACAACTCCCTGGTCAGTCAGATGAAGGAAGTCGACGGTCAACTCTTTCATCTTTTTGGGAGAAATACTATCAACGGACGCCCCATGCGCCCTAACAGCATCAATGACCACGGGGTCAGTATTGGTCGCCCCCACCAGAGTGAACAAATGCTCTTTATTCATGGTTCTTTCTACTTCTGTCCCACTTTATATTCACGCAATTGGGTCTTTATTCGGATGTTGGATTTGGCTCCGTACTTCCCCATCGGAACGGGTCGCTCCGAGGGGTTATAAGGGGCTTGGTAGCAATAATTAGACAAGGCGATGCCATTCATTGCCATCATGAAGTGCGGCGCCATTGAAACCGGCCACCATCAGGACCCCATCGGCTGTCGACAGATTGCCGGCGCAGGCGGATGCCAGCGAGGGTACGTCGGCATCTACAAGTTTGCCGTCGTTACCCACGGTCCAGAGACCATATTCAGAGGTGCACCACACTTTGTCCTGATACCAGACAATGTCTTTGAACGGGACCGACATATTGTCTTCGTGGATGACCTCCCACTCATCCTCGCGTCCTCGCATCAGGCCGCCGGACTGCAGGCCGACGTACACATATCCGTCGCCTGCGCAGCAGATGCTTTCCATCAGCATATTGGTGGGAACTTGGCATTGATGCCATAAGTTACCATCGAAACGCCAAACATCCCCTTCTCCGCCAGCTGCATATATATCAGCCGAGGAAAATCCTGCAATTGCCTGAAACCCAAATCGGCTCGCCTTCTTTGGATTTGACGGATCTGTAAGATTGTGACGAATAGAGATCCACTCTCTATCGTCGCTTAGGTAGCAAACATGTCGCCAACCCGCGCATACATGGATTTTTCCGTCTATGGTTGCAACGTTAGCAGGGCCGGTACTGATAGGCCCATTAGATGATGTTGGGATATCCGGCCATAACTCAGTCGCCGCCCCACCGTGAACGGCAACCCCACCAAGGCGTCCCAACATCACGGACAGATTACCAAGGTTTGGCGCAAGTGCAAGCATAGGAAAAATGAAACCTTCAAAATTTCTCCCCTGCAGCTTGGGCTCAATACCGAATCGCACACTTCCCAAGACACGCCTTCCATTATCTTCAGCAACGTTATCAAAGAGAATGAAGCTGAAAGAATTTCTATCGATGACGGCACAATCGTAGAACCAACGACCATCAAAAGCTCGCTGGACAAATGAATCAGGAATTTCGTTTTGATTCATAAAGGTTCTTCCTTGCTCGTCCTTAGCAACTCGATTTGCATTTGGAGCCAGTTTGGCGCTTCGTGCGGGATTGCGGATAAGGCGGATTAAAGGACACCGGGGATTTCGTGGCGAGCGATCGTAAGCAGCGAAACCGGCCGCGATTCTCCTGGGGGAGCACGGTCCTCGGCAATCGAAAGAACACCCTGCATGGCACGCATCACTCGCTGGGCTGGGGGGGCACTGGCTGATGCCGATGCGCGCGCACGCCTGCTCAAGGGCTGGGTGGTGGCCGACCTGCTGGCGCTCGATGACCTGTTCCTGGCACGGCGCATCAGCGAGCACGCCGCCGATCTGCTGCAAGCCTTGGTGCACCAGCGCTACAAGCTACGCCGATCCATCGTCATCACCTCCAACCGTGTCGTGCAGGACTGGGGCAGAAACCTGGGTGACGCCACCATGGCCACCAACATCCTGGATTGCCTCATGCACCGATGCGCCATGCTGGAGTTCGAGGGCAAAAGCTACCGACTCAAAGAGGCCGCCGCGCGGCTGTCCGTCACGCCCGACCCCGCATAATCTCCACGTCCTGCCTGGAGCAGTTTGACTGGCCAAAAGTGGAGCAGTCTGGGGTGGCTATCGGGGTGCCCAGCGATGCAATCGAAAGGCCTCGCAAAGGTCCAGCATGGCCGAGCACCCAGTCCAGTTGAACTGCCAGCTCAACGCCGTCGGCGCGACTCCAAAAAAATGAAGCACCGTTCACATGCCGCCGTGCCATCACCCCTAACCGCTGTTCAAGCTTGATCAAGTCGGCCGCGTAAGGATCGATGTCCCAGCCCCACTCCAAACTCAGCGATCGCCCGGCAATCGCAGTCAGACGCATCCCGCGCAGTGCCCACGTTTCGGGCAAGGTGAGCGTGCCGGGTTCATAAGTCAGGTCAAGTTGCAACTCTCCTCCAAACCATCTCAGGTGAAATGGCGCGGCATCCCGCTTCAGCCAATGCTGCAACTGAATCTGTCCATTGGACCATCGATCCCAAAAGGCCTGCCAGCGCCCCTCCGTTGCGCGCCACCCAACGAGGGCACGCAACGGATCAGCTGAAAGACCGTATGGCACGATCACTCGCCAATGGGTTCATTGTCTGGATGGTCCACGCGCGTCCATTTCTTGCCGTCGAACCTTGCTAGGTCAGTGACGCCGATGCTCCACATCACACCATCGACATGGTCGAGGCGCCACGCATCCTGGAGCTCGGGCTTGAGCTTGGTTTTTACCGAAGTGATGCTCTTACCGTTGTACAAAAAGAGCCCCTCCTCGGCACTTAAATAAACTGAACCATCGAACTTGGCAAGACAAACAAATGTCTGGTGATCATCCAATCCACTAACACTCTTGAAGCCGGACCTCGCATTACCTTTCAGAAGAGTTCCGTTATGACCGCAAACCCACACCTCATCATTGTCGACACATCTCACCCACTCAAGGTGCTCATCTACCGGCAATTCAATCTTTGCCCACGCAGTCCCATTGAAGTGGGCCAGAAATCCCTGAAGTCCAACCACATAGACGTCATTGTCACCGGTTCCGTCGATGCAACTCAGCATCGGCGCGGTTGACATGACCTCTAGCATTTCGCTGATACGGTCTGGACCGTACTCCGCGGGATTCACTTGCACTCGGATACCTTCGTCGTTCCTCCGCCAGCCATCAACACCCAATCGACGATAGACCTGACCGTTCTGCCCGCAGGCCCAGAGTTGTCCGCCTATTTCTCGAATGTTGGTCATGAGTCCCCCAAAGTTCCCATCGACCAAGCCAGCGCCGGGCAAGCGCTCAGTCCGAACTTCCCTGGTGCTACCGCGCACAAAATGCACAGCGCCCTGCGATCCTAGACAAGCAAAGCGTTTTTTATCGTCTGGCAGCGTTCGATAGGCATGCACTGAAACGATGTTGTCTTCGAGGTCGAAGTACCCGAACGGAACTTCCTGCTCCGCAGGGTTGTAAGTTGAGCACCTTGTGTGAGCCGTCTCGCGCGGGTCCAAAGAACTCAACTGGGTCGCCAAGAAGACGAAATCTGGCGCAACGACGACGCCGTCAAGGTAGTACACGGAAGAAACGTCTTCGGATGCCATTCACTTCTTCATTTCGCAATATTAATCGGATGCTCCACGTTGGCGTGTACCCATCGGGGCGTTCCTCGTTAGCCCGCCACCCAACGAGGACGCGCAAAGGATCAGCTGAAAGAGCAGGTGGCACGCACGATTATTCGCCGATAGGTTCATTGTCTGGATGGTCAAAACGCTCCCACGTCTTGCCGTCAAAGCGTGAAATATCATTCACCCCGACGCTCCACAGAACCCCGCCAACATGATCGACTCGCCACGCGTCCTGCAACTCCGGCTTGAGATTGGACCGCACCTGAGCAATCGATTTTCCGTTCCACACGAACAATCCCTCCTCAGCGGAAAGGTAGACGGACTCATTGAACTTGGTGAGGCACACAAAAGTTTGGTGATCATCCACCCCGCTGAGACTCTTGAAGCCTTTCCGCGCATTACCACGCAAGAGCGTCCCGTTAAAGCCACACACCCAGACATCGTTAGGTCCGTCACAGCGCACCCACTCAAGATGTTCATCAACGGGTAGATCGATTCGGTTCCAAGCCACTCCGTCGAAATGCGCCATGTAGCCTCCGAGGCCGACCACGTAGACTTCATCACTTGAAGAACCGTCAATGCAGCTGAGCATCGGAGCCGAGTTCATTTTGTCCAGCATGCCCTCGATATTCTGGGCGCACTCGGAGGGGTTCAAAAAAACACGAATTCCCTCATCCGCACGGCGCCAATCATCGCGACCAAACCGTCGATAAACCTGCCCGTGCTGCCCACATGCCCATAGCTGATCGCCAATCAGCCGGATATGCGTCATCAGTCCGCCGAAGTTCCCATTGGTCATTCCTGCTCCTGGAATGACCTCCTTGAAAGTCGGTTCATTGCGTTCATTGAAGTGGACAGTGCCATGCTTGCCCAACGCGGCGTAGCGGCTTCCGTCACGCAACTCCTCCTTGGCCATGCGGTATGCATGCACAGACACGATGTTGTCATCGTAGTCGTGGTAGGCCCATCGAGCTGGCTGAGTGAGATCAAGGATGCTCATACGCGTGTGCGAAGTCTCGTCAGGATCCAGGTCTTCAAGCTGGGTGGACAAATAAAGCCAGTCGGGATCGACGCAGACTGCGTCCAGAAAATAGACGGAAGCCGTTTTTTTTGACATGCTGAATTTTTCCCTACAGATACATGCGAAGGCTTTCCGCCAACTGAGCGGGCACGACCTCGAACTCCTTGACCCAATCACCCGTTATGCGTCATGGACTCGTCATGGCGCCAGCCGTTCAGCCTTTCCACTTTGGGACTACTCCACCAATCGGTGAAGAACGCCTTGCCCATAATCTCTGCAGTCTTCTGCCCTTTTCTGAAATAACGGAGTCCATGGCTCATTGCCGATGCTGTTGGCCAAAGGGCTGACGCCTGACGGGAGCAGGTCATAGCGCTGAAGGAGCCGGTCGCAAGTAGGTGTGTCAGGACATTCTTTCAGAAGATTCTGGAGAGCCGCGTCATTCCAGCCGAGCCCGAGCAACGCAGCAGGACTTCGATCAATTCCAAGAGCATCTTCCACGAAATTCATAAACGCAGCCCCGGCCTCATGATTTTTTCGGAATGCTCACCGCGACAAAATTAACCGAAAGATCGTCACCGTACTCAGCCTGTATCAACTGCCCCTCTTTCGACCAGAGGTCCCAAAAAATTTCTCCGTCTTCTTCGTCCGTGGTTTTAGGTTGCCCAAATTGCGCGAGTGCTTCATCTCTTGTCCGCACTGGGCCTTTGGCAAAAGGGACGTCACCTTGGTATGCCGCCACCTTGTCGGAACCGTTGGGGTAGTAGAACACGGTGTTCACGGCATATGGACCCGCGCCAGCTGGCTCACAATAGGACTTGGCAAAGAATTCTCAAGGGATGGAGGAGAGCACAACTCCCTGGCCAGTCAGATGAAGGAAGTCGACGGCCAACTCTTTCATCCTTTTGGGAGAAATACTATCAACGGACGCCCCATGCGCCCTAACAGCATCAATGACCACGGGGTCGGTATTCGTTGCCCCCACCAGAGTGAACAAATGCTCTTTATTCATAGATCGATCTAATTCTCTCCCCTTCAGGTTCACTCAATAGGAGTTCTATCCGAGTGATGGATTCGGTTCCATCCTTCCACACCAAACCGTACCAAGTCTGTCACACCAATGCTCCACATTACGCATTCAGCTTGATTGAGGCGCCATGCGTCCTGAATGTCCTCAGTGCTCAGATAAATCGGCCCTTGGAATTTTGCGACACATACAAATGTCTGCGCGTCCTTTAACAGTGTAGCGACGGCAGACCTGACCCTGCTGACCGCAGGCCCAAAATTATCCATTGATCTCAGTGATATGGCACGTAAGGCCGCCGAAATTTCCGCCAAGGAAACCTGCCCCGGGTAGACGCTCAGCCCGCACTTCTCGCGTACTTCCGCGCACGAAGTGTATGGTTTCTTGGCATCCCAAGCATACAAACCGCGCCCTGTCTTCCGGCAACACGGGTAGGCATGCACAGAGACAATGTTGCCCTCCGATTCAAAATAGCCAAAAGGGACGGTTCGTTCCAGAGGGTTATACGCGAAGCATCGTGTGTGAGCCGTCTCGCGCGGATCCAGAGAATTCAATTGGGTGGCGAAAAAGGCAAAATTCCATGAGACGGCTACACCATCGAGTTAGTAGACGGATGAGGTGTCATCCAGTGACATTAACATCTCCACGCGCATGGAAGAAAAGTCGGTCGCATGCTCTTACGGTGGATATTTCCAGCCATATCCCAACATGGTAAGCTGCTTCCGCAGCTACAGTTGTCATGCAGCCTGTAGCCGTGGTTCAGAGTAGACTTAACGGGGCCTTTCAGCGCTAGTCAGCGACGCCCCCTCACACTGCAAACTTCTCCCACAGCGCCGGGAGTACAAGAGACTGTCCAACGTTCGGGTCCACTAGCGTCGCACCGTCGAACGAGAGCGCTCTCAAGTCCACTCTCGCGGTCCCAGCAGCATCATTGATACCTTCAATGATCGCGGCCTGAATGCATCGCCCCTGATGCCAGCGAAGCAAGAGCGGAAGATCGGGCGGAATGAAATCGTCGAGGAACTCGGCGTGCTCCTCCAGATCCAGCCAAAGGGGCACGATATGCCCAGGCAAATCATTGCTAAGTGCCTCAAACCTTGGCCGAAGTGTCTGGCAGCGTGCGCACCAGCCAGCAGCGCCTACAACGGTCAGGAACTCAGCGTCAGGACGGGCCAACCGTTGAGCGATCTCGTGCGCGTGATCCCAGGGATTCAAAATTACTGCCATAGGCTCACCAATTCCAGCTCGTCATGCCAAGGGTTTGCAGCGCGTGATCCTGGGCGGGTGTAGGTGCAGCCACGTCGAAACAAGTGCCGCCTTGCGCGAGTTGCAAGAGCAATGCCGCCTGCCAGCGTTGCAGTTGGGACGCCCTGGCGTTTGCCAGGGTCTCAAGCAATGACGCCTTGGTGACAGCAGCGCCGCCTACGTAGCGACGCCCCGCTTCGAAACCGGAGGAAATCCTCGGCCACTCGCGGTTCAGGGCCTCTACATCCGGCCACAACAAGGCACCATCTGGGTCACGCTTGGACGCGACCGGCACATACGGACTGTCCATGACCTCATCTTGCGCATCGGTCGATGGCTCGGGACCTTCCCGCCAGCGCTGATGACCGATCCTCACTCCAGTGATGTGCGCAAAAACGTCACCCGCGAGCCGGGCCACATTGCTTGCGGGTTCAGTGAAGTAACGCTGCAATTCTTCATCCTGGCTCTGATGGGCCATGCATTGCAGTAGCACAGGCAACCAACATGCATCGCCGTGCAGTAGCATGGCGCGCAATGCCTGTCGCAGTTGCTGCGGGTCCCCCCGGCCCGCCAGCAGAATCCGCTCAATGAGCGGACGAGTGACTCCTGGGTCCGCACGCCAGAGCAATACCAGCAATTGCTCGTCCGTAACCTGCTCAGGTGCTGTGACCCATGCATCCAACAGGATCGATTCGGCGCGGCTCCATACCGCCTCGCCGTCCAGGGCGGGGTCCACCAAACGACCGATGGCAGCCGCCGCGCTGCGTTGGACTTCCGAGTTGCAGGAAGGGTCACCAAGCAGGGCCAGAAGCGCTGGAGCAGCACTGGTGAAGCCGACAGCGCCAGCGAGCTTAGCCGCTTCCGCGACCACCGCAGCATCAGCTTCGCGGCGCAATCCGCCTTGTAGAAGTGATGCCTGGAGCGTTGGCAGAGCATGCGCTGCGATGAGCGCCGCACGTTGCCAGAGCGGCGATCCTTGCTGCCACCACTCGACTGCCAATGTCTCGGCCACCGTGTCCCCGTGGCGCTGAACCGCATGCGCCAGTCCCATGGCGATGCCGTCGCCTCGCCCGCGCTCGAGCTGAGTCTTGGCCGCGGACTGGAGTTCCTGCAGCAAGGTAGGCTCCCCTAACTCGAATGCATCAAGGGCCAGCGTTGCGGCAACGAACGCCTCATCGGCCGTGCCCCATCGAGACAATCGAAAGTTCGAGGCCGCCCAGGCTGCATTCCCCAACGGTGCAGGTGCCTGAGCCGACTCGAGCTGCGCCACGCGCAGGCCCTCTAGATGCGCGTCAAGCAGGAACTCCAAACGCTGAAGGCTCTTCCAGTCGTGCTCCGTCCCACACGCCGCTTCACAGTGGCGTACCCAGTAAAACGCAGCGTCCTCGACGTGACGTTGGACGAATGTCGGGATCACACGGTTTTGAAAATGTACTGCTTCTGAAAGAGCCTTGGTCATCTGGGCAAGTCCGTCATTCTGATTCTTTCCGTCACTTGGGAGGTGTCCAAACCTTTTCACGATTGGATTCGAACCACTCGCGCACCTCACTGTCATGAAAAATCACGGCCCAGTTTCCGTCGCGTTTATAGGCGGCGCCTCCGTACCCTGCCAACAACATCACCCCATCCCGAACGGCCAGATTCCCAGAGCACACCTTCACACCAGATGGGACATCAGCGGGTATGAGTGTGCGGTCGTTTAAAGTCCACACTCCATAGTCATTGGTCGCCCATAATTGGCTCTCATGCCAAACCAGATCCCTAATTGGCAATGTTATATTATCTTGAGTTTTGAGACGCTCCCACTTGTCTCCTGCTCCTCGATACAGGACCGAGCCCGCGGCTACGTAGACGTAGCCATCCGGCGCACACATAACTGCAGAAATACCCCAATTTGACGGGAATTTACAGCGACGCCACACGACTCCGTTGAAATTCCACACTTCACCACTACCTCCGACTGCATAGAGATCCGAGGGGGAGAATTGATCAAAGTCGGCAAATCCGCAATCGCGAAAATCATTATCTGACACATGAATAGGATCGCCCAACAATTCCCATTGCGAGGGTCCGTTTCTTCTCAATACCTGCCGGTATGCCGAGCAGGCCAAAAGCTCGCTTCCGAACGACTTGACACGAGTTATTGGTCCTCCCAATAAGCCCCCCTCCCCCTTTGTAAGCGCGGGACGTTCAAAACCATCAGAGCTAGGGGTTTGGGACCACACCTTTGTGGTCGAATCTACCACGACAATCTTTTCATCCGGAGCGTAACTCATGGCACAGAAACTTGTATCCAGGCCAGTAAGATGCATGTGCCCCCAGCGTTTCTCCGCGGCATTGTTGAGCCTGAGCACAAATATTCGCTTAGGTAACCGGCCTTCGGGCGGAGCATCATCCAACTCGCGTCGGCCATGACGTTGAGTGTAGTCTTCCCGGGCAAGAATATAGAACGTTTCTTTATCTTTTATATCACAGTCAATGATATTGAAACCAGCCATTCTCGGGCGAAGCGTATCGATTGAAATGCTCATCAGAAATTATCTCCGCTAGAAGTTTCGGCATCCTTGCCACCAAAGCCATCATGGACCCGTAAGCTCGCGTTCGCACATTCCTTGTAGTACTCGTCAAGTTGCTTTTTTAGACACTCAGGATTGCAGTCAGAAGCCGGCGCAAGAGGCTTTGGATATGTGATCGCATGTACCGCGTCGTCGCGTGCAGTGGGGTAATCAAGGGTGGTTTGCCCCGCCGCTCTGCGGCGATCCATTATTATCTTCAAGTTCGCATGAGCGTAACCATGGCTCCCATGGCTGTTGTTAACACCTTCTAGGCAGACGGTTGGGGCTGACCCGTGTTTTCCAGCATAGCAAGGTTGCCCTTCAAACATTGCTCCGGGAAGTACGTGGTGGCCAGTCTGGCCGGGGCAGCATCCCGTCCCATTCCGAGCCGATCTGATGGCGCCGGTATGGTTGTAGGGAACCAATTGACACTTCCTCGCTCGCAAACAAGGGTGAGATGCCGCCCGCGTGGTCATCGCTTCCGAAACGAACTGGCTTGGATTATCGCGATAATCCTTAAGCTTCCGCTTTGCCATATCTTGTAGCTTATCGACATCTAACAGATCGTCCAGATGTTCCAAAGCCAAGGGGCCGAGTTTCTGCGCGAGCTCTGTCGCCGTCGAAACAATGTCAGCTACCGTCCAAGCTGCCATTCCAGCAGTCACAACGGTTCCAACGCCTGTTACAGCAGCAGCGCCCCCAACGACGTTTTTTGCCACCGAGCGCAGTGCCAAACCGCCAAGTTTCCGTACCATGTACCAAGGACTCAACTGAGCCTTAGCCATTTCAAGAATCTCTCCAAATACAGCCTGCGCGACAAACATCTTATCCGTCGCGATTTTTTCCAAAAATCCCTCAAACTCTTTTTGCGCGTTCTGAAAGTATTTACTTCCTATTGCTGGCTTTACCCAAAGACCAGCGCAATTATCTTCCATCCATGCGTTGGGAGCACCCTTTTTGTGCGTATAGCCGTAAGCCTTTTTAGCCGCTTCATCCGGAATAGTGATGATCTTGCCGACGCCCTGCAAGATCCTTTTGAACGGCGCCCGCTTCTGCTTTGCTTTGCGCTGCTCATCCCCTTTTTCCGCGCACGCTCGCTCCATCTGCTGGCGGTCTTTGGCGCAGTCATGGTCGTTTTGCCAAACGCTGCGGTACTTCTGCACTAGCGCATTGGCAGGGCTATTATGGTTATGCGTCACCGTATCGAGGTGGCGAGCGACGCCCTTGCCCTCCACCTTCACATTCATCGACCAAGTCGCAAAGTGGCCTTTGCCTTTGATCTGACCACTAACCGTTCCCTTCTTCAGTCCGGGAGTAGCCGGTTCATTGCCATAACTGGTAGCAAAAAAGCTGTCCTTTTCCAGGGCAGCACCAGTACCCTTGAAGAAGACGGTGCGTGAGAGATTGTCGAGATCCTTGGCCAGGACCGTGTTAGCGTAGGGGACTGGCACACCCGGCGGAGGTGGCCCCGGGCTGAAGCAAACATCTGGCGCACAAGCGGACGACACGCCGGACGCGCTCTTTGAGGCAATCTCGTTGTCGTTGGCGAAAACAAAATGCGGCATGGTGAAATCAGGTTCCTTATAGCCGACTAATGGCTTTTAAGCGCCCTGCAGGACGAGCGCGCAGCGGCGCTCACCAGAATCTGCGGCGTGGAATAAGAAATTGCCACCAGAGGCCCATCTTTTCCTGAGCATGTCGAGTGCAAGTGCAACCGCCAGGGGCCCCTGCGCGGCGCCACAAAGCCCTACGTGTGCCCCAACCAATGGTTCCGTATAGCCGCGCGGCTCTCGCTCACGCAAGACACGTGACCATGCATAGGTTGACTCGTCCATGAAGAAGGATTCTCCGGCCGAGGTATAGAGCCTGTGGTTGATCTCATGAGCATGCAATTCGGCTTGGGAAAGCGCCATACGCAGGGCACTGGCAAGGCCCTTACCGTGATTTGGTTCCCCACTCTCCAGACTTGCAGGCTCCGGCGCTTCCGCAGCACCTCTAAGCACCAGCACAGACTGGAGATCCGGTCGTGCTGATTCGGCGGTCCACCGCCTCAGAACGAGTGCGGCACTAGCCTCACCAGAGATGAAACCGTCGCTCTGCTGGCTGGACAGCAATCGCCGCTGCGAGAGATGTCGCTGAATATCCGCAGCTTCCAATAGCGTATCGACACCTAGCAGCATCACGTGATCGACGTCAGCCAGTTCTAGTGAGGCTCTTGCGCGTTCAAAGGCTGCTGCAAGTCCGGCAACACCCCAAGGAAGAATCGCGCTGGCCGCATGAAAGCGATGACCGATGGATGCTTCGCAGGCGTCATAGCAGTCCTTCAGTTCGTCTGCGGAGTAGCCCGCGCGATCAGGGTCCGAAGCCAGCAAGAGGAACACGCAACGGCCTGCAATCAGCCCTCCTGCGCGCGCGGCAGCCTCCCTGGCTGCACGCACCGCCAACGTGGCTGTACGGGTTACACCGCCATGGACGCTCTCTCCCCCAGATTCACTAAGCCCCAGCCATTCGTCCCCAATCCGGGCGCCGAGCAAAGGCTGCCCCACCTCATCGACAAAGTCGGTCTCTCGGAACCCGTCCAACCCAGCGCGCATGGCAGCACAGGACGACGGCCAGCTCAAGCCAACGGCGCAAACCACGCCTGCCGACACAACAGCGATAGCACGGCGTTCGTTCATGCCATGTCCGCCTCGGTTTCGCCTGAATGAGTGCTTTCTAACCCATCTCTAATGTCGGCCGGTTGAGGACCGCCACAGGTTGCGCAATCCGAGTTGCCACTCACCTGCCCATACCACCAACGACTGCTATACGGACCAACGACCACAGTGTGCACCTCATTGAGACTACGCCGCAGCCGTGTACGGGCGCGCCAAGTCACGTGGAGCCTCATGGCGTCTGTATCCACCACCAGTGTGTCGATGTGAGGTTGCAGCATTACGGTGTCCCGTTGACGCGTCAGCATGGCCATGGCCAAACGCCGCTTGGGCAAACGAAAACGATATTGCGCAAGCGGCGACCGCGCAGTTTGTGCAGACGAGGACGTCAAATTTACCAATGTGATCAGTTCACCACCCTGCGGATAATCCAACTGCTGATCTTCCGGCGCGACTTGGTGAAAGCGTTCATCAAAGTCCGGCGGCAACAGCGGAAATATCTCGTCCTTCCAATGCTGGTCGTAGGTACCCGCCCATTGCAGACGCGGCTGCCAAGCACGCGCCACAGGCCCGAATGCCGCCGGCGCCAGGGGCATATCAGGACTCTGCGCTACCTCGAGGCGTCCATCTAACCAGCGTTCCGTCTGATGCGCGGGCGTGTTCTTCAACAGATCGAGAAACGCATCCTGCGCAAAGCCACGGCCCACCAAGTTCATTGGATGGACCAGCCGCACTGAAGAATCCTGCGTCCCAAGATCGTCGTGGGACCAGGCACCTCCGAAGGCAATGCCATAGTGCAAGGGCTGCTCTAGAAATACTTCCCCGATAGAGAGTTCCCATGCGCTGTCTTGGCGAAGCCACTGGCGTTTTCCATGCACGCGCAGTCGTTTGTCGACAACCGCCTGCCCCTGCACGTTTTGCAGCCGCAGCGCCACATCGACCGATGAAACGGCCTGGGGCCGACCGTGATTGAACGGCGTGTAGGCGCTGCCCTTGAACACGAGGTCGCAGCGCGGCTTGAACGGCGCTAGATCGGCCTCAAAAGTCGGTGCGGTATATCCAGGTTCGCCGACGAATTCGTCGGAGAGCAACAGTCCGCGGCTGCGCTCCGGTCTTAGCGCGAAGGGGGGCTCCGCGCCATCGGCCAAGTCGGGCAGCACATAAGTGCCCTTAGCAATCACGGTCAGCCACGGCTTGCCGGAAGCATCGATGGCCTGCGTCGCGTCGACTGCGCAGAGACTATTGTTGACCACCTGCATGCCGTGCCTCAGTTGATGCGCACAGCCGCGCCTTTGATGCGCTGGGTGCCTGTGGCGTGACTGCTGATGTACTCGCCGCGCATGAGGATTTGGCCGTCCGCGGTCAGCGTAATGCTGGCATCGCCGCAGTGAAGCGTGAGCTGCTGTGTGGCACCGATCACCACCTCCTGCGCCACCTTGCCATCGCACTCGACGTGGACGGCACGGACATCATCCACGGGTCGTTGCTGCCCGGCCCCCGGCTGCCAGAGCAGCCCCAAAATCAATGGCTGCGCCATGCCCGCGCCGAAACTCAGCGCAAGCGGTGCACCAACATGGTCGACACGGATCGGCACCAGACTCATCGCCGGCACACCCTCCTGGGGCCCTGTCGCCCAACGCACCTGCGGCGCTTCGCCGTCCGTGTACGCCAGCAATTCTCCGATCAAGATGGAATGACTCGCGTCCGGCGTTGCGGGTACGGTAACGGCACCAAGCCCGCGCGCTTGCCCTTGCATCAAGGTGTGCATCAGAGTGCTAGCCTCGCCTTCGACTGCGACAGGCGCGGCAGCGGGGGTCTGAGAAGCAGACATTTTTGACATTGACGGCCTCTGCGCACTTATGCGTTGTTCTTGATGTTCTTGCCCTTGAACTGCATGTCACCCTTGGACTCACCATAGTACTGTCCACTCGCCAGTACGTTGATATCGTGTCCATTGATGGTGATGGTGCCGTCCGCCTTCATCACAATGCTGGCCTTGCCCACGGTTAGGCTGAACTCTTCCCCGGCTGTGATCGTGTAGCTGGTGCCCACGTTGGTGGTCTTGCTGCGCCCCACCTGCGTGCCCTGCGTCAGTCCGACGCTGGTGTTCATTAGCCCCCCTACCGTGGTTTGATAGGCCGCGCCAATGGAAAGCGCCTTTCCCAAGCCAATGGTTTCGGCCTTCCCAAGCCCAATCGTCTCCGCCTTGGCCAGCGTCACCGTCTCGGTCTTCATCCCCCCAATCGTCACCGACCGATTCGACCCAATCGAAATCGTCTCATTCACCCCGACGTCTTCGGTGCGGTTCAACCCGATCGAGACCTTCTCGTCCAGATCCACCCGCTCCGTGCGGTTCTGATGCACCGTGATCGTTTCATCCAGATTGACCGTCTCAGTGCGGTTCCCCTTCACCAGCGTCGTTTCATGCCGGTCGATGGTCTTGGTCCGATCCCGGCCGACCCAATGCGTCTCGTCGTTCTCGACCTCGATGTCCTGGTTCTTCTCCGCGTGGATCCAGACCTGCTCTTCCCCCTTCTTGTCCTCGAAGCGGATGGCATTGGCATTGCCATACCCCCCGCCTTTGGTCGATCGCGTCAGGAAGCCGCTCTGCGTGGCATTGGCCGGGAGGTCCCACGGCGGAAGGTTCTCGCCGTTGTAGGTCCGTCCGATGATGATCGGCGCATCCGGATCCCCTTCCAGGAACCCAACGATCACCTCCTGCCCAATCCGCGGAATGTGCACCCCGCCGAAGTTGGACCCGGCCCACGGATGCGCCACGCTCACCCAGCACGAGCTCTGCTCATTGTGTTGACCGCGCCGGTCCCAATGGAACTGCACCTTCACCCGGCCAAATTTATCGGTGTGAATTTCCTCGCCGGCCGGGCCAGTCACGATGGCCGTCTGCGGCCCGGGCACCACCGGCTTGGGGGTGCGCCGCGTCGGACGGTATTGCTGCGCCGCAGGAATGCAATTGAAGCTGCAGCTCAAGTCCGTGGAGCCGGACCCCGCTTCACTCACCGCCTGACGCAGATGCAGCGACGTGGACGTGACCAGATATTGAATGTTCTGGTCGTCACTCGGATGCCGGTTGAGCGTCAGCAAATGCCCGGTATGGACACCCTGTGCATTGGTCACGCCGTCGTAGAGGTCGTAAGCGCTTTGCAACTCATCCAGCCGGTCTTCCGCATACTGTGCGCCGTCCCCGTTCTGGATGTAGCCGCCCGGGTAGTCGAAGATCTCCCCGTCGGACAGGTCGTAGTCCCGCTTGCGGGCCTGGCTGGTCTGCAGGGAACTGGACGGGCGCTGGAAGTCGTAATCCGTGATGACGACCTTGCCAGGTTGCACGCACTGCACATTGGCCCATTGCGACACATGCTCCAGTTGCGGCGGCACTTGTCCATTGCCGCCATAAAAGGGCAGCGTGGCGCAGCTGGGCACGGCGTCGTGAGCACTGGCGGAGTCGCACAGCACCATCTTGTGGCCGGACTCGTCGTGCTGGATGTACCAATAGATGCCCTCATGCTCCAGCAGCCGGGCAATGAAGTTGAAGTCCGTCTCCCGGTACTGGACGCAGTAGTTCCAGGTGCGGTAGGGGCGCATGAGCTTGAGCTCAAAACGCGCCACCGGGTGGTCGTCAAACACCAGCTTGACGATGTCCGGCACCGTCATCTCCTGGAAGATGCGGCAGTCGGCGGTTCGCGTCATCAGCCAGGGCCAGGGCTTGAGCGTCATCTGATAGACGCTGTGCTTACCCTCGAAGCCGCTGCGGGCAAAACGCGTGACGTAACCGCTGACATGACGGGGCACGTCATCGCGCAGCGCCACGGTCAGCGACGCCTGCTTGCCGAGCAGCTCGGCGGCCTGGATGTCCTTGCGGTCGCTGAGCAGCGTCAGGCTGGTCTCGCCCAGGTCGCTCAACGCTTCACGCACCGTGCAGGTGTGCACGCGCAGCGTGTCTTCGGGCAGGGCAGTCTTGAGTCGGAAAGGTGTCGGTGCGGGCATGGGCTGGGCCTGATCGTCCAGCCGTCAGATTAGGGGGGTACCCGGTCACCGGGAATTGTCTAAAGTCACTTTGGGGGCTGCGCTGGCCCTCCCCTGGTAATCCCGCCCGAATCCAAGCCGGATGCCGCCCCGCCCCGGCACCAACGAGCCCACTTGAAGCGTGCGGGCTCAAATTATTACAACGAGTCAGGTCATGCCCGCGGGTCGGAGGACTTGCCCCGCCGTGCCCGTCGCAGCCTGCACGCGGCCAAGGGCAGCACCAGGGCCAGCAGCACCCCGATCACCGCCCGCACATCCGACTGCTTCTTGTTAGGCAGCTCGGTCAGCCAGTCCATCAGCTGCTTGGCCCCGCTGTTGATCAGCCAGATGAAGACCAGCGCCATCAGCGCCGCCGCCAGCAGCCCGATGGCCCGCTGCTTCCCGGTGGGTTTCATGTTCATGTCAGGTGCCCCCTCAGCCAGGCGGGTAGTTCCACCGACTTTTGCAGCGCGGCATCCTGCCACACCGTGGTGGCGCCGCCAGCCGCGCAGATCACGCCAGGCTCGTCGGCCCGCTCCAAAGTGATCCAGGTGTCAAAACTCGAGCGCCCCGGCGACGACACATAGTGCCGCGCGATCAGTTCGCCCGGGTAGGTCACCTGCCGATAGAAGTTGCAGAAGGCATTGACGATGACCGGCCCCTGCCCGTCCGGGCTGGGCGCACCGCCCAGGCTCTCCAGCCATTCCACCCGCGCCATCTCGAGATAGCGAAAGTACACCGTATTGTTGACATGCCCCATCGCATCCATGTCACCCCACCGAATCTGGATGCGCATTTCATGCACCAGTTTCTTCGACTCGGGGATCTCGAATCTCATGGGGTCATGCCCAGCTCAGTCTGAAGCCGTGCCACGGCAGCCTTCAACTGCTCGACATCGGCGCGCAGCGCGGCAATCTCCTCATCGCGAGGATCGGGGCCGGCCGGCGCAGCCGTTACAGCAGAGCCGGCAAACCCACCAGCGCCCCCGCCTGCGGGAACGTCGGGCTCCCCACTCAGCAGATGCGCCCAGCGTTGCTCCCGCGCCCCGGGCGCGCGCGGCAGCTTGCGCGCCATGGGGGGCTCCCGCGCCGCCAGCTCATCCAGGAAGCCTTCCACGGAAGACACATCCGCAAACTTGTGAATGCGCTCGGCATTAAGCCGCAGCTCAGCAGCCGTCTGCGGGCCGCGCAGCATCAGCACCGTCAGCAAGGCCTCGGCCTGCCCTGGAATGCCCAGCACCCGCTTCATGTTGTGTTCAAACCGCAGCACGCGGCTGCCGCTGACGGTGTTGACCAGGCTCATCGCCTTGAGTTCATCCAGCGCCGCAGCCACATCGGCTTCGGACGCATTCATCACCGGGTCCCGCGCCGTCTTCTGATTCACGCCCAGGGTCAGGCTGTTCAGCGACATCGGATAACTGTCCGGAACGGTGAAGGCCTTCTCCACCAGCACCGCCAGCACTCGCGCTTCCAGCGCGCTCAATTCACGCAAGGCCATGCTCAGACACCAAATCCGTCGTCCGCCTGGATGACCGCCCCATTGATGAAACGGCTCTCCTTGGCGCAGAGCATCAGCAGCGTGGTGTCCAGGTCCTGCGGCTGCCCGACCCGCTTGCGGGGCAGCAGCTCCACCAGCTTGCGGCCCTGATCGGTCTGCCAGTGGTGATGGTTGATTTCGGTGTCGATGTAGCCGGGGCAGATGGCGTTGACATTGATGTCGTACTTGCCCCATTCCAGCGCCATGGCGCGGGTCATGTGGATGACCGCCGCCTTGCTCATGGCGTACACGCCGATCTGCGACAGCACCCGCAGGCCCGCCATGGACGCGATGTTGACGATACGCCCGCCGGTGTACGTGCCCGGCGCCGCGCCGCGGGCCCGGGCCAGCATGCGCTTGCCAACTTCCTGCGCCACGAAGAACGCGCCGCGGACGTTGGTGTCCATGACGTAGTCGTAGTCGTCCGGCGTGACCTCGGTCAAGCGCTGGGTGGTGCTGACGCCGGAGTTGTTGATCAGGATGTCCAGCGTGCCGACTTCGGTTTCCGCCCGCGCCACGGCGGCGGCGATGCTGTCGATGTCGGTCACGTCCATGCTCACCACATGGGCGTCTCCGCCACCGGCCTCGATTTCGGCCCGCAGGGCCTTCAGCCGTTCCACCCGCCGGGCCGCCAGCACCACACAGGCACCCGCCTTGGACAAGGTCTTCGCGAATTGCGCGCCCAACCCGCTGGACGCGCCGGTGACGAGGGCCACACGGCCCTCCAGATCAATGCTGTAGCTCATGGCAAAGGTCTCTCGTAGAGGCTGCTCGGTGACCCAGGAAAGTGTTGGGGTTCACGATAGCACGCCACCGGGGCGCCTCACGTCACGGATGCGTCGGACCTTGCCCGGCGTCAGCCCCGGGCCCTGTGACCGTCAGTCCGCCAGAACCGTTTCGATCTCGGTGGTCACTTCCGTCATGAGCTTGTGGACCGGGCACTTGCCCGCCACCTGCAGCAGGCGTTCGCGGTCCTCCGGGGTGAGCGGCCCCACCAGGGTCAAGGTGGCCTTGAGCTTGTAAACGCCCTCCCGCTCCCGAGACCCGTCCCGGTCCACCTGCACCAGCACATCTTCCAGCGGCAACCCCTTGCGGTTGGCATACCAGAGCACCGTCAAGGCCTTGCAGGTGCCCAGCGCCGCGTCATAGAGGTCGTGCGCGTCCGGGCCGGCGTCTTCTCCCCCGCCGGCCACAGGCTGGTCGGCCGTCAACTGATGCTGGCGAATGCGCACGGTCTGGCGCATCGGGCCGGTCTTGTCACGCTGGATGTGGATGGTCATGGGAACTCCATAAGTCTCTGGGTCAGTCTCGATCCTACGGTGCCCTGCCCCCTCGGGCATCTACCGGGCGGGAGAGCCACCTGCCGGGGAATTCGGCGCAGCTCTCTATTCCTCATCCCACGGAAAAGCACGACCGTTCTTTTTTAGCGCCACGCGGCTAGAATGCGCCGCAACCTGCCGGTGCAGCTGCCCGGCCCCCAAACGAGAACAACCTAGGAAGACCATGACCTCCGAAGAACTTGTTGCCCAGTACGGCCCGCGCGACAGCATGGAATACGACGTGGTGGTGGTGGGCGGTGGCCCCGCCGGCCTGTCCACTGCCATCCGCCTGAAGCAGCTGGCCGCTGAGAAGGGCCAGGAGATATCGGTGGTGGTGCTGGAGAAGGGTTCGGAGCCGGGCGCGCATATTCTCTCCGGCGCGGTCATGGACCCGCGCGCGCTGACCGAGCTGTTCCCCAACTGGAAGGAACTGGGCGCGCCGCTGGCGCAGCCGGTGACCGGCGACCAGGTGCTCTTCCTGAGCGAAACCGGCGCCAAGGACACGCCGCAGTGGCTGATTCCGGCCTGCTTCCACAATCACGGCAACTATGTGATTTCGCTGGGCAACGTCACCAAGTGGCTGGCCCAGCAGGCCGAAGCCTTGGGCGTGGAAATCTTCGCTGGCTTCGCCGCTGCGGAAGTGGTGTATGACGAGCAAGGTCGCGTCAAGGGCGTCGCCACCGGCAATGTCGGCCTGGGTAAGGACGGCGAGCCGCACGAAGGCTTCCAACTGGGCATGGAGCTGCACGGCAAGTACACCATCTTCGCCGAGGGCGCCCGTGGCCACCTGGGCAAGCAGCTGATCAGCAAGTACCAGCTGGACGCCGGCAAGGATCCGCAAACCTACGGCATCGGCATCAAGGAACTCTGGGAAGTGCCGGCTGACAAGGCCCAGCCGGGCCTGGTGGTGCACACCGCCGGCTGGCCGATGGACAGCGAGACCTACGGCGGCGGTTTCCTCTACCACCTGGAAGGCAACAAGGTCACCCTGGGCTTCGTGGTGGGGCTGGACTACAAGAATCCGTGGCTGTCGCCGTTTGAGGAAATGCAGCGCTGGAAGACCCACCCCTCCATCCGCAAGCACATTGAAGGCGGCAAGCGCTTGGGCTACGGGGCGCGGGCCATCACGGCCGGCGGCCTGCTGAGCCTGCCCAAGCAAGTGTTCCCGGGCGGCGCGCTGGTGGGCTGTGACGCGGGTTATCTGAATGCGGCGCGGATCAAGGGCAGCCATGCCGCCATCAAGAGCGGCATGATGTGCGCGGAAGCGATTGCAGACGCGCTGGCCGCAGGCCGTCAGCTCGACGAACTCCATGCCTATCCGGCCGCGTTCGAGAAGAGCTGGCTGCATGAGGAACTGAACCAGAGCCGCAACTTCAAGACCTGGTTCAAGAAGGGCAACACGGTGGGTACGCTGATGACCGGCATTGAGCAGTGGCTGCTGCCCAAGCTGGGCATCAAGAGCCCGCCCTGGACCCTGCACCGCGACCAGCCGGACCACACCTTCCTGCGCCCGGCGGCGGAGATGCCCAAGATCAGCTATCCCAAGCCGGATGGCAAGCTGACGTTTGACCGTTTGTCTTCGGTGTTCGTGTCCAATACCAACCATGAAGAGAATCAACCGGCCCACCTGACGCTGAAGGACAACGCGGTGCCGGTGCAGGTCAACCTGACCAAGTACGCGGGGCCGGAGAGCCGATATTGCCCGGCGGGGGTGTATGAATTCGTGAAGAACGAGGACAACTCCGAGCGGCTGCAGATCAATGCGCAGAACTGCGTGCATTGCAAGACCTGCGACATCAAGGACCCGACCCAGAACATCGTGTGGGTGACACCGGAAGGCGGTGGTGGCCCGAACTACGCGGGGATGTGATCGGCCGCACCCGCTGGAAACAGGGAAGCCCGCGATGCGGTCAGCACCGCATCCGGGTCTTTCACGGCGGCCAGTCTGAGCGTGGCCCTACCCCCGCGGAATCATCAACGCCACCCACAGCCCCCCGCCATCCCGATTCCCGATGACGATGCGCCCGCCATGCGCCTCCGCAATCTCCCGCGCCAGCGCCAGACCCAGGCCCGTCCCGCTGCGTTTGGTCGAATAAAACGGCAGCAGTGCCTGCGACAGCTGCGCCTCGTTCATGCCCGGTCCGCGGTCCGCCACTTCCACCCGCCACTCGTCCCGCAGCGCTTCCACTTTCAGGCTCACCGCCTCCGGCGCGCTGCCGGATTCATGCGCATTCTTCAGCAGGTTGATCAGGGCCTGCTCCATCTGCGCCGCATCCATGCGTGCCGGTTGCGTCGGCACCGGGCCCTCCAGCGCAAACCGGTAGTGCACCGCCAGCCCTTCCAGCACATGCGCCCAGTCCACTACCGTCAGCACCGGTGCTGGCAGCTTGGCCACACTCGCATATCCGGCGAGGAAGGCATGCAGATGCGCGGCCCGCTCCCCGATGCTGGCAAACACGCCGGGAATGCGCTCCATCTGCCCGCGACGCGCCAGCTCCGCGCCGCTGTGCGCCAATGACGAGATCGGTGCCAGCGAGTTGTTCAGCTCATGGCTCATCACCCGGATCACCCGCTTCCAGCTCGCCACCTCTTGGCGCGACAGCTCCCGCGTCATGCGCCGCATCAAGCGCAGACGGTGCGGCTGCCCCTGCAACTGGAAGTCCCGCACCGACAGGTGAAACCGTTCCTCCTGCTGGTCCAGCATCACGCTGAACAGCCCGTCACGAGGCTGGGCCACGGCCGCCCGCAAGTCGTCGGGCGCTCGGGCCAATACGTCCGCCAGTGAGCGCCCGGACAGGCTCCGCCCTTCATCCAGCAGTTGCCGCGCCGCCAGATTCGCATAGGCAATCCGGTCCTGCAGATCGGTGAGCACCAGCGCCACCGGCGTGTTCTGCACCACCGTATCCAGCAGCAGCTCCCGCTGCGCCAGTTGCCGCCGCTGCTCCCGCAAGGCATGGCCCAGCTCATGATGCAGCCGCAGCAGTTCCTCCAGCTCCGACAAGCCGGTGGGCGCCTGTGCGGTGATGACGCTGCTGAAGTCCCCGTCGCGGTAGCTCAGCACCGTGCCCTCCAGGGCACGGATCAGCCGCGTGAGCGGCGCCAGCAGCACATGCGCCAGCCCCCAGATGCCGGGCAACACCACCAGCGCCGTCAGTACCAAAGCCGTGGCGCTCCAGGGGGCCGGTGCACGCAGGCCCATCCACGGCGCCAGCAGCGGCCAGGGCCACAAGGTCCAGCTCGCATGTGTGCCGATCGACAGCAGCGACGCGCCCAGCAGGAACAGCATCAGGCGCAGCTTGAGGGAATATCGCCCGGTCAGGCGGCGCCCCGTGCGCATCAGACGTCCAGCCCGTAGCGCTCCATGCGCCGGTACAGGGCCTGTCGGGACAAGCCCAAGGCCTGCGCCGCCCGGCTCACCACGCCCGAAGCCGCTTCCAGCGCGGCCATCACGGCTTCGCGGCTGGGCTCATCCAGCGAACGGCTCGCCGGCGCCACTGCCGCGGGCAGCCCAAGGTCCTGCTCGGTGATGCTGCGATCCCTGCCCTGCCCCGGAGCCAGCAGCGCAGCACGCTCCATCACGTTCTTCAGCTCCCGCACATTGCCCGGCCAGGCATGCGCCAGCAGCGCGTCGCGGGCGCCCTCGCCCAGCCGCGCACGGCCGGCCAGGAAATGCTCCGCCAGCGGCAGAATGTCCTGCGGCCGGTCCGCCAGCCCGGGCAGCGAGATCTCGATGACATTGAGCCGGTAGTACAGGTCTTCACGGAATGTACCGGCCGCCACCATGGCGCGAAGGTCCGCATTGGTGGCCGAGAGCACCCGCACCTGCGTCTGCCGTGTCCGACTGGACCCCAGCCGCTCGAACCGGCCGGTCTCCAGCACCCGCAGCAGCTTGACCTGCCCGGCCAGCGGCAGGTTGCCGATCTCGTCCAGGAACAGCGTGCCACCATCGGCCGTCTCGAAGCGCCCTTCCCGTGCACGGGCCGCGCCGGTGTAGGCGCCGCTTTCCGAGCCAAAGAGCTCTGCTTCGATCAGATCCCCAGGCAAGGCGCCGCAGTTGATGGCCACGAACGGCCCGCTGGCCACTGCGGAATTGGCATGCACGATGGCCGCCACCCGCTCCTTGCCGCTGCCGTTGGGCCCGGTGATGAGCACCGGCGCCGGCGACCGCGCCACCTGACAGGCCAGCTCCAGGCAGCGCAGCAACGCGGGCGAGGCCACCACCATGCCATCGAGCCGATAGCGCTGCGTCAGCGCCGCCAGCCGCTGCTGATGGTCCTGCCGGGCCTGTCGCAGCGCCTGGTGGCTCTCCCCCAGCTCCAGCAGGTTCTCCACCGTCGCCAGCAGCTTGGCATCGTCCCAGGGTTTGGCCAGATAGTCGGCCGCACCGGCCTTCACCAGCGCCACGGCCTGCTCCAGCTGCGTCCAGGCCGTCAGCAGGATGACCGGCAGGTCCGGATGCGCCTGCCGGATCTGGTGAAACAGCGTGCGGCCCTCTTCGCCCGAGGTGGTGTCCGCACTGAAGTTCATGTCCTGGATCACCAGGTCGATGCGTCGCTGCGCCAGCAGCGCCAGCCCCTGGGCCGGCGTCAGCGCATGCAGCGGCTCCATCTCGTGCAAGGACAGCAGCAGGGTCAGGGCTTCCCCGACCGCAGGGTGGTCATCAATGATCAGGACAGTGCGCATCGGCGTGAGAATAATCGAGCGAGGGTCCGACACCGGGTCGTGCAGGGTCGTGCAAGGTCGTGCAAGGTCCGAGGGTGCGGGGCAACGACTCAGCCCCGCAGCGCTACCACCGGCGGCAGCGCAGCGGCCCGGCGCGCAGGTGCCAGCACGGCCAGTTGCCCCAGCCCCCACAGCACCACCGCGCCCACTGGCAGATACACCGCCGGCAGCGGCGGCAGCTCATACTGCCGCATCAGCAACAGGCTGATGCCATACGCCCCTGCCATGCCCAGCGCGATGCCGATCGTGGACAGCAGCAGGTTCTCCGTCTGGAAGTAGCGCAGGATCTGCCCCCGCGTGGCCCCCAGAGCGCGGCGCGTGCCAATCATGCGGGTGCGCTGCTGCACCCAGAAGCTGCCCAGCCCGATGATGCCGAAGGCCGTCACCACCAGCAGCGCCACGCAGACTGCGGCCAGCAGCTGGATCATGGATCGGTCCTGGCGGTAGTAGGCGCTGCGCAGGTCGGTCAGCAGTTGCTGCTGCCGGACCAGCCGCTTGGCGCCCGGGCTGTTGTGCAGCAGCTTCTCAGCCGCAGCCTTGAGCACGGCCTCCCGCTGACCGGGCTCGGTGCGCAGCAGAAACACGCCGCCCCGATAGCTGGGCCGAATCGGCAGGATCAGTGAACTCTGGCCCAGGTCCAGATTGGCGCCCGGGGTCGTTGAGGTCAGCCGCTCCACCACACCCACCACCTGATGCGGCACATTGCCATAGACATACAGCGACTTGCCCAGCGGCGATTCGCCCGGAAAGAGCTGCTGGGCCATCTCCTTGTTGATGAGGATGGCGGGAATGACCGGGTTCTCTTCATTGGCTGCCGCAGTGCCGACGAATTCACCGGGCGCGAAATCCCGGCCTGCGATCAGACGCAGCCCCATCGTGGCAATCGCGTTCTCGGCCGCGTAATAGTTGGAGGCCACCAGATTGGGCTCTCCCTCCCCCGGCTGGGTGCGGACGCTGGTGTAGGTGGAGGCCGGGGCGTAGACCACCTGGTTGACGATGGTGGCCGACTGCACGCCGGGCACCTCGCGCAGGGTCTGCAGATCCGTCTGGGTCTGCGCTTCTTCATTGCCGGTGCGGGCCACGCTGGCGATCTGCAGCATCACCAGCCGGTCCTCGTCCAACCCGGAGGGCTGACCGATGCGGTCGATGCGCTGGCTGATGAGGAAGAGCGCGTTGCAGACAATGGCGCAGGTCAGCGCCATCTGCAGCACGATGAGGCTGGCGGCGGTCTTGTGCCGCTTGAGCGTTACGAGGATGGGAAGAATGTCCATCGGGTCACCTCATTGTGTTTTCAGTTGCAGGGCGGGCGTGATCTGGCAGGCTCGCCAGGCCGGCAGCAGCCCCGCCAGCAGGCTGGCGACGAGCGACAGCACCAGCGTCAGCGCCAGCATCTGCCAGTCCATCTTCGCCAGGGCGGCGTAGGGCGCGGGATTCATCCGAACGATCCACAAGGCGACCCAGGTCAGCCCCAGCCCGAGCAGGCCGCCGGTGAGCCCCAAGCTGCCGGCTTCCACCAGGAACTGCAGGAAGATCTGGCGACGCGGTGCGCCCAGGGCGCGGCGCACGGCGATTTCACCGCTGCGGCGCAGGCATTTGGCGAGCAGCAGACCGACGGTGTTGGTCAGGCACACCACCAGGAAGCCAAAGGCCAGCCAGACCTGCAAGCGGAAGTCGCTGGGCACAACCTTGCGCACCGACAGCCACTCCATCACCGGACGCAGCCGCGGGTTGGCCGGTCGCTCGAATCGCCCGGCCTGGCGCTGGAGGTCCGAATACTGCGCGAGGTAGTCGAGATAGGCGCGGCGCTGAGCGTCCGTGTCCAGTTGCACCCAGTACTGCAGCCAGGCACAGCTGGCCCCCAGGGCGCGAGGATCGGCGTTGTTGCTGCCCCAGCAGTTCATGCTGCCGGAACTGCCCAGCTTCAACGCATAGGACGTGGCCAGGGGCAGATAAACGTCTGCAGCTTCGGCATACGCGCCCTGGCTGAGGTCGAAGAAGTGTGGGGCCGGCCGCCAGTGCTGGAGCACGCCGATGACGGTGAAGTCCTGGTCCCGCAGGCGCAGGGTGCGGCCCCGGCTGTCGGCGCCGCCGAACAGCTGTTCATTGAGCTGCCGGGAGATCACCACCACACGCGCTTCGGACCCATCGTCAGCCGGCGTCCAACCCCGCCCGTACTGGAAGGGCACGTCGAACATGTCGAAGAAATCAGCGCTGGCATATCGCGCCGGTGCGAAGAACGGCGACTGCCCCGGCTGCCCGGATCCCTCCGGGTCGACCACGATGTTGGCGCCGGTCATCATCACCTGTCGCACGGCGCGCTTGTCGCGCAGCAGGGCCTCGGCATCCAGGCGTGTCAGCTGCTGCGTAGGCTCACCGCCGGGCTGATAGCCCTGCCTCGATTCGGCATCCAGCTGCACATTGAACAGCCGTGCGCTCTTTTCGGGAATTGGATCGCCGGACAGCACATGAAACACCGTCAGCGTGGTCATGCACGCGGCCACGCCCATGGCCAGTGACAGCAGCATCAGGGCGGTCAGGCCACGATGAGCCCGCAAGCTGCGCAGGCCGAGTTCAAGATAGTAGGTCAGCATGTTCACGGTCCCGGGATGAGCAGGAGGTTGACGGCGGCCAGTTGCGGCTCGCCCAGATGGCCGGCGGCCTGCTGTAGCAGCAGCTTGGCCAGTACATGGCGGTGGCGGGCCTGATCCCAGGCACTGCGCGCATTGCTGTGCGTCTGGATGGCCAGCAGCAGATCGGTCATGCTGCGGGCGCCCAGGTCCAGGCCGCTGCGGGTGGAGGCCAGGGATTTTTCAGCGGCGGTCATGGCCGCCTGGGTGGTGCGCATCTGGCTCAGCGACGACACCACCGCCTGGTAGTAGCCCTGCGTGTTGCGGATCACCGATCGGCGCGCCGCTTCCAGGTCGTCCTTCTGATGCTCGCGCTGGTAGACGGCTTGCCGCTTTTGCGACTCGACCGCGCCGCCGGCGAAGAGCGGAATGTTCAGGCGCAAGCCCACGGTGGTGGTGTAGCGCGCGTCCGGCGCGGACACGCCCGAACCGGCGCGTCGCTCACCGTCCAGGCCCACGCTGAGAGTGGGCAGGTGCGCGGCGCCAGCGGCGGCCACGCGCTGCTCGCTGGCGGTCAGGTCCAGGGCACCTGCGCGCAGGCTGGGGTTGTCGCGCAGGGCCTGATCGACCCAGGCCTGCGGGTCGGACGGCTCGGGCGCGGTCATGGGCAGCTCCGGTGCGAGCGGACGCAGCTCGCCGGGGGGCTGGCCGGTGATCTGGGCCAGCGCCTGTCGGGCATCGGCCAGCGACTCCTGCGCCTGGGCGGTGTTGACGCGGGCCAGCTCGTAGTAGGCGCGCGCCTGCTCCACGTCCTGTGCGGCGACGAGCTTGGCGTCGAAGCGGGCCTGGGCCTGCTCCACCTGCTGGCGGTAGGCATCTTCCACGGCCAGCGTGGTGCCCAGGCTGGCCTGTGCGGACAGCACCCCGAAATAGGCCGTGGCCACCCGCGCGCACAGATCGGCCTGCGCGGCCTGCAGCCGGGCGTCTTCCGCATGAGCGCCGGTGGTGGCGGCGTCCAGGGTGTGCAGCTTGCCCAGGTCCAGCAGGACCTGACTCAGGCTGTGGGTGAGCTGGTGCTCGCGGCTGCCATCGGCCTGGTAGCGCAGCTCCGCATACTGGGCGGACCATTGCGGCAGCAGTGCCGCCCGCGCCTGACGGGCGACCTCGGTCTGCTCACCCTGCACCGACCGGGCCATGGCCAGGGTGGGGTCATGGCGACGGGCCAGGTCGTAGATGTCCAGCAGATCTTCGGCGTGGGCCGCGGCGGGCAGACAGCAGCCGGCGCACAGGGTCAGCACGGCCAGGGCCGAGAACGATGCCTTGACCGATGCCAAGCGCGAAGACAACAAGGAAGCCGGCGACGACGTCCGCCTCGATCCTCCGACCAGTCGGCCTCGCAGTACGTGGGGAACAAGCGTCCTCATCACGGCCCTCACGCCGGCGTGGTGCTGCGCACCGGGGAAGCGTCCAGATGCAGCTGGGCCGCGATGTCCATCACCTGTCCGTCAATCACATGCACGTTGCGCTGCGCTCGCGCGGCCAGTTGAGGGTCGTGGGTGACCATCACGATGGTGGCGCCGTCGCGATGCAGCTCCTCCAGCAGCTCCATCACGCTGCGGGCCATGCTGCTGTCCAGGTTGCCGGTGGGCTCGTCCGCCAGCAGCAGGCGCGGCTCGCCGGCCAGGGCCCGTGCAATGGCCACCCGCTGCTGCTGCCCGCCGGAGAGTTCCGCCGGATAGTGCCGCTCTCGCGCCGACAGGCCCACCCGCGCCAGCGCCTCTCGCGCCCGTCGCTGTCGCTCGGCCGCCTTCATGCCGCGATACCGCAGCGGCACCTCGATGTTGTCCAGCAGGTTGAGATCGGGGATGAGGTTGAAGGCCTGGAAGATGAAGCCGATCTTTTCATTGCGCATGCGGGAGCGCTGGTCGTCATTCATGTGGCTGACGTCCACGCCGTCGAGCTCGTAGCGGCCGCCGCTGAACGACTCCAGCAGGCCGGCGATGGTGAGGAAGGTGGTCTTGCCGGAGCCGGACGGGCCGGTCACCGCCACGAATTCACCGGCGCGGACTTCAAGGTTGAAGTCGCGCAGGGCGTAGGTCTCGATCATTTCGGTCCGGTAGACCTTGGAGAGCGATTGCATCTTGAGCATGGGCTTCTCGGGTGGGTGACTGGGTGGGTGACTGGGTTGGGGAATATGGGGAGGTGCGGGCGGGGGCCGTCAGCGTTCGAATCGGCCGGCGCTTCAACGCGACAGCGTGACCTGCTCGGCGCCATTGAAGGCCTGCGCGCCGGAGATCACCACCTGGTCGCCGGGCTTGAGACCTTCCAGGACTTCAACCTTGGACAGGCTCTGCGCGCCCAGCTTCACGGCGCGACGCACGGCCTGACCGTCCTGAACGACATAGGCGAAGCGCCCGCCGCCCTCCTCCACAAAGCTGCCGCGGCTGACGGTGACGACCTTGTCGCGGCGGTCCAGCAGCACCCGCACCGACAGGCGCTGGTTCTGCCGCAACTGCGCAGGCATGTCGCCCTCAAAACGCAGCCGCGCGGCAACCTCGCCATTGACCACCTCGGGTGAGACCGAGCTGACCAGCGCGCGGAACTGTCGGCCATTGCCGGAGATCTCGCCGGGCATGCCGATGGCCAGGTCTCGCGCAAAACTCTCGGCCACCTGCATCTGCACTTCCAGGGAGGTCAGGTCCACCACCGTGAGCAGACCGGCACCGGCCGCCACATTGGCCCGCTCCGCCACCAGCAGTTGCCCGACCTGTCCATTGACCGGCGAGCGCAGTTGCAGCTCCTCGATCTGGCGGCGCAGGTCCTGCACCAGCAGCAACTGACGCTGCAAGGCCTGCTGCCGGGCCTGGCGCTCGAACTTCAGGCTGTCGTCCTTCAGGCCGATCCCCGCCTGGGCATGGGCCTGGGTGATGCGGGCCTTCTCCATCGCGTCCCGGGCCTTCTCGACCTGCATGCCGGCCACGGCACCTGCCTCAAAAGCCTTGGTCTGCCGCTCCAGGTCGTTGCGGGCCGTCTGCAGGTCGATGGTGGCGCTTTCCAGCGTGCTCCCCAAGGCAGCGCGTTGTTCACGACCGTCCACTTCGGCGCGCAGCAGCTCCGTGCGCAGCGCGTCGGCATTGCTCTGCTCCTGGGCCAGACGGGCGCGCAGGTCGGGGCTGTCGATCTCGCCGAGGAGCTGGCCCTGGGTGACCTTGTCGCCCGCCTTGACGCGCAGCACGAGGTTGCCGCCGTGCAGCGCATAGACCGTCGGGCTCATGGCGGCCACGACCTTGCCTTCACCGGCAATGTCCCGCACCAGCGGCCCGACCTCGACCGTCGCCAGGCCCAGGCGCTGCTCACTGACCGAGGCCCCGCCCGTCACCATCCGCTTCACGGCGGGCAAGGCGGTCGCACTGACCAGGGCGCCCACGCCGATCACACCGCCGGCCAGCAGCAGGCGGCGGTGGCGGGACCAGACGGTGGAAGCAGGCGTGAGGGGACGGTCTTGGCCGGAGGTGTCGCGGATCATGGCGTCTTGGAGGGAGGACAAGTGAGACTGTCCAAGACGATCGCAAAGGCCGTGCCATGTCGCAAACGGATCAGAATCTGTTTGAATTCAAGGACTTGGCGATGAGCGGAGAGCTCTGGCCAGTGTCCGCGGACACTGGGATGGACAGTGGCGGACAACGCCGGACAACGCCGGACCAGGCCGGACAGGACCGGACAGCGCCGCCCGAACTGCGCGGACCCCTCCGCCCCACACAGCGATGTTTTAGCTCTTGCGCTTCAGGCGTGATTGGATTTCGTCATGCATCGCCTCCCCGGCCAGTTTTCCAGCGCTTGCTCGGTGTCGAACACCACCGGTCCAGCCGCTCCAGCGCAGTTGCTACCCGCCACAGAAGCCAGGCCCCTGATCGACCTGGTCGGCACCACGGTGCGGCGCATCCACACCCTGATCGCGTTCCTCCGGTCCAACGACCCGGCATCCCGGCTGGATCCCGCGACCCAGGCATCGATGGTGTCACGCTGCTGGCAGGCTGCCGACACCGACTACCTGCGGGACGTGTGGCCCGCCGTGGGCGATGGCCTGAAGCCTCCCCCCGCCGATACGCCGCCTCCCGCGTTCAGCAGTCATCACAGGGATGAAGCGCTTGACCGCGCCGCAGCGGTCTCGGCCGTGGCCAAGGAGTGTTCCGCCATGGCGGACGCCAAGCTCCGGATCCTCATGCAGCCTGTTGAGAATGAGCTGATCGAGATCAACTCGCTGCTGGCCCGCCTGCCGGCGACCTGCAACCCTCCCGCCTGCGTCCACGCGAGAGAGCTGCTTCGAAACGTGCGGCAACGGCCCACCGCCCACGATGGGGAGGGCTGCCGAATTGCCAAGTACGACGCCTGGCTCAACACGCCCCGAAAACCGGTCAGCCTGAAGGACACCCGCGAGGCAGTGGAGGCGCTCATGAGCCTGCGCCGAGGACGCAGCGGCAACCTGACCGATTTGTCGCAGCAGAATCAACCGCGTTACCACGAGCGCTGGACCGGCATGATCGCCCTGCTGGAGAAGGATCAGCTGGCGTCATTCCGGCGTGAGCTCAGCGCCATGCGGCAGTGGCAGGCCGATCTGCTGCATCAGGCCTCGCTGGCGTCATACAGCCCGATGCCCGGCGGGGATGCCCACTTTGAAAAGCAAGACCCTGGGTGGAAGCCCGAGTCCGAATGACCTTGCGCCGCGGGCCATCGCTCCTGCGGATGGAACCCACGCGCAGGCGCTGAGGCACATAGTGGTTTCAACTTGCCGCCTCCTTCCATGCACCCCATGAACCGCGCCAGTTCAATCGGCGCCACTTCTGCCGCCAGCGGCGCCCAGCACGCCCAACAGCAACCCCTGCCCCCCAGGGAACGCCAGGCCCTGATGAGGGACATTCAGGACACCTTCACGAAGGCACAACAGCTGATGCGCTTGGTTCAGTCCGACGATCCAAGTGTCAATCTTCCGCGGGAGCAGGCATCGAACAGGCTGCAGCATTGCCGCGCGCTGGCCGATCGCTCCTTTCTGGCGGACGTAGCTCCGGACTTGGTCACTGGCCGGCTGGGGCTCCCTGCCAACATGCCGCCCCCGCCGTTCACGGCCCAGCACGCCTCCACGGTCAAGCAAAGGTCCGCACAAGTCAATGCGATGATCCGGGAGATTCGAGAAAACGCTGAGGCTCGGCTCAGCCAGCGCTGCGGGGAACTTCAGGACACGATCCAAGGCACGCGGGCGTTAGCAACCCGCCTGGGCGTTGCCGACCGATTTCCCGCATTCGAACGAGCGGAGCAACTCCTGCGGCAGATGAGTCAGCGCAAGGGGTCCGATCTGGATCGATGCCTCATTGGCAAAGAAGAATCGGTCCTCTTTGCGAATGCCTCGGAGCTCTATCAACTCCGGCATGCCCTGAACTCACTCATCGCGACGCGCACGGGGTTTGAGGGCAGCCCGCCGTTCTCCATCGACGACCATCCGGCCTTTAAAGAGCAATGGAATCGGGTCTTGGAATCGGTGCAGAAAGGGCAATGGGCGGCGTACCGGTCCATGGAGGAATCGCTGTATGAGGAAAGGGTTCGGCTCATGAAGGCGTCCGACCCCAACTGGGTCTACCCGCCTCTCTCACTCAACACGCGTTAATTGACAGGCCCGCGGCGCGCTCGCCTCAGCGCTGCGCCAGCAGCGTCATCCAGCGCGCCAGCACCTGCTCTTCATAGCTGCCCTTGCGCTGGTGCGCCAGGATGCGGCTGCGTTCCCCTTCGCTGCGGTTCTGGCTGAGCTTGACCTTCAGCACGCAGCGCTCCACCGGAATGCGGAACCCGATGATGCTGCCCAGCAGCTTGCCGTCACGGTCTGCGGGCAGACCGCTCCAGTCGCGCGCGTAGGCGGGTTCCTGGGTGGCGATCAGGCGCTTGAGCAGCGTGTCTTTCTCCAGCGGACTGTCGATGATCTGCACACGTCCGTGGATCTGCACCGTCACGTAGTTCCAGGTGGGCACCGACTTGGAGACGTCGTAATGCCGTGGGGACACATAAGCCCCGGGGCCGCTGAACTGCACCAGCACTTGGCCCGCCTTGCCGCTGACCAGCGCATCCGTGTTCTGGCTGGACCGGGCCATGTGCCCTTCCACCCACCATTGGTCTGGCTTGTTCTTGTCCGCACCCCAGATCATGGGCACCGGCACGGCGCTGAGGCCGTGCGTCGGGTCCTGCAGCATCAGTGTGGCCAACGGGTGTTGCTGGATCAGCAAACGGGCCATGGACAGATCGGGCTGTTCAGACGAATTCGGAGTGTGCATGCGCTGTGAATGTAGAGCACTTCTCCCTTGAATAGGGGGATTGCAGGCATCGGACCGTATCCAGCAGCAACAGCGCGAGGCCCGAATTCAGAGTGCAAAACGCGCTGTGACAAACAGCACGAGCGAGCATGAGCGGGATCATGCGCACAAGGGATCCTGTGCAAGCGGGATTCGGATGCGATCGACGTGAACGCCACAACCTTGGCGCCACAACATGAGCCAGTACCCAGGTCCCCTCGTTCGTCCAAGTGCTTGGGCTCCAGACGTGAGAAAGCCCCCGCAACTTGCGCTGCGGGGGCCTCACATTCAGTTGGCGGAGACGGAGGGATTCGAACCCTCGATGCAGGTTTTGCCCACATACTCCCTTAGCAGGGGAGCACCTTCGGCCACTCGGTCACGTCTCCATCCGAAGAAGCTGAAACTATAGCACGGGTTTTTGAAGCCTCAGAGAAGATTCCCAAGAATCTCTCTGAGAAATCGCAATGCGCCCAGCGCTTGCGCGCTTGAGCAAGCCCGACCTCACGCGCCATGTCACGCGCCATGTCACGCGCAACGTCACGCGCAACGTCACGCGCCATGTCACGGGCAACATCGCGCGCCCTGTCAGCCGCCCTGTCAGCTGCACTCTCAGGCCGGTCAGGCCGTCTTATCCTGGTCCAGGTCGAAGGCGCGATGCAGCGCACGCACCGCCAGTTCCATGTACTTCTCGTCAATCACCACCGAGGTCTTGATCTCACTCGTGGTGATCATCTGGATCTTGATGCCCTCTTCCGACAGCGAGCGGAACATCTTCGAGGCAATGCCCACATGCGAGCGCATGCCGATGCCCACGATGGACACCTTGCAGATGCGGGTGTCGCCGCTGACCTTGGCGGCCTGCACCGCGGGGCCCACCGTCGTCTCCAGCAGCTCGATGGCGCGCTGGTAGTCGTTGCGGTGCACGGTGAAGGAAAAGTCGGTCTTGCCGTCCTGCGAGACGTTCTGAATGATCACGTCCACATCGATATTGGCGTCGGCCACCGGGCCCAGGATCTGGAACGCAATGCCCGGCTTGTCAGGCACGCCCAGCAGGGTGACCTTGGCTTCGTCGCGGTTGAAGGCAATGCCCGAGACGACAGCTTGTTCCATTTTTTCGTCCTCTTCAAAGGTGATCAAGGTGCCGGACTTGGCTTCCTCGTTGATGTCGATGTCCCAGGCGGTGAAGCTGGACAGCACGCGCAGCGGCACGCGGTACTTGCCGGCGAATTCCACCGAGCGGATCTGCAGCACCTTGGAGCCCAGCGACGCCATCTCCAGCATTTCTTCAAAGCTGATGGTGTGCAGGCGACGGGCTTCGGGCACCACACGCGGGTCGGTGGTGTAGACGCCGTCCACGTCGGTGTAGATCATGCATTCGTCGGCCTTCATCGCCGCGGCGATGGCCACAGCCGAAGTGTCCGACCCGCCGCGGCCCAGCGTGGTGATGTTGTTGGCCTCGTCCACCCCCTGGAAGCCAGTGATGACGACCACACGGCCGGCATTCAGGTCGGCGCGCACCTTGGTGTCGTCGATGCTCTCGATGCGGGCCTTGGTGTAGGAGCTGTCGGTGGCCACGGGCACCTGCCAGCCGGTGTAGCTGACCGCATCCATGCCTTCGGCCTGCAGCGCAATGGCCAGCAGACCCACCGACACCTGCTCGCCGGTGGCGGCGATCATGTCGAGCTCGCGCATCAGCGCCGGGGTGCTGCTGGTGGGGGAGAGTTCCTTGGCCAGGCCCAGCAGGCGGTTGGTCTCGCCGCTCATGGCCGAGGGCACCACCACCATCTGGTGACCGGCGCGGGCCCACTTGGCGACGCGCTTGGCCACATTGCGGATACGGTCGGGGGTCCCCATCGAGGTGCCGCCGTACTTGTGAACGATCAATGCCATGGGAGTGTCTTCAGACGCAGGGGGAGGCCGCGACTTACACCCAAGCAGGCACCGCGGCCGGAGCCGTCGATTCTATAGGTCCAAGTTCAGCAAGCCATGCAGCATCCGCATGCGGCCGGGTGCCAACGCAGGGCCAGCAGCGGCTCGGCACGCTGCTCCACGCAGCGCGCATCCAGGCCCAGGGACGGCACAAACACCAGGGTCTGCGCCAGGTAGAGCAGCGGTCCTTCCCTCTGTGGCGCCGGGATTCCGGCGGTCTGCCAGCATTTCTTGAGGCTTCGCGGAACACCGTTGGCATGGGCCTGAAACCGGGCACTGCCTTCGCGCGGACGCAACTCGACCTTGATGAGGCGGGAAGCCGACAAGCCGCGCGCCGGGACCTCGGCCGTGGGGAAAACCTCGAAGACCTCGATCTCCCCACGCCAGGCGGGCACGGGGTATCGGCCGGGGCGGGAGAGGTCCATCACCAGGGCCGGAGCCACGGCATCGGTGGTGCCGCCCGACCGATCCACCGGCTCGCTCGCGCGGTCCATCGACACCTGCGGCTTAGGATGTCCCAGTCCGTGCGCAGTGGTCCGCTCCTGCGCGCGCACCACGTTCAACCGACCGCGATACAGCTGCACCTCGTGATCGCCGAACGGCCAGCGGCCCACTTCGGCCGCCCTCACCTCCCGCAAAAGCCGCTCCACCAGTGAGGCCGGTGCGCTGCGGCCGGACTCCTGACGCAGCCATGCGCGTAGAAGATTGGAGAGTCGGGCTTGCGAGAGGCGCTGCCATGCCTCGGTCAGCAGTGCCGGACCTTGCCCTGGGCCGCTTGGGGCCAACGCTGTCAACGGGCCCCCAGGTTCCGATGGAACCGCAGTGGCAGCTTTGGCAGCCGTGGCAGTCGTTGCAGCCGTGGCGGCTGTGTCTTCGGCTTCCGCAGCGCCAGCGGAGACCGAACGATCAAGCCCTCGCGTCCACACCGCCAGATCCTGCTCCGCCATCTCCAGTTGCAAGGCCAGCGCCTCTTGCGCCCAGGTGGCCGACTGCGCCAAGGCCTGTTCCGCACCGGGCGCGGCAGCGGTCAACAACGGCCAGACCTCATGGCGCAGACGATTCCGCGCAAAACGCAGGCTGGCGTTGCTGTCGTCTTCGATATGGGTGAGCGAGTGCTGCTGCACATAGCGCTGCACCGCCTCGGCCGGCTGCTGCAGCCAGGGCCGCGCCCAGCAGATGCCGTCCCGCCACTGCTGCTCTGGCATGGCCGCCAGCCCCGCCATGCCCGCGCCGCGCAGGGCCTGCAGCAAAAAGGTCTCGGCCTGATCGCGCCGGTGATGGGCCAGCAGCAGCAGGTCGGCCTGCGCATCCCGCGCCATGCGCTGCAGGGCCTGATGACGTCCAGCCCGGGCCCAGGCTTCGATGCTGTCACCCGCCGCCGGCGCCCCTTCCAGCCGTTCCCAGCACAGCCGCACCGGCCAGCCCTGCGAGGCCCACGCTGCCACCTGCGCCTGCAGATGGCGCAGCCAGTCGTCGGCCTGGGGGTTCAGCCCGTGATGGACGTGCAGCGCCACCACCTGCAAGCCCAGGTCATGGGCCGCAGCGGCGGTGGCGTGAAGCAAGGCGGTGGAATCACGCCCCCCGCTGCAAGCCACCGCCACGACGCGCGGCTGGGAGGCCGCTGCGTGGGTCGGTGTGTCGGGAGGCATGGAGCGGCTGGCGGCGTCGCCGGCCAGGGACTCAGTGATTCTTGGTGTCGCTGAAGCGGCCGTAGGCCTGCAGACGCTCATAACGGCGTTCCAGCAGGTCCTTGGTCTTGAGATCGGACACCTGGCGCAGCGCGTCGCCGAGGGCGCGCTTCAGGCCCGAGGCCATGGCCTTGGGGTCGCGGTGAGCACCGCCGACCGGCTCGCTGACGATCTTGTCGACCAGGCCCATGGCCTTGAGGCGGTGGGCGGTGATGCCCAGCGCTTCCGCGGCTTCGGGGGCGCGGGCGGCGGTCTTCCAGAGGATGGACGCGCAGCCTTCCGGAGAGATGACCGAATAAGCCGAGAACTGCAGCATCAGCACCTGGTCGGCCACGCCGATGGCCAGGGCGCCGCCGGAGCCGCCTTCACCGATGACGGTGGCGACGATCGGCACTTCCAACTGCGCCATCTCGAAGATGTTGCGGCCGATGGCTTCCGACTGGCCGCGCTCTTCCGCGCCGATGCCGGGATAAGCGCCCATCGTGTCGATGAAGGTGAAGACCGGCAGGCCGAACTTCTCGGCCAGCTTGAGCAGGCGCAGGGCCTTGCGATAGCCTTCCGGACGGGGCATGCCGAAGTTGCGCAGGGTGCGCTCCTTGGCGTCCGCGCCGCGCTGATGACCGATGATCATGCAGGGTTGGCCGTTGAAGCGTGCCAGACCGCCGACGATGGCGGCATCATCCGCAAAATGACGGTCGCCGTGCAGTTCCTGGAACTCGGTGAACACGTCGCGGCAGTAGTCCAGCGTCTGGGGGCGCTGCGGATGCCGCGCCACCTGATACACCTGCCACGGCAGCACGTTGGCGTAGATGTCCTTGGTGAGTTGGTGGCTCTTTTTGCTGAGACGGTCGATCTCTTCCGAGATATCCACCGCGGACTCGCTCTGCACGTAGCGGAGTTCGTCAATCTTGGTTTCCAGCTCGGCAATGGGTTGCTCGAACTCGAGAAAGTGTCGTTTGCTCATATCAGTAATCCACTGGTAGCGGATCCAGGCTACGCCAAATGTACCATGTGGCCACAGACCGATAGGGGGCCCAGCCCTCGCCCAGCTCCCGCGCTTCGGCCCGGGAGACCGGCTCGTCGCTGAAGTAGTGCTGGCTGATGCCCTTGAGCAACCCCAGGTCGTCCAGGGGCAGCACATTCGGCCGCATCAGATGGAAGATGAGGAACATTTCGGCCGTCCAGCGGGCGATGCCGCGGATGGCCACCAGCTCATCAATGATGGCTTCGTCGTCCATCTGCGCCCATTGGCGCGGATGAACCTGTCCCGACTCGAAATGCTGGGCCAGGTCGCTGAGGTATTCCACCTTGCGCGCCGACAGGCCCACCGCCTTGAGCTGGTCTTTTTCCAGCGCCAGCACCTCGGCCGGTTTGATCCGGTTGGAAGGGCCGGTGGTCAGACCGGCGAACTTGTCCCAGACCGACTGCGCGGCCTTGACCGAGATCTGCTGGCCCACGATGGAGCGGGCCAGGGTCGTGAAAGCGTCACCCCGGCTCTGCAGCCGGGCCTCGCCGAATTGGGGAATGAGCTTCTTCATCACCCGGTCGCGCTTGACCAGATGACGGCAGGCTTCGTCCCAATAGTCCGGGGTCACCCCGGCGGTCGCCACACGCCCCATCAGGCCTTCACCCCAGCCTTGGCGCCCGTACGGACCCATGTGGTGCCAGCGGCAGAATCCTTCAGCTCAATGCCCTGCTCGGTCAGGGACAGACGGATGCGGTCGGCCTCGGCAAAGTTCCGGGCGGCCTTGGCGGCGGCACGGGCGGCGATCTGCGACTCGATGAAGGCCTCGTCCAGGCCCTCCCCGGCTTGCAGATAGGCCTTGGGAGCCTGTTGCAGCACGCCCAGCACAGCGCCCAGCGCCTTGAGCAGACCGGCATCCGCCCCGGAGCGGCTGCGGTTGACCTGATTGGCCAGCTCGAAAAGCACGGCCAGGGCGCCCGGGGTGTTGAAGTCGTCGTCCATCGCCCGCTTGAAGTCAGCGGCCGGACCGGTGGTCCAGTCGATGCTCACCTCGTCGGCCGGCACGGCGTCCAGCGCGGTGTAGAGACGGCGCACTGCCGTGCGGGCGTCGTCCAGGCTGGCGTCGCTGAAATTGAAGGGGCTGCGGTAGTGGGTGCGCAGCATGAAGAAACGGATGGCCTCGCCATCGAACTTCTTGAGCACGTCCGCAATGGTGAAGAAGTTGCCCAGGCTCTTGGACATCTTCTCGTTGTCGACGTTCAGGAAGCCGTTGTGCATCCAGAGGTTGACGAACGGATGGCCGAAGGCGCCTTCGCTCTGCGCAATTTCGTTCTCATGGTGCGGGAACTGCAGGTCCATGCCGCCGCCATGGATGTCGAAGCGCTCGCCCAGCAGGGCGCAGCTCATGGCCGAGCACTCGATGTGCCAGCCGGGACGGCCTTCGCCCCAAGGGCTGGCCCACTTCGCCTCGGCCGGCTCTTCCGCCTTGGCGGACTTCCACAGCACGAAGTCCAGCGGATCCTGCTTGCCGGTGTCCACCGCCACGCGCTCGCCGGCGCGCAGTTGGTCCACCGACTTGCCGCTGAGCTTGCCGTAGCCCTCGAACTTGCGCACCGCATAGTTCACATCGCCGCCCTCGGCCTGGTAGGCCAGGCCCTTGGCTTCCAGGCGGCCAATGATGTCCAGCATCTGGGGGACATAGTCGGTGGCGCGCGGTTCGTGGGTCGGTTTGGCGATGCCCAGGGCGTCGAAGTCCCGGTGCATGGCGGTGATCATCTCGTCGGTCAGCTGACGGATGGTCAGGCCGCGCTCGAGCGCACGGCGGATGATCTTGTCGTCGATGTCGGTGATGTTGCGGACGTAGGTCGGGTTGTAGCCACTGGCCTGGAGCCAGCGGTAGACGACGTCGAAGGCGATGTTCATCCGCGCATGACCCATGTGGCACAGGTCGTAGACGGTGATGCCGCAGACATACATGCGGACGTGGCCCGGATCAATCGGCTGGAACGGTTCAGGCTGACGAGTCAGCGTATTGAAAATGCGCAAGGAGGACATGGATGGGCCACTGGTGTGTCCGGCGCGCCAACCGCCGGCCCGGACGACTCCCCATCCCGGCGTCGGCCGGGTCAGACCGGCGCTGGGGCCGGAGGGAAAGGCGTGATGCTGGAGCCGCAAGCACCGTCAGCGGGACGGGCCGGTGCGGCGATAGGGCACAACAAGGGCATTGGTCGGGCGAGAGACGACAGCTCGCTCTAGAATGACCGTCAGTATAGCGGCCCGCTGGTTCGGGAGCTCCGGGCAGACCCTTTGCGGGTTCGCGCGCAGCCCTCTTCCCCCCGACACCACGGCCTTGACCATCGCCATCCGCCCATGCCCAAGTTCCCCGCCCTGTTCCACAGCTGCTGCATCGCACTGGCCCTGCTCACCTCGACGGCCGTACATGCTGCTGCCCTGGACGACGCTCAGGCCCTGTGGGCCGCCGGCAAACGCGACCTGGCCGTCAAGGCCGTCGAGGACGCGCTCAAGGCCACCCCGGACGACCCGCGACTGCGCTTTGCGCTGGGCACGATGCTGCTGGAGCAGCGCCAGCTCGAACGCGCCCGCAGCGTCTTCACCGCCCTGACCGAGGAATACCCCGACCTGGCGGACCCCTACAACAACCTGGCCGTGATCCATGCGGCCCGCGGCGAATATGAAGCTGCCCGCCAGCAGCTGATGCGCGCGCTGGAGCTGCAACCCGACCATGCACAGGCCCAGGAGAACCTTGGCGATGTGCTGATGCGCCTGGCCCAGCAAGCGTATGAGCGTGCGCTGAAGCAGGCCCTGGGGGATGATTCGGCGCTGAAGCTCAAGCTGCAGCGCGTGTCCGACCTGAACAACGGCAAGCGTCCGGCGCCCTGACCCGGCGTCGGGAGCCCCCCCCCCGGGCCCACCGCATGCCCAAGCCACAGTCCCACTGATGTCCGCGCCGCTGCAGGCTCCCGGCCCAGCCGACGGGCCTGCCCGGCATCCTTCCACCCACCCGTACTCACAAGCATCCCCATGAGGACCACCAAACTGCTGATGGCGCTGGCCGCCACCGCGCTGAGCCTGGCCGCCTCGCTGGCACAGGCCCAGGTCGTGAAGCTGAGCACCACGCTGGGCGACATCCGCATCCAGCTGGAGCCGGAGAAGGCGCCCAAAAGCGTCGCCAACTTCCTGGCCTATGTGAAGTCGGGCCACTACAACGGCGTCATCTTCCACCGGGTGATCGACGGCTTCATGGTGCAGACCGGCGGCTACACGCCGCAGCTGTCGCAAAAGCCCACCAAGCCGCCGATTCCGCTGGAAGCCGGCAACGGCCTGCTCAACATCCGCGGCAGCGTGGCCATGGCCCGCACCAACGATCCGAACTCGGCCACGTCCCAGTTCTTCATCAATGTGGTGGACAACCCCGGCCTGGACCCCGGCTACGCGCCGGACGGCCGCGGCTACGCCGTGTTTGGCTACGTCATCGAAGGGATGGAGGTGGTGGACAAGATCCGCGCCACCCCCACCGCTGCGAAGAACATGATGTTCCAGAATCTGCCCACCACCCCCATCCTCATCAACAAAGCCACCGTGGAGAACAAACCATGAGCAAGAAAGTCGAACTGCATACCAACCACGGACTGATCACCGTGGAACTGGACGATGAAAAGGCCCCGGTCACCGTCGCCAACTTCATCGCCTACGCCAGCAAGGGCCACTACGACGGCACCATCTTCCACCGCGTCATCAAGGGCTTCATGGTCCAGGGCGGCGGCTTTGAAGAAGGCATGAAGCAAAAGCCCACCGACGCGCCGATCCAGAACGAAGCCAACAACGGCCTGAAGAACCACAAGTACACCCTGGCGATGGCCCGCACCAATGCGCCGCACTCGGCCAGCGCCCAGTTCTTCATCAACACCGTCGACAACGAGTTCCTGAACTTCAAGAGCGAAAGCCCGTCCGGCTGGGGCTATGCCGTGTTCGGCAAGGTCATCGGCGGCACCGAGGTGGTGGACAAGATCGAGAAGGTCAAGACCAGCCGCTCCGGTTTCCATGACGACGTCCCGGTGGACGCTGTGATCATCGAAAAGGCAGTCGTCCTCGAGTGAACGCAGCATCCTTCCCGCTGCCGGGTCCGCTGGCGACCCTGCGCGCCGAGCCGCTCTGGCGGCGGGTGGATGTACTGTCCGACCTGCACCTGTCGCCCGCCCTCCCCCGCACGGTGGAGCGCTTGCGTGAGCACCTGGCGGCCACACCGGCCGACGCGGTGTTCCTGCTGGGCGACATCTTCGAAGCCTGGATTGGCGACGATGTCCGCTGGGTGCCGGAGAGTTTCGAGCAGCAGTGCATGAGCCTGCTGCGGGATGCGGCCCGCCGCACCCGATTGTTTTTCATGCACGGCAACCGGGACTTCATGCTGGGCCCGGCCATGGCTTATGACGCCGGGCTGACGCTGCTGGACGACCCCACCCGGCTGGAGGCCTTCGGCCGACGCTGGCTGCTCAGCCATGGCGACCTGCTCTGTGTGGATGACGTCGGCTATCAGCGCGCCCGCGCCGTCGTGCGCCGCCCGTGGGTGAAGGCCCTGCTGCTGGCACTGCCGCTGTCGGCCCGCCGCGCCTTGGCCCGTTATCTGCGGGGACGCAGCAAGGCGCATCAGCAAGATCCGATGCAGTGGGCCGATGTGGACCCGCAGGGCTGCCGGGACTGGCTCAAGGCGTCCGGCTGCGATGTGCTGATTCACGGCCACACCCATCGACCGGCGGATCATGACCTGGGCAACGGCCTGCGCCGCATCGTGCTGTCCGACTGGGACTTCGACCATGCGCAGCGGGGGGACGTGCTGATCCTGGATGCGACCGGCCTGCGCCGTGACGCACCGATGCGCACCGAAGCCGTTCGGGACCGCCTGCGCCACTGAGCGGGGTCGGCCCGCACGTTCTGGTCCGCTGTCATGCTCAGACCGCTCTTCCAACGCTGGCGCCAGTATCGCGAGCAACGCCTGCTGGCACGCCACGCTATTCCGGACACGCTCTGGCAGCTGACGCTGCTGCGCTATCCCTTCATCGGCCAACGCTCCGCGGACGACCTGGCCGAGCTGCGCCGCCTGTGTTCCCTGTTCCTCGCATCCAAGGAATTCCACGGCGCGGGCGGCTTCGAGGTGACCGACGAAATTGCCGTCTACGTGGCGGCGCAGGCCTGCTTGCCCATCCTGAAGCTGGGGCTGCAGTGGTATGACGGCTTTGTGGGCATTGTCATGCATGAAGGTCAGGTGGTGGTGCCGCGCGAGGAGATGGACGAGGACGGCGTGGTCCATGCCTACGAGGACAGCTTCTCCGGCGAAGCCATGCCGGGCGGACCGCTGGTTCTGGCCTGGAGCGAGGTGTCGCCGGAGGCTCATGAGGAGCGGCTGGAAGGTTTTGATCCGGTCTACAGCGTGGTCATCCACGAATTCGCGCATGTGATCGACATGCGGGACGGAACACTCAACGCCGCACCGGCCCTGTCCACGCGGGACGCCCAAGCGGACTGGCAGGCGACGCTGCAGGCCGAATGGGAGTGGTTCTACCAGCAAGTGGATGCGGGGTATGCCACCGTGATCGATCCCTACGGGGCTGATGCGCTGGACGAGTTCTTCGCGGTGGCGGTGGAAGCGTTTTTTGTCGCGCCTCGCGGACTGAAGCAGGAACAGCCGCAGCTCTATCGCATCCTCCGCGACTTCTTCCGGCAGGATCCGGCTGGGTTATAGTGAATTCGCGGCTATGGGGGTCCTTCCTTCTCAACCCTGCAAACCTAGGGCCCCCGCTTTCCGCTCATCGCCTGTCTTGCCACAGGCGATGTTGTTTCCAGGGACCGGACGATGAACGAGATCTACCTGCGGCGCCGTTCGCGGTTGCATGTGCCGCCCGGCCAGGGCGGCCTCACGCCGCAGCAGATGGCCACGATGCTCAAGGAGATCGAGGCGCTGGGATTCGTGCTCGCGGATGATCTGGTCGCGCGCCTGTCCACCCTGTCGGTCGAACAGGCCGCGCCATTGCTGCGCCAACTGACTCAAGAGATGCGCAAGCTGCTTGGCGCGCATCGCGAGTACACCCCGCTGTACCCCGGCTTTCCGGCTCAGGTGATGGCGCTGACCGAAGCAGAGCTCTACCTCAACGCCCTGAAGCACTATGTCAGTCTGCGCCGCGTGGCGGCCACAGAAGAGGATCGGCCGCCGCTGCTGCTGAACCAGCGCTTCCCGCGGATTGTGGAGCTGGGCTCGCTGGAAGACTTCGAAGCACTCTTCACGCGGCTGGCAGGTTCGGCGGCGTCGCTGTCGGAACAAGACCGTGCGGACCTGGGTTGGTGGATCCGGCACTATGAGGCCGATGTGTTCCGCCTGCTGCCGGCGAAGTTCCCGTTCAAAGAGAACCTCGCTTTGATCGGGGCTCAACTGGTGCTCCACTTGGACCACGACGAGCGGACGCAGCAGTTCGTCCACACCCATTTGCGCACCGCCACAGACGTCCTGCGGCTTGCGGTAGGTCTGTCCGGCGGAGACCTGTCACTGGCTTCTTCAACGCGCTTTGCACGGTTCACGCGCCGCCAACGGCGCCTGCTGCTGGCGCTTCTGGAGGGGTGCAGCGACCTGACCGAGGACATGCGCCGCCGGATCGAACCCTTCAAGCGCTTGGGTGAGCGCCTGCATCCGGGTGAACACCGCGATCGCTTTCCGAAGACTGCCGCAGCGTTTGCGGTCATTCGCGACGGTCTGCCCTTCGTGAGCTTCAACCATCGTGTGGAACAAGCGCTCGCCATCGGTGACGTGGCTGGTGCCGCGCAGGCCCTGGAGGCCCGCCCCGGAGAGTACGCCCGTCGGCTGGACCTGCTGCTGCGCAAGAGTGAAGCGCCGCAGGCGCTGCTCATGCGCTTTGCGGACTTGGCGCCTCGCGTCTCCACGCCCGTGCTGCTGCAGGTTCTGACGCACTTCAAGGCGCGCGGCGACCAGCGGCGCTTGCGGGTTTTCTTCCCCAAGGGCGAGGTCGCCAAAGTGTTCGCGCGAGCGGATCGGCGCGACGCGATTGACGCGGCAGTCGCTCAACAGGTCGTGCAGGGCTGCGAAGAAGTGCTGTTGGCGCGATTCGCGCTTCTGCCGCCGCTGGGTCGCTGCTTCGTGGATCCAGCCCTGGCCCGCTATGCAGTGCCACTGGCTCAGCGAGCCGCGTCAAAGTCACTACGCACCTTTGCGCGCGGCAGCCGGATTCCAATGCCTGCGGGCGGATTCGTGAGGCTGTTCCTGTGGTGGATGAACGGCCGCTCCAGGGTCGATATCGACCTTTCCGCGGTGCTGTACGGCGACGACTATGGCCACCTCGACACCCTCGCGTTCTACAACCTGCGGGCGTGGGGCGCGCACCACAGCGGCGACATCGTTGACGCGCCCAAAGGCGCTTGCGAATTCATCGACCTGGACCTGAGCCTGCTGCGCGCCCGCGGCGTTCGGTTCGTGGTGATGTGCATCAACAGCTACTCCGGCCAAGCCTACTGCGATCTGCCCGAATGTTTCGCGGGCTGGATGTCTCGCACGGATGTACGGTCCGGTGAGCCCTTCGAGGCACGCACGGTCGTGGACCGTGTCGACCTGAGCTCCGATGCGAGGATCAGCCTACCCCTGGTGCTGGATCTGCAGCACCGGGAAGTCCTGTGGGCCGATATCGCTTTGAAGGAGCACCCTCGCTTTGCCAACAGCGTGGCCGGCAACCAGGCCGGGGTGTCGTTGATGCTGCGAGCCTTGCGGGAGATGGTCAAGCCCGACCTGCATACGCTGATGTCGCTCCATGCGCGGGCGCGAGGGTGTCTGGTCGACAATCCGTCAGAGGCCGAGACGCGCTTTGGGATCGCACCCGATTCCACCGTCACACCGCTGGATGGCGACACGATACGGGCGCTTTATCTCTAGGTCCCATCGCGAAGAACGCTGTCCGCCTGACTGCGTGCACCAGGCTGCGGAGTGCGGGCGGGCTGGTCCTCACGAATGGCCGCGGGCCATGCGGAACTTCGCGGGCGTGATGCCCAGATGCCGCTTGAAAGCCCGCTGAAACGCCGCTTCAGACTGGTAGCCCACCTCATCCGCAATCGCCGCCGCAGACAGCCCGGATTGCAGCAGGCGCTGCATGGCCCGGGCCATGCGGATCTGCAGCAGCAGCTCGGCCGGGGAGCGGCCAGTGGCGGTCTCGAAGTGCCGGATCAGCGTCGCGCGGGACATGTGGCACAACGCGGCCAGCTCGGGCAAGGTCCACGGCTTGTGCGGCTCGTTGAACAGGGCCATGAGCGCCGGTTGGAGGCTGGTGCGGTGCGCCAGCGCCAGCAGGGTCTGCGCACCACCCTGCGCTTGCTGGCTGGCGCGGCGAAGCGCCAGGGAAAACAGCGCTCCGCACAGGTGACCGATCACCGCCCCGCTGCCCGGCCCTTCCTCCTGCGCTTCCAGGCGCATCAAGCCAATGAGTTGCGCCAGCCGCTGGCGGGTTGAGCCGTCATCAGCGCCCTGGCCTGCGCGGCCGCTGGCTTCGTCGCTGCTCACCACCAGGCTCGCAGGAAGAAACTGACGGACCATGGGAGCGGACTGCGCACCGAGCAGGAAGCGTCCGCACAGCAGATCGGCCACCGGCCCGTCGCCCCCGTTCTCCGCCACGGTGAGCACAGCAGAGGCTCGCTCCGTGGCCCCGAGCGGCGGCTGACCGCTGCCGTCATGGAGCAGATGAGCGTCCCCATGCGGCAGCAGCACCACATCGCCGGGCTGAAGCGTCACGGGCGCGGCGCCCGGCGCCTCCAGCACCGCATGCCCGTCCAGCAGGACGTGGAAGGGAATCTCGAGCTGCGCAGCCGGCCCGGGGGCAATGCGCCAGGGCGCACCGAAATGACAGCGCGTCTCCACCTGCCCGCTTACCGGCATCAAGGCCAGCCACTGGCTCAGCACATCCATCCGCAGCCTCCTCCCAAACCCTCAAGCCGACTGTTCGCCATGCCCTGCATTCCCAGCATGATACTTATGAGCATGATATTGCGATTCTAGGATGCAGATGATTTCACCCCATCGGCCTACAGTGCTTCCATCCGCAGCGCATTGGGTGCAGCGGCCAAAACAACCGGAGTCTCATCATGTCCCGCATCCCTCTCATCCCCCAGGAACAACTCTCGATCGACGCCTCGACGCTCTTTGCCCAGGTCAAGAAGGCCGTGGGCAAGGTGCCCAACGCCTACGCCACCATTGGCGGCTACAGCCCCCAGTCGCTGTCCACCCTGCTCGGCGCCGATGCCGCACTGTCGCAAGGCGGACTGAGCCGCTCGGAGGTGGAAGCCATCCGCCTGGCGGTGAGTGAGATCAACGGCTGTGACTATTGCGTGGCCGCCCACTCGATGGTGGGCCGCATGGTCGGGCTGGCGCCAGAAGCACTGCAGCAGATTCGCGCCGGCGATGTCACCGGCCAGGCCAAGCTCGATGCGCTGCTCAAGTTCGTGCGCATCGTGCAGACCACGCGTGGCACGGTGCCGGCCGAGGTCCTGCAGGCCGTGACCGATGCCGGCTACAACGCCCAGCAGGTCATCGAAGCCCTGCTCACCGTCTCCATGATCACCTTCACCAACCTGGTGAACCGGGTGAATGACACCGACATCGACTTCCCGAAGGTCCAGTGAGAACCACGGCTCACCCGTCCACGGTCTGAGCCCCAAAAAGCAAAGGGCCCGCTGATGAAGCGGGCCCTTTTTTCGGGCAGGACCTTCAACCGGGAACGGACTCTGAGCCCGTCCCCGTCCTGGGCATCAATCGGCCGTGGCCGGCTCCGCCTTGGGCTTGTTGTCCTTCTTGGTCGGGGTGATGTCCAGCAGGACCTCGCCCTTGTCGTCCACGTCCACACTCAAGCGGCCGCCGTCAACCAGCTTGCCAAAGAGCAGTTCGTCGGCCAGTGCACGACGGATCGTGTCCTGGATGAGCCGCTGCATCGGACGGGCGCCCATCTGCGGATCGAAGCCCTTGGCCGCAAGATGCTTGCGCAGCGCATCGCTGAAGGTGACTTCCACCTTCTTCTCCTGCAGCTGGCTCTCCAGTTGCAGCAGGAACTTGTCCACCACCCGCAAGATGATGTCTTCGTCCAGCGAGCGGAAGTGCACGATGGCATCCAGACGGTTGCGGAACTCCGGCGTGAACAGGCGCTTGATGTCGCCCATTTCGTCGCCCTGCTCCCGCTTGGTCGTGAAGCCGATGGTGGCCTTCTGCAGCGCTTCCGCCCCCGCATTGGTGGTCATGATGATGATCACGTTGCGGAAGTCAGCCTTGCGGCCGTTGTTGTCGGTCAGCGTGCCGTGGTCCATGACCTGCAGCAGCACATTGAAGACATCCGGATGCGCCTTCTCGATTTCGTCGAGCAGCAGCACCGCATGCGGCTTCTTCGTGACGGCCTCGGTCAGCAGACCGCCCTGGTCAAAGCCCACGTAGCCCGGAGGCGCGCCGATCAGACGGCTCACCGCATGGCGCTCCATGTACTCGGACATGTCGAAGCGGATCAGCTCAATGCCCAGGATGTAGGCCAGCTGCTTGGCCACTTCGGTCTTGCCCACACCGGTCGGGCCGGTGAAGAGGAAGGAGCCGATCGGCTTGTCCGGCTTGCCCAGGCCCGAGCGCGCCATCTTGATGGCGGCCGCCAGGGCATCGATGGACGGATCCTGACCGAACACCACGCTCTTGAGATCGCGGTCCAGGCTCTTGAGCTTGCCGCGATCGTCCGAGGAGACCGACGCCGGCGGAATCCGGGCGATCTTGGCCACGATGTCTTCCACCTCGGCCCGGGTGATGGTCTTTTTCTGCTTGCTCTTGGGCAGCACACGCTGCGCGGCACCGGCTTCGTCGATGACGTCGATGGCCTTGTCCGGCAGATGACGGTCATTGATGTACTTGGCCGACAGTTCCGCCGCAGCCTGCAGCGCGCCCAGCGCGTACTTCACGCTGTGGTGCTCTTCAAAGCGCGACTTCAGACCCTTGAGGATCTCCACCGTCTGCTCCACCGACGGCTCCACCACGTCGATCTTCTGGAAACGACGCGACAGGGCTGCGTCCTTCTCGAAGATACCGCGGTATTCGCTGAAGGTGGTGGCGCCGATGCACTTGAGCTGGCCGGAAGACAGCGCCGGCTTGAGCAGGTTGCTGGCGTCCAGCGTGCCGCCCGAGGCCGCGCCCGCACCGATCAGGGTGTGGATCTCGTCGATGAACAGGATGGCGCCCGGCTGGTCCTTGAGCTGCTTGATCACCGCCTTGAGGCGCTGTTCGAAGTCGCCGCGGTACTTGGTGCCCGCCAGCAGCGCGCCCATGTCCAGCGAATAGACCACGGCCTCGGCCAGCACGTCCGGCACCTGGCCTTCGGTGATGCGCCAGGCCAGGCCTTCCGCAATGGCGGTCTTGCCCACGCCGGCCTCACCCACCAGCAGCGGATTGTTCTTGCGGCGACGGCACAGCACCTGCACCACGCGCTCGACTTCCAGCTCGCGGCCGATCAGCGGGTCGATCTTGCCGTCCCGGGCCTGCTGGTTCAGGTTCTGGGTGAACTGCTCCAGCGGCGAGCCCTTGCTGCCGCCGCCCTGGGCGTCGCCTTCCTCACGCTCGGACTCGCTGCCCGACCCTTCCGGGCCCTTGGGAGGCTCGGGCGGCTCGCTCTTCTTGATGCCGTGCGCGATGTAGTTCACCACGTCCAGACGGGTCACGCCCTGCTGGTGCAGGTAGTAGACCGCGTGCGAGTCCTTCTCGCCGAAGATCGCCACCAGCACATTGGCGCCGGTGACTTCCTTCTTGCCGTTGCCGGTGGACTGCACATGCATGATGGCGCGCTGGATCACGCGCTGGAAGCCCAGCGTCGGCTGGGTGTCCACCTCATCGGTGCCGCCCACGGTGGGCGTGTTTTCCTTGATGAACTGGGCCAGCGACTTGCGCAGGTCCTCGATATTGGCTGCGCAGGCGCGCAACACCTCAGCCGCGGATGGGTTGTCGAGCAACGCCATCAACAGGTGTTCCACGGTGATGAACTCGTGGCGCTGCTGACGCGCTTCCACAAACGCCATGTGCAGGCTGACTTCAAGCTCTTGCGCAATCATGCGGCCTCCATAATGCACTGCAAAGGATGACCGGCTCGCCGGGCGGCGGCCAGGACCATTTCGACCTTGGTGGCCGCGACATCCTTGGTGAAGACACCGCAGACACCGCGACCTTCATGATGGATCTTCAACATGATCTGGGTGGCCGTATCCAGATCGTGGCGGAAATACTCCTGCAAGACCATCACTACGAATTCCATCGGCGTGAAGTCATCGTTGAGCATCAGCACCTGGTACAGGCGCGGAGGCTCCGTCTTCTGAGCAACACGCTCCAGCGTCGTAGACGCACCGCCGTCCTCTTCATGGCCCGGTGGCGTGCCTGGCGGTCCCGCTGGTGTGGAGTTGTGGACGAACAAAAGCATGAACCGATTCTATAAACAGCGGGACTTCCCTACATGCGGACGGGTTCCCGGGTTTCAAGCAAGCGAGAAATTGATCAGCTTGGGGCCAGTTTTCAGGTGACCCGCCCGATGATCAAGCGCTCCGGAATAGCCCTAGTTTGGCATCTCCAGCGATGGCGACCCCGGGGAGTTCCTGAATTGACACTGACTTGACGCGGATTTGAGAATCCGCTCGGGTGCGACAAGACACCGGGATGGAGAGAAAAAAGATGGCTACAGGCACGGTAAAGTGGTTCAGCGATGCCAAAGGGTTTGGCTTCATTGAGCCGGATCAAGGCGGGGGGGATGTGTTTGCGCACTTCTCGGCAATCCAGATGGAGGGGTTCCGCACGCTGAAGCAAGGCAGCCGGGTGAGCTACGAGCTGGTCAACGGCCCCAAGGGGCTGATGGCTCAGAACATTCGCCTGCTGGAGGCGGACCTGGTGGACGTGAGCCTGCTGGCGGACGCGTCGCTGTCGCAGCAACAGCAGCAGCAGCCCGCGGCAGCTGCCTGAGCGCGACACCCGTCGGAACGTCCGCCTCTCGGAACATCCGCTGTTCGCACAGACGGCATCTGCCCAGCTGTGCGAGTGTCCCGGCCCGCCGATGGCGGGCTTTTTGCATTGTCAGCGGGGTATCAGCAGCGGGGTATCAGCAGCGGGGTTTCAGCTGCGGGGTTTCAGCAGCGGATCTTCAGCAGGGGGTCCTCAGCACCGGGTCCTCAGCAGGAATGGCCCTCCCCGGGCAGGTCCTTGCCTGGCCCCTCCTCGCTGCCTTGCAGCGCACCGGCCACCTCCTTGAGCAGCTGCGGCACGGCCACCGGCTTGGCCAGATGGGCATCAAAGCCGGCCGCCAGCGCATGCGCCCGGTCTTCGGCCGATCCGTACCCGGTCACGGCGATCATCACGTCCGGGCGATGGACCGATGAAGCCGCCCGCGCCACGTCGTAGCCGCTGATGCCGGGCAGCCCGATGTCGCAGATCAGCACCTGGGGACGGGATTCGCGCAGGGCGTTGATGGCCTCCGGGCCGCTGTGCACCACGGTGACGCGGTAGCCGTGGCCTTCCAGGATCATGCGCAGCGCCTCTGCGGCATCCACGTTGTCCTCGGCGATCAGGATCTCGCCCTGCACCACGTCCGCCTCGCCCGTGCGGGGGCTCAAGTCCCGCGCCCCTTCCAGCGATTGTTCGACCGGCAGCTCCACCGTGAATTCACTGCCGCGGCCCGGCCCCTCGGAGTGCACCCACACCCGCCCCCCATGCATGGTTACCAGCCCCTTGACCAGCGCCAGGCCCAGGCCCAAGCCGCCGCGAGACCGCTCCAGCGACCGGTCGGCCTGGACAAAGGCGTCGAACAGTTGCGGCAGCAGCTTGGGCTCGATGCCATCGCCATGGTCCTGCACCTGCCAGAGCACCCGGCTCGCGTGGGTGTGGATCCGCACCTGGATGCCCTGCCCGGGCGGCGAGAACTTGATGGCGTTGTCGATCAGGTTGTCCAGCACCTGCCGCAGCCGGGTCTCGTCCCCCTCCACCCAGACGGAGCAGTTGCAATCGCAGCTGATCAGGATTTCCTTGGCCTGCGCCGAGATGGCATGGGCGGCCAGCGTGTCCTGCGTCAGCGCACACAGGTCCACCCGCGTCTTCTCCAGCTGGATCAGGCCGCGCGTCAGGCGGGAGACATCCAGCAACTGGTCGATGATGCGGCCCATGTGCCCCACCTGACGGTCCACCAGTTCGGCCAGATGGCTCTGCCGGTCGCTCGCCAGCCCGGGTCGCTGCAGTAGATGGGCGGCATAGCGGATGGGCGTGAGCGGGTTGCGCAGCTCATGGGCGAGCATGGCCAGGAACTGGTCCTTGCGCTCGCTCTGTTCACGCTGCTGTTCCAGCAGGTCCCGCACTTCCAGTTGCCGCCAGCGCGCACGCAGGGCCGAGGCCACGGTGGAGAGCAGCCCGTCGCGGGTCATCGGCCGCTGGATCATCGACACATTGCCCAGCGCCGCCACCGCCTTGAGCGGCAGGCGGTCGGTGCCGTGATGGGCCACGATCAGCACCGGCAGGTCGGACCAGGCCGGCTGCTCATGAATGCGTGCGGCCAATCGGCCCAGCAGGCCGCGCGTCAGGCGTTCCTCGGCGATCAGCAGCGAGCCGGACACCGGCGACAAGGCCTCCAGCAGCGCGTCCTCCGAGGCGCAGGCCCGGCAGCGGTAACCGGCAGAGGCCAGGGCACGCACCGTCAGCTCCGCATCGCGCGGCGCAGCCAGGATCAGCACGTCGGCATCGTCCCGCGTGGGATCGCGCGAGGGGACGGACAAGGGATGCAATCGGTCCTGGGTCATGCAGGCCCCGTCACGCTGTCGGGCTGGTGGTCCGGCCCCGGCCCGGTCCCGCGGGCCTCCGGCAGGCCGGAGAGCACGCCGCGGTAACCGATGAGCTGCTGGCCCAGTCGCACGCCCGGCGAGGCGATATGCATCTCGCGGATGGTGGCCTCATGGGGGCCCATCCGGCGCTTGACCACGGAGAGGGCCCGGCGGATCTTCGCGTCGCTCTCGAAATAGCGCATCAGGATGGCGGCATCGGCCAAGTAGGTGACGTCCAGCGGCGAGGCGGATTCACCGACGATGCCCTGCTGGTTCAGCGTCAGCAGCGTGGCCACGCCGCGGTTGGACAGATAGCTCAGCAGCTCATGCATGTGCATGGCCAGATGTTTCTCGTCCGGCATGGCGGTGAGGTAGCCGTTCAGCGAGTCGATCACGACCATCTGGGCGCCCTCTTCCTCCACCTTGCGACGGATCAGGTGGGCGAATTCCCCGGGGGAAAACTCGGCCGGGTCGATCTGGCGCAGCGACACCCGGCCCTCGTCGATCCGTGCGCGGGTGGCCATGCCCAGCGCATCGGCGCGGGCGAGGAAGGCCCGGCGGGTTTCGTCGAACAGGAAGGCCGCTACATGCCCGCCCGCACGGGCCGCCTCGTTCATGAACTGCATGCACAGCGTGCTCTTGCCGATGCCGGAAGGACCGGTCACCAGCAGGCTGGAGCCCAGGTGCAGGCCGCCGCCCAGCATCTCGTCCAGGTCCTCACAGCCGCTGCTGGCCAGCCCTTCGGTCACCGGCGTGTCGTGCTCGTTGGCCACCAGCCGCGGATAGACCACCACACCGCCGGTTTCGATGGACATGTCGTGAAAGCCCTCGCGCACCGGCACGCCGCGCATCTTGTGCACCTGCAGCCGACGCCGCTGCTTGCCGTAGTCCGGCGCATGCTGATAGAGCGTGATGATGCCGTGCACGACACCCTCCCCGGCCGTGTCCGAGGTGGCGTCGATGCCGGCTTCCTGGATCAGCAGCACCGTGGCGCCCAGCTCCGAGAAATGTTCGCGGAGCTTGAGCAATTGGCGACGAAAGCGCAGCGGGTCGCGGGCCAGCAGTTTCACATCGGAAAAGGGGTCGAACACCACCCGGGTGGGGCGCAGGGACTGGGTGACCGACAGGATGCGGCCGACGACATCGGTGAGTTCCACGTCGCTGGGCGAGAAAAAGGAATAGTCGCCGTCCTGCGGACCGTCTGAATCGGCGAGATTGATCACGTCGATGCCGGACAGGTCCCATTGGTGGGAATGGGCGGTGGCCAGCAACTGGGACTCGGTCTCCGCCAGGGTGCACCAGAGCACGCGCTCCCCTTGCCGCCGTCCTTCCAGCAGGAATTGCAGGCCGAGCGTCGTTTTGCCGGCACCGGAGGCGCCTTCCAGCAGATACAGATGGGCCGCGGGAAGGCCGCCGCGCAGGACGTCGTCAAGGCCGGAAACGCCGGTGCTGACCTGGCGTGTGGGTGGGGCGACGGACAGCTGATTCATGGGGGCCTCGTGAAGGAACTGCCCTCAGTTGGCAAGCTTCGGGCCCGCCTGCCGGATGTGCGCCATCCAACGCCGCCAACAAGCCGCTGTCCGTCAGCACAAGGCGGCCCTGTCCGACATGCGGCCATCCGGCCGGCGCCGCGAGGACAATGCGCTTGAATCCGCCTGAACCTTGGCAAAACCCTGGCCCCTTCCGCCATGACCCCCTCTACTTCCAACACGACTTCAGTGCCCACCGTCTGGGTCTTCACCGGGCGCCGCGGCGCCTTTCCGGGCGGCGTCTTCCGCTCGCTGGATCTGGCCGAGCCGTGGATTCGCCAGCATCGCCTCAGCGGCACGCTCACCGCCTATCCGCTGGACCAGGGCTGCTTCGACTGGGCGGATGCCGCGGGTTGCACCGGCCTGTCCCGGGACAAGCTCGCCCTCAAGCGGCAGGATCCCGATTTCATCGGCGGCTTCAGCACGGCCGCGCAGGAGCACTTCCATTACGAGAACGGGGAACGCGTCTAGGCCCAGGCATGAAAAAGCGCCCGGCAAGGCGGGCGCTTCGGGGGGAGACGCTAGCGGTCAAGGCCTCCCGGCCTGACCGCCACCGCTCACTTCAGCGTGTAGGTCTGCTGAGCCGTGTCGTAGGCGGCATTGCGGCTCGGGTCCCAGTAGGTGAAGTTGTAGCGCACCACGTCGCCCTTCTTCAGGCCGCTGACCGTGTAGGCATTGCCGCTGCCTTCCTTGGACATGCGGACATTCAGCTGGCCGCCACCGTTGACGGTGTAGTGCACATCCGCCCAGGTGCCGGTCGGTTCACTGAACTTCACCGAAGTGGCCGTCGGCTGGCTGATGCCGGCCGGCGCTGGCTGCGTGGGCGGCTCCTGGGTGCTGGTGCCGGAGTCCCACACCACATCGTCGATGGCGAACTGGAACTGGGAGGTGGGCAGACGGTTCGCATCGCTGGAAATCATGAAGATGTCCGCGACCGATTGCAGCGCGATCTTCGGGCCGATCAGCGTCGTCACCGGAATCGTGGCGGTGCCCCAGTCCCCATTGCGCACCAGGCCGTAGGTGGTGACGCCGGCCGGGAAGTTCACCCACGATTGGTTGGTGTAGGTGTCGCCAATGCCGATGTTGAAGGACACATCCGCCGGGATCTTGATGCGGAACTTGACCGTGCCATTGCGGAAGTTGCTCAGGTCGCGGATCTGACGGGACTGGATGCCGCCGCCGAACCATTGCCCCGGCGCGTTGTAGCTCCAGGCAATCACGTTGCTGCCTTCAAACGGGGCGATGTTGCCCGCGCCGGACGAGGCGGTGTTCCACAGGAAGATGTCGGACGAGGTGCCGGCCACCAGCTTGTTGTTCACGGTGGTGTTGTCGGTGAACACACCGAACTTGCCGGTTTCAGGCGTGATCTGGCTGCCCAGCTTCACTTCGCCCTTGCCGTCCAGCTGATACACCCGCACATAGTCCACATACATCGTGGCCGGCAACTGGGCCGTGACCTGCGAGGGCGTGGCAGCATCCGTGAAGTTGCCGCCCACCGCCAGGTTCAGCAGCATGTAGAACGGCGCCTGCAGGGACGTGGAGGTCACCGGCAGCGGAGCGTTGTACATGTCGTGCTCGCCGTCGTTGTCCACCACGGTGAAACGCATCTGGCTCTCGGTCCAGTACAGGCGGTACTTCACGAACCGGTTGGCCAGCGAGGCCTGCGGCTTATACCAGTTCTTGGTCTGCCATGCGGTGGAGGCCGCGCAGGATTCATTGCCCGGCACGCAAGCCGCCTGGGCCCAGGTGATGACGTTGGCGCCGACGTAGTAGTCGGGCGACGGCGCGCCCGCCGCAGACCAGGCCGAGGCGCGGTGCCCCTGCTCCATGATGTCGATCTCGCCATTGCGCGGCCAGGTCTGCGGGCTGGTGCCCAGCAGCCAGGCGGCCGGCCACAGGCCCGTGGTGACCGACGGGGACGCCATGCGGACCTCGATCATCCCGTACTGGATCTGCACCTTGCCGTAGGTGTCCAGCTTCCCGGAGGTGAACTGATTGCTGCCCACGGTCTGGCGCTGGGCGCGAATGGCCAGGGCGCGGGTGCCGGGCTCGAAGGGCACGTCCGCGATGGAGAGGTTGTTGGGGCTGTAGTACTCCAGCTCCGCATTGCCGTAGCCGCACAGGTTGATCTGGCAGCCATTGCCGTCATAGGTGCGCCAGACGCTGGTGTTCAGTGCGCTGCCGTTGAACTCGTCCGACCACAGCAGTCGGCCGATGGTCGGGTTGGTCACACTGGCGCCGGCCTGCGCACTGGCCGCCACGAGCAGCCCCAGTGTGGCCGAGCGCAGCAGCGCCGGCGAGGGGCGGCGGTGTTTCTGAAGTTCCATGGTTGTCTCCAAGAAAAGTCGGTGGGTGCGGGAGGGCACCGATCGGCGCCAGAGGCTGACGTTCTGCGACGGCGAGCCTCGGGCGGCTTCTCCAGCGCTGGTCATCCTAGACAAGAATGGAGAATTTTGAAACCGCTTTCATACTTCAGGGGTTTCGGACGCGTGAGGCTTTGCAACCGGGTGAATCGGGCGTATCCGGGTGGCGGGTGGGAGGGCGGGTTTCCCCCAGCCCGGCGGCTCGTTCAGCGATCCGCAGCGTCACCCGCGCGAAACTGCGCGGGCCCCACACTCGACCAGCGCTGGAAGGCCCGCCGGAACGATCGCGCATCCGCATAGCCCAGGGCCTGGGCAATGTCGGCCACCGTCATCTCGGTGTGCAGGAGCAGGTCGGCGGCCCGTTCGTAACGGGCATCGTCGCGCAGGCCACGAAAACTGGCCGCCTGCGCGACCAGACGCCGACGCAGCGTCCGTTCGCTCAGATTGACCTGGGCGGCCAGTCCGCGCTGGGAGGGTTTGTCCTGAAGGCCATGCCGGAGGCGGCTCACCACCGAGGCCAGCAGGTCGTCGCTGCCAATCGGCGTGGGCAGCAGGCGGTTGAGCTGCTTGCGCACCAGCTCGCTGGTCAAGCGGTCGTAACCGGGCAGGCGTGCCTGCATCCACTGGCTGGCCACGGTCAGCCGATGCTCGTCCGCCTCGAAGCGCACGGGACAGCGGAAGAACCGTTCATACAGACGCGGGTGCGCCGGCGCTACGTAGGCGAAGTCGACCTGCAGCGGCCGGAAGGTGGGGCCCACCATGGCGCGGACCACCGCCACCGCGCCCGCGAAGGACTCCTCGATCAGAAAGCTTTCGATCTCCGAGTCAAAGATCAGCGGCGTGCTGCTCAGATGCAGCCGATCCCCATCCGGGTTCAGAAAGTGCTGGGTCATGGTGCCGCTGGCCGTCTGCCGCTCCAGCCCATAGCTCACCGCCTCCCCCAGGGTCTCGCAGCTCAGCATGGCCAGACCGGCCAGGCCCCAGGAGATCGGTGTCTCCCGCCCTCCGACCGCCAGGCCCAGCGCCGGCTCGTTCAGTTCCCGCTGGGTCCGCAGGATCAGCGCCCGCGTCTGCTGATGCGACACCAGCACGCCTTCTTCGCACAGCGTCTCGGGCGTGATGCCCAGGCCCCGGCACAACCGGGACATCGACAGACCCCGGTCCTCGGCCAAGGCCAGCACGGCCCGTGCGACGGATGGGACCAAGTGAGCCTGGGTTCGGGGATCCGACGGAGAGACGGCGATGGAAGGAGACGCACGCATGGCTTCTGTCCGAAACGGCCCCCATTCTGGCCGAAATTGTCCCCACGTCGGACACCTCCACTCCCTAAAGTTCGGCCGGTTTTCAATCGCTCCTTGCTGATTCCGCCATGTCTCGACCTCTGCATCGCTCTCCACCCGCCACGCCGCTCCCGCTGATCCAAGTCCCGCTGCTGGCCGCATGCCTGCTGGCGCTGTGGGGCTGCAGCCCCGCGTCGCCCGACGCCGCCGACCGCCCGGCTGATCCCGTCCCGGTCCTGGTGGCAGCGGTGGTGCCGGACACGGAAGCCACCCCGGAATTCATCGGAGAGGTGCGCGCCCGCCAACGCGCCGAACTGGCCTTTGCCGTCCCCGGGGTCGTGCGACAGGTCCTGGTCGAGGCAGGAGATGTGGTGCGCCGCGGGCAACTGCTGGCCACCCTGGACCCCACGCCCAGTCAGGCACAGCTCGACATGATCCAGGCCGACCTGCGGCGTCAGGAAGCCGCCGTCGAAGAAGCCCGGCGCAAGGTGCAGCGTCTGAAGCAGGCCCGGGATCAGCAGGCCGCCGGCGATGCGGAGTGGACCGCCGCCCAGACCGAGTTGAGCGTGGCCGAATCCGCCCTGGCCGCGACAAAGGCCCAGCGCGAGGGCAGCACCTGGAACCGCGCACAGGCGGAACTGCGCGCGCCGTTTGACGGGCAGGTCGCCGCTCGACATCTGGAGGTGGGCCAATCGGTCGGCGCAGGCCTTGCGGCCCTGAGCCTGGACGGGGCCGGACGGGAGCTCTGGGCCGTGCTGCCTGCCGAGCTGAAGGACCTGCGCGTTGGCCAGGCCGTTCGAATCGCATCCACTCAGAACGACGCCAGCGTCGAGTGGGACAGCCAGTTGCTGCGTCTGTCCGGTCGCCACGACGTTGGCGACGCCCGGCGTGCCGTCTTTGCGCTGCCAGGCAGCCTGCCGGTGGGGCAAACCCTGTCCCTGCGTCTCCTGGCGGCCTCCACGACGGCCTCCCGCACCTGGGTCCCCCTGCGCGCGTTGCAAGGCGCGCCGGAGTCGCGTCCCGCCGCGAGCGGCGAAGTGCTGCGCGTGAACGCGGACGGCACCACCGTGTCCCGCGTGCGTGTGCAACTGGGTCAGGCTCAGGACCAGCGGGTGGAAGTCCTGGCAGGGCTGAACCCCGGCGACCGGGTGGTGATCGCCGGCGGCCACAGCTTGGCCGCAGACGTCCGCGTCAAGCCGGTCACCCAACTCCGCTGAAGAGGTCGGTATGAGCAGTCTGTCCGACTACGCCCTGAAGCGTCCGCGTTTTGCCTTTCTGGCGGCGCTGCTGCTGGTCCTGTCCGGCCTGTGGCTGGCGCTGGACTTTCCGTCCACCGAAGAACCGCAGATCACCATCCGCACGGCCACCGTGCTCACCTTGGTGCCCGGCGCCAACACCCAGCGCATGGAAGACCTGGTGGCCAAGCCCACCGAAGAGGCCCTGCGCACCCTGCCGGAGGTCAAGCGCCTCAAGACCACCGTGCGCCCCGGCATGGTGTTCACCTATGTGGACCTGGAGCCCACCGTCTCGGCCCAGGCCTTGCCAGCCGTCTGGCAGCGCCTGCGCAACCGCATGGACGAGGTGCGACCACGGCTTCCACAAGGCGCCACCGGTCCGCTGGTCGATGACGAGTTCGGCCGCGTGGCCGTGCTGACGCTGGGCCTCACCGGCCCCGACTACAGCGCCGGCGAGTTGCGCGACCAGGCCCGCCAGATGCGGGATCGTCTCTATCGCCTCCCCGGCGTGGAACGGGTCACCCTGCACGGCCTGCGGGACGAGCAGGTGCAGGTGGTGGCCGACCTGGCCGCCCTTCAGGCCAAGGGCCTGTCGGTGGCCGCGCTGTCGCGCGCCTTGGCGGAGCAGAACATCGTGGCGCCGGCCGGCCGTGCGCAGGTGGGCGGCACCGAGCTTCCCCTGACGGTCAGCGGCGATGCCCGCGACCTCGCGGATCTCGGCCGTACCCCGATCGCCCTGCCCCAGGGCGGCATGCTGCCGCTGAGCGAGCTGGCGCGGGTGGAACGGGTGCCGCAGGACCCCGCCTCCACTGGCGCGTTTGTGGACGGGGAACCGGCCGCGGTGATCGCCGTGTCCATGGACGCTGGCCTGAACGTGATCAGCTTTGCGCAGACCCTGCGGCAGGAAGTCCAGCAGTTGCAGCGGGCCCTGCCGGCCGGCATGGCGCTGGTGCCGATCACCGATCAGGCGCAGATCGTGTCGCGTCAGCTGGGCCAGGTCAGCCAGGTATTTCTGGAGACCACCGTCATCGTCATGGGCGTGGTGGTGCTGTTCCTGGGTCTGCGCACCGGGCTGATCGTCGGCGCCATCGTGCCCACGACCGTGCTGGGCAGCCTGGTGATCATGAAGCTGCTGGACATCGAGCTGCACACCATCTCCATCGGCGCCATCATCATCGCCCTGGGGCTGTTCGTGGACAACGCCATCGTGGTGGCGGAAGACATGGAGCGCCGGCTGGCGCTGGGGGAGGACCGCTCGGCCGCTGCTGCGGCGGCGGGGCGCACCATGTTCATCCCGCTGCTGGTGTCCTCCCTCGCGATCATCCTCACCTTCATGCCGCTGGTGCTCAGCCAGACAGAAACCGGCGAGTACCTGCGCAGCCTGGGCCTGGTGATGGCCATCGCCCTGCTGCTGTCCCTGCTGCTGGCGGTGACCGTGACACCGCTGCTGTGCCGACGCTTTGCGGTCCACCATGCCGAACTGAGCCGCACCGCACGCGCGGTGGAGGCCTTGACCGGCTGGTACCGGGGCAAGGTGCGATGGGTGCTGGGCCACAAGACGGCCTACATCACCGCCATGCTGGCCCTGCTGGCAGCCGCGACCTGGATCTTCGGCCACGTGCCGTCCGAGCTGATGCCGGCATCGGAACGTCGTCAGCTGCAGATGTCGATCGAGCTGGCGCCCGACAGCAGCGGCACCCTCACCCTGACCACCGCCGGGCAGATCAGCCGCGCCTTGAACGACCGGCAACGGTTCCCCGAGCTGCAAAGCCAGGCCGTGTATGTGGGCGACGGCGGTCCGCGCTTCATCCTGGCGCTCAATCCGCCGACCCCTGCTGCACATCGTGCCTATGCGGTGCTGACGCTGGCCCCGGGCTTCACCCATGAGCAGGCACTCCAGCGCTTGCGCAGCGAACTGCCGCTGATGTTCCCGGACGTCCGATTCGAAGCCAAGCGCTTCTCGATGGGCTCGACCGAATCGGGAACCGCCGAATTCCGCATCGCCAGTGACGATGGGGCGGCGCTGAAACAGGCGGCGGACGCCTTGATGAAAGCGCTCAAGGCGCAGCCGGGCATGGGCGACGTGCGCAGCGATGCCGAGCGGCAGGTGCTGCAGGTGGCGGTGACGGTGGACCCGGTCAAGGCCGCGGCCGCCGGCGTCACCAGCGCCGAGATCGCACGCAGCCTGGAGCGACTGATGTCCGGCGACGCCATCAGCGTGTTTCGCGACGGCGACACCCTGCTGCCCATCCTCGTGCGCGGACCGCTGGATCTGCGCGAGCGAATGCAGCAGTGGCAGGCCGCGCCCATTGAGCGCGCCGATGGTCAGGGCCGGGTGCTGCTAGGTCAGGTGGCCACGCTGCGGCTGACCAGCCAGCCCTCGGTGCTGCACCGCTACAACCAGGAGCCGGTGATCACCGTCTCGGCCCGGCACAGCCAATGGACCGCGCAGGGCGTGGCCGATGCGGTGCAGTCCGAGCTGGATGCGCTGCAGAAGGACGGCCGCGTGCGGATCACGCTCGGCGGTGAAATCGAGGAAGGCGCCACGGCCAACGCCACCATCACCGCGTTGCTGCCAGCCTGTGTGGTGGCCATGTTCCTGCTGTTTGTGTGGCAGTTCGAGAGCATCCGCAAAAGCCTGATCGTGCTGGCCAGCATTCCCTTCGTCAGCATCGGCGCGGCGCTGGCCCTCAAGCTCAGCGGCACCACCCTCACCTTCGTGGGCACGCTGGGGCTGCTGGCGCTGGCCGGCATCATCGTCAACAACGCCGTGCTGCTGCTGGATGCCATCGACGAAGCGCGTGCGGCTGGCCTCGCGCCAGCCGCCGCCATCGAGGACGCCGCGGCCAAGCGCCTGCGTCCCATCGTGATGACCAAGGCCGTGTGCATTCTGGGGCTGGTGCCGCTCTACCTCTTCGGCGGCGCCGTCTGGACGAGCCTGGCCGTGGTGATGATGGGCGGACTGGCCTTGGGCACCTTGATCACGCTTGGTTTGATTCCCGCGTTGTACGCAGCCTTCTACCGGGTGCCCGCACCGCCGTCGGGGCCCGCCACCGCAACGCCGCCCGCCTCCTTCGATGGTCTTGATCGCTAACACCATGTCCACCCTCTACAGAATGACGTCTCACTGCCGCCCCCTCGTGGCGCTGGTCCCGCTGCTGACCGTACTGGCCCTGACCGGCTGCGCCAGCGTGGCGCCGCCCAGCCAGCTGGAGGCCCTGCAAGCCCGCCACGATGTGCGACTGCCTGCGGCCGCGGAGGTACCAAAGCGCGCGGCGCCTGGGCCGCAACTCCAGGCCCAGGCTCAGACCTTGTGGTGGCAGGCGTTGAACGACCCGCTCCTCAACGACCTCGTCCAGGAGGCGCTGACACGCAACCTTGATCTGCGCAGCGCCATGGCCAGCCTGCAGGAAGCGCGCGCACTCGCCGGCCTTGCCCAGCGCGAAGGCGGGCCGCAGGGCAGCCTGGGCGTGTCGGCACAGGTCTCGCGCGCCTCACGGCCGGAGGTGGACCCGTATCGCCAGGGGCTGCCGCGGCCGCCCGAGCAGCGACTCGTCTCGATCGGCCAGACCCTGAGCTGGGAGCTGGATCTGTTCGGACGGATCGGCACGGCCCAGGCTGTTGCCGAGCGTGAGCTCGACATGGCCCGCGCAGACCTGCAGGCCGCTCAAGCCTTGGTGCAGGCGGAAGTCGTGAATCGCTATGTGCAGCTGCGAGCCGCGCAGCAGATGGGCCAGACGGCGGAGCGACAGCAAGCGCTGGCGATGGCGCGGCTGCATCAGCTCACGGTGCGTGAGAAGGCCGGTCTCGCGGACGCGCGGGACCGGGACGCGGCCCAGGCGGAGTTGGCGCAGCGGCAGGCGGATGTCGCCACCCTAAGGGCCCAGGCGCAACAAAGCCTGGCCGCGCTGGCCGTGCTGACGGGTGGGACGCCGGCCGCCATGGCGGAGAACTGGCCGGGCTTGACGCAGCCCGCCGCCCTGCCCGCCTTGCCGCTGCAGGACACGCTGCAGGTCAGTGACGGCCTGCTCACCCGACTGCCGCAGGTGGCCCGTGCTGACGCCGCGCTGCGGGCCAGCCTGGGCCAGCAGGTGCTGGCGGAACGGGCCCACCTGCCGCGCTTGAGCCTGTCGGCCACGCTGGGGCTGCAGGAGCAGGCGTCACGGCTCCAACAGGCCGGCGCCCTGCGTTATGCCGCGGGCCCCGCCTTGCAATGGGACTGGCTGGATGCTGGACGACGGGAAGCCCGGCAGGCCGCGGCCCGCGCTGGCAGCGACCGGGCCTGGGCGCAGTTCGAGAACGTGATGCTGACCGCCCTGGCAGAAGGGGAATCGGCGCTGAGGGGCTGGCAGGCGGAGCTGGTGGGCTGGGACCAGGCACAGGCGGCACAGACCGTGGCTGCGGCGGCCGCCCGGTATGGCGAGCAGCGTGCACGGGTGGGCCTGGAGCCAGCGCTGCTGTCCCTGGCGACGCAGTCCCAGTCGCTGGAGGCGGAGCAGCGCCTGAGGGCCCAGCAGGCTCGAGCGCTGCAGGCCTATGTCCAGGTCCAACTGGCGCTTGGCGCGTGGCAACCGCAATGAAGCACTGGACCTTTTTCATCGCCACCAGCGGCCGTGCGTTGACACTGGCCGTCGCCCTGCTGCTGACGGCGTGCTCCAGCGCACGGCCGTGGGTGAATGCGCCCCGCCCGTCCCCCTTGCCCATTGAAGCGGTCTCGCAGCCCCGGGAGGCCAAGCCGGTGGTGGTTGCCGTGGCCTTGTCGGGCGGCGGCGCGCGGGCGGCCGCATTCGGCCTGGGTGTGCTCAAGGGCATGAAGGCGGCGGACTTCACCGTGGATGGGCGGCCGACGACCTTGCTGGATGAAGTGGTGCAGATCAGCGGCGTGTCCGGCGGCAGCATTCTGGCGGCCCACTATGCCGCCTTTGGCGACGCCACACTGGAGCGATTCGAGCCCGATTTCCTGCTCTACCCCTTCGAAGCCCGGCTGCTGCAGGAACTGCTCTGGCCGCAGCGCCTCTACCAGCTCAGTTCCCCGTGGTATGGGCGCAGCCATCTCCTGGCCGAGCGCCTGGATACGCTTTACCGTGGCATGACCTTTGCGGATGTGCGTCGTCGCCCCGGGGCGCCGGAGCTGATCATCACTGCCACTGACCTCACCACCGGGGCGCCGTTCGATTTCACCGACGAGAAGTTCGAGCTGATCTGCTCGGACGTGAACGCCACGCCCCTGTCGTTTGCCGTGGCGGCGTCCTCGGCCGTCCCGCTGCTGCTCTCCCCGTTGACGCTTCAGAACCATGCGGGCCACTGCCCCGGCCGAGCGTCGCCATTGCCCGTGGCGGCGGACACCAGCTACCGGACGCAACTGCTGCGGCAGTCCATCGACAGCTACCGCAATGCAACCGAGCGCCCCTTCATTCACCTGGTGGACGGCGGTGTCACCGACAACCTGGGCGTGCGCCTGACGCTGGACCGGATGATGGCTGGCGGCTCCATGACGGCGAGTTTTGCCGAAGCCGCACCGGGCACCTTGCATCAGTTGGTGCTGGTGACGGTGAATGCGGAGCGGGGTCTGGCCGAACGCATCGACAGCAGCGACCGGGTGCCGGGCACGGCGCAGGTGTTGGAATCGCTGATCTTTGGTGCGGGCTCGAGGGAATCTCAGGTGACGCTGGGCATCCTGTCGGACGACCTCAAGCGCTGGCGGGCGGAACTGGTGAGCACGCGCGGGCAACCGGGCAGTCCGTTCGCCGCCGATGCCGAGCTGCATGTGATCAACCTGAGCCTGCATGATGAGCGGGATGACCGTCTGCGCGACCGCTTGCTGCGGGTGCCCACGGCCTTCAGCGTCGAGGCCCAGGACGTGCGAGACCTGCAGAAGGCAGGGGCCCGGGCGCTTCAGGAGGCACCGGAGTTCCGGGCACTGATGCAGTCGCTGCGCAGCATGGGGACTTCACACTGAGCACACCGAGCCGGCTTACGCTCACCGGCATGAAACTCGCCAACGTCCGCGGCGCCGCAGCCGACTCCCCCGCATGCTCGCAACCCACTGCCCGCGCAGCGGTGTGGCGATGGAGATTCAGTGGCGCCTATGCCGGTTGGGCCCTGCTGATCTTCCTGGCGGAGGTGGCCATTGCCACCGTCGGCCGCGATGTGCCGTGGCTGCGGTGGTGGGCCGGCGACGTCATCGTGGTGGCGTGGGTGCATGCGCTGGTGGCAATGCTGGTGGCGGCGCCGGTGTGGCGCATTGCCACCCTGTCGTTCTGCGTGGCGTGCATGGTGGAACTGTCGCAATACGTCTGCGGCGTGATGGACTGGCAGATTCAGCAGCCGGTGCTGCGCATCATCGTGGGGAGCGTCGCGGACTGGGGCGATGTGGCGGCCTATGCGGTGGGGGCGATGCTGGTGCCGCTGGCGCTGCGGCTGCGACAGGGCATGGGGCCGCGCTTGGGCCTGTGAATGGGTCGTCAATGACGTAGTGGATTACCCAAACTGCAGGCCTGACACCCGCAGGTCCACGGCCACGCTCACGTATATTTCCTCCCGACCACAACATGCGGGGGCCGCAGAGCCGCCGCGCTAGAAGCCGCGCGTCACAGGGACGCCGGGCTCGGGAGGATTGTTCATGCCGTCACCATTCATTGCCCGCCGCCATGCGGCCTGCGGGCGGGCGTCCTTTGGCTCGATCCGCCGGCAAGGGTGTTGAGGGCTGACCATGCAGACGATGAGTCCTGAACAGTACGAGTTCTGGCGGCGCGACTGTGCCCTGATGGGCTTGCCTGGCCCGAGTGTGGACCTCAAGGTCATCAAGCGAGCGTATGCCGACACGCTGCGGGTGACGCGGCCGGATGATGACGCCGCGGCCTACCAGACGCTGCGGGAAGCCTACGACCGGGTGGTGCGGTTTGCGCGGGCGGAGCAGATGCGGCGGGAGGCGGCCGGAGAGGTCGAATTGGGGGATGGCGCAGGGCCGTCCGGGCAGCCTGAGTCATCCGGGCCATCCAGGCCATCAGGGCCGCCTGTGAAACCTGTGCCGGTGCGCAGCCCTTTGGCTGAGCCAGAGTTGGAGCATGCGTCCGCTCCTGCGGCTATCGCCGAACCCGTGGCGGCTCCTGCGAGGCCCGAGCAGCCGTCGACGCCCATCGAGCAGCCGTCCCCGCGCCCCCGTCCCCCGCTGAAGCTGCCCGAAGCACCACCGCAGCACGTCCAGCAAGAAGCACAGGACCTACGCCCTGCCCGCTCCCCCCAGGACTTGTGCCTCTGGCTGGAAGCGCTGGCCTTTGAGGGCCCGGACCGGCTCAACCAAGCGCTCCCGGACCTGCGCGAGGAACTGCTGCGCCTGCCGCTGCTGGCCTCGGAAGAGGCCTCGGTGCGGCTGGCCGATCTGCTGATCAAGCTCAACGGCGCCGGATCCCGCCCCTTGATGCACCTGCTTCTCGAGCACTTCGGCTGGATCACCGATTTCCGTTCAGAGCGTCTGCTGGGCTATCAACGCGTGGCCAAGCTCAAGACGCTGCGGGCGGACACGCTGCTGCCCGTGGTGGACGAAGGGATCGTTCGGCAGTTCGGCCCCATTGCGACCCTGCTGCGCTGGGTCAACAGCGGCCTGGTGTTGCTTGCCCTGCGCGCCTGGCTGGCGACGGCCTTGATGGGTCATGCCTTGATCACCCACGTCTCCCGTCTGGACTGGACCACCTGGGCGCGGCTGGGCGCACCGGAGTCACCGATGCGCAGCCTCTTGAAGATCCCCGCCAGTCAGTGCATTCCGATGGCTCTGGTGATGGCGGCGGTGGGGGGTATCCAATATCAGCATCGATTTGATTCGGAGCAGTTCGCCGCATTCGCGGTCATGGCCTCCGTCGTCCCCTTCCTGGCCATGATTCTGCATACGGCAGTGTCCCTGCCGACCATGCTGCTGTCGGAAACGGCGTTGTCCAACCTCGTTCGCACGAGCTGGCGACGGTGGATGCCGTGGATCGGCTTGGTTTGCATCAGCAGTGCCGGGCTGGTGGCGCATGTCGGGCAGAGGCTGGGGCCGAACGCGGGTCTGGCCTGGATCGCTGTACTGGCCGTGGGACTGCTGCTGGCCATGCCGCGGCGCGACCTGTTTGTGACGTCGTTCGTGATGTGGGGCTGTGTGATGGCGCTGATGCCGAGTCGGCCGCCTTACTGGGTCTCGTCCCTGATCGCGGGATGGGTGCTGGCGGGACCGATCATCCTGCAGCAAGGCCTCTATCGACCGGAGTCGGACGCGGAAGAGGCGCGGAACCTGCACCCCGGCGCACCGGCCGGCGGATGGCGCGCGGCCTTGCTGCTGGGGACAGCGGCGTTGCCGGTGCTGGCGGGGTGGCTGACGGTTCGCTCGGGCATGGGGCTGGCGGCCGGGTCCATGATGATCGCGGCCGCGCTGCTGCACGTGTATGGGCCGGAGTCGGCTTGGGCCCTGGCGGCGTTTGTGCCGCTGGTGTGTGGGCTTTTGGGCGCGGGATTGATGGCTCAGCGTCTGGGCTGGCGGATGGGGATGGCGCTGGTGCGCACGGAGGAGACCCGGTGAAGGCAGTGCGCGGGCCGTGGTCCCAAAGGTCGAGCCGGACGGGTTGAGGCAGCATGCTGCGCCGTCCTGTCGTTGCGCAGGTTCACCACCGCCCCAGCGTCACCCCGATGCCGTTGAGCCGTTGAGCCGTTGAGTTTCTGCGGGGAAGTCGTGGTGGTGCAACTTTGCTCTGCTCGTTGGTGAGCGGTTCCATGAGTGCCGCCCATCCCACTCGTCGTCCGCGAGGTCTGCGCTTCCAGGCTTGGTGATGCCTCACATGGATTCCAACAGGATCAGGCAGATGCGCGCCGCGCCAGTTCCGCCTCCAGCTTGTCAAACGATCCTGTCCAGCCTCCGGTCATGCCCGCCTTCGCGTCGTGGAAGGTTGCGCGCTCGGTGTCGGTGGCAGCGCCGTGCACTTCCCAGCGCACGGTCACACGCGTGCAGCCCGGGCCTTCCTCCGCGAAGGTCACCGTGGTCAGGATCGCATCAGGCCATGACGGCGCGAACGGCGGCTTGACGAGGCGGCCGTCGCGATCGCTGAAGTTCTGCACATAGGTCAGCAGGTGCGGCGGGCGGATGGTTTGATAGTGCACCTGCCCGTACATGACCATGCCTTCTGCGTTCGTCATCTCGTAGTGCAGGCTGCCACCTTCGTTGACGCCACCTGCCAATACCCTCATGGCGGAGCCAGCCGGACCCATCCACTGGGCGAAGTGATTCAAGTCCACCCACATTTCGAAGACCGTTCGGATGTCGGCGTCGAAGGAGCGGTTGATGACGAACACGTCCTTGCCGGACTCTTCTTCCAGGTACTCGGCCAGGCGGTCCCAGGTGGAATTGCCGCTGTGGTGCTTGATGATGCCGCGCGTGGCCTCGGCGGCTTCGGGCGAGGGGCAGCGCATGGTCATCTCCATGCGGGTGCGTCCATTCGTTTCCGAGAACGTCACTGTCACGCGGAACAGCGGCGGGCTGGTGCCGTCGCTGCCGTGGTCATAGACCAGGCGCTGCAGCTCGACGACCTCGTGGTAGAGCGTCTTGTTGGGCCAGTCGGTGCCGTCCGGGCCATGCATCGTGTAGGTCCAGTGCCCGCCGGGGCGCAGGTCTTTGGCATGCGTCGTGATGGTGAAGCCCCGCGGGCCCCACCATTGGGCGGTTTGTTCCGGGTCGGTCCAGGCGTCCCACACCGCTTTCACGGGGGCGTCGTAGAGGCGGATGATGACGATTTCATCGGGTCGGCTTGCGATGGCCACGGGCCTTCTCCTTGTTGGTGATGGTGCTGGCTTCTTCGCTGTCCGCACCGTTCGGGCTGTCAGTGACGGTCTTCAGATAGGCCTCCAGCCGATCGAAGCTGGCTTCCCAGAATTGGCGGTACTGCGCCATCCAGTCGGTGGCGTCCTTCAACGGCGCGCCGTTCAGACGGCAGGGGCGCCATTGCGCATCGCGTGACTTGGTGACGAGGCCTGCACGCTCCAGCACCTTCAGATGCTTCGTGATGGCTGGCAAGCTCATGGTCTCGAGGAAGGGCTGCGCCAGCTCCGACACGTGGGCCTCGCCTTGCGACAGCCGCGCAAGCATCGCGCGCCGCGTCGGATCGGAGAGCGCCGAGAAGGTCTGGCTGAGGGTGTCTTTCATAGTTGGCCAAAAGGTTAATTAACTACGAAGTTAATTGCAAGTGAAAATTTGAAGTTGCAGAGCCGTCATGTACCGCTGGCCTGAAACGCAGAGGCGACGCACAAGCAATGCACCACCACAGCTTGCCCGTCGTTGACATCGTGGCGCAACTCAGAGGCGGCTGAGGATCCGCTAACCCGCAATCTCAGCGTTCTGCTGATAGCCCCCAGCATCAAGCTTGGCTAGCCTCGGTCAAGAGGGCCGCAACATGCCAGGAGAGGTCGCATGAGAAATCGAGAAAGGAGCACCGGGGACGATGGGCATGAGGCCGCCTCGGCCCCGCGGGAACAGGATCCGGTCCAGCGTAACTGGCTGCTGGCACCCGTGCCGCAGGCGCTACCACTAGCGAAAACTCAGCAGCAGCAAACGCTGCAGGCCTTCGTCAATCAATCTCCCCGCATGCTTGCCCAGCGGCGAGCCCTGGAGCCCGCACTGGCCAGCCAGGGCGCCACGCCACCTCCCGGGTCGAACAGGAAGGCTCCGGTGCAGCGCTATTTCAGCCCGACCCAACTGGGGCGCCAGGACATGGCACCGGAGGCGCGCATTTCGGAAGGGGGCAACATCATCTGGATGGCCCAGAAGCAGGTGTTTGCAACACGTCGGATGTTCGACCAGGCCAACGACGCGCTGCAGTCGAAGTCCCAGATCCTGCTGCAGCCCGTCAACGGACGAGACTTCAAGCTGAGCCTGCCAGAGGATGAGCAGCAGATGTCAGAAATCGTCCTTGGGGACCACTTTGCCGTCATGCCGACCTACAACCCGGCCCGGATGCCATCCAAGGATCCGCGTCTGGCCCTGGGCCCTTCCTTCGGAGATGACCCCACGACCATCGCCCCGAAGCACAACGTCTATATCGGGACACTGAGGGATTTCCTCGACACCTATCGGAAGTTCATGAAGACGGTGGGTGAGGACAGCAAGTCGTTTCCACCAACCGAGACGACGGTGATCGACGCCAACCGCTGGGTGACTGGCACACCCAATGGCGACTTGATCAGAACAGAGATTGCGGTCGCTTTCTTTGGCTACAAGGAGCACAAGGATCACCAGCGACTGATGGCGGATCTGGAAAAGCTCAGGGAGGCCATCCAGACCTTCATCGCCAGGGAGATCGCGAACGAAACCGCCATCATCCTGCCCAATGACTGCGCGCAGTGCGTCAGTGAAATCGTCGGTGGCGAGCGGGAACGTTCTCGCGAGGATGGACTGTTCCATTCCCCGAAGATCGGGTCCAACTATTACGCCGGGCTCGAAGGGCCAGAGCATGGGAGCTTCGGCTGGAATTTTCATTGGGCAGGGGTCGTCATGAAGGATGGCACGGACAACCTGACGCTGGAGACGGCCGCAGGGCTTTCAATGGCAGCTTCAGCCAAGGACACCTGGTGGTTTTCGTTGTACGGCACTCGGCTCCCCGACCAGACATTCAAGAAGCAGATCAACCGCATTCACTTCCAGAGGAATATCCAGGAGGCGAAGGTCGCGAAGTGGGAGGCAATCGACAAGGGCCTCAACCTTCAGACCTCCTCCGAGGATCGATCCCTGGCCATGCAGGAGATTGGGAAACAGCGACAAAACATGGGGCGCATGGCGCAGCAGCTCGACAAGGTCGAGCACAACGACTTCAACCTGGCCCGCCCTCCGCAGCCGGTGATAGAGGAGCCGGTGATAGAACAGCCGGTGATACAGCAGCCGGTGAACACCGGATCGGCCCTTATGCAGGAGGTGGATCCGTCGGAGCTGCCGGACTGGGTTCAGCGAGACTAAGGCTGCCAGACGCGACGACGATTCCTCGTTTCCGCCAGCTCTTGGAGGAGCACCACCCGACCTCGGACATGCTCCGCGTGGTCAGCGATTTGCTGGGATACAAGGGCCTTATGCTGCGCTCGGGGACTTCCGTGGACGCCACGCTGAGGAGCGCTGCTCCACTGCGATGAAGAGGTCGCGTTTGGCGACGCCGGCTACCAGGGGGTTCGCAAGCGTCCCGAGGCCGCAGGACCGACGTGGCACGTGACGATGCGCCCCGGCGAGCGGCGCCTGCTCAACCGTTCATCGAGCCCGACTTCATCGCCGAGCGCGCGGAGAGGATGAAGGCCAGCCTCCGCGCCAAGGGCGAGCATCCGTTCCGCGTGTTGCAGCGGCAGTTCGGCTTCACCAAAGTTCGCCACCGCGGGCTGTTCAAGAACACCAGCCAGATCGTCAAGGCTGCCTGGAGCCGCTGGCCCTCTGTTACTGTGATCAGGCGTGCCGATTGCCTCAACCCGGCGACCGCGCTCCGGAAGCAGGACTCCTCCCATGCCCCTCTCCCCACAGCATCTTCAAGAACTGCAGCAGGCCCATCAACTGCTGGAGAACCCCGGCTTCATGGCGCGCACGTCCCATCTGCTGGGGCGACCGATTGAATACGCGCTGGCAGGACTTCCAAAGTCCGCCAAGGCGGTCGTGGCAACCGCCACGGAGAAAGCGCTGAAGGTGACGCTTGCCGGCGCGCTGGGCACCATGGACAAGACCCCCGCCCTGGATTCACCTCGCCTGCACAAGATGCTGGCCACGGTCAGCGGGGCGGCGGGCGGGTTCTTCGGACTCGCGGCACTGCCGGTGGAACTGCCGGTCTCCACCGGCGTGATCTTCCGCTCCATTGCCGACATCGCCCGCGCCAATGGGGAAGACCTCCACAGCCCGGAGGTCAAGCTCGAATGCCTGAAGGTGTTCGGCATGGGCGGGCCGACGGACAAGGACGACGCTGGCGAATCCGGCTATCTGGCACTGCGGTCCAGCATGGCCAAACTGTTGAGCGAAGCCGCGGACTATCTGGTGGCCAACGCCGCCGCTGGCGAGGGGGCGCCGGTGCTGGTGCGCCTGATTGCGGCCATTGCCACGCGATTCCAGGTGCAGGTCACGGAAAAGCTCGCCGCCCAGGCGGTGCCGGTGATCGGGGCGGTGGCCGGCGGCACCATCAACTTCCTCTTTGTGAGCCACTTCCAGGACATGAGCCGCGGCCACTTCACCGTGCGGCGTCTGGAGCGGATTTATGGGTCGGAGGCGGTGCTGGCGGCGTATCAGCGGCTGGGCGCTCTGGCGCCCGACTCCGCGACCACCTGACCAGCGACTGAGCGACTGAGCGACCACCTCAGCAACGACATCTGCGGGGACCGAACGTCCGGCTGTCTTGCAATGTCGTCGGCCCGCCACTCGCCGGTTTTCGCAGCACATGACAATCCGCGCATGGCGCTCCTCAAAACCTTTGCATTGTTTGTGCTCACCGCACTCGCGGAAATCGTGGGTTGCTACCTGCCCTATCTCTGGCTGCGGCAAGGTCAGTCGGCATGGCTGCTCCTGCCAGCGGCTTTCAGTCTGGCCGCTTTCGCGTGGCTGCTGACCCTGCATCCGACAGCCTCGGGGCGCGTCTATGCGGCCTATGGCGGCATTTACATCGGCGTGGCCATCGTGTGGTTGATGCTCGTGGACAAGGTCAAGCCCTCGGCCACCGACTGGATCGGCATCGTGCTGTGCCTGGCCGGCATGGCGGTCATCATGGGCGGCTCCCGGTCCTGATTCGTCGCTGCTCAAACACGGCAGCCATTGACGGCATCCTGCCCAGCTCCCCTATACTGGCGCCGCTGCCTCCCCGGCAGCCGTAAGCGTTTACGTCAGCCAACGCACCTTCAGACCACGCCCTGCAATGCGGCGAGAGGTCCGGGTGCGCCATGGCAATCTCCGCACTTGAACTTCCCGTTGCTGCAGTGGCGCGGTTCCACGACTCCCATGGAATCACCATGCAAAACGCATCCAACACCCTGAAGTTCAACCACCTCAGTTTTCCCTCCCGCGATGTCACTGCGACCGCCGGATTCTTCGAGCGTCATCTCGACTGGCAAGCGACGCCGATGGGGCGCAGCTGCGTCCTCAAAGGCCACGGCTTTGATGTCGTGATCGAGGACGCTGCCGATCGTCCGGTGGAGTGGCCGGGCAACTTCCACATCGGCTTTGAGCTGCCCTCATTGGACGCATTGCAAGCGCTGTATCACCGCTTCAAAGCCGCCGGTGTGGAATTCGCAACGGGCCTCATCAGCCATGAGCGCGGCTCGCGCTTCTTCTGCCGCATCCCTGGCGGGGTGCTGGTGGAGCTCAATACGCGGGAGGATGCCGCGGCACCTTTCCGCGCAGGGTTCGGAAGGGCGTGATCTGGCGGTGCGGGACTGACGGTCCGAGCCGTCAAGCCCTAGGTCCATAGTCCTTGATCGATGCTCTACGATCTACGATCCACAATCTACGACCAATGGAGCATCGTCCATCGTCCATCGTCCATCGTCCATGGTCCATGGTCCATGGTCCATGAACGACGATGTTCGGTGGATACTCATCGAGCCGGACAAGCGCCACAATGCCCGCTGCAAAACCGCGGCGGTTCGCTTGAGATCCCCACCCATGCGCCACCTTCGTCACCCCTCCCCCCGTTCCCTCCTGATGGCCACCAGCGTGCTGATGCTCGCCTTGACGGCGCCGACACACGCAGCAGACGTCACACCGCTCAAACCGCCCGGCGCGATGCTGGAATTCGGCGAGTGGCGAGGCGGGGTCGGCACGCGTCTGATCCCGGCGCCGTTTGAGGGCCTGCCCGTCGCCCGCTGGCCGATGGATGGCTGGGTCTCGATGACGCTGGACGACCAGGCGGGCACCCTGACGCTCAAGCCCATCCCGACTGCCGACGCCAAAGTGCTGTTCAAGCCCATCCTCGATCAGGTGGCGCAGGCCGAGCGCGGCGAGGCGGATACGGACACTGCCTCGCCGGAGGCCGCTCCTGATGTGGGCACTTCCCTCTACACGTCCTTCATCCGTGTACCGGGCCTGCAACTCAAACCCCGTGTCGTGCCGCTGCACCGATTCAAGAATGGCACGACCACGCTGGTGCCGGAACTGGACTACCGCTTTCAGCTCAAGCTCGGCGACTTCCCCTACGCCTTCACACTCCAGAACGGCTTCCGCACGCCCGATGGCCGCCCGTATGGGGAAGGCACCCAGTTCACGCTGGAAATGGGCGGTGCCCGCTACGAGTACGACCTGGGCGGGTACGGATGGGATGTCCGACTGATCGCCCTGGGTGACTTCGATGGCGACGGCAAGCCCGACTTTCTCTTCTCGCTCAATGGCTCGAACTCTTCCCACCAGGCCCTGGTGCTGTCGAGCCAGGCCAAGCCGGGGCGCAATGCTCCCACGACCTATCTAACAGGCGTCGGCTGCTGAACGCACTTCGCGCGGATGCGAATGGCCCTGGGGCCCTGGGGCCCTGTGGCAGTTTGTCCTAGGACAGTTCGTCCTAGGGCAATCTGTCCTAGGGCAATGTGTCCCTTTCCCGAACAAATCAAAGCGCCAACAATTCATTCGCCTGAGTGATGCACTGAATCCTCAGTAGCGATCAGGCAGTTGTATGGCGTTGAGGCCTTCAGGCCGAATGACGGGAAAGTCATGATGGACCCACTGATCCTTGCGCGGATGCAGTTCGCGCTCAACATCACCTTTCACATTCTCTTCCCCACCATCACGATTGCACTCGGCTGGGTGCTGCTCTTCATGCTGTGGCGCTGGAGGCGAACCGCAGAGCCGCGTTGGATGGCGGCCTATCAGTTCTGGACCAAAGTCTTTGCGCTGAGCTTCGCGCTCGGTGTGGTGAGCGGCGTGACCATGAGCTTCCAGTTCGGCACCAACTGGCCAGGGTTCATGGAGAAGGCCGGCAACATCGCCGGGCCGCTGCTGGGCTATGAGGTGCTGACGGCCTTTTTTCTGGAAGCGGGCTTCCTCGGCATCATGCTCTTTGGCCGCAATCGGGTCAGCGCGCGTGTGCACTTCGCCGCCACGGCCATCGTGGCCTTTGGCACCACACTGAGTGCGTTCTGGATCCTGAGCCTCAATTCCTGGATGCAGACGCCGGCCGGCTATGAAATGCGAGACGGCGTGATGCACGCCACTGACTGGGCCGCCATTGTCTTCAATCCGTCCTTCCCCTATCGCCTGGTGCACAAGCTGCTCGCATCCGGTCTGACGGTGGCCTTCCTACTCAGCGGCGTGAGCGCCTGGCAGTTGCTCAAAGGCGTGCAGCGGCCGGAAACCCGCGGCGTACTGCGCCTGGGTCTGACGCTCGCATCGGTGCTGATTCCTTTGCAGATCCTGGCCGGTGACATGCATGGCCTCAACACGCTCCAGCACCAGCCCGCCAAGATCGCGGCGATGGAGGGCGTGTGGAACACCGAACGCGGAGCACCGCTGCTGCTGTTTGCCGTGCCTGATGCGCAAGCGCGGGAGAACCGGCTTGAGATCGGCATTCCGCGACTGGCCAGCCTGATCCTCACCCACGACATCAATGGAGAAATCCGCGGCCTGAATGAGTTCCAGGGCGCCCACCCGCCGGTGAAGCCGCTGTTCTATGGCTTCAGGGTGATGGTCGGAGTGGGCGTGCTGATGCTGGTGACCGCCTGGGCGGGGCTCTGGTGCCTGCGCCGGTCGCGGTGGCAGAGTTTGCCTCGGCCCTGGCTGTGGGGCCTGTCCCTCATGAGCTTCTCCGGCTGGGTGGCGACCGTGGCGGGTTGGTATGTGACGGAGATCGGTCGGCAGCCCTATGTGGTGTATGGGGTGCTGCGCACCGACAGCTTGGCGTCCAGCACCCCCAGCAGTTGGATTGCCGCGTCGCTGGCGGGTTATGCGGCGGTGTATCTGGCGCTGCTGGTGGCCTATGTGGTGGCCATCAAGCGGATGGCCGAGAAGTCCGAAACGCCTGAGGCGGCGGATAAGCCCGACTTCATCCGGCCAGGCGCCCTGCCCTCGCCTTCGGTCTCCCTGAACTTTTCCAGGACCTTCACATGAACACGATGATGAGCGCGATGCCTGCCGAAGGCGGATGGCTGCCCCTGATCTTCATGGCACTACTGGGGATCTCGCTGCTGGTCTATGTGGTGCTGGACGGTTATGACCTGGGCGTGGGCCTGTTGTCCGGTCTGGCCACGGAGCGGGAGCGCGACCGGATGATCGCCTCGATCGGCCCGTTCTGGGACGCCAACGAGACGTGGCTGGTGCTGGCGGTGGGCTTGCTTCTGGTGGCGTTTCCGAAGGCGCAAGGGGTGGTCCTCACCGCCCTGTACGGACCGGTCGTGCTGATGCTGCTGGGGTTGATCCTGCGCGGAGCGGCATTTGATTTCCGGGCGAAGTCTGCGCCTTCGCACAAGCGCGCATGGGACATTGCCTTTTGCAGCGGCTCGGCCATGGCATCGCTGGCCCAGGGCTGGATGCTGGGTCGATACGTGAGCGGCTTTGGGGACAGTGCGGCAGCGCTGCTGTTTTCCGCGCTCGTGGCCGTCTCGCTGCCGGCCTGCTACGCCTTGCTGGGCGCGGCCTGGCTGCTGATCAAGACCGAAGGCGACCTGCAGCGGCGCGCGGTGCACTGGGCCAAACGCGCATGGCCGCTGGTGGTGGCAGGCTTGGTGGCGCTGTCGGTCGCTTCGCCGTGGCTCAGCCCGAGCATTCGCGAACGCTGGTTGGCATTGCCCGGCGCCATCATTCTGGTGCCTTTGCCCTTGATGGCGCTGCTGGCCCTGGCGGCCCTGCGCGGACTGCTCAATTCACACCGCGTGCTCGGAAAACTCTGCTGGGCGCCGCTGGCGCTGATGGGTGTGGTGCTGACGCTGAGCTTCTTTGGCCTGTCGTACAGCCTCTTCCCCTATGTGGTGCCGGACCGGATGACCCTTTGGGACGCCGCAGCGGCGCCTGAATCGCTCACCCTGCTGCTGGTGGGCGCCATGGTGCAGTTGCCGGTGATTGCGGCCTACTCGTGGTTTTCCTATCGGGTCTTCTGGGGGAAGGCGCAGACGCTTGGCTACTGATCGAGAGCAAGGCCCATCCCAACGCGGGCGAGGGACTGGCCGAACAGTGCCCAGCCCCTCGCATTGCAGGGAAGCGCTTAATTGCGTTGCATCACCAGCTTCTGCCCGGCCTGGATCAGCGTGACGGACGGTGCCTTGCCCGCGTCACCGCTGAACTCCAATTGGGCGCCGACCTGCGGAATCTCTACCCGTCGCGGGGTCCGAGCCTGGAGTTCAAACGCCGGTTGACGCGGTGCCTGCCCCATCAGGCGGCCCTTGTCGCTGACAAAGATCCTGATCGAGAACTGCGCGGCGCTGTAATCACCGACCAATTCGTCCATCTGCGCCGCCGTCAAGGACAGGGAGGCCTCTTCAGGCGGCAAGTCTGCGCGGCGCTCCCAACGCTCACCCTGCCTGTCGCCATTGTTGAAGACCTGCACGGCCACGACCTTGCCCTCCGGATTTCTTTCCAGCATCAGCTCGCTGACCGAGTCGCGGAAGGCGAAGCGGTCGTCGCCCACAGGCACCAGCGGGAGGACGCCACCGCCGGTACGCTGACTGTGCAGCACACCCGCCACCACGCGAAGGGTGCGCGTTTGCGAATCAGCATTGCCGTAGACGCCTTCGGCGGCACGAAGCTCTTTCTCCGGCACGGCCACTGACACAACATCCGCAAACGGCTCGCCAATGGCAAACGCTGCCAGCTTCTGCGCCACGGTGATGTCCGCTCCGCCTCCATTGTCGCTATTGCGAAGGATCACCACCGTGGTCTGGCTGGCCGGCAGGTAATCCAACACCGAAGCGAAGCCGTGAATGCCGCCCGTATGCATCAGCACGACTTGGTCGCGCAGGGTGACAGTGGAGAGGCCGAAGCCGTACTTGAATGACTTGGCGGCGCCTTCAGGCGTGGTCATGCTGGCGTAGCCAGACTTGCTGAGCAGCTTGCCGCCATGCAGGGCCTGGTTCCAACGCCACAAGGCTTCCGTGTTGGCGATCAGCGCGCCTGCGGCATGCGGTTGCGTCATGCTCAGCAGCCCGGCGGGCACCACCTCGCCCGAGGCGTTGACGGTGTAGCCGCGCGCAAGGCCCTTGAACAGCTTGTCTCCCGCCTCATAGTGGAGGTTGGAGATGCCCGCGGGTTTGATGAGCAGCTTGTCCACGGCCTGGTACCAGGGCTGGCCGGAGATCTTCTCCACCACCGCGCCAACCAGCACGTAGCCAGAGTTGTTGTAGGCCCAGCGCTCGCCGGGCGCGAAATCGACGGGAAGGTCCTTGAACTCGTTGATCAGCTCCTCGGTGCTGAGGTCACGACGGACGGGATTGCCCATGTAGCCCGGGATGGCGGTGTAGCTCTTCACGCCGGAGGTGTGATTGAGCAACTGCCGCAGGGTGATCTTGCTGGCGTTGGGATAGTCCGGCAGGAAGCGGGACACAGGGTCGTCCAGCTTGGCCTTGCCTTCGTCGATCTGCTTGAGCAGCGCTGCGGCAGCAAACTGCTTGGTGACCGAGCCGATGCGCAGCAATTGGTCGGGCTGCATCGGCACGCCGAGCTCGACACTGGCCATGCCCCGGGCGCCCTTGTAGAGCAATTGGTCGCCCCGGGCGACCAGGACGGTGAATCCGGGCGAATCGGGGCCGATCTTCTGCGCGTCGAGCAGCTTGTTGGCATAGGCCGTCATGGCGGCAGGGGTGGCGGGCTGGCCCGCGTGGACGGCGCTCGCCAGCAGGGAGAGGAGCGCTGCGACGGGAATGTGGAGTTGGCGCATGTGTCAAAGGAGTGGGTTTGAACGGCGCGCAGTATCCGGGGCCGCGGCACAGGCCACTGGCGCATTGCGACAGACTGCACAGGCGCAAGGATGGGCGTCTGCAATGGCAGTATGAACCCATCAAGGGCCGCAGTGGCCACCATCGCGCCCAATGTCGTCAGACACCCCTCTGCTGCATTGGCCTGGCCCCTTCCGGCGTCGGGCACCCCATCGCCAAGTAAACGGCCAAAGCGGCTTGGGCATCGTCCGCGGCGTATTGGAGTTGGTCGGACGTCAGCTGTCGATGCTTCCAATTCGATGTCGTCATCCGCTTGGACTTCCTGAGTCGCTCGCCCAGCACAATGGCAACAGCCGCCTTGGCCCCCACCATCTGCTTGTAGCCCAGCGAGCGAAACGCCGTGGCCACATCCACCACGTTGACCATCTCCACGCCGAACTTGCGGTGCAAGGAGCCGCGGTCCGACTGCAGACCAAATCCAACCTTAAGCAGGTGAGGCGACTCCAGGCAATCGAGCAGCACCTCCGGCAGAGTGCTTCCCCCAACCTGGAAGATGAAGGCGTCATTCATCGTGGCCAGTTGGATGATGTGCGGTCCGTCGGACGCCTCGCCAGCCTGGAACACGGGCTTGGTCTCGGTATCGAATCCAACGATGCCGGCCTGCGACATCCGCTCCAGCGCAAAGGCCTCGTCCGCCGGGCTTTGCACCATGCGGATCCTCTCCAGAGGCAATTGGCGATAAGGAGGAAGCGCCGCAATGACGTCCTTGGCCGGAGGCTCCAGGCGCGCGTGGCGGGGCTGTGACTCCCGCTGTCGTGGGGGCTTCGGTGGCGTGATGTTCATATACGGGGTCTTGGTTGGGCATACGCTGTGGGCGCTCGCGGGAGTCTGGCTGGGCGTGACTCTTGGGCTATTGGAGCATCACTGTGCTGGGGCCCTCGGCAAGACCGGCCGATGGGCCAACAAAGTCTCCAGCCGCTCTGGTGCGCTGGGGTGCCTCACTCACCCGCGCAACGCCGGGCTGAATCTCGACCGGCCGAGATTGCATGTTCCCGGGAAGCCGTCCCATTCCTTGGCTCGATTCGACGCCGCCCGGCGAAGCCTCTCCCCTCGATGGGGGAGTGATCGCATCATTGGCGATTTTGCGGTGCTGGGTGTCTAGAATCCAGCGCCGCCTTAAAGCCGTCTCTCCAGATCTGCGAATTTAGCGTCTGGATGAAGCGCCAGGATGCCCGCAGAGGCACCACCAACTGTTCGACTATGAGGGAGATGACGATGCGCATTGTGGGATGGATTCTTGGGCTACTGGTGGGCTTTGTGACCTGGGGCTTGACGATGGCGCTGAGTGGCGGAGTGGGACCAGTGGGGCGTGCGAATGCCTCGGACACGCTTGTATTCATGATGCCCGTCGTCGTCTTCTGCATGCCACTGGCAGCCCTCTCGGTCGAGCGCGGATTTTCATTGTCGGCCTTGTGGCTGATGAGCCTTGCGCCGCTGCTGGGCGCGTTGAACGTGGGGTTGTCCATGAGCAACGCGAAGCTTATCTCCGTCGCAGGGCGCGATACTCTGGACCTTCCGACCTACTGGTGGGGATGGGCGGCACTCACGGCCATCGTCTTGGGCACCCTTGCCTACGGCAAGCGGAGTGTGGAACACGCACAGAAAGAAGACCTTGAGGCTAAAGCGCAGCGCTGAGACCTCTCGGGATTGATGCCCCCCGATCACCCGTCGCCAATGAACCTGGTGTGCAGCCCAGAAATGGCGCTTGAATGGGGTTTGGGCGCATGGCATCCGTGACTACGCACACTTCTTCGCCGAAGTGCAGAACCGCAACTCATTGACCTTGCACGTTAGCTTCCACAAATGATCCCGCTCACTATTGCTCTGACGATCTTGCTCTCAAGTCTCTTTTCACTGGACTTGATCATCTATATGGTCTCAGGCGTCGTGATTCACAAGGGCATTGCACCCGCATGGTGGGGGCCAATCGTCTATTGTTTGGTCGTCTACGGCCCATTGCTGGCCATTGCTTGGTACGTACTCCGAAGGCTCAAGATCGCTACCTTTGCGGCGCAGCTCTCTCGCGGCATCCTGCTGGCGAAGATTGGCCTTGGAATCTACGCGATGTATTTAGCACTCGTATTTGTTGGCTTCATCCTGAATTCAATTCCCTATGGCGGCAGCTCAGCTATCGGGATCTTCGGAATCATCCCTGTTATCGGGCGCGCCTTTCTGTTTGCAGGTCTCGCCGTTGCCTTGATCAGCGAGTTGCCAGCGGCGGAGCGCGCCGCGATTCATGCAGGTCGTGGGTCCGGCACCTAACCAGTCGCTGGACCCGCAGCGGCATGCTGCGAACGGGTTTCAGCAGTGCTGTGGCATCGGTACCGACTCGCGCGACAGGTCAGTACCCACGCAGTCTCGCAACGCATCATTTCTGTACGCACCGCTGCGAGACAGCCCCCTCATCACTGGGTCAATGCACTTGAGCATGTAGCTCATCGCCATGACTCCCATCCTGGCACCATCGTGCGCTTTCAAGAAAAAGTGCCAATCCGTCGGAGCAGTGCGACGGCTTCCTCCAGCACAGCCTGCTCCTTTTGAGAAAGGCTGGCCTCGATGGCATCTTTTAACCAGGTGGCCCTTGCTCGCTGCCCCTCTGCGGCAAGGTCTCTGCCCAGATCAGTCAGTTCGACGAGCTGGCCTCGACGGTCTGTAGGATCCGGGCGGCGCTCGACCAGTCCAGCGGCTTCGAGACGTGCGACGACAACCCGCATGGTCTGGTGTGTGACGTTGCGGCTTCCTGCCAGCATGGCCACACTGGTTGGGCCGTGGCGCTGCAAATACGAGAGTGCATCGCTCTGAGCATCGCTCGGGGTTTCCGTCTTTTCCCGAACGGCGCGAACCAAGCCTCCCACGGCATCCCGCAGCGACTCTGCCAGTTCAGCGGTCGAAAGGCCTTCGTGGCCAAGCTTCTTGGAACTCATGCCGCGCGAAGTTCGGCCAGGACGGAAGAGAGGGTATTGAGGCCCCAATGCTCGACGTAGCGGCCTTCTCGGACGGTAACGATGTCGATCACTTCGATGGACAGCCTTTTCTGCGTCGGCTGCACGCCCATGAGTGGGCCTGTGTGGATGCCGCTCACCGTTTTCCGAGTGGTGACCTTGTCTCCTTCGCAGATCTGTTCATGGATGCTCACCGTCAGGTCGCTGAGCGCTGGACGCAGCACTTTGTCAAAAGTCGTCCAAAGACCTTCCCCTCCCCGAGGCGCACCGGGCGGGGCGGACCAGTTGATGAAATCGGGATCCATGAGTTCATCGAAAGACGCGCGTTGTCCTCCCTGGATGACCTCATGGTTGAAGCGTTGAACGACTTGCTTTGGCTGGGATCTCACACTCATTACTGCTCCGATGCTGTTGTCGCACCCAGGGGTGCCATCGGTCAATTTATACAGCCACCCTGTACAAATAGCAAGATCTCATGATCCTTCCGGCTAGGGCAAAGCCCTGGGGGATCGCCCTTGTGGACGTACTTGGTGCGCTTGTTCCGAGGCCAAGTGTGTTCGTTGCCGCCAATCAGGATGCCCCGCGCATCAATCCGCAACACGCGGGAGTCGAAGAGCTACACCGACCAACCCTATTCGCACCGGACAGGCATCAAGGTGCACATTCATAGGCCGCGTCCATCGCGTGTCGCCGACAGAAAAAAACCCCAGCCGCTCTCGCGCACTGGGGTTTCTCCACCAACCCGGCATCACCGGGCTGAATCTCGACCGACCGAGATTACATGTTCTCAATCAACCCTTAAATCCGCCACCAAGACAAGAAGGCATCGACCACCACCCCCGGACACCACTACGCATGGCCCCATTCATGGCCCCAAATGGAGGACTCAGCGTCGTTATCAGCGAACAATGGCTTGCGCGAGCTCCCATGCTTAGTTGCGCCGACCGAGGCGCTCCTGAAGGAACTCAATGAAGCGCTGCGTCTTGGCCGGCAAAAGCCGTGTCTCCGTCAGAGCGTAGACCGGTGTATCACGGCCCCGCCAGTTGCCCAAAATAGGCTGAAGCCGCCCTGCAGCGACGTCATCCGCCACGATCTCTTCGGGCAACAGAACGACGCCCAGATCCAAGGTGGCCAAGCGCCTGAACATACCGACGCTGTTGACCTGGAAGCGTCCCCCAACGTCCACTTCGAGGGCTTCCCCTTCCCGCTCCAACGCCCACTTCCCCGACCTTGAGAAGCCTAGGCACTCATGCCGTTCAAGCTCCGAGGGATGAGTCGGCTCACCCGAACGACCAAGATAGCCGGGCGACGCAAAGGCACGCACTGACAGCTTGGCCAAAAGGCGCGCTACCAGGTTCGAGTTGCTCAGCTCTCCCATGCGGATTGCGACGTCGAACGGTTCGGCCACCAAGTCCACCCGTCGCGGCGTGAGGTCAAAGTCAAAGGTGATACCCGGGTAGCGCCCGGCGAACTCAGCAATCAGCGGCGCCAAGTAGATGGTGGCGAAATCAACCGGCAAGGACGCGCGAAGCACCCCGGTGGGCTGCGCCTGCATCTCCCCGAGCTGCTCATGGGCCAAGCGAGCCTCATCAACGATCCGGCGGCATCGTTCGTAGTAGAGCTGCCCGGCCTCGGTCAGCTCCACCTTCCGTGTTGTCCGATGCAGCAACCGAAGACCGATGGCCTTTTCCAATGCGCTTATCCGCCTGGAGAGCGTCGAGCTCGGCACGCCTGACGCCTCCGCAGCACGGACGAAGCTGCGAGCTTGGGCGACCTCCACAAACAAGGCCATGTCATTGAGCAGCTCCATTTAATTATTCCATTTTTGGATTAATGAATGCCAGTCTAACGTCTTTATCTCTTGACAGCATTAATCAAAGATACGCCCAACGCATCACCCAACAGGAGAAACAGCATGTCCAAGACCACTGCAATCGTCACCGGCGCCGGCCAGGCACGCCGTTGAACCTCCCCACCACCCAACTCGTCTTTAAGGAATCGAATATGTCCCAACTGTTGACCCCGGTGCGCATCGGCCGCTACGTCGCCCCAAACCGCCTGGTGATGGCTCCGATGACCCGCTCCCGCGCCGATGGTGATGGCGTACCCAGCGACATGACCGTCACCTACTACGCGCAGCGTTCCACGGCCGGTCTCATCATCTCGGAAGGTGTCTTCCCCTCGGCGATGGGCAAGGGCTACGTCTACACGCCCGGCATCGAGACCGAAGCGCAAGTCGCCGCCTGGAAGAAGGTGACCGAGGCGGTGCACGCCCGCGGCGGCCGCATCTTCATGCAGGTGATGCACTGCGGCCGCGTCTCGCACCCGTCACTGCTGAACGGCGAAACGCCAGTTGCGCCTTCGCCTATCAAGCCGGCCGGCCAGGCCTGGACGCCGGTGGGCCAAGTCGAATTCGAGACGCCCCGTGAGCTGACTGTCGCGGAGGTTGCTGCTGTGGTGGAGGACTACCGCTTGGCCACACGCCGCGCTATCGAGGCTGGCTTCGACGGTGTCGAACTCCACGCCGCCTCGGGCTATCTGCCGGAGCAATTCCTTTCCTCTGGCAGCAACCAGCGCCAGGACCTGTATGGCGGCTCGGTGGAGAACCGCACTCGCTTCGTGCTGGACGTACTGGATGCCATGGCTTCGGAGGCCGGTGCTGACCGCGTGGGCATCAAGATTTCGCCGGAGATGAACTACAACAGCATCACCGACGCCAACCCGCAAGAGACCTACACCTACCTGGTGGACCAGTTGAAGGGCTGGGGTCTGGCGTACCTGCATGTGGCCCTCTTCGGTTCGCCGAAGACGGACTACCACGCCCTCCTGCGCCCTCGCTTCGAAGGCACCTACCTCATGGGTAGCGGGCTGACACAGGACAGCGCCGAAGCCGCTGTAACCGAAGGCAAAACCGACGCCACCGTTTTCGGCAGCGCGTTCCTTGCCAACCCGGACCTGCCCGAACGCTTCCGACAAGGCGCGGCGCTCAACGCACCGGACCGCAACACCTTCTTCGCACCTCCGACCGCGCAGGGCTACATCGACTACCCCGCGCTGCCGGTGAGTAAGACCGCATAAATTTCAAGAGAGGCTGACCGCCATGACCACCACCGTCCGCATGCAGCGCGCCAACCGGGGAGCCCACTTCCGGGCCTACCGGCTGCATGGCGCGAACCCGACGCAGCTCGATCCCTTCATGGGCATCGACCACGCGTGGATGAGCGAACCGACGTTCCCGCCGCATCCGCACGCCGGATTCTCCGCAGTGACTTACCTGTTCCTGGATTCGGAGACAGGCATTGCAAACCGCGACTCCAACGGGAACCGCACGCTGATCCAGCCGGGTGGCCTGCACTGGACTGCCGCTGGACGGGGTGTCGTGCACGAGGAGAACCCAGCAGTGCTGGGCAGCACCACGCACCTGTTGCAAATCTTCGTCAACCTGCCACGTGAGCGTCAGAACGACACTCCGTTCGCGCTGACCTTGGCGCCCCAGGACGTGCCTGTCGTGACGAGGCCCGGGGTGAAGGTCCGCGTCCCCCTCGGCAGCTTCGAAGGTGTTAACTCGCCTCTGACGCCGCCAACGGACGTGACGCTGTTGGACATCTCCTTGGAGGCCGGTGCCGCGCTGGACCTCACCGTCCCGGCAGGGAAGCGCGCCTTCCTGATGCCGATCTACGGCAGCGCAGCGCTCGATGGCGAAGGCTTCGGACTTGACGACTTGGGCGCGCCCATTCTGCCGCCGGCGGATGCAACGGCGACGCACAAGCTGACTGGTGGCGCAGACGGCGCCAAGGTGGCCGTCTTCGTTGGCGAGCCTCTGCGCCAACCCGTACTTTCGAATGGGCCGATGGCTTTCGCGAGCCAAGAGCACCTGATCGCGGCAACCGCCGCATATCAACGTGGCGAGATGGGGAAGCTCTAAAGCAGCCGCCACACATCCCCGCCGGGGCGTGTGCCCCATTACGACCAACCTAGGAGCTACATCATGAAGATTGAACGTTTCACGGCTGAGAACTCTGCCCTGCTGCTGATCGACCACCAAGTCGGCACCATGCAGCTCATCAAGAACATCGACAAGGACCTGGCTGCCAAGCAGTCCATCGCTCTGGCCAAGATGGCGAAGATTCTGAACCTGCCGGTCGTCATCACGTCCAGCCAGGAGGACCGCGCGCAAGGCCCGATCCTGCCGGAAATCGCCCAGATCCTGCCTGAGGCCCATGCCTCCCGCATCAAGCGCCCTGGCGTTGTGAACGCCTGGGCGTATCCCGAGTTCCGCGATGCCGTGCTCGCCACTGGCCGCAAGAACCTCATCATGGCTGGCGTGACCACCGACGTCTGCCTGATCTTCCCGGCCATCGACGCCGCGGTTGAAGGCTTCAACGTCCAGGCCGTGATGGACGCGTCGGGCTCGCCGAGCGAGCTGTCCGAAGAGTTCTCGCGCCAGCGCATGCATGACGCCGGCGTGGTGCTGACCGCCACCAACACCCTGATGGCGGAGATCGCTCAAGACTGGTCCACGCCAGCCGGTCAGCAGCTCATCACGCTGCTGTTTACCGACGTGTTCCCAGCCCTGGGCGCTGGCATCCAGTAAGGAGCTAGGGAGACCCTCGCTCTGGCCCGCACACGGCTGAGCGAGGTATGCGTCACCTCCCCAAGGGCCAGCCGACCAATCGCAGGGTAGATGTCCGAATCTAGCCAACCAATTGTCTTGGCTCGGTAGGCCTCGCTCAGGTGCATCAACTTCTCTTCTACCCACTCCTGCGCAAATGCTTTGAAGGTCACCGCCCGCGCTTCCGCTGCGAGCCTTTCCGCCTTCTGCGACTGCTTGGCCTTCGCCGGACTTTCTCCCTTGTGCAGTTGCTCTCGCAGCCTTTCGTGCTCGTTCCTGGCGTCTTTGATGCTCCAGGAGGGGTAAGGCCCAATGGTCACCTTCTCCCGCTTGCCGAGGTGGTGGTATTTGAACCTCCACACCTTTGAGCCGCCGGGCAGCACTTCTAGGATCAAGCCGCCACCATCAGTGAGGCTGTAGGCCTTTTCCTTGGGCTTCGCGGCCTCGATAGACGTTGGCTTCAGTGTGTAGTTGACGTGCCGCAACTGGGCCATGTTCCTCCCCAATGGGGCCATGGCGCTTTTTAGTGGCCCCGATCATGGCCCCACTTTAGGGGCATGACCCTTCACAACCAGTCACCGACAGACATGAAAAAACCCCAGGCAAATCAATGCACTGGGGTTCCAAAGCCAGCCCGGTTCACCACCGGGCATGTGCTCACATATTCTCGATCATCATCGATCATTAAATCGCAAGTGACTGATTCATATTGATTTCATTGGTTCAGCATGAACTCCGTGGCATCACCCGTGGCATCAACTGCGCACGCTGCTTATCGAGGCCGTCACCGAAGTCACGGCGCGGGTTTTGGCCAGGCTCTTACCAATCGAGCAAGTTGATCTCGACAATCCGCCGCAGCGTTCTCACGCTGGATCACGACCTCCACAAAGTCAGCCATCGACGCCCCCTCCGCCGGCCAGTCCGGCCCTGGCCAACACGGAGCGGCAAGGTTGGCCGGAGGAGGCTCAATCGGTGCTGGCGCCTGCACCGGCGTTGCGCACCCTATCAAGGACACCGGCAGGCACAGGCACATCGCCAAAGCGCAACGGCGCCGAGGCCGGACACGCCACCGGGACAGAGAGGTCAGCTTCCAGACCATTGAGGGCCTCCTTGAGTTGATTTCGCAGCGCTTGGCGCGCCTGCTCGCGCTGGATGGCTTGCTGGTGTGAGATGCGCTGTTGCTGCGCCGCGAGCACCCGAGCTGCCCGCTCCTGCTGCAACTGAGCGGCATCCCACTTGGCCTGGACGTGGTGGCTGCCAAACCACACGCCAACAAGGACCAGCGAGAGAGCCACGCCTAAACGAAGGAAAGTGGTCACTTCCATGGTCAATCCCGACAGGTGGGAGTTCGGCGCAGGCACCCAGCTCCGACCGAGACCAGGCTGTCCCCCTCGCCTGCGGTTCGGTGCTTTCGCTGCGCGCAGTCCACGTGTGAGCACTCCTCAGTGCGGCGCTTTTGACAAACGCGACACGGAGTGGCGACGGGAGGCTGTTGCGGTTTTTGCTTTTGCTCCGCCATAACCACCTCCGTCAGTGCCCAACGGCCTGTACAGCCAATTGGTAGTTGGCGGGCCAGTCGCGCTGGCGCGGCTTACCAGGACGCCAATTGCGTAGGTAGTACAGCCAGGCCATGTCTGGCCGACCGGGGCACGGCAGCGGATTGGGATCGGAGTACAGGAGCAGCCGTGCAAAGGCTGCTGCGAGTACATCATCGGTGGCAAGTCGCAGCCAGACTGCTTCCTTCACCGCCTTGACGCTGCGCTTTGCACATACCTGCTCCGCCAGTCCTTTGGTGACCGGATGCTCAAGAACACCCTTCACACCGCCGCCACACTCGAATTGCCACAGCCCATGTGCTGGCCCCGGCCGCCCCCCGTCCAGCTTCTGCACTCGGCTGGTGAACTCGGACTCCTGCAGGCCGATGCTGATCATCAGAACGCGGGCATCGGCGCTGTCCATCGACGCCGGAAGGAGCGAAAACGCTTCTGCCATGCACGTCGCCAGCGTGAGCTGCACCAGTTCCGCCCTATCAACGGCCTTCGCCATGCGGACCTCCCATGATCTCCCGGCCTGACTGGACTGCATCAGCAGCGAGTTCCGCCAGATCCATCTGTTCTCGCTTGTTGAGCCACGCAAACACAGCTCGAACGAGCGCCCACGCCGGCAGACCGCACAAGAACGCCAAGCCGAGCAGCACCGATAGGCCCACCCAACCACTTTGAGCAAGATCACTCAGCCCGAGGGAATGCAGGAGCCACGCCCCCCCAGCGATCGAGGCCAAGAGCGTCGTGATAAGCGACACCAGCCACTCGGCATCCGTCTTCGGTCTGCGCATGGTCACCACAACGAGCCAAGACAGCGCCGATCCGGCTGCAAGGATGCCTGCCAACCCTCCAATCAACTTCCAGCCGGCAACGCCGGCCACCCCGCTAGATGCAGGTTCTGCCATTCAGTCCTCCAGAAAGTAAAAAGCCCGCTTAAAGCGGGCATTGGTCATGGGTGCGGCTCTTTGCGGCCGCGAGCTCCCTACGTGAGTCAGGTCAGCGGCCAGCCGACCGCGGACACCTCCTCAACTGTCTGAGCCGCCTCGATCCGCTCTCGCAGCAACCGAGCCGTTTCATGCGCTGCAGCCACTTGCCGCCCAAGCGCATCCCCGAGAGACACGAGATCTGCAGCAGAAAGCCTGCGGATGGTGTTGTCGGCCAGCGTCCAGTCCATGCCGAAGTCCTGCCCGGCAGCGACCGCCTGCGTCGCAAGCTGCACCGCGCCCATGATGCGAAGTTGAGCTCGCTCGTCGGCATCGAAGGTGACCCCGTCCCATTCGAGTGGGCCGAACTCGTGACCCTCTCGCAGCTGCTTGATCTCCGCCCAGCGCCTCGCCTTGGCGGTGGCCAGCTCTGTCACCGGGGCGATCTTGCTGCCACCGACAAAAGGGGAGTCAGTGGCGGCGACCAGAACCGCCTCGATGCTCCCGATCATGTCTGTGCCGTCCAGCGACGTGAACGGCACCAGCACGGGAGCATGGTGGTACGCAGGAATGTCGGCCAGCAGTTGCTGCTCGGTGGCGTAGCTGGCGACCCGGGCCAGCAGGCCGCCGGGCGTCTGGGTGAGGTTGGTCTCCAGGTGCAGCACCTGGTGCACGCTGCACTGCGACCCGTTGGGAACTGTGAGCTCTTTCAGAATAGGCATGTCTTCCTCTCTCAGGAGAGTCCGTTGGCGTCAATGATGAAAGCGCTGGCGGCACGCCCTCGGTAGTCCTCGCTGCCCGGGCTTTCTCCAACTCCAAATTCGACGATGTCGCCGTTGCTTCGAGTCTGCCGCTCTGCCCTCGAAAGCACGGTTCCATTTAGGCTCCAGCCAACCACACGGGCGTCCGCCCTCCATTGGCCCCGCGCGGCATTGACCAAAACCCAGAGCGGGTCCACGAACCCAAGCGCAAAGCCCATGATTGCGGGCGCCTGGACGCCGGAGATAGTCGCGGAGTTCACCCCTGGATTCAGATCGACCACGCCAGCGAACATTAGCGGCCTGCTCTGGCCAAACTCGTAGGCCAGGGTCACACCGTCGGCCTGGCGGATGCGCAGCCCATAAGGGCTGTGCGTGGTGGGCCTGCCGAAGCAATACACCGCCAGTGGCACTGGGTTATTCGACGAGTCCTGGTTAAACACGACGAAATCCCATTGATTTCCGCTCCTCACAACCTGGGCCACGCCGCAGCAGAGGCCCGACAGCGGAAGGAACGGCACCACCACAGGTGAGGCTGTGGCGATCCGGTATCGCATCCACTGTGGCTTCGTGCCGCCCGGTGGTGACAACCCGTTCAAGTCGGCTGCAGGCTCGTAACCGACTAGAGACGCACGACCAAGGTAGTTCAGGCCGAACCCGTCGCTTGCAACCACAAGTCCCATACCAGGATTCCGGATTCGCAATCCAAATGTACTCATGAAACGATCAGCATGAAGGTCTGAGGAAAAGGGAGGGGCGAGACGGTAAGCCGGGGGTAACCCAGCGAGTAGTCCACCGCAGCCCCACCAACGGCGCCGAACAGGTCCATGCTCACCAAGCGGACCGTCCTGCCCACGAATGTTGGATAGGTGCGCTGAAAACCCGCCGCGTTCGCAGGCTGGCTGATGAAGTCCAGGGGGACCCCGGCGATTGCCTGCCTCGAATCGAACCAGATCGCGAGGGTGGCAGGGTTGCGCACGCGCAGGCCGAAATCACTCATGACAGCCGTCCCAGGGTGATGATCTCGGCCCCGGCATCATTGAAGACCGCCAAAATGTTTTGCTGGACCTGGATGCCATTCGTGGTTCCACCATTAATGCCAGTGGAGATGAGCCCTGCGCTAAGCGCCCGGATATGTGCCGCATCAAAGATCGCGTTATCGAAGTACGAGGTCGCAACATCCCTCGTGATTCGGCCGGCCAGCAACGCCGGGCCCGGGCTGTACACACCCGGTCCTGATGCAGTAGAGCCCACAATTTCCAGCTGTGGCGCAGCCAGCCAAAACCAAGACTCCGGACTCCCACCGTTCCACGTGTTGTGCTTGCGCACGTAAGGCCGGAGGTAGAACGCATTCGGCGGCGCCGTCGCAATCACGAATGGACGCCGGTAGAGGCTCAATGAGTCCGCGCTGGGGGTAGCGGGATATGTAGGGGCAACAGGTCCCGAATACGCTTCCGAGATGAAGTTACCGTCTGCAGCAAAGAACTGAATCCCCACCCCCCCAGAGCAACGATGCGCCTGGAAGTAGCACGACATGCAGTAGCGCTGGCCTGGAATGGCTGGTACAGAATGCGCCAAATCCCACGGCCCCATTGGATAGATATCAACGCCCACTCCGCCGTCACCACTGCCGTTGTTGTTGTTCTGGTGGATAGTCAGGTTCCTCGTTCCCACCCCTTTCAGCGTGTAGACCGAATCCCACAGGTTTGATGCGTACTGCAAGCCCACATCAATACTGCCGGCCGCAGCATTGCCCCAGGCCATGGTCACAGACGTCGCTTGATCAGAATTTGGAATGAGGTTGGCACCACTGGCGTTGCTGCTGTTAAGCCAGTCCACAGCCGGCGTCACCCAGTTGCTCGGCAACTGCGCGGTGGCCTCCGACCTGGTGCTGAAGATGACATTCCCACTCTCATCGAGGATCTGGCCTCCCTTTGCCGAGAAGTAGCCATCGGAGGAAACCTGAAATCTCCCACCGATGTTGAAGGTTCCCGCCGTTATGTCCCCAATGTCAGCCGTGATGGCGCTGAGCTTGCCCACCCTAAAGGCGGCGAGGTATGGCGAGCTCCAGACCGTCTTGCCGGAAGTCGGGCTGTAGACGCCGTTGGTGACCATCACCGACTCGTCTGCACCGTACTCTGGAAGAGTTCCAGCCCAGTGCTCGTTTCGCCCCCAAGCCCCATCGGGTGGGAAGCCCTCTGCCCCGACAGTCTCAACGGGGCCAGAACCGATAGTTGTCCCAGTGACCTTGGCGTAAGCGACTCGTGCACTGGCGCCAGCCTGCCCGGGAGCTCCGGAAGTGCCCGCGTATCCGACTGCAAAAACCGCCGCAAGGGTCCAATTCACTAGCGTCTCGGGAGAACTTGCAGCGTCGGTAAGCCGAACTGAGGCCTTGAACAGTGTCATGCCCGGAGAGACAGACGCCCCAGGTGCCAGCGACCAGCCGGCGGGAATCTGGCTCAGCCCCCCGGTCGACCACGTGAACTCAGACGTCCCCTGCAACGCGGGGATGCTGGCCAGGTTGGCGGCCCAGGTGTAGACAGCAGCCTCACCTACTTGCACCCCATCACCATTTGCGCCAACAGCGGCCACAGTCGCATCAGCGCCCCATGCGATATCCGTCTTCAGGGTTCCGCCAGCAGCACTGATTTGCTTTGATGCTGCCCATAGCTGCAATCCAACAACCCCGGGGTTTGCCGGGATACCGATCTGCCAACCAGCACCGCCCGTGTAGTCCGTCTGTGAAGCGGTCGCCCAGGTCCAAGTGCTCTTGCCATTCGGCGCGGAAGGCCTGATGGTGGACCACTGGTACAGGCTCACCAAGGTGAACTTGGAACCGTCCGCACCGGCCGCCCCCTCGTCGCCGTCAGCCACAACCTGGAGAGTGACTTCGTCGCTGTAGTTGGCAACAGAATCGACAACCGTCACGCGGATGCGCGCCGGTGTAGTGATGGTGCTCGTATCAACAGTTCGCTGCAGCCCCGATCCGGATAGCGTTGCTGCGCCGTCCTCAACGGTCCATACAGGGGTGCCAACCAGGGTGCCGCCAAGCTCCGCCGTCAAGGTGACAGCAGCCGGGAGCCTCACTCCACCTTCTGATTGCTTAATCGTTTGAGCGGATGCCTTGAGTGTCACCCCACGACCATTGAGGCCAGGAAGCGCCTTGGCAAACACGCCGGTCACGTCGTAGGCCATCTCATCAACCTCTGCCAGCGACTGCTCGGCGCCGCCATAGAGATTGAAAGACGTCAGCTTGAACCAGATCCGTTTACCGATGTAGGAAGCATCAAGCCCACCACTCCGCCCCACCGACTCATCGATGCGAACGAAACGATCACCAGGCGCATGCACAGACGCAGGGGTGGAGTAGGCGCCGCGCACGAGACCCGTCAAAGTGTAGGCGCCTGCACCAACGAGCAGAGCATTCTGATAGGCCAGATACTCGGGCTGAGCTCCGAGAACGACAGAAAGGGTTGTCAGTGCCTGCGCGTCCTCTAGACTCGCTCCGACCAGTTGCCCACTGACGGCATGAAGCTTCAACTGGCCAGACGAAATTTCATCCGACAGGAGCCCCATGCGTGATGGCCCTTCGAGCCGCCCCACCGCGCGGTAAGTGGTGCCATCCAAGCTCACATGCACCGTACAGCCGCCCCAGTTGGGTGTAGGCGCCTGCACTGCAACCCAGACCTCCAACCCGGATGGGCCAGAAGCCATGGCGGCCGGAGCCTCGAAGAATGCGGCATCGACCACCGAGCCTGGAGCTGCGTAAGCATCCTCGGCAAATCCGGCGGGCGTCTGCACCGGGTAGCGCGGCGCTGAGGCCACTCCCGCCGGATAGTCTTCGCAAGTGATCGTCAGCTCGAAGTCGCTCTCCTCGACGATCTCCTTCACGCGAACGGGAACCCCCTCCAACGCCAACGCCTCCTCGGTGAGGGTCAGCAAGTCCATGCATTCCACAAGGGCGTAATTGATCGGAAGCTTGAAGGTGTACTCCCCGAGGACCATCAGCGAGCGCTGCTTCTTCAACTCCGCGACCAGGCGGGCAACTGAGCCCTCAGTGATCCACGGTGCTTGGACCGTGTCCATGGCGCGCACCCCGTTTACCGAGATATCCGTCAGGTCCTTGGCCGTGACGACCGCTTCGTTGTATGCGTTCTGCCGGTCCTTGTATGAAACGCTCACCTGATTGAAGCAGTCGGCCGGCGTTTTCAGGGAGCGGACCACGGGGGCGCCACCGTTCTCAACCAGGTAGCAGGTATCGTCCAGCTCGTAGACCGGGACCGTCTCAGGCTCGTACACCCGCCCCAACCCAGTCAAGCGCTCATCGCCATAGGGGCGCATCTGCAGCTTTCCATCGCTCCAGACGATTGCGGTGTTGGTGAGATCCGCAACCCGCTCCAGCGCTTCCGACGCCTCCACCTGCGTGTCAATCATCGGAGACATGAGCAGCCCCGCAGCAACGCAGTAGTCACTCCATGCAGACCAGTCCCCGATGATCTCTTCCGGAAGGCCGGCCCCCTGCAGCGGGTGCACCATCAGCTCGCGGGTTGCTTGTGCAGGATCCACATCCGGCGTCGAAGCGTGCACCGAATACGCGCTTGCATGACGCACCTCGAACGCGTGGTTTTCGAGCGATGCGGAGTCGCCCAACTCGTAGGCCTGAACTGCCACGCCGGCGATCCCAGAATAGCCAATCGACTCAGAACCTTTTCCAAGCAAGCCACTCCAAACCGCTTGACCGACCGAGCCAGAAAGCTTGGTAAGGCCAAGGGCGCCGATTGTTGTCCTGCTCTTCCCTTTCCAGACGCTCGGAATGTCGGCAATCGCCCCATGGCAGAGCCCCATCACCATGCTCGCCGAGTACGTGTAAGTGGTGTTCTTCCCGCCACCACCCTTGCCGCCTTGCTGTTGAGTGTGCGGCGTGGCCTTGAAATCGCCGTACCAGAGCAGATTGCCCGGCAGGCGGTGCATCCCACGTAGCCAGGTGATGGTCGCCCCGTAGGTGGAGCTTTGGAGAGTCAGAGCCTCAGCCCTTGTCGCGCTCGTGTTGACCGACTTGCCACCCATTTAGAGAAGACTCCAAAACTGAAGTGGGCGCCCGACCAGCGGCTCTTCATCGAGCCTCGACTGGATGACGCCCAAATTGACGTAGGCATGGACGAAAAAATCGCCCACACAGATCGCGCTGTGGCTGTATGTCCGCCCGAACCGAAACATTGCAATGTCCCCCGGTGCAGGCGCCTGCACTTGTTTCGCGCCTGCCTTTTCAAGCCACGAGAGATAGACCTCCTCGCCACGATGGAGATGCCACTGCGTGCTGTAGTGGCCCACGTCCATCGCGGGGGCAAGGGCAAGGGCATCGCAATAGACGGCGAGCAGGATCTGCGCGCAGTCAACGCCAACCCCTTTCACCCTGCCGTGATGGTGGTAGGGCGTCCCGACCCAGCTAAGGGCCTCCTGCACCACCGATTTACGCGTCAGGTCGTTCATGTCACCGTGTCCGCTTGAGGTATGTACGGCTGACCTTTGAAGCGGCCGATGTTGTTGAACTTTCCGCTGCAGGTCTGCTGAAGGCCATCGCACCCGGGAACGACCGTGAACGCGTGGCCTGGATCAACCGCTGCCGGTAGGGGTGAGAGAAGGACAAAGTCGCCGCCGATTTGCGACTTCACCGTTCGTGCGACACCGGCATTCGGCCCCGTCGTCCAGGTGAGCGTCCCCAGGTCAAAGTATCCAGACGGGTTGGCGATGCTTGACGAGAACTGCGTTCGACCAACAGAGCTGCCCGACGTGGCCTGCCCGGCCACCTGGTAGGCCGCCGCCTGCAGGCCGCATTCCATGTCGTAGACGGTCCGTAGGCATTGACTTTGATAAAGCTCGCGGGGGACCAGCACGTTCAGCAACTCAAGATCGCTCTTCACGTCCAGCAGAGCGCCCAGCCGATCCACCTCCCGCACTTCTGAGACTCGCCCCGCAAACCAGAGTAGTGCCCCGGTGGGCTTGGAATCGTTGGCACCCCAAAACGCGCGGTCTACCTGGACCCTAGCTCGCCCAAATCCGCCTCGACCGATATAGGCGAACAACGAAATCCCACCCATCGAGATCGGACGCGCTTCGTCGGTTGTGATGGTCAACTGCATCGAATCGACCTCGATACCAGTGTTCCATTTCACGCGAGTGCGCTCAATTCCGGGACCCACCAGCCAGGTTTGACTGTTCGCCGTGATTGGCCTCTCAGCGCTGGTCCAGCGCAACACAGTCCCGTTCGACAGCCTGATGGTGTAAAGGTCCGCGAGCTCCAGCGGAACTCCGCTGTTCAGGAGTCCGGCGAGCGCGCCCGGTGAACTTTCCCAGAGCGGTTTTCTCATAGTGGCACCGTTGTGATGAATTCGACCTTCTTCGCTTCCATGAAGGTCCGATAGTTCTGCGTGAACTCCAGGCTGTCCGAGGTGAAGCGGCACCGCCAGAAGAAGTCGCCCGTCCAGCGGAGCTGGACCCCGGCCGCCGGCGCTTGATTGAAGCTCACGGCGCCAGCATCGCTGATTGCCCGAGGCTGAACTTGAGCTCCGTTGGCCGTGACGATGGGTGCGCCGTTAAGCCCATAGACAGGCTCCAGCAGGCCGCCGATGCTCCGCGCGAACTGGAACGTTGTTGTGACGCCGTCGCCAACCGCGAAAAGTTCGTTGCTGGCATGGTTGTCAGTCACGTCGTCGAACAGCCAGTCGTCGAAGGTTCCTCCAACTCGACCAAAAAACGCGCGTAGCTGCTGGTACTCGTGGAAGCCCTGCGACTCCCGCAGAAACTCAAAGGCAACGGAGATCTTGTAGCGGGCGACGCGGCTGAATCGAAAGCGAAACTCTCGGTTGCTGGGAGTCGTCTTGATGGTGACTGGAGGCGCGACCATCGTTCGCGTCACTGGCCATGCGACCCCTGGGAAGGAAGGGAAAATCAGTTGGCTCATTTCTTCATTGCCTTGTCTCGGGTCGCTGACCTCAGAGCGTCCACCAGGTCATCCCGGTGGAGCATGAAGAAGTTGCCGCGCATGGGCATGGCTTTCAACTGGATGTTCCAGTCGCCGCTGCCCGCAAGTCCGCCACCTTGACCGTCGGCAAGGCCACGGATCACATCAGCGTGCTTCGCGGGCAGCACCATTTCCTTCTCATGCAGTTGAGTCATCGGATTGACCCCCGCAGGGATGTCAAACCCGCCCTCGGCTGAAGCAACCTTCCCGGCCAATGCCGCGACACCGACAAATGCCGCGGCTGCTGCACCTACAGCCAGAGCCGGGCCAACAATTGGAATCCCAGCGATGGCCTGCCAGGCTGCAGCCATGGCGGCATACGCGTTGGCCATGATGTTCTTGACCGTGGTTGCAGCCCACAGCACCACTGACTTGGCTGCGGCCAACGCCTCAATCCCGGTACGAGCAGCGTTCCCGGTCGCTGTGGCACCTGTCTTGGCTGTTTCGCCAAACAGCCACTGCATGACCATCGGCTTCACGACAGAGCTTGCGAACCATCCCACGACTTGAGCCCCGACGGCCCGGAATGCACCCGTCCACGTGAAGGTCCGGTTCATGATCGCGTTCACGCCTTGGTCCCAAAGACTTGACACCCGCCCTGTCAGGTCCTGCCAGATGCGTCCCTGCTCCTGCGCCTGCAACTGCGTCGACTGGGAGCGGATCTGCATAAGCCTCAGCTGGTGCTGCTGCTCAAGCTCCTGCAATTTCAGGTTGGTCTGCTCGACCTGCACAGGATCGCGTGTGGGGTCAAGCTGTGCGAGCTGGGCCTGCAGAGACGCTTGCCGGATCTGATACCTCCGGTCCTCGAACTGCTGCTCTTGCGCAAGCAACTGTTGCTGAGTGATCTGTCCCAGCGCCTGCCGGTTCTTTGCCTCTTCCGCATCGAGCGCTACGGCATTGAGCATCTCCTGCTCCCTGCTCTGCTGCCCGAGCTTTCCTAGCTCAGCCGCGTTCTTCGCCTCGTCCTTGAGTATCTCGATCCGAAGGGCGCTGGCCTTCCTTTGCACCTCAACATGATCCGCAGTGGTCAGCTTTGCGTTGGCCAAGAGGGAGTCCCAAAATGCGAGTTCCTCCTGTTTGCTCATGCCATGGATGGCATCCCTGGTCGTTGCAAGGCGGCGCTCTTCCTCGAGAGCCGCCTCGTAATACTTCATGAAGCTGGGGTCTGCCTTTTGCTTCTTTTCCTTGTCAAACTCGCCCTGCTGCTTCTTTCCTCCCTTCGGCGCTGCGACCTCGGTGCCCTCCCCCCACAGACGATCCAGGTCGCCCGCGAAGGCAGCGGAGCCGGATCTGAACCCGTCCACAACGCTCTCAGCCAGCATGGTGCCGGTCCGCATGAACCGATCCTTGTACGACGTGGCAGCGGTCAGCGCGCCCTGGAGGTCGCCCCGCAACACGGCAGCGATGAATGTGCCGACATTCCCGATCTGGTCCACCAGCGTAGAGAACAGCTCCACGCACACCTCGAAGACAACCTTGACCGCGACTGAAATTGCCCGGAAGACGACAAGCAAGCCAGTCAGCGCGCCCTTGAAGACGTTCACGACATAGGGACCTGAGCTGGCGAAATAGGTCGCCATTTCCGTGAACACCGGCATGACGGCCTGGCCGATCTGGTTCTGGACCGCGTTCAGCACGTCCCCAACATCATTCATCGCCGCCTTGTAGGCCTTGGCGGCGGCGACGTTCTCCTTCGTGATCGTCATGCCGAGTTCGGCGTTCTTTTGCTTGGCGTCCTCAATGGTTTGGTTGTTCAGCCGTTGCAGCTTCATGACGTCCTCGACGCCCTTGCCGAACAGCTCCATCGCCGCAGTTGTCTGATCCAACCCCGGCTTGTACTCACCAACGACCTGGATCGCCTCCATGAACAGCGTATTGCTATCGCGCAGGTGGCCGCTGCTATCGCGGGTCTTCAGGCCCATCGCCTGCAGCCCGTCCTCGTTGGTCTTGATCTGCTTCGCGAACTTGTCGAAGGCGCCAATGTACGTCTCGCTGTCGCTCCCAATATCGCCCAGCGCTGTATTGAGTGCGGAGGCTTCGGTGGAGGTGAGCTGCAGCCTCTTGGCCAGGTTGTTCGTCTCACCCGTCAAAGCGATCGCGCTTTGAATCGCCGCCTTGAAGAAGGCGCCTCCACCGACGATGGCGGTGATGGCAAGAAGCTTGCCCTGCACCACCTCAAACGCCTTTCCAACATTGTCCAGCTGGCCCTTGATGCCTGCCGTTGCATCAGTGGTGGAACGCGCTGCGCGCTCCATCGCGGCCACATAGGAGGACGAGTCGCCGCTGATCGTGTAATTGACTTGCTTGTCAGCCATTGGAAGGCTCCGTTTCACCCAGCGCAGCGCGCCAGGCAGAGTCGTCTACTGCCGGTGACTTTCGGACCGGCATGGTCATGAGGAGCTGTGCCAGCTCGCCGCCCACCTCTTGATCCTGCTTCACCAGGATGGTCGGTGACGGTGGCTCATACCCCAGATAGGACGCGACTAGAACGTGGACCGGGGGATGGACCCGCCAGTGGCGCGTGAGCGCATAGAGGCGGTGCAGATCCAACTGCTTCTCCACCTCGTCCCAGGTCCATCCGGTAGCGTGGATGACAAAGGCAAAAATGCCGTCCCAGTCGATCAGCCCGGCACGCTCCCCGCCTCCGTGCTCTCCCCCGGCGCTGGCTTCGGAATCGATGCCCCGAAGACTGCCATGAACACCTCCCCGAAGTTGCTCATGTCGACAATGTTGTCCACCTGGTCATCGGTGATTGCGGGATCCACACGGCGAGCGCAAGCTGCTGCAAGCCGGCTCACCAGTGGCAGCATCTCGGACGGAGGGAGCTGAGCGGTTTCGGCGAGGTTGATCGCCTCCTTGTTGTCGCGGATGGTCGCGGCAAGCAGGGGGCCGAGCACGAGCTGCTGGGGCGTTCCCTTGAAAAGAGTGATGGTCTTCATACTCACTCCGTGAAGGACAGCCACCCGATGACCCCGGTCGCATCGGTGAAGGCACTGAAGTCGAACGACGCCTGCAGGTAGTCATCCTGCTTCGGCTCGAAGCTCAGCTTGGCGGACACACAGTTGGGGAAGCGCCAGACAGCCGACTTGCCCTGGAACTTCATCGCAACGTCCACACCAAAGATTGGCGTAGCACCCATCTCTTGGTTCTGTAGGGTGATCACCCGGCCGGTGGACACGCTGGTGTCGTAGCCATAACTGATGAACACCAGCTTCCCAGCATCTGCAGCGGCGAAGGTGTAGGTACCCGCGCTCACGCTGTACTGGCCGGTTGCCGGTGCGGAGGCCACCCGTGCCATCGGCTGGCCGTTGGCATCGATCACACCGAGATCGCGCTTCCACGTGCCGGAGCCGGGTGGCGCAACGATCAGTTGATAACCGGCTGCCGACGGGATGTTGCTTCCGGTGTTGTCGTTGTATGCGGCCATGACCGTGCCTGTGGTCATGTTCTGGCCGAAATACAGGTCGTTGAAAACGCGCCCCGCCATACGAGCGAACTTGGACTTGAACTCGTACTTCTGCTTGCCGCCAGCAACGCTCACCGGCATGGCGTTCTGTCCGTACAGAACCTTGAGGTCCCGCGAGAAGTCCATGCTCAGGTCCTGGAGCTCACCGAACTTCAGGGGGGTCGGCACAGCGAGGGTGTTGCCGAACGCATCTTGCGTCGCGGTCCCCCACATGGTGCCGGTGCCGAATCCGTATTGAGACATCTGCGTCTCTCCTTGTAATGTTGAATGTCAGGTTGGTGGGCGAGCGATATCGTGTCTGGACGTGAGGAACGTCAACCTGTAGCGAACGTTGAGAACGCCTGCGGTTTCGTCGGCCTCCATTGCTTCCATGTCCGTACCGGTCCGGCGAATTTCGGCGAGGCCCTGCAGGGCATCCTCGCCAGCCAGGATCCGGTGCGCCGCTTGATCCGACGCTGCAGCCAGTTGGTCCCATGGATCTCCACGCACGAAGTGCCCGACGGTCAGTTCCAGGTGATGCCGATCAGCAGCGTCACCCATGGAATCCGTCTCTTCACCTGCCACGGTGACTACCAATGCCGGGCTTGTCTCCCGGGTCAAGGCCGTCTGGCGCGATCGGTCCACAGTCACGCCAGCCAGCCCTTGCAGGAGGATCGCCACGACTCGGGAAACGATCTGCTCCCGAATGGCCACCGGTTCAGGCATGGCGGTCGCCGTCAGCGTGGAGGTCCGTCGCGTCATCGCCAGTCACCTCTTCCACCTTGCCAGCGTGAAGTTGGGCCAGCTCTTGGTCCAGCTCAATGAGCCCTCTGTCCTGGACCGTTCCGTCAGGCAGGCGGAAGCTGTTGCCAGGGACGATCCGATAAGTCTTGACGGTCATGGTTGACCTCCTTTGCGAGTGAGATTGAGTGTGGAGAACACCCCGTCATCCATCGGTACTGCCTCCCTCACCATGAACAAGCTGCCGTCCACCGTGATCAGAGACTTCTGCTGAACACCTGCCGCCGCGAGCTCTTCAGTGAGGGCCTGTAGCGTGTAGCCAGTGGACTGAACAGGAACTCCGCTCAGCTCCATCAGCTCACCCGGCATCCAGAGGAGACCAGTGAAGGTCTTGCCATCACAGACACAGGGCCTGCCGAAATGACGGAGGAAGACTCGGGGGTTCTCCTTGAACGCCATGGCGCCTTACGCCCCCGCCGGTGCAGACGCCTGCACTGCCTGCGCCTGCGCAGACTGGATCAGCGCGGGCACCAGTTGGGCCACCATTTCGGAGGCCATAGCGCGAACCAGCGCCAGCTGATCTTCAGAGACCTTGGTGGCGTCACTTTCGGACTTCGGCAGCTCGAGGGAAGCCAGAAACTTGGTCGCCTCCTTGTCCAGCGGCTCCAGCTTGTGGGCGTGCTCACGGGCTTGCGTCAAGTCCAGATCCACGATCTGGCCGCCGTAATACTGGTTCTCCTGCCGCTGCGGAGGGTTGCCGTCACCCAGATCGATGAAGGTGACGATCAGGGCAACGAAGCCCTCGCGAACTTTGAATTTCATGGGTGTATTCCTCAAAAAAGCGGCCCCGCCGCTTGCGGCGGCGAGGCCAAAGGCGGGGGAAGCCCCCGCTGAGCAACTGCGCTTTGAGCGGCTTCCGATCAGAAGCCCGGAGTCAGGGCATCCGTCATCACTGCGAAGCTTGCGCCGTGACGGACCCCGACGTCAGTCGTCTGCATCGCACGCAACAGCACGTCGCCATTGCTGAAGGCTGTGGTCTCGTAGGGGTTCAGCGCCAGCTCGGTGACGCCCCATTGGCCGATGAAAAGTTCCTGCCAGTTGCCGTAGATCAACTCACTGCACACGCCTGCGCTGGTGCCTTTGGTCAGGCTGCTGCGGAGCTGTTGACTCTCTGCGTACGGAGAGCCCTTCAGGCGGTCCGGACTCCCGGCAGTCAAACCACCTTGGGGGTCCCACAGGTAGGAGCCCGTGGTGGACTTGAGCGTGCTCAGGTAGCCGATGGCCTTGCTGTTGAGCGCATAGGCTGCAGCGCCTTGAGGTGCGTTCGCGAACTTCGTCGCGTACTTCAACTGAATGATGTGGTCGAAGCTCAGGTTCGCGCCGTTGGTTCCGCCCACCACACTGGCGACGCCGGCCTGGTTGACGATCCCCGTGGGCTGATTGCCTGCGCCGCTGCCACTCAACGCTGCCAGGTCAATCGCCAAGGCGATGACCGCAAGCAGATCCTGTCGGGCCAGCATCTCGATGGCCGGGGTGGACTGGAGAAGCATCAGACGGCTCATCCGGCTCAATGCCGTGATCGTCTTCGGCCGCAGGCTGACCTTGTCGAAGGTCGCATTGCCCTCGGTGGCCGCCGCACTTTCGCCGACCCAGTTCGTGGAGGTCTGGCTGATCTGGCGCGGGATATCGATGTTGCCGACCAGGCCCGTCAGATAGCGCGCCCCGAGCTGGGCGGTCACGAGTTGGTTGCGCAGGACCTCGATGAAGCTCTCGGCCAGCAACTGGGTCGCGACCAGATTGCCACCGGTCGCAGCCGTGCCAACTTGGTACGGCGCACGCTTCTGCACGCGGCCCTGGGTGGACATCATCTCGTAGGCGCGCTGATGCTTCTCGTCCGGCGCGAAAGGCAGGTCGTTCGGCAAGAAGAAACTGCCCGCCCCTGCCTCACGTCCCATCGCCTTCGCAATTGCCACGGAAACTTCCCGCTCGAAGCCCGCCTTGGTCCAGTCTCCAGAAGCTTGAGCCTGCAGCGCACGGAGGAAGCTGTACGCCTTCTTCTCCTTCGTGGTCATGTCCGGCTGAAAGCTCGAGCCGAAATCTGCCGCAGGGCGCTGGGAGCGGGCCAGGATCTCGTCCAGGACCTCACCACGCGCAGAGGCAATGTCCAGCCCGCGGCTGATCATGTCCTGGACACGATCCATCGAAAGGTTGTGCTGCCGACCGAGCGCAACGATTTCTTGAGCACGCTGCAGGCCGAGGGCGTGCGGGTCTTTGACTTCGGCCGGGGCGACAGTGCCACCGGTACTGGTGACGACGTCCGCCGCTTGGCAGACTTGGGTGCGACGGAATTTCATCTTTTCTTCGTCCTCTTCGTTCTGAGTGGATTTCTTGCTGGGAATGCCTTCGGGGCTATTCCCCTGGGGCGACTGATGCGAGGCACGGGAGCGAACCTCCACAGCGACCTCGCGGACGTCATCCGCTTCGGAGCGGCCCACGCCGATCGTTTGATCAGCCGGCACGCTCAGCAGCGAGATCTCGAAACAACACCAGCTCGTGGCGGTGTAGGTGGCGTCGTCGTCGTAGTAAGGGTCTTCCTCCTCCGACTCGATGACGTACTTGCTGACCCGGTACATGAAGCTCACGTTCCGCAGGATTCCCTGCTGGACCAGCGAGAGAGCCTGATTGCCACTGGGGCTGTCAGCAAACCGGACAATTGCGTGGCCCCGCCGATCAGGGCCGATCCACGCGCGCACGACTACGCCGATCAGCGCATCCATGTCCCGCGTGTTGTGACCCCAGAGAAGCGGGCCACCATCGTTCAACCGGGTCAGGTCTGCAGCGCTGGCGTCGTGACTGAGCACTTCGTTCCCGAACCAACGCTCAACCGGCTCCTCGCTGGAGAACGTGAGCTCAAGCGTTCGCTCATCCACGTTCAAGCCAGGAACTTGGATCTGAGCTTCTTCTTCGCCTGGAGCTGCAGCGCGGGTCAGCGTGAAGTTGCGGGACAGCGTTCCAAGCGATGCGCCATTGGTCAGCGGCTTGCGCTCCTGAACTGCCGTTGCAGGCATAGGACCTCCAAAAGAAAAGGGCCGCAGCGTCTGCACGTTGCGGCCCGGGTTGATGGCGCCAGGCGCCAGAGAGGAATGAGGTCTGCTAGGTTCCGAACCTCACGGACCAGGCGAGCTTGTCAGAAGCGCCGGGCGCCATCGACGGATGGAACGCGAAGCCGCAGCTGTCAACGATGATCCCGCCTGATGTCAGGAACGATCTGACGCCAGCGGCATCACGTTTCACCGCTTGATTGGGGAGCATCCCGGTGAGCCACTCGTACTCAACGCTGGTGACCAGATTCACCAGCCTCACCATCGCCGGCCGAAACTTCGTCATCACTCGCACGTACTTCTGCACGTTGGCCGCGTTCACCGCTGTAGCCAGCGGCTTGAGCTGGTAGATGCGCCAGGCCACCCCCGAGTCGATCTGATTGACCATGTAGTAGTCGTCAACGCCGCCCGGCCCTGCTCCAGAAATCTCGACGTAGTCGGTGGAGTTGAGCTTGGACGTGTCCGCTGCCGCGAGCTGATAAGCCCCGGCCGCAGCGGTCAAGGTCGTCGCGGGCATTGGCCAGGCATTGCCGTCTCCCACCATCCAGCCGTTTGCCCCGAGGTCAGCGAACTTGGGCTGCCCTTCAATGAAATAGTCGAATGCCATCTCGCCTCCGTCAGATACCGAAATAGGACCTTGCAGCGGCCGCGAGCTTCTGTCGGAAGAAATCGATGCCGGTCGCAGAGGCGTGCGTATGGTCGCCGGCCATCATGGTGACCGGGTTCCAGTCGCTGTACAGATCGATCAAAGGACAACCCTTCGCCGCAGCAAGCGCCTTCACGTCCTCTGCGAACTGGTTGACATACCCGTTGTTGAAGAGCCCGGCGTTGTCCGTCCCCTTCAGATAGAACATCAGGCAAACCCAGACGGTCCTTCCAATGGACTGGTACTCGTCGATCTGACGCTCCAGCGCCGCGTAACAGGCCCGGAGGTTGAAGCTCACGTCATCCCAACTGTTGGTCATGAGCTGGTCGTTTGTGGAGTGCGACTGCAGCACCACGTGTTGAGGCCCCAGACCCGCCTTGAAGAAGTTCTGCGCGTTCTGCAGGTACTCGATTGATCGGTTGCTCGACTGCCCCATGCAGAAGTATCCGAGCGACAGCGCCGGCGTAGAAAGACCGAAGTAGGAGCTATCTGGGATCAGGTAACCCTCGAAGTGGCTCTCGCCCACGAACGCCAGCGTCTCCACCCGTGCCTCGCCGTAGTCCACCTCCAGGAAGAAGGCAGGCATGTTCGTCGCATCGGTTCCAACGGTGGTGAGCCCTGTTGGAAGCAAGGTGTGATCAGTGACGATTGCTCCCGCCGGCATCTTTGCCCCACCAACCATATAGCCGGTGCCAGCGTTGACGAACCCCTGCAACTGAGCCGCGGTGAATGCGTAGGCACTTGTCGACTCCTGAGACAGCCCGTACAGCCCACTGGTACGGTCAATCTTCAGGAGGTAGTAATACCCTGACCCATCCGTCGCCAACTGAGCCGGGACGGACAGCCACTCCGTTTTAATGAAGTTCAGGATGGCGTGGTTCGGTGCAGCACCGTCCCAGTTGGGGCGGTTATCACTGGCGTGGTACAGGATGCCGGATCGTGCCGCATTGGCTGACACCATGTTCCCGAGACCCTTGGGACCAAAGTCGTCGGTGCCACGCCATCCGAACGTGTACCACCCGTACGGACTAGCGTAGGCAGCTGCGACGTTGTTCTGAGTCGATGCCCCCGAGTACGGAGTGAACGCCTCCGCCACCGTGGTGTTTGTCGCCCTGTTCGTGGATGCGATGCAGGCTTGCCACCCCGCGCTGCAGCGCTGCTCCCGGGACATGATCCACAGGCGGACCTTGCGAGGCTTGCGATCAAACTTGATCTTCAGCCAGGCCTTGTTTGCGTTGTTGCCCTCCGCCATGTTGGACTGCATACCAGCCCGGGGAGACCAGACCCCGATGTTGGATCGGGTCGACTTGGTTCCACCGCCAAAGCTGAGCTCGGCGCCGGTCGAATCCTGTGCCTTGCCGGTGTTCGGGTTGAACATTACCGGCCGAAGCGGCTGAGTCACTGGGTCCGCATAGGATGCGACACCGCGATTGACCAGCTCGTCTGCGAGTCCGTCTGCCACGGTCCACGGATTCCCCGAGCTGGTGATCGTTCCGGTACCGACACCGCCTTGTGCGGAGGCACCTGGCGCCATGTTGATGCGCTTGGCCATCAGTCGTTTCCTTCTTCGTTGGGGTCAGTTCCATCGGACTGCGCCTCCGCGCCGCCTTCGTCCCCAGAGTCGGACGCTTGGCCAGAAGCCAATGCGTCACTTTGAGCGGACGTTGACGGTGCAGACGCCTGCACTTGGCCCTTTTCAGTCGTTTCGGCGGGATCGGTTTCGAGCACCAGGTTGAGGTCCTTCGCCGTATCAAGCTCCCGACGACGTTGACGGAAGACGTCTTCCCAGTCCCCACCCTTGGCGGCGATCACATCCGCAACCGTCATGAAGCCAGCACGGACCGCCGCCTTGGCAGCTGCCACCTCCTTAACCGGGTCAACCCAATCCCAGCCGCGAGGCATCCACCGAACCGCCTGGTAGAGCTCTGGGTCGCTCTCATACGCAGGCAAGTTCAGCTCGCCGCTCAGAACCGCCATATCGAGCCATGCCTCAAAGACTTCCTGGTGAAACGACTCGATGAGCCAGACCTGCAGAGTTCGCCAGTTGTCCTGGTCGTCGCGCAGCGCGAGCCGACTGCTGCTGTAGTTGCTTTGGCTGTAATCCCGAGTCAGGCTCTCGTAACTGAGGCCGGTGCCTGCCGCAACACTTCTCAGCATGTGCCGAAGGAATGGCTCCAGCGCCGCATTGGCTGTGGAGGGGTTGAAGCCGCTGAACGTCTCACCCGGATTGAGCTCCCGGATGGTCCCGGGCGCCATGTCCCAGACCCGCTCACCGTGGAAGTCGTCATCTTCGACACCAGCCCCGCTGTCGCCCGCCTCTGGAAGTTCAGGTTCGTCCGTCTGGATGAAACCCATCACAGACGCGCTTGCCCGAGCACGCACGATCTCCGCCTCCTCTGTCGCGCCAATGTGGCGTAGCTTGGTGAGAGCCGCATGAAGCCATGGAACGCAACGGGTTTGATTCGGGCGCTCAAAGACGCCGACATGAATCACTTCGTCCGCAGGCACCCGCTGGTATTCGTTGGTCTGCGGGACGCCCGTCGTCATGTTGTCGCCAGGATGGCGGGGGTAGAGCCAGTACGCGATAGGCCGCAGCCACTCGTCGACTTCAATTCCCATCCGGACTTCGTTGCCGTTGGGAGCACGTCCGGTCCAGTTGTCCACCAGTTGGTCTGGCTCGATCAGCTCCAGGGCGAACGGGACACGACTATCCGAAAACTTCTTTCGGATCTTCCGCACCAAGATCTCTCCGCCCTCCGCGACGCCCCGAATGACGGTCTGCTGAATCTGCTTCCAGCTGAGCTTGCCTGCCGTGTGGCAGCGCCTTGCCTTGCCCCAGCGTGACCAGGCTTGCTCGATCTTGTCGTTGAGCTTCTCGTCAAGCTTGTTCCCACGGCGCATCATGACTTCCGACTGGAAGCCGATCCCCTGCCATCCGACGACGTTGTTCACGATGAGACGGATCGCGTGCTTGGCGTGCTCATTGTCTCGACAGAGTTGCCGGGAGCGATTGCGCAGCGTGCGCAAGCTGGTCCAGATCTCTGCGTCAGCGCTCGTGCTCAGCGTGTGCCAGTCAGCAGTGGTTCGCCCGTAGTTCGCGCCGGCGTAGCTGCGGCGGGCCCTGCCCCACTGGCCTGCCTGCGCCAGCCCATGCTCGCGGCTCGCGCGGCGGAACTCAGGACCGTTGGTGCGGCGCCAGGCCTCCAGCACGGACGGCTGCAGGCGAATTGATTTGGCCACAGGATCTGTCCTTCTCAGGTTTGTACTCATCCGGTGAACCTCGCACCAATCTGCCCAGGATTGCCCAAGCCGTTACGCATCGCGCGGCGCTTCTGCTGTCTGCTCACCAGACGCCGATAGTGACGACGCAGCGCCACAAGCGCATCCAGCGACTCCATCTTCAGACTGCGACCGCCGATGGTGTATTCGGTGACCAGGTCGTTATCCAGGCGAGCCTGAATTGCCTGCTCCACCTGGTCAAGCGCCCTCTCTTCGTTGCTCCGCCCGTCGAACGGCGCATCGATGGCCGCAAGGTTTGGCAGGATCACCAGCCGTCCGCTGCCGACGGTGTACCTCTCGGCTCCTCGCAGTCCGTAGGCTTGCCACACCCAAGTCGCAGCAGCGGTCGCTTGGTTCATGGCTGCTGTCTTGTCGCTGGGAATGGTGAGTCGCCATCCAGCACCCTCGGGCACCCCATCGATGTCCAGCTTGCCCCCGGCAGCGGGACCGCGAAGACTGAAACGGAGGCTAAATGTGGGTGCAGACACCGCACCAGTGAAGGCGTTGGCTACCGGCAGTTCTGTCCAGGTGACCTGGTCGCCTGCCGTGATCTGAGAAGGAATGCGCATAGTCATCGCCAGTTGTTTACAAATCCACCGCCCCCGCCGCCCCGCCGCGCCTTCTTCTTGCGAATCGGCGCGGTTGGGGGCGGCACAGCGACCCGAGGCAGTTCAGGCAGAGCAGCTTCATCCGCTGCAGGCGCCTGCACTGGCACGTTCTCAGCCTCGGCCGTGCCTGCATCCACCATCGCGTCTGTCTCATCCTGTGTCTCGCTCAAAACATGAGCGTCATCCACAACAGGATCCAGAAGCGTTCTTTGGCGGATGCGCTGTTCAAGTGCAGCCCAGTGGGCCTCGTGCATGAGGTGGGTTTTGAGCGCGCGAGCTGCATGGAGTGCATAGACCTCACAGTCAAGCGCCTCGTTACGAGCTCCGGCCTTCTTGTCCCAGACCTTCTTTGCGCGGTTGACCTTGCCGGGGATCTTCACCTCGCTGGTCAGTTGCTCCCAGTAGTCGGCACGAACGCCGGCATACCAGTGCATCCGGCCTGGCCCGCTGCCCGTGAGCTGCAGCCTGGACTCCAAGATGAGGTCCTTGGCGCGGTGCGTTCCGACGATGTGTGTCTCGACACTGCCGCGCATGGGCTTGTTGCGCTTGTTCAGGTCAGGCCGTCGCGGTGCGCTGTAGATCTCCTTCTTGTCGTCGGTTTTTTCCGACGCGCCCTTGATTGCCATGTACCGACGGTGCCGCCGAGCACGCACATACGACTGGACCACCTCAGTACGGTTGCCGTCAGAACCGTCGATTGACGCCGCGCTGATCTGCAGGGCGGACCCGCACGCGTGTGGAAAGTCGCGAGTCAGGAGCTTGTCCAGATCCGCCCAAGCGCCCTCACCTGCAATTAGGGTTGAGCCATATAGCTCACCCCAGTAAACCAGCCAGCTCTCTTCGCCGCGGCCCCAGGCCCGGATAACCACAGCCAGTCGGTCGTGCTGGACGTCCACGCCTGCAGTCAGTAGGAAACCTCCGTCCGGCACGGTGAACTCTGCGTATCGTTCGGCACGCACCGCGAGATCGGTACCGGCCGGTACCGTGGACTTGTGCGCGTAGGGGAGCCCTTCCGTGTTGTTCCGGAACGAGCGCATCTTGGTATCGTCGCCGTGCACCACCAGGGCGTGTTGCGCCGTCAGGAACTTCTTGACCAGCTCCGCCATCCGGCTACCGGGGAACGGGCTGTACACCTCATTGATGTGGAAGCCGACAACACCCTTGTACGGTTGCGTGGCCTTCCACCCGTGTCCGCGCTCTTCCGCCACTCGTACCGCCAGGTTCTTCTCGGCGTCTGTCCACAACGAGCCGCAGTGGGTGCAGCAGTAGCGAACCGATTCCAGGTTCGCGCGGCCGAAAACTTCGTGCTCTTCCTCCGCGTTGTCCTCCCAGCGGATACCTTCCCATTCGAGGGTCTGCGGCTCCTCGCAATGCGGGCAGGCCACGAAGAATTTGCGTTGGTCGCTGCCTTTGAACGCAGCCTCGATCTTGCTGAATCCCTCGACAGTTGGGGTCCCCCCAAACACGAGCTTCCGGCGCCGGTAGCTCTTCGTCCGCTCGCGCAGGAGCGTAATGGTGTCGCCCTGATCCTTGACGTTCGAGTTGGTGTCATCGGGCTCCTCGACAACGACCACGGGCGCCGGAGTCATCTTTACTGAGTCCGGTGAGTTGGAGCCCACGAACTTGAGGAAGCCCCCAGGGAAACCTTTGTATTCCCAGCGGTTGTCCTTATGTCGATGCTTTTCGATGGGGATCTTCGCAGCCAGCGCGGGCGTGCTTTCCACCATCGGCTCGAACTTCTCGCTGTTGAATTGCTTCGCAGCACCAGCCTTCGAGAACAGGATGATCATCGGGCACGGCGCGATGTCGATTCGCTTCCCGATGTAGTTCAGGATAACGCCATCGGTCCACGCCACCTGCGCCGACTTCATGCAGACCATCTCGGTCACAGCAGGATCATCCAGCGCCGCGTGCATGCCGCGCACCCACGGGGTTCGCTCGACCTTGTAGCGTCCGGGGAGAGCGGTAGCCTTAGGGCTGAGAAACCGTCGCTGCGTTGCCCACTCCGTCGTCGTCAGCCGGGGCGTCGGCGTCACCAGCTTGCGAAGCCGGCGTAGCAGCGCCTGCACCGCTTCCGGTGTCTGCAGAGAGGTGGACGAGAGCTTCACGAAGATGGGTAGAGATCAGATCGAGGTCAACGTCAATCACGTACAACTCGTCGATCTCCTCTTTCAGTTTGTCGGCGCAGGCTTCTAGCTCCGACTTGAATGCCATGTACTGCCGCGCCAGAGCGGGCTCCAGCTCGGCCACGTTCACGAGTTGCCCCTTCTTCTCTGCGAGGGTCAGCAGCTTGAGCTCCCGGTCCACCTGCTCAGTCATGGCCCGCTCGCGGGCAAGGTCGATTCCGTCCACAGAACGGTGCCCAGCGGCGACGCCGCGCAAGTGGGCGATGTAGCGCAGACGAATCTCATCCAGCCCGACCACCTTCCAGTCGATACCGAGGGTGGCCATGTGTCGGCTTACCTCGGACTGGTTCATGCCGAGGTGATCGGCTATCTGCTGTTGGGTTGGCATGTCAGAGCCGTGCAAATTGCACTGCAAGTTGGATCGCCTCCCAGCGGGAAGCGTGCAGCCGAAGCACTCTGTAATGGTCCCTGGCCATCAGGATCCGCCGCCAGAGGTGTGGCTTCTTCGCCGTGGTGAACGATCCTTCCACGCGCATACGCAGCATCGCAATCACCGGGTCGTACTCCGGCCAATCGCTTTCCACCACGACGCACTGAAGGATTCCCCTGCCTGCCATGTACCTGCTGAGCATGATTCGGTCGCACAGGTAGCTGAGCGTCTTACGCTCAGCAATGGTGAGCGGCGAGGACTCGATGTCCTTGATCTTCAAGACGATGTATCGAGGATCGAGACGCATCGAATCCTCCTGTTCAGAAGAACGTGGGCTGAGCGATTGCCCGAGTCAGGTACATCAGATTGGCTTGCATCGAGTCGCGCCCCCATGCAGCCCAGCGCTCCGGATCAGCCTTGTTCAATCGCGCCAGTTCATCCGCGTCTGCAGTCTGGCGCTGCGCAAAGATATGGGCTTGGATCTTGTCGCAGACAGCTTCGATCTGCGGCCCCAACGCCTTCACCTCGTTCATCAGCTCGATTTCTTCGGCTGACAGCTCACGATAGCCGGAGATCTTCCGGTGTTGGTTTTCCATGGTTTTCTCCTGGGGATTGTTGCTAGAGAGGACCGTCCCTTATGGCCCCCCATGGCCGCTGGACAGTAGAGAAATTTCGCGGTCTTCGTGCCCGCTGGGTATCAGGTCCAGGAGGGACCCGCCCAACCGCCGGGGCCAGTGCATGCGCCTGCACCTCACCGACCCTTCGACCTCGCCAGCCAGGCGCTCTCGTGTTCGAGCAGAGCCGGGAACTTCTCTTGCACCAGGGTAGCCAGCGTCTCCTGCACCTGGGCGTTGGCCACACCATCAGGAATCGCAGGGCCGAACAGTTCCCTGATTGGAAGCTGAGTCCACCGCGCCTTACCGTCGCGCATCACCTTCTTGTGACGCCCACCGTCCTCGCGGACAAAGACGCCCTGGTGACCACTAGGCATGGTGGATATGAACGCGTGCGCGATGACCTTCCGCCCGTTGAGCACATCGACCGATACGCCCTTGAGCGTTTGCCGTGCCCCATACCTGATCAGCGGCAGAGGTCGTCCACTCGCAGTGATCACTACGCGAAGCTCGCTGGGTGAGGCCCGACGAAGACGAAGCCCCTTCTTGACGTCCGCTGCTTTCAGCTTGTAGCCAACCTGCCGCATACCTTTGGGTATTGCAGTAATGACCTGCTGACCCATCTTGTTAAGGGCGCGCACGGTTGCAGTGGTCTTCATGTCCTGGGCCGCAGCCATGAGTTCCATCGCCACCGATGACGCATTGGTATTGAGGCTGATGTTCACGCCCATGACGACCCCAAAAAGAAGGGGCCCGACATGGTTAGTGCCGGGCCCGAAGCGTTGACAGCGCTCAGGGAGTAAAAGCGCTTGCGTTCGTTCAACGTGCCAGAAATGTACCGAAAGCCGAAAATCCTTAAAACCCCCGCCGCGCCTGGATGCGCTTCATCTGATCCACGAAGGTCTCATCGGATACGGAGCCCTTTGGCCTCGCGCTGGCCTGCCCTGCCTCGACAAGTGCCCGGCGCGCCCGGCGCTTCGCAGCTAGATCGGCAAGGGCCGTCTGAATCATGGGGTGGGCCTTGCCAATGCGGTTCCGGATCGTCGGCTCCGTACAGCACAGAATCTTTGCCTTCGCCGCCATCGTCCCGCCGTGCACGTAGAACACCTCAACGGTTGCTCGGAGTTCGCTAGGCAATGTCATCACGGCCGCATCGGTGTCCTGTGCCTCACAGTCATCCGTCGGGATGATCGAATCGCGCTCCTGCCCACCGTCCACAACCACCATTGCGAGATTCACGCGGGCATATCCAAGCCCCCGAGCGCCTGCACCGTGCTTCCAGCGTGACCAATTGAGCAGCCGGCGCTCAATGTCTTCAATGCGCGCCATTGATGCCTCCTGTTGCGCGAGCGTTGCGCTTCTTCTCAGCCAGGTCAAACCCAAGGGGGGCGAGTTGTAGCAGGACGCCGCTCCTAGCGAGCTCGCACTGCTCCATGGATCCGAGGATGGGAGGCCGTGGTCCGTCGAAAGGGACGCCAACAGCGATCACGCCCTCGCGGGCATAGAGCCAGTTCGGCAGTCCGAGCACGACCCCGTTATGCCAGCACCGATCCACAAAGGCGCCTTCCCCAAGGTCGCGGTACTCGCGCAACATGGCGACGACAGTCGGCATGTGCTCTTTCATCCATTCCCAGCTTTTCTTCCTGTCCATCATGTCCTCCTTCTTTCCATGAATCGTGAGAAGGTGAGTCGCATTGGGCGCGCGTGTCTGTACGTGCCTGCGCCCACCCGCCCAACGTCTATGAAGGACAGCCGGACCGTGAATTTCGGGCAAGGCTCCGCCAACATCACCAGCAGTTGCATCGGCAAAGAGCTGGTGAATCTCAAAATTCACGTGGACACGACGGACAGCCAGGCGCGCCTGGTCGCAAGCTCACTACATAGGCATGCTGATGAGGCTGCCCGTGACCTTTTCCGGCGCGCGCACCGATCGCTGGTCAGAACGGGATGTGCTCATATTCCGTAGCTTCATCGCCCTGCGCGGGGCGGGTTTCAAGAATCGCGTCTTCGCCAACCGACCGTTGCGGCCTTGATGGTTTCGGGCGCACGTAGTAGCGCGGACGCGCGGGATCGCCAGATTCCTTCGCACTGGGGCGCTCGTCCGGCGACCAGCCAAGTCGGCCCAGTGATGAGCTGGCCTGCTTGACGACTGCTGGCGTCTGCTTGTCCAGCGGATAGTTGATTCGGTCTAGCAACTCCTTGAGAGTGATCTTGGTGACCTCGGTGCCCTTCACCCCGTTCATGGGAGCTCGCTGGTTTTCGTCATAGAGATACGCCCGGATGGCCTGATCCACCGAGTTTTCGACGACCCGCTTGCTCTGCTGGGGATCAAAGAGCTTTCGCTGCTCGGAGGCTGTGGGGAAGAAGCGGTCTTTCCGCTCAAGCATCACCATTGCTTCAGCCAGCATCTGATCCCGATTTGCTCTCAGCCAGTTCAGGTCTGCGGGCCCATCCAGACGCACAGGCCAAAACCGACGGTTGCCCGTCAGGTCCGTCAGGTAGTGGTCTTCGTTGGTCGTCCCGACAAACACAACTTGCCGCGGGTAGTCCTTCGGCCTTCGGTCGAATGTGGCCCGGAATCGGTCCTTCGGCGAAGCAACAAACTGCTTCACCTTGGTGACCTCGGCCTTGGCCATGGAGTCCAGCTCGCCCCACTCATACACCCAGATCCCCTGAATGTTCTGATAGCTGTCTTTTTCGCCCAGGATCAGACCGGTGTCGGCAAAGTAATCGTCTCCCGCGAGGATCTTCGGGATGGTCGACTTCCCCCAGCCCTGCCCGCCCTCAAGCACGAGCATGTAATCGAACTTGGTGCCCTTGCCTTGGTACAGATCCCCGTTCGCCAACCTAAGCTCTGGCAGCACGCGAGCGCACATCGCCATGACGAACCATGTCCCCACACGGGCGAGGTATTGCTGCAGCGGATCGTTATCGTCGAACTCATCCTCTTCCATGCAGACGCGGCGCAGCCACGTTGCCAGGCGGGGAACACCGTCCCAAGACCCTCGCAACCCCTCCAATTGCTGCCGCACTGGATGGTATTTGTGGCGCTTCGATACCATGAGCACAGCCTCTTCAAGCGTGCCGCGTGGCATTGGCGGCAACCAGAGTTCTCGCGAAAGCCAGTTGCCGAGTTCAAGCTCATCCTCTTCCAGCCAGCGGCCGGCTTCCGTGCCCCAGGGAGGTTCCTTGAGCTTCATCACCTCATTGGTGAATTCATTGAACGCAATCACCCCCTTCAAGCGGTCATCGCCTGGAATCCTGAGCTCCGGGACGCCGTCGCACGCGAGCACGATGTTTTCCCGGCACGCCTTGTACGCCCCCGAGCCAGTCGTGAAAACCTTGGATCGCCAGCTCTCAACCTCCCCCTCGGGGCCCGCGCCAGCGTCGGATGGGGTAGAAGCGACTTTTGCCCGTGCCTCATCGTGGTGGCTGACGAACGCTGCCGCAGATCGAATGAAGTCTCGGACCTTGTCGGGGCCCCAGTTGAACTGGTCGATTGCGTCGGCAATGTCCCAACCCGCCGGCTTCTCGCCGGGTTTCCCAATCTGGCAGATGTAGACCTTGCAACCGTACTTCGCCTGCAGGAGCGTTCCGATCTCCGCCATGGCAAGGTAGCCAGGCTGCTTGTTGAGCGGCAGAAGCGGCTTGGTGCTCGGATCAACCCCGTTGTCTTTTTCTTTCTTGGTCAGCCGCTCATGTTGTGCATCGGCATCTGGCCAGAGGTATACGGTGCGCCCCGCCAAGGGCACCCAATTCGCCTTCGACCAGGTCTTGCATCCGCCCGGCCAGCTCACGAAATCGAACTCATGCCCCAGGAGCTCGAAGCCTGCCTCGGCACACTTCTCGCCCTCGACCACAACCACCGGCAACGTGCCGTCATGACTGAGAACAGTCGCAGGAACATAGAGTGGACGAGGGTCCTCCCACATCTTCCAATGCCACCGCTGAAGCCCTCGACCATCTGAGAGATCGGTGCACCACGTCAGAGGCAAAGTGTCCTTGACGATCTCCCCTTTGCTGTTCTCCCGCTCGAAGCGGGCAACGTATCCATACAGCTGCCCCTCGAACTCATAGCGCCACGTGCGGGTGGGCCACTGCTCCACCCAAGCATCGCCCTTAGTGGAATCCCTGTATCCATGTCTGAATTCCGGCTCAGGTGCATGAGGCGGCACAGGAGTAATTGCTTGCCAGTTCGATTTGCGCTTATCCGCTGCACCTGCCCCATCCTTGGCTGGCGCAGGCGCAGCGCGATTGACCTGATCACGCTGTGCAGGCGCCTGCACTCGGCGGGCGTTGCTGCCGGACGCGTCACTCCAGCCCAATTCCTCCATGAGCGCAAGCGCCGCTTGGCCGTTGCTCATATTGAAGATGCGTGCGTACAGGCTCACAAGGTCTTTGCCGACGTCGTCTGCCGACCCGTTGTCAACCCACTGGCCCGTCTCCATATTCACGTTCGCCGACTTGCCCGGGCTTCCATCGAAGTCCCCGACGTACCACCGGCCGTTGCGCTCTTTCCCCGCCGGCAACCACTTCGCTAGGTAATGCTCAACGTTGCGCAATAGCTCATCGTTCAGGCGAACGAAATCAATAGGGACGAGACTCATCGCTGCGCTCCTCGGCGCATTCCATCTTTCCTCAGCATGCGACTCCCCTTAGTGATTCAGACTGACGCGATCCAGGAGCGCATGACGCCGCCCAAATCGTTTCCGAACGGTGCTGTTGCCCAGCTCGATTGGCGGGCATACGTGGTCATCTGTCGGCGGGCACCGGGCACGGCACGTTTCCCAACGCGCAGGACCTCACCCGCAGTCGCCATGTTTTCAACGGTTCGGCGAACTATCCGAACTTCGGACGGAGCATTGCAGTCCACAAGCCTACGGCTGTGCAACTGCGCAGCCACGTCCCTCCAGGTGACCGCGTCGCCTTGTCCCGATAGCGGGATGCAGCTCTCTACGGCCTGCCGGATGTCTCCCTTTGGTCGCATGATCTAACTCCGTGAGTCGTCTGAAGGACTGCGCACTGCTGCGCTGCCCTGCAGCAGCTGGTATCGGTCCCACAACCGCCGGTACTTACGCACAAGCACCGGGTACAGGGCGGCGAGGACGACGTTCTTGTGGTGACGACCGAGCACTTCAGGCCACTGAGACAACGCGGACTGGGAAATCCCCAGCGCCTTGTGCGCCTGGCTGTGTGATCCGAACACTCGAATCACCTCAGCCTTCGTCTCAACCGTCTCGACAATGTCCTCGTCGTCCCCACCCGTTTGGGCGGTGTCGTGGGGGTTACTCATGCATTCATATTAGCATGCTCACGTAAGCATGCGCATTGTGATGAGCACGTTTAACTTTAAGTAGGCTAAATTCGCGTCCATGGAGAACATGTCCCTAAAGGAACGGCTGGAACTGTTCATGCGAGAAATGAACCTAGGCCCGACCGACCTGGTACAGCGGTCCGGCCAGTCGCGGTCCGTGGTATCGCAATGGCTAGGCAACGGCTCCAAGGAAATAAAGAGCATTGGGAAGATGGAAGCCGCCGAGGGCATAGCTGAGGGCTCGCCCTTCAGAGCTCTATGGCTTGCACGCGGCATGGGCCCGCGTTACCGCGTAGACGCTCAGGGCGAAGAAGCTCCGAAGCTGGAACAGCCTGAATGGCCATTCGAGCGAATCGACGCTGAGCTCTGGTGGTCGCTGGATCAAGACCTCCGACAACGCATCGAGGCAATGATCGAGGGGGCTATTGCAACGAACCCAGGCACCGGACCGGTACCCACCACGACTACCGCATGGCGGGGCGTTGCGCTGCAGATGGCAGCAGGTGTGGATGCCGTGACGAAGAGTGATCAGTTCACTCGTTTTGTCGAAGCTGTTGACGAGCAGTTCAGCGGAGCAGGCGCAGCTCGCCCCAAGTCTTGAGACTCTCCCGAGTCAGTTCAGCGGTTTGCGCTCAGCGCACGAAGCACGCTTTCTTGCCAATCCATGCTCACCAAGATTCGAGTCATGACGATTGAAGCGCGGAGTCGGTCCAGGTACACGGTGCCATTGGGACCGCTGTCATAAAGGCGCAAGTTTGATCGGACGGCCAGCGGGTCCCGCAGGTCCATGCGCAAGTCGTCATCCGACGATACAACCCATTCCCACGTGAGGTGAACCGCGTCTTGCGAGTTCATTGCCGCCCACGTCGTGGTGCCCGACTTGAACTGGCCCATAGGCGTCGTGAATGCCTCTCCGCGCATCGACGCAACGTGCTGGAAGCGCAGACGCGCAGCCTGCTTCCAGTCCATTGGCACCGGCATCCAGAAGCCTCCCCCAAGCACTTCGCTGGGCCCCTTCTGGTTAGCGTGCTTATTTGTAAATTCTTTTAACCGCGTCATGAAGCGCCCGACTATGGGCCAACTTACCAGGGAAATCAACCCTCCACCGGGTGCCGTGACCTGTAAGGCTTTACAGGTGCTTGCATTAGCGTGCTAATGTGAGCCAGAATGCGCCGGGACCGTTGCACATGGAAACGAAATGAACGAAGACGACCTGGCAAGCATCACCGAAGCCTCTTCGCTTGAGGAGTTCTTGCGTCCGCTTGAAGCGTTCTCCCACAGGTGGGGCTTTGGGACGTGTGACGCCACCGCATTCATCCAAAGCGCAGACGCGCCTCCCAGGACAGTCGTCGTCGACAATCTGCCGCAGTCTGATGATTGGCTCGCTCTCGCACCGCTCGGCCTAGGGCGCCGCTGCCCGGTGATGCAACACTGCAAATACCACTCGACTCCGGCAGTGTGGGACTATCGAACGTATGCAGACCGGCAGCTCTCTGATATCTATGACGCGTTTTCCGGCTTTGGATTGCGATCTGGAATCAGCATGTCCGTTCACCTGCCGCGACGCCGCTTTCTGCAGTTGTCCCTACACACGGATAAAGAGATCCCACGCTCGAACTTTGATCGCCTGTTGCCCGACTTCCGCATGCTAGCGGCATACGCGATGGTCCCCGCAGCGACACTGTTCGACCTGGCAGACCCGGAGGGCGAGTTGAGTCAAGAATTGACCCCAATCGAGACTGATGCCCTTAGACGTCTTGCCAATGGCCAGGACCCAGCACAGATATCGAAAGCATTACATCTCAGTGAATCTGCGGTTGAGTCAATACTGAGTATCGCAACCAGCACTCTCGGTTGCCCTAATTTTATTTCGGCTGCTTTCCGTGCAAAGGGCTTGGGTATTATCTGACCTCCCTTGTTACACGGAGGTCTTATGGAGAACCCGAAGCAAAACGAGACGAGCGTCGAAGAGCTCGAAGAGCTGTCGCTTGACGATCTGAAGAACGTCGCTGGCGGCAGCAGTGGCGAACAGACTGAGGTGGTGCGCACCGACTCGACCAGCCCCACCAACCCTGGCCCTCTGCCGGACAACTGATCCTCTGGCGCTGCCCCTGAAACCCGCTTCGGCGGGTTTTTTTACGCCAAAGCGATTAGCACGTTTACAGACGCAGATTAGCGTGCTAATCTGCGCTCCGTCGTCAACGATTGGAGCGCACGATGACTCTCCTAGCCCTATGGCCCATGGCGCTGTACAGGCGCCTGCACCTCCGCCGCAATGTGCGTCGCATCGAGGCCGCCCTTAAGGTGAATCAGCAGCGGATCAACCGGTTGCTGTCCCACATCAATTTCGACAACAACCGCGCGGCCGAGCTTCGTGAGCGATATCTCAAGAGCCCGACGCTGCAGATGCGCCGCATGGAGGATCAACGGCTTCTGCAGCAGCTCTGTGAGGAGCGCACCCGCCTACTCCGCCAGCTGCAATCCCATCGGAGCTAGGCCATGCGTACGCACACCGCGGCCACGCTACGAATCAAGCGTCGCCTGGAGCGCCTTGAGCTTCAACACCTCCGTGAAGTCGTCGCCGAGCAAGGCAATCGACTGGAGCTCGTTGAACGAGAGCTCGCCGACGCGGACCGCGCCGCCGACATGTGGCGCGACCATTTTTTCAACCTGCAGCAACACCTCGACGACGGCACTTCGGACGCTCGCTGCATCGGTCTGACGAAGGACGGCGCACTGCTGGTCGTCAGCACAGAGGAGGGGAAAGCCCCATGAGCACGTCCATCAGGATCACCGGCGAGCTTGGAAGCGACGCAGAGCTCCGCTACACGCCGGGGCCAAAGCCGAGAGCTCTCCTCTTCTTCCAATTGGGCGCATCGAAGGGATTTCCCTTCACTGGCGTCCAGGACTACGGGGATGACCCAAACAGGTTTTTCGCCGCCGAGGCCAAACAGCGCCTTCTGCGCCGAGGCATGACCGTCACGGTTCACGCCGAAGGCCTCTCACCTCGAACAGATCACGGCAACGCAGTCCTCCGCCTGGAGAACGTCACCGACGTGATTCCCAACATCCACGACCCAAGGGAGCCTAAGCATGCTGAATGAGCCCAACGTTCTGTACAAGAAGGATCGGTACTCGATCCTCTCCACGAGCCAAGACCTGTCGCTTCGCGACGGGACCATGGTGCAACTGCATCTTGTGCTGGTCGACGAACTGCAGGAGCCATCACGCTTTCTGCGGGCCATCGCAAACGACGTCGCCGGCACCTTCATCTTCAACGTCGCCGACCTGGTGGAGGACTTGGATTTGGAGATCCGCCAGATGCCCGACCGCGACACGATGGGACTCATCAGCCTGTCGCTTCGCCACAAGTACCTGACTGCCCACTCCTTGCGCACGGCCGTCATCGAGAACTGCCTGAAGTCCTTCCGCGACGCGCCCGCCAAACCTCACCGAACCACTTTCATCACCAGCTCGAGTGGGGGCGGTGGGTTCATTTCACCCGAGCACATCAACCGCCGTTTCTTCACTGTTCCTGGAGCTCAAGCATGACCACCGAGAAGATCATTCAACTGTCGCTCGCAGCTACACGCGAGAGCCCATTCAACCCACGGAAGCACTTCAATCCCGTGAAGCTCCAGGAGCTCGCTGAGAGCATCAAGAGCCAGGGCGTCATGTCGCCTGTGGTTGCTCGGACGGTCCCCAGCTATTCGGGATGGGAGCTCGTTTTCGGTCACCGTCGCTTCCGTGCCGCGCAACTGGCCGGCCTGGACAGCATCCCGGCGGTGATCCGAGACATGAGCGATGAAGCCGTCAAAGTCGCGCAGATCCACGAGAACCTCCTCCGCGACGATGTGACCGCATTGGAAGAGGCCGAAGGCTTCCGCGCCCTGATGGATGACCACGGGCTGACAGCCGAGCAGCTCATTGCTGATTCGGGGAAGAGCAAGAGCTATATCTATGGTCGCCTGAAGCTGCTGAACCTCTGTGACGCAGTCCGCTCCGCTTGTGAGTCCGATGAATTGCCGGCTGAAATCGCCGTAGCTATCGCCCGGATTCCTACAGCGGCTATGCAGAAGAAGGCCCTGGAACTGGTGCGTGAGAAGGGCTGGGTGGACGGCCAACATGCAACCATCGGATGGAAGAGCACTCGCGCAGCGAAGCTCGCGCTGAAGGGCGCAAGCTTCACCATCCCCCTGAAAGACGCCTCTGAGGGTATGACGACGGACGCAACGCTCAGCGATGATGGACGCGCCTGTACCAGTTGCGCTCTTTGCAGCGACAACGACCCCGACCTGACTGATTTGTTTGGTGCAGGCGTCTGCACTGACACCGACTGCTTCGACGCAAGGCACAAGCGGCTCTTCGAGACCGCGGTTGATCTGCATCGGGCCCAAGGCGGCGTGGTGCTCGCCGATGAAGAGGCCGCAGAAGCCATGCGCACACGCCACTGGCCGACGAAGTATCAGGAGCAGTATGTGTGCGTGGAGAAGGCTGTGTCTGACGGCGGCCCAACCATCGAAAAGACGCTTGCACAAATGGGCGAAGCCGCCCCGCCCGTCGTGATGGCTCTCGCCGGTGATGGCGAGCCGATTCGCTTCATCGCACGCAAGGATTTGGACGCCGTGCTGACCGCCGCCGGCATCGCTCCCGAGCCGCACCAACGCGAGCAGGAAGATGAAGCGACCGACACAGTCACCAGCCTGCCGTTGACGGAGGAAGAGGAAGCCTGCAGGCAGAACTGGGGCGAGATCCTCCGCTACGTTCTCAAGGCGTGTCGCAACCGTGACCGCTCAACCGACGAGTTGCGGCTGGTGTTGGCCTACATGCTGGAAGCGCTGTCGGAGATCCCTGCAGCCCTCGCTGAAGTCATGGGCTGGGAAGAGGAGCTTGCGGCCCTAGATGGCTATGGCGAGGACGTCGAATGGCTGACGGGCAAGCTCGCTCAGATGACAGCAGACGAAATTGGGGCCCTCGCCGTCATGATCGCCCTGTGCGATGCCCCGTACGGCTGCAACTATCGTGATCAACCGCCCGCCCTCGTCCTGCTGGCCAAGTCCTATGGCATTAACCCGCTGGATCCCGAAGCGCTTCCTACCCCTTCCACTGCTGCGCAAGCGCCGGAGGGTGGCGCGAAAAAACGCAAGTCGAAGCCTAAAGCCAGCGCTCCGGTACCGGTGCAGGCGGACCTCGTAGAAGAAGAACAGGCCGGCTCCGCCGGCATGAATGAGGAGGGCAGCGCCGGCGCTGCCGACGCTGCAACCGAGCAGGCATCCGAGGTGGAAGCATGAAACCACGCCATCATCGGCTCGGGCCAACAGAGCTGCTGGCGCGTATGCCCAAGGCTCTCCGGCCGCGAATGACCGAGCGTGACCGAGTGAAGCTCGGCCTGCTGCATGTGCAGACGCTGGACGCTATTGCCAAGGGTCAAGCCAACAGCCAGATCCTTTGGGACTGGATTGAAACCACCCTCACCTGGGTGAAGGTGGCAGAGCTGCTGCGCGTCGGTGTACCGGAGATGCTGCAGCAGTTCGACCTGGTGATCCGCGTCACCGAGCGCTTCTTGGACACAGGCCGCGTGTTGTTCTCCGGTCCCGACTACCAGCTCGCCAAGGACGGCGTTCAGGTCATGGACGAACTGGCGAAGGAGACTGACTTGGCCAACTTCGCGCTTGCGGGCGCTTGGGCCGACAGGAAGGCCGCAGCGCTGAAAGCTGTCTCGGACCCTACGTTTCTGCGGAGGGCCGCGGCGTGACCTCTCTCGCCGTTCTGATCATCGCCGGCGTCCCGGCATGCTGCGCAGCCATGCTCCAGCTTGTCCGGTGGATCGCCGGCCCCCTGAATATCGACAAGGAAGGAGGCCACAAGTGACCGGCCAAAAGCAATACCCCGCCGGAGCGCTGCTGCGCGTCTCCGATATCTGCAGAGACACCAAGAACAACAAGCCCGGCTTGCTGCCCATCAACCGCGCCACTTGGTACAAGTGGGTGAAGGCGGGCCGAGTGCCCGAGGGTAGGAAGATCGGTGAGAAGACCACCGTTTGGCCCATTGAGCAGGTGCTGAGCATTGGTGCGCAGGATTCCGGAGCTCCACAATGAGTGCGAATAGGGCGGACTACATGGGTCAGACGCTCACCCCTGCAGCTCAGGACGACCCGGAGAACGACCCTCCCGCGCGGGAGCCCTCAGAGTGGTCCCCACCCGCTGACTATGACTGCGACGGGTCCGTGGAGGCCATGGCGCGTCGCGCTGCCGAAGCGAAGGAAGAGCCCGGCACCTGGGCGCAGTACGTCGCGGGCGTCGTCGTGGCCTATCTGGGCGGCGGCGTTGATGATGAGCGCATCAAGCCGATTGCCGGGATCATTGAGCGGCGACTGTGGGCGCTGCGCCCTGCCACCCCGCAACCCCAGGCGGCACAGCCGGTGGAAGACCTGATCCCGGAAGCCACGGCGGCCAAGCGGCACGCGGCGAAGTGCCGTTCGTTTGCAGGGCGTCTCTACAACGAAACGCCCTCCGTGTCCTTGTCCGTTGAGGCGGGTAACCGTCTCCAGTACGCCGCGCAGCTCTTGGACATCCTGGCGGGCGGCATCAATGCGATGAAGGCCGCAGAAATCGCCAGCCGCACCGCCGCCCCTGCGCTCACGGAAGAGCAGGAGCGCGACAGCTTCCTGGGTATGCGGGTGGTGCTGCGTGACAACTTGCCAGAGGGCGAGGTTCACATTGTCGAGCCGTCAGGCAAGGTTCACCGCCTGGTCATTGACGCCGCCCTCCGCTCCACTAAGGGAGGCGAGTGATGAGTGACCTGCCACCGGTGCTAGACCCCTGCTGCGGTAGCCGGATGATGTGGTTCGATCGCGCCAATCCGGTTGTGCTCTTCGGTGACCGGCGTGCAGAAACCATCACGGTCACGGACCGCTCACACGGCAACGCCAGCGGCACGCGCAGTATCCAGATTGCGCCGGATACGTTGATGGACTTCCGCGCGCTGCCGTTCCCGGATGCCTCATTCAAGTTAGTGGCGTTTGATCCGCCACATCTTGTCAAAGCCGGCCCCAAGTCGTGGCTTGCAGCCAAGTACGGAAAGCTCAGCGACGACTGGCGCGAAGACTTGCGCAAGGGGTTTGCGGAGTGTCTGAGGGTGCTGGAACCGGGAGGGACGCTTGTGTTCAAGTGGAACGAAACGCAGGTGAAGATCGGCGAGGTACTGGCTCTAGTGCCGCAACCACCTCTGTTCGGTCACGTCAGTGGCCGCAAGGGCCTGACGCACTGGCTGGTGTTCATGAAGATCGCCGCCAGGCCTGAGATCCGCCTACGAGCATCTAGGTGCAGGCGCCCGCACTGCAAATGACCCGCTTCGGCGGGGCTATTTCTTCACGCTGTAGCCGATTACCAAAATCGCCAGCCACCCGAATGCGAGGTACCGCACCCCTCTGCCGTAACCCTCCTGCAGAGTGAGCCAAGCAAATAGCCAGGGCATGAGAAGAATGCCAAGGAAAAGCCATCCAGTCAGTTGGCGGGCCGGCACCTCACCCGATAGCGCTGGCGTCTCTTGAGCCGCGCTGGCCACGCGCTGGGCCTGCTGGCGGCTGCGCGAGCTGGACGTCGATGTGAACGCGATCCCCGTGCCGGGAACTCCCACTGACGTGCGCACACCCCGCTTCCCGATGTTCACAGTGGCGCCCTTGCCACCCAACGACGTGCTGATGCCGCTCTTGCTGATGTTCAGCTTCACGCCAGGCATCAGCTTGATGCTCTTCCTGAGTCGAATCCCCATAGATCCTCCCTGCAGCCCTGTCCCAGGCGCATGAGGCCGACTGTAGCGAATCAGGCGCGCAGTGCAATCACCTCGCCCCCCGTGGCCACGCGGTCCACCAGGTCAGCGAGGTACTGCATGGCACGCTTCCTCTCCTCCACCGCCTCCAGGTGGACGTATGAGGCAGCTGTTCGGTCGTCATCGACGTGGGACAGCAGCAGCTCGACAACATCCTTGCGAAACCCGTGCTCACGCAGGATCGTCGCGGCCGTCCCGCGTAGGCCGTGAGGCGAGAACTCTTCCACCCCAAAGTCCATGCGCTTGAAGAAGTGGTTCAGCGTCGCTTCCCCCATGTGCGTGCTGATTCGGAAGATGGACGGGACCACGTATTCAGACGCTGCAGTGATTGCGAACAACTGGCGCAGCAGATCGACGGCCTGCAGTGAAAGGAACACCCGGTGCGGCCGCCGCTTTTTCATTCGCGCGGCCGGAACGTCCCAGATGCCGGCGTCCAGATCGAACTCCGCTTTCTTCGCCTTCAGCAGTTCCATCTTCCGAGCCATCGTGAGCATGAGCAGCTTGCTGGCCAGGATCGTGGTCGCGTGGGCGCCCTGCATGTCCAGGCAGCGCCAGAAGGCCCCGAGCTCCTTCTCGCTGAGGTGGCGAGCGTGCTCGGCTGGCGGAACAACAATGGCACCACGCAGCGGTGCCGCTGGGTTGCTATTGACCTTGAGCTTGCGGATGCCGTAGTTGTAAACCTGCTGGATCACCGTCCGGATGCGCTCCGCCGTCACCGGGTACTGCCGCACGTCCTCAATGATCTGCAGCACCTCTGCCGGCGTCACCTCGTCCATTTCCTTCTCACCGATTTGGGGGAACACATAGGTGATGAGCCAGCGCTTCATTTGCGCCCGGTAGGTCTCTGATCGGTGATAGAGGGTCTCATCAATCCAGGCCAGCGCGAAGGGACGGAACAGGGTGCTGCTCTCGCCTGCGGCCGCTCCTTCTTTGCGAGCGGCCACCTCAACGCGCTTGGCTAGCGCCGGACTTTCGCCGCGCTCCACCATGGCCCGCATCCGCTCGTGCTCGTCCCGAGCCTCCTTGATGGAGATAGCGGGGTACTCGCCAATGGTGACCTTCTGCTGCTTGCCGTCCAGGCGGTACGCAAAGCGCCAGGTCTTGGAGCCACCCGGGTTGATCTCGATCTGGAGGCCACCACCGTCCACCAGGCTGTACCGCTTGTCCTTCGGCTTGGCGTTGTCAATCGTCACCGGCCGAAGCTTGTAGTTGAAGTGCCGCATTCGCTCTCCCTGCGTTTGATGCCACGGGCTGAAACCGTGGCAGCGATTGTGGCATCAACGGGCGGCGATGCAGGGCGTTCGCAGGCGACTACAGGCGACAAAAAAGCCCCGCTCTCCAGAGGAGGCGGGGCTTCATATCAGACGCCGGGAAACACCCGGCGACATGCTCACATATTCTCGATCATCACCTGCCCAAAGCCAGAGCACGACACTTGCGTGGCGCCGTCCAGCAGGCGGGCGAAGTCATAGGTGACCTTCTTCGACAGGATGGCCTTCTCGATCGACGAGATGATCAGGTCCGCCGCTTCCGTCCAGCCCATGTGGCGCAGCATCATTTCAGCCGACAGGATCTCGGAACCGGGGTTCACATAGTCCTTGCCAGCGTACTTCGGTGCCGTGCCGTGGGTGGCTTCGAACATGGCGACTGAGTCGCTCAGGTTCGCACCCGGGGCGATGCCGATGCCGCCGACCTGTGCGGCCAGAGCGTCGGAGATGTAGTCGCCGTTCAGGTTCAGCGTGGCCACCACCGAGTACTCGGCAGGGCGCAGCAGGATCTGCTGCAGGAACGCGTCAGCGATGCTGTCCTTCACCACGATGTCCTTGCCGGTCTTCGGGTTCTTGAACTTGCACCACGGGCCGCCGTCGATCAGCTCAGCGCCGAATTCCTTCTGGGCCAGGGCGTAGGCCCAGTCACGGAAGCCACCTTCGGTGTACTTCATGATGTTGCCCTTGTGCACGATGGTCACGCTGGGCTTGTCATTGTCGATGGCGTATTGCAGGGCCTTGCGCACCAGACGCTCCGTGCCCTCGCGCGACACCGGCTTCACGCCAATGCCCGACGTTTCCGGGAAACGGATCTTCTTGACGCCGAACTCTTCCTGCAGGAACTTGATCAGCTTCTTGGCCTTGTCCGACTCGGCTTCGAATTCGATGCCGGCGTAGATGTCTTCCGAGTTCTCACGGAAGATGACCATGTCGGTCTTCTCGGGTTCCTTGACCGGAGAAGGCACGCCGTTGAACCAGCGCACCGGGCGCAGGCAGACGTACAGGTCCAGTTCCTGGCGCAGGGCCACGTTCAGCGAACGGATGCCGCCGCCCACGGGCGTCGTCAGCGGGCCCTTGATCGAGACCACGTAGTCCTTCAGGACCTTCAGGGTCTCTTCCGGCAGCCAGACGTCCGGTCCGTAGACCTTGGTCGACTTCTCACCGGCATAGATTTCCATCCAGTGGATCTTCTTGGCGCCGCCGTAGGCCTTGGCCACGGCTGCGTCCACCACCTTGATCATCACGGGGGTGATGTCAAAACCGGTGCCGTCACCCTCGATGAAGGGGATGATGGGGTTGTTGGGAACGTTGAGCGAGAAGTCGGCGTTGACCGTAATCTTCTGCCCGCCCTCGGGCACCTTGATGTGCTGGTACATGGAGTCGTCTCCGCGAATCGCGTGGTGGGGGTGATTAACCGGAAGCGCCGATTCTATGACAGCAGCCGGGCCCGCTGCCGCTTCCGTCCGATGGCCCTAACCGCAATACGCGCGAATCTGGACCCAGAGCCCGTGCCCCAGGGCCCACAGGGCCGCCGCGCTCAGCAAAAAACCCGACAGCCGGGTCGCCCAGCGCAGGCCCGCCGCACCGGATGCCACCTCGGCCACCAGCGTCGGCCCGCCCGCCATGGCCGGCGCCCGGCCTCCCCATCGGATCACCGAGACGTTCGGCAATCCGTCCGGCGATCCAGCCCGGGTCTGCGCCAGTCGCCGCAGCAGCCACGGCCCGGCCCACAGGCCAGGGGACGATCCAATGGCGAACGCCGACATCACCAGCGCCCCGGTCAGCGGGCCGGTGGCCAGGGCGGCCACCAGCAAGGCGGACTGCAGGAGGCCACAAGGCCAGGCGACCCAGGCCAGGCCTGCCAGCATGGCCCGTACGCCAGCGCGACTCCCAGTGCCACTCCCAGCGTCACTGCCAGCAGCCTTGGCGGACCACCCGTCCGACCGTCCAGAGAGGCTTCCAACCGTACGCCCGTCAGCGTCTGCAGCGTCCCCCGCCTGCAGCACGGACGGCGTCCGCCCCCAGCGGCGCTGCATCCAGAGCGGTTGTTCGCCGCGCCACAGCAGCCACAGCCCCAGCGTCAGCACCGCCAGGTGCAGAGCCAGCCACAGCGGCCGCAGCCATGCCGCAGCCTGCTCCCACTGCCACAGCAGCCCGATGCTGGACGCCGCCACCGCGCCGGCGGCTGAATAACTCGTCAGACGGCCGACCTGGAAGGCCACCGACGACCGCCCTGCCCCGCCGGTCACCGCCGCACAGGGCGCCGCACACATGGACACGCAATGCACGCTCCCCGCCATCCCCATCAGGAAGGCGGAGCCCATGAGTGCCAGTTCCAGCATCGCGCCGCCCGGGGATTACAAAATGCGCGAGAAGCGCACGGGTGCGGCCTCCGGCTGCACCGCACGCGGGCGCCGGAAATACTGGTCAAAGACCATGGCCACGGCGCGGACGAAGTACCAGCCCAGCGGAGTGACCTCGATCAGGTGGTCCGACACGGTCACCAGTCCATCGCTTTGCAACTGGACCAGCCGTTCCAGCTCGCCCTGGTATTCCTGCGCGAACGACAAATCATGCAGACGCTCGAAGCTGCGCATGTCCAGCCGCCCCTGGCACATCAGCGTCATGATGATCTCGCGCCGGCGCAGGTCATTGCTGTCCAGCGTCAGGCCACGCTCCACCGGCAGACGTCCCTTCGCCAGCGCTTCTTCATATGCGCTGAGGTCCTTGGCATTTTGCGAATAGTGGGCGCCAATGCGGGAAATCGACGACACGCCCAGGGCAATCAGGTCCCGGTCCGGCTGGGTGCTGTAGCCCTGGAAATTGCGCTGCAGCCGCCCTTCCCGCTTGGCCACGGCCAGCGAGTCGTCGGGCAGCGCGAAGTGGTCCATGCCGATGTAGCTGTAGCCCTCAGCCAGCAGGCCGCTCAGCGCGTGGGACAGCATCTGCAGCTTGTCGCCTGCGGTGGGCAGGGCCTCACTGTCGATGCGGCGTTGCGGCTTGAAGCGCTCCGGCAGGTGGGCGTAGCCATACAGGGCGATGCGGTCCGGGCGCAGTTCAGACACCTGGGCAATGGTCCGGGCAAACGACGCCGCAGTCTGCTTGGGCAAGCCGTAGATGAGGTCGGCATTGATGGACTGGAAGCCCAGCGCCCGCGCAGTGGCCATCAGCGCGGCCACGCTGTCGTAAGACTGCTCTCGATGCACCGCCCGTTGCACGTCCGGGTCGAAGTCCTGAATGCCGAAGCTCAGCCGGTTGAAGCCCATCTGGCGCAAGGCGGCCAGACGCGTGGCGTCCACGGTCCGCGGGTCCACCTCGATGGAGACCTCGGCATCCTCGGTCAGCTCGAACTGGCTGCGCAGCAGCTCCATCAAGCGGCCGATTTCGTCGTCGGACAGGAAGGTGGGAGACCCGCCGCCCAGGTGCAACTGACTGGCTGGGGTGTCGGCCGGCAGATGCTCGGCCAGCAGTGCCAGCTCGCGCTTGAGCTGCTCCAGATACGGCGCGCCGCGGTCATGATGCTTGGTGATGACCTTGTTGCAAGCGCAGTAATAGCAGACCGATTCACAGAACGGAATGTGCACATACAGCGAGACGGGTTCCTCGCGACGCTCCGACATCGCACGCTCGCGCAGCGCCTGGATCAAGCCGCTGTCGTTGTATTCATCGGAGAAGCGGTCGGCCGTGGGATAGGAGGTGTAGCGCGGGCCGGCCACGTCGAAGCGGCGCAGCATATCGGCGTCCACCAGGCTGCGGGACGCATGCCCATGGTCCGCATGTTCAGCTTGAGCATGACCGTGGTCGTGGGCGTGGTCATGGTCATGGCCACTACAACCGCATCGATTCGTGCAGACGCTGTCGCCACAGGCACGCGTGCCAGTGGCTGCGCCTGCAGGTGCAATGACGATGTTCATCTCAATGCTCCTTGCCGCCTGTTGCGGCGTGGTTGCGGGCCCGCATGGCCGGCTGAAGGGCCGGGTCGGTCACGTCCGAGCCGTCACCGGCGCTCTGGCCCGTCTGACGGGTTGCCGCCAATCCCGCTCCCGGTGCGGCCGCACCGCTGCGTGCGCCGTCCTCCGTGCCGGCGTCTTCCGCCGACACATGCGCGGTGCCCGACTGATTCCCGTGCGCCACCACCGGGTCCGCATGACGGATGGCCAGGGTCAGCGTGATGAAGCTGGCCACCACCACCAAGGAAGGCCCGCCCACCACCAGCCACATCATCGGGTGGCGCCACCAGGGGCCGCTGGGCGCGGCCATGCCGGCGTCGGTCGGGGTCGTTGAATGGGCAGCTGAATGGGCAGTTGCGCGGGCGGTGGAGCCGGCGGACACAACAGGGGCGGCATAGGCCATGAGGGGCTCCTTCAACGGGGAATGACGAAGGTCGACTTCTCGACCAGCACCCGGCCCGGTGCGCCGTCGGGCAGCACCTGCTGGATGCGGAATTGCATGGGATGCGCACCGGCGCTCAACTGGCCCGCGGTCTCCGGCGGCACCCGCAGGGCCACGGTCACCCAGCGGGCCTCGGCCGGGGCGAGCGTCTGCACGCCGGGTGCATTGCTGAAGGCCGCCGTGTCCAGACCGCTGACGTCCAGTTGCAGGCGCAGGGTGTCGCCGCTGGCATTCATCAGCTGCAGGCGGTAGACGTTCTCCACGTAGCCGTCCTCCACCTGACGCGCCAGCGATGCCCGGTCGCGCACCACGTCGGCCCGGAACGGCAACCGGGTGACCAGGCTCCAGACCATGGCGGCGGCGAGCAGCCAGAGGATGACGGAATAGATCATCACGCGAGGACGGAACACGCGGCGCCATTGCTGCACGCTGTCCCAGCCCTTTTGCATGCCGTTCTGTGTGGCATAGCGGATGAGGCCGCGCGGATAGTCGAAACTGTCCATCACGCCATTGCAGGCGTCGATGCAGGCCGCGCAGCCGATGCATTCATATTGCAGGCCGTTGCGGATGTCGATGCCGGTGGGGCAGACCTGCACGCACTGCTTGCAATCCACGCAGTTGCCCACATTGGCGGACGACAGATCGGCAATGCCCAGCTTCTTGGAACGCGGGCCGCGCGGTTCGCCGCGGGCCGGGTCGTAGCTGATGACCAGCGTGTCCTTGTCGAACATGGCGCTCTGAAAGCGCGCATAAGGACACATGTACTTGCAGACCTGCTCCCGCAGAAAGCCCGCATTGCCGTAAGTGGCCAGCGAATAGAACAGGATCCAGAAGGTCTGCCAGCCGCCCAGCAGGCCGTGCAACGTGGCGTCGCCCAGGGTGCGGATGGGCGTGAAGTAGCCGACGAAGGTGAAACCGGTCCAGAGCGACACGGCCAGCCAGCCGCCATGCTTGGCGGACTTGCGCAGCACCTTCTCGACACTCAGGTCGGAGCGGTCCAGGCGGATGCGGGCGCCGCGGTCCCCTTCGGTGTGGCGCTCGATCCAGAGGAAGATTTCGGTGTAGACGGTCTGCGGGCAGGCATAGCCGCACCACAGGCGTCCAGCCACCGCAGTGAACAGGAACAGCGCGTAGGCCGAGATCAGCAGCAGCGCGGTCAGATAGACCAGGTCCTGCGGGTACAGGACCAGGTCAAAGATGAAGAAGCGCCGGGCTTCCAGGTCGAACAGCACGGCCTGACGACCGTTCCAGTTCCACCAGGGCATCCCGTAGAACACCGCCTGGGTGAGGAACACCAGGGCCCAGCGCCAGACGGCGAACCAGCCGTGCACGGCGCGGGGATAGATCTTGGGCTGCGCCGCATAAAGCGACACCGTCTTGAGCTCAGGTTCCGCGAGCGGTTTGTTCATGGGGACGGTCGCTTGACTTCTTACTGCTTGAGGACGACTTCATCCCCGCTGCGCGACACCCGGACCTGCACGCGCGGCGCAGGGCCGGGGACGTCGCGCCAGCGGGATCACGGCTTGAGCGCTGCCGACACCGTGGTGCCTGCGCTGCTGACACTGACGCTGCCACTGCCAGAGGCGTCCGCCGAGACCGACGCGCTGTGCGACTTGCCCCAGACATAGGCCGCCAGCACCCGGATCTGGTCCGCGCTCAGCCGCGACGCATGCTCGGGCATGACGTTGTGCTTGCCGTTGTTGACCATGGCCACGATGGCGTTCTCACCCCAGCCGTGCAGCCAGATCTTGTCGGTCAGGTTGGGAGCACCCAGAGCCTGGTTGCCCTTGCCGTCCGCACCGTGACAGGCCGCGCAGGCCGAGAACTTGGGCTTGCCCAGCGCCGCTGCAATCGAGTTGTGCGGGCTGCCCGACAGGCTCAGCACGTAGTTGGCCAGGTTGCGCACATCGTCCGGACTGCCCACCGCAGCGGCCATCGGGGGCATCATGCCCTGGCGGCCCTGGGTGATGGTCTGGATGATGGTGGCGGGGTCGCCGCCGTAGAGCCAGTCGTTGTCGGTCAGGTTGGGGAAGCCCTTGGAGCCCTTGGCGTCCGCGCCGTGGCACTGGGCACAGTTGTTGGCGAAGAGTCGCTCCCCGATGCCCTGCGCTTGCGGATCACGGGCCAGTGTTTCCACCGGCATGGTCTCGAAGCGGGCATAGACCTGATGCATGGCGACCTGCGCCTTGGCCTGCTCGTCCTGGTATTGACGCTCGCTGGTCCAGCCCAGTGTGCCGCCGTAGCTGCCCAGGCCCGGGTAGAGCGCCAGGTAGATGCCGGCAATGATGATGGTCAGCACGAACAGCCCCATCCACCAGCGCGGCAGTGGGTTGTTCATTTCCCGGATGTCTTCGTCCCAGACGTGGCCGGTGGTGTCGTCCTTGGCCATCACACGGCGCCGGCTGGCAATGATCAAGAGGGCGACGCAGAACACCAGCCCGCCGATCGTGCCGGCCATGATGAAAACGGACCACCCATTCGAAAAGAAATCACTCATGTCGAACTCCTTCCGGCATCTGCTCGTCGCCCAGGAAGGGCAACTGGGCCAGAGCCTGCAGTTCTTGTTTGTTGCGCTTGGCGTAGGCCCAGGCCACGATGGCCAGGAACATCACGAAGGACAGCAGCGTCACCGCTGCACGGACGAGGTTGAGATCAAACGTGTCCATCACCGTCTCCTCAACGCTTCATCGCGGTGCCCAGCACCTGCAGGTAGGCGATGACCGCTTCCATCTCGGTCTTGCCCTTGACTTCGTCCGCCGCCGCGGCGATCTCGGCATCGGTATAGGGGACACCGACGGTGCGCAGCGCCCGCATGCGCGGGGCCATGCCGTCCGGGTCCACCTGGCCGGTGGTCAGCCACGGGTAGGCCGGCATGTTGGACTCGGGCACCAGGTCGCGCGGGTTGTTCAGGTGCAGGCGATGCCATTCATCGCTGTACTTGCCGCCCACACGGGCCAGGTCCGGACCGGTGCGCTTGCTGCCCCATTGGAAGGGGTGGTCGTAGACCGACTCACCGGCCACCGAATAGTGGCCGTAGCGCAGCGTCTCGGCCCGCAGCGGGCGGATCATCTGCGAGTGGCAGTTGTAGCAGCCCTCGCGGATGTAGACGTCCCGACCGGCCAGTTGCAGCGCGGTGTAGGGCTTGAGGTTCTCCAGCGGCTGCGTGGTGGAGCGCTGGAAGAAGAGCGGGACGATCTCGATGATGCCGCCGACCACCACGGTCAGCAGCACCAGCACGATCATCAGGAAGTTGCTGGTCTCGATGCGTTCGTGACCCACCGGTTTCGCATGGGCTTGTGCCATGACTTTCTCCTTGTTCTGCGCTTGGGGATCAGGCTGCCACGGCGCCTGCCGGCACGGCGCCCACCGGCACGTCGTTCAGCGACGGGATCGGCTGCGGACGGGCCGAGCCCACCCGCACCGTCATCACCACGTTCCAGGCCATCAGGCACATGCCGCTCAGGTAGAGCAGACCGCCCAGCAGACGCACCACGTAGAACGGGAAGGTGGCCTTGACGCTCTCAACGAAGGTGTAGACCAGCGTGCCGTCCGGATTGACCGCGCGCCACATCAGGCCCTGCATGACACCGGCGATCCACATCGCGGCGATGTAGAGCACGATGCCCACGGTGGCGATCCAGAAGTGCAGCTCGATGGCCCGGGTGGAGTACATCGCGGTGCGGCCCCACATGCGCGGGATGAGGTGGTACAGGGCGCCCATGGAGATCAGGCCCACCCAGCCCAGCGCACCGCTGTGCACGTGGCCGATGGTCCAGTCGGTGTAGTGCGACAGGGCATTGACCGTCTTGATGGACATCATCGGACCTTCGAAGGTGGACATGCCGTAGAAGGACAGAGCCACGATCAGGAACTTGAGGATGGGGTCGTCCCGCAGCTTGTGCCAGGCGCCGCTCAGGGTCATGACACCGTTGATCATGCCGCCCCAGCTCGGGGCCAGCAGCACCAGCGAGAACAGCATGCCCACGCTCTGCGCCCAGTCCGGCAGCGCGGTGTAGTGCAGATGGTGGGGGCCCGCCCACATGTAGGTGAAGATCAGCGCCCAGAAGTGGACGATGGACAGGCGGTAGCTGTAGACCGGGCGGTTGGCCTGCTTGGGGATGTAGTAATACATCATGCCCAGGAAGCCGGCGGTCAGGAAGAAGCCGACCGCGTTATGGCCGTACCACCACTGGACCATGGCGTCCTGCACGCCGGCGTAGGCGGAGTAGCTCTTGGTGAGGCTGACCGGAATCTCGGCACTGTTGACCAGGTGCAGCAGGGCCACGGCGATGATGAAGGCACCGAAGAACCAGTTGGCCACGTAGATGTGGCGCACCTTGCGGATACCGACACTGCCGAAGAACACGATGGCATAGCTGACCCACACGAGGGTGATCAGGATGTCGATCGGCCATTCGAGTTCGGCGTATTCCTTGCCGCTGGTGATGCCCAGCGGCAGGGTGATGGCCGCCAGCACGATGACGGCTTGCCAGCCCCAGAACGTGAACCAGGCCAGCTTGGGCGCAAACAGCCGGGTGTGGCAGGTGCGCTGGACGACGTGGAAGGCGGTGGCCATCAGGGCGCAGCCGCCAAAGGCGAAGATGACTGCATTGGTATGCAGCGGCCGCAGGCGGCCATAACTCAACCAGGGGATGCCGAAATTCAGCTCCGGCCAGGTCAGTTGGGCGGCGATGATCACCCCCACCAGCATGCCGACCACTCCCCACAGCACCGAAGCCAGAGCGAAGGCGCGTACCACGCCATCGTCATAGCTGGGAGGTGCCATCCCTTCCTTGCTGAGAACCCCACTCATTGACGCTCCTTGACCAATCTATTTGGATTTCCCGGTCATTCTTCGGCAGCGGCCCTGGGCATGCATTGATGGGGATCAACCTTCAGGACTCGTCTTCAAGGATTCGTCGCCCTTCGCGATCCAGCGCCTCGGTTTCCCACTGACCGTTGTATAAAGCCCACCCGAAAACACCCAGAATCAGCAGCACCAACACCACGGACAGCGGGATGAGAAGAAAAAGAATGTCCACGGTGTTCAGCCTTGAAAAGGGGTGGCGGGCGTCGCTGCGCCGCGACCCAGTCGGGCGGCGTTGGCGATGACCGCGCACGAACTCAGCGCCATGCCCAGGCCAGCGGCCCAGGGCGGCAGCCAGCCCACCAGGGCCATCGGCACGCAGGCGGTGTTGTAGACCAGCGCCCAGGCGAGGTTCTGGCGCACGACCTTCACGGTGCGGCGAGAAAGCGCCAGCGCTTCGGGCACGACGAACAGGCGCGGCTGGACCAGCAGCGCATCCGCACGCACCTTGGCCAGATCGGCCCCTTGCCCCATGGCGATGGAGGCCTGGGCGCGCGCCAGTACGGGTGCGTCGTTGATGCCATCGCCCAGCATCAGGACCTGGGCACCCTGCTGCTGCAGCGCGGCCACGCGGGTCAGTTTGTCTTCAGGGCTGGCGCCGCCTTGCCAGTCGCGGATGCCGGCTCGCTCAGCCGCCACCGCAACGCGCGCCGGTTGATCCCCAGACAGCAGCGTCACGGACAGGCCCAGGGCCTGACAGGCGGCCACGGCCTCATGGGCGTCTTCGCGCAGTTGCTCGTCGAAGCGCCAGGCGGCGTGCGGCACGCCGTTGCGCGCCAGCACCAGCTGGGCGTCGGACAGTGCCACCGGCGACTGGCTCGCCCAGTGGGCGGCGCCCAGCCGCCAGACAACGCCTTGGGCGTCGATCCGCTCGAGGCCGCGGCCGGTGTGTTCGGTGGTGATGTCGGTGGGCCGCTCGACCGTCGGCACTTGTGTCATCGGTACTCGTTGCACCGGCAGTTCGCATTGCCCTGGCAGCGCGCTTGGCTCCGGCAGCGCCGTTTGCTCCGGCAGCGCCCCTCGCTCTTGCAGCGCCCGCTGCTCTTGCAGGGCCAACAGGAGCGCCCGCGACAGCGGATGGTGCGACGCCGCCGCCAGTGAGAAGGCCACATCGACCTCCTGCGGCGACAGCACGGTGGGCCACTGCGCCGAGAGCGCCAGCCGGGTGTCGGTGAGCGTGCCGGTCTTGTCCAGCACCACGTGGGTGATGCGCGCCAGCGACTCGATCGCCTCCAGCCGCGACAGCAGCAGGCCCTGCCGCGCCAGACGACCGGCAGCGGCCACCCAGGCCGCCGGCGCCGCCAGCGACAGCGCACACGGACAGGTGACGATCAGCACCGACACCGCCACGGCCACCGCCCGCGACGGATCAATGAATTGCCAGGCCAGCGCCGCCCCCAGTGCCAGCGTCAACACGCCGACCAGGAACACACCGGCCATGCGGTCCGACGCCTTGAGCAGCGTGGGCCGCTCCTGGAAGGCCTGTTCCATCAACCGCTGCAGCGCGGACAGCCGCGTCGCCGCCCCCACCTGCCGCACCGACAGCACCAGCACCCCATGCAGGTTGATGCTGCCGGCCAGCACCTCATCGCCCGCCGATTTGCTCACCGGCCTCGATTCGCCGCTCAGCAGGGATTCGTCAACCGCGCCCTGGCCGTGCAGCACCACCGCGTCTGCCGGAATGCGCTGGCCCGCGGGAACACGGACCTGATCGCCGGGCCGCAGGACTTCGGCGGCCACCCAGTCGCTGCCGCCATCCGGCCGCAGCCGCTCGACCTCATCCGGCAGCGCACTGCCGACTTCCTCCAGCGCTTGCACGGCGCGGTGCCGGGCCCGCAGCTCCAGATAACGCGCCGCCAGCAGGAAGGCGACGAACATGGTGATGGAGTCGAAATACACCTCGTGGCCAAAAGGCCCGTTCGGGTCCAGCGTGGCGCCGGTGCCGGCGACAAAGGCCACGGTCAGGCCCACCACCACCGGCACGTCCATGCCCAGCCGGCGGCTGCGCAGCTGCGTCCAGGCGGCCTGGAAGAAGGGGCCGGCAGCCATCAGCATGACCGGCAGCGTCAGCACCCACTGGCCCCAGCGCAGCAGCGCCTCAACATCCGGCGTCATCTCGCCGGGCGCCGCCACATAGGCCGGCCAGGCCAGCATCATCACCTGCATCATCAGGAAGCCGGCGACGAACAGCCGCCAGACGGCCTGCCGGTGCTCGCGACGGCGCAACTCGCGGGTGGGCGTGGCCAGGTCCGGGGCGCAGTCATAACCGGCGCGCCGCAGTTCCCGGCGCAGGTGTGCCAGCGAGGTCTGCGAAGGTACCCAGTCCAGCGTCAGGCGCTGTGTGGCAGGGCTGACCTGGGCGGCCCGCACCCCGGGTTGGCGTAGCAGCAGAGCTTCAATCAGGCCGGCGCAGGCCGCGCAGTGCATGCCGGAGAGGCGCAGGCGGGAGCGCGCGTCGGTGTCGGTCAGCCATTCGCTGTAGGAGAGCAGGTCCGGGGCGCCGGGGGCCTCGGAGCTCTCGGTGCTCTCGGAGCCCTTGGAACCCTCACGACCCGCGGACCTTGGCGGCGCAGCGGGCTGCGTCCCGCCCGTCGCAGCAGGTGGGAGGGGAATGGGCAGGACCGCTTCGGCGGCGGCATCGGCGGGCGGCATGGTCGGATGATGGGCGAAACCCCGATCGCGCGATTTGGCCAATATCAATAATTCGATGGATAAGGTGAATCAGCGACGCTCGCGCGGAACCCCTTTCCGGGCCCCGAAACTGCTTGATTCACGTCAAGCCATAAACAAAAACGCCCCGCTGAGCGGGGCGTTCGATCACACGGGAAACCCGTGGGCTCAGGCGAAGTTGGCCTGAGCGAAGTCCCAGTTGACCAGGCTCTTCAGGAAGGTCTCGACGAACTTCGGACGCGCATTGCGGTAGTCGATGTAGTAGGCGTGTTCCCACACGTCGATGGTCAGCAGCGGCTTGTCGCCGGTCGTCAGCGGGGTGCCAGCGGCGCCCATGTTGACGATGTCCACCGAACCGTCGGCCTTCTTCACCAGCCAGGTCCAGCCGGAGCCGAAGTTGCCCACGGCGCTCTTCTGGAAGGCTTCCTTGAAGGCGTCGTAGCTGCCCCACTTGGCGTTGATGGCGTCAGCCAGCGCGCCGGTCGGTGCACCGCCGCCGTTCGGGCGCAGGCAGCTCCAGAAGAAGGTGTGGTTCCAGATCTGGGCGGCATTGTTGTAGATGCCGCCGCTGGAGGTCTTGACGATCTCTTCCAGCGTCTTGGAATCGAACTCCGTGCCCTTTTGCAGGTTGTTCAGGTTGTCGACGTAGGCCTTGTGATGCTTGCCATGGTGGTACTCCAGCGTCTCGGCGCTGATGTGCGGGGCCAGGGCATTCTTGTCGTAGGGCAGATCGGGAAGAACGTGTTCCATGAGGCACTCCTCTTGTTGAGTTTGGACAAAGATCGCGGCGATTGTAGGCAGCTAAACGGCACCGTCGCCGGGAGGGGATTAAGCCGGCTCACCCATCCTTGGTCTTGCGACGTCGGGTCGGGCGTGGCGCCGGTGCGGGATCGGCAGGATCCATGCCGTCCAGCAGCGAGGACTGGGCTGCGGTGGGCCCGGGATGCGCATCATGCTCGCCGGACTCGGCCGGCTCAATCGCCTGCGCGCGCCGAACGGGCGCCGCGCGCGGCTTGCGTGCAGCACCGGGCGTGGGCGACGCCGCCGCGCCATCGGCCATCAACCGGTCCACCGTCAGGTCGGCCGCGCCGTCGGCCAGCACCGCCCTCAAGCCCTGACCCTCGCGCAGTTGCCCGATAGAGGTCAGCGCCCGGCCCTGGCCGTCGTCCAGCCAGGCAAAACCCCGTTGCAGCACCTGGCGCGGGTCCAGCGCCTGCAAGCGGCTCGACAGGGCCTCCAGCCGGTGCGAGGCCCGCACAGCCTGCTGCGGAAGCGCGCGTTGCAGCCGACCGTCCAGATGGTCCAGGCGCTGCTGGCGATGGGCGGCGGCGCGGGGCAGCAGCTGCGACAGCCGCTGGGACAGCAGATCCAGACGTTGCTGACGCTGACTGGCGGCCCGGGGCAGCAACTGGCCCAGCCGCTGACCGAACAGATCCAGACGCCGACGCTGGCGGCTCAACGCATCTCCCGGCCGGGCCAGCCGCAGCGTCAGTCGGTCCAGCCGCTGCGAGGCACTGTCCAGCCGCTGCTCCAGACGCCGGCGCAACTGTCGCTCCAGCGCTTCCAGCGTCTCCAGACATTGCTGGCGGGACACGGTGGCCAGTTCGGCCGCCGCGGTGGGCGTCGGGGCCCGCACGTCGGCGGCCAGGTCGGCCAGGGTGATGTCGGTTTCGTGGCCCACGCCGCAGATCACCGGCAGGTGCGACTGGGCAATGGCCTGCACCACCCGCTCGTCGTTGAAGGCCCACAGGTCTTCCAGCGATCCGCCGCCACGCACCAGCAGCAGCACCTCGGCATCGGCCCGCTCATTGGCGGTCTCCAGGGCCCTGACCAGCGCGGGCGGCGCCTCGGCGCCCTGCACCGGGCTGGGGTAGACGAAAACCTGCGCATGTGGCGCCCGCCGCGCCAGGGCCGTCAGCACATCGTGCAGCGCGGCACCTGCCGCCGACGTGATGACACCGATGCGCCGCGCATAGGGCGGCGGCACCCGCTTGCGGTCGGCATCAAAGAGGCCCTGCGCTTCCAGACGGGCCTTCAGGCGCAGGAACTGCTCATAGAGCGCGCCCTCGCCCGCCCGTCGCATCGACTCGACGATGAACTGCAGCTCCCCGCGCGGCTCATACAGCGCCAGGCGCCCACGCACTTCCACCGCATGGCCGTCCCGGGGCGAGAAGTCCATCAGGCTGGCCGCCCGGCGGAACATGGCGCAGCGCATCATGGCCGCCTGGCCGTCCCCGTCCTTCAGGCTGAAATAGCAGTGACCACTCGTCGCCCGGGTAAACCCGGAGAGCTCGCCTTGCACCGTCAGCACGGGGAACCGGGCCTGCAATGCGTCGGAAAGGGCCATCAACAGGGCCGCCACCCCCCAGACCCTGCGTGGTGATGCGGCTTCCGGGGCGTCAATCACCTGCAAACCCAAGCGTGGCGCGGCCCGGGAACTCCACAGCCGCGCCAATGCTGGTCCTGCGGGCCACTTTGCCCGTCATGCGGCCGTCACATATCGATAAGCGCTTGTTTTTCAAAAGCTTTTTCCTGCTGAATTTTTGAGCAAGCCAATCTTTGTCCCTTGGAGACGGGCCATGTGGCGCTTGATCACGAGGTTTCCCACAAAGTTATCCACAGGAATGGTGGATGTTTGTAAGGGCTTGTGATCCTGCCGAAGGATGCTCGGCGGCGCGGGCTCCTCGCGCCATAATGCGCCGCCGGGCTGGAGTGGCCCGAACGGAGGGATTGCCTTGTTTTCGATCATACAAGCCGCTGGATGGCCCATTTGGCCCTTGCTGCTCTGTTCCGTGGTGGCTTTGGCCCTGATCATCGAACGTCTTGTGAGCCTGCGCGGCAGCCGCGTGGCCCCGGACAGCCTGATCGAGGAAGTGCTGGGCGTGACCCAGTTCCAGATTCCGAGCGGCGATGTGGTCAACAAGCTGGCCGAGAACTCGCTGCTGGGTCAGGTACTCGCCTCCGGCCTGCGCGCCGCCCAGACCGACCCGCGTCTGCCCGAGCCGCGCCTGCGCCAGGTGTTTGAGCTGGCTGGCCGTCACGCCATCCACCAGATGGAGCGCTACCTCAACACCCTGGGCACGGTGGCCGCTGCGGCGCCGCTGCTGGGCCTGCTGGGCACGGTGGTGGGCATGATCGAGATCTTCGGCAGCCAGGGCCCCACCGGCAACAACCCGACGCTGCTGGCGCACGGCATCTCGATCGCGCTCTACAACACCGCCTTCGGCCTGATCGTCGCCATTCCGTCGCTGATGTTCTATCGCTACTTCCGTGGTCGCGTGGAAGGCTATGTCATCGACATGGAACAGGCCAGCGAACGTCTGCTGAACCAGCTGACCAGCCGCCAGTCGGGCGCATCGGCATCGGCCTCGGCCCCCGTGGCTGCCGCCCCCGCCGTGCGCACGTCCAGCAAGGTGCCCAGCAAATGAAGTTCCGCCGTCGCCAGAGCGAGGAGCCGGAGATCAACCTGATCCCGTTCATCGACGTGCTGCTGGTCGTGCTCATCTTCCTGATGCTCTCGACCACCTACTCGAAGTTCACGGAACTCCAGGTGACCCTCCCCACCGCCGACGCCCAGTCGATGAAAGACCGCCCCGCGGAAATCATCGTGGCGATCTCGGCGGACGGCCGCTACGCCATCGACAGCCAGACGGTGGAAGGCCGCAGCGTCGACCTGCTCGCCGCCGCCCTGCAAGCCGCCGCCCAGGGCAAGCAGGAGCCGGTGCTGATCATCTCCGCCGATGCCGCCACGCCGCATCAGGCGGTGGTCAACGTGATGGACGCGGCCCGCCGCGCCAATTTGCCGCGGCTGACCTTCGCCGCCAACAAGCCCCGGGAATGAACCCCGGCTCGCTGGAAGAGCGGCTGCAGCGCGCCTGGCGGGAGAACGACCGCCTGGCGCAATGGCTGCGCCCGCTCGGCGCCCTGCATGCCGGCCTGCTGCGGCTGAAGGTGGGCCTGTACCGGCTGGGCCTCAAGCGCGCTGCGCGTTTGCCTGTGCCGGTCGTGGTGGTGGGCAACTGGGTCGTCGGCGGCGCCGGCAAGACCCCCACCACCCTGGCCATCCTTGCCATCCTGGCACGCGCCGGCATTCGCGCCGGTGTGATCTCACGCGGCTACGGCCGGGCGGACGACCAGCGCATCCGTGTGCTGCAGGACGGCGATCGGGCCGCAGACGTCGGGGACGAGCCGCTGATGATCCATCTGCGGGCCCGGGTGCCGGTGGCCGTGGGCCGCGACCGGGTCGCCACGGCCCACGCGCTGCTGCAGGCGCATCCCGACGTGCAGGTACTGATCTCCGACGACGGCCTGCAACACTGGCGCCTGCCGCGTCAGCTCAGCGTGCTGGTCTTCGACGAACGCGGCCTGGCCAATGGCCGCTTGCTGCCCGCCGGGCCGCTGCGCCAGTCGCGCCAGCTCCCGCCGCCACCCGGCAGCAGCAACCGCCAGTTGGTGCTGTATTCCACCGGCCTGCGCAGCACCGGCCTGCCCGGCTATCTGGGCGTGCGTCAGTTGGCCGGCGCCTGCGCCCTGGCGGACTGGTGGCGAGGCGAAGCGCCCCGGATGGAGCGTCTGCATGCGCTGCGTGGCAAGCCGCTGATCGCCGCGGCCGGCCTGGCCCGCCCGCAACGCTTTTTTGACATGCTGGGCGACCAGGGCCTGAGCTTCCGCGCCCTGCCCCTGCCCGACCATGCGCCGCTGGACCCGCTGCCGTGGGCCCGCACCGATGAGGTCGTCATCACCGAAAAAGACGCCGTGAAATTGCGCCCCGAAGCGCTGCAAGGCTGTCGCATCTGGGTGGTGGCGCTAGACTTCCAGCCCGAACCTGCCTTTGAGGAGGCGCTGCTCAACGAGCTGACGCGCCTGCTGCCTGATGGACCATAGACTTCTTGACATGCTGGTGTGCCCTGTTTGCAAGGGCCCGCTCGAAGACCGCCGCCATGCCGACACCGGCCCGGGCAAAGCCCTGCCCGCCCGTGAACTGGTGTGCCCGGCCGACCGGCTGGCGTTCCCGGTGCGCGACGGCATCCCGGTGATGCTGGCCAACGAGGCCCGCGTGCTGGACGCCGAGGGCGAAGGCGCATGAGCGCAGCGGCGGGCGCCCTGCCCTTTCACATCATCATTCCGGCGCGGCTGGCGTCCACGCGGCTGCCCAACAAGCCGCTGGCGGACATCGGCGGCGCGCCGATGATCGTCCAGGTGGCCCGGCGCGCTGCGCTGGCTGGCGCCGCGCAGGTGGTGGTGGCCACGGATGCGGATGAGGTGCGGCAGGCCTGCCAAGCCCATGGCGTGCAAGCCCTGCTGACCCGGGCCGACCATGCCAGCGGCAGCGACCGTCTCGCCGAGGCCTGCGAGCAGCTCGGCCTGCCGGATGACGCCGTTGTGGTCAATGTGCAGGGCGATGAGCCGCTGATCGCGCCCGGCATGATCCGGGCCTGCGCTGAACTGCTGGGCCAGCGCCCGCAATGCCAGATGTCGACAGTGGCCCACGCCATCGATGACGACGCCGAATTCGCCAATCCGAACGTGGTCAAGCTGGTGACCGATGCGCAGGGCCTGGCGCTGTATTTTTCGCGCGCCCCGATTCCCTGGTGGCGTGATGCGCCCGGTGGCGGCGCCCGCATCCGCCCTGGCGCCGTGATGCGCCATGTGGGCCTGTATGCCTACCGTGCCGGTTTCCTGCGTCGCTTCCCCACGCTGGCGGTCAGCCCGCTGGAGCAGATCGAGTCGCTGGAGCAACTGCGTGTGCTGTGGCATGGGGAACGCATCGCCGTGCACATCAGCGACGAGCGTCCCGGCCCCGGTGTCGACACCCCCGAGGACCTGGCCCGCGTGCGGGCGCTGATGGCCAGCGACGGCGCCACAACACGCTGAGGCCAAAGGCCCAAGGCCGGGAATGCCCCAAGCCAAGGGCCTTGACGCGGCCCTTCGATCCCGGTGAACTGAGCCTTCACCATGGCCCGCACGGGCGATGGCGGTTGTTCATTCCGGTGGAACGTCAGCGGCCCGTCAGCGGCGCGTCAGCGGGAGGGAGGCCAGCCCATGCTATCCTCGCCCGCAGTTTTCGAGGGCGCCGTCACGGTGGCAGGCAGGTCTGTCTCCGCCGTCACGCGCCTTCTTCCCTGTATCGAGGAGACCCATGCGACTGATTCTTCTGGGCGCCCCTGGCGCCGGCAAAGGCACCCAGGCAGCCTTCATCTGCCAAAAGTTCGGCATCCCCCAAATCTCCACCGGCGACATGCTGCGTGCAGCGGTGAAGGCCGGGACCGAACTGGGCCTCGCAGCCAAGAAGGTGATGGACGCTGGCGGGCTCGTCAGCGACGACATCATCATCGGCCTGGTCAAGGAACGCATCACCCAGGCGGACTGCGCCAAGGGTTTCCTGTTCGACGGTTTCCCCCGCACCATCCCGCAAGCCGACGCCATGAAGGCCGCCGGCGTGAAGCTGGACTTCGTGCTGGAAATCGCCGTGCCGGACGAAGCCATCATCGAGCGCATCAGCGGTCGCCGTGTGCATCCGGCCTCGGGCCGCAGCTATCACCTCAAGTTCAATCCGCCCAAGGCCGACGGCAAGGACGACGTGACCGGTGAAGACCTGATCCAGCGCGACGACGACAAGGAAGAGACCGTCAAGAAGCGTCTGGAGGTCTACCAGTCGCAGACCCGTCCGCTGGTGGACTACTACTCGCGCTGGGCCGCCAGCGGCGACGCACAGGCCCCGCAGTACCGTCGCATCGAAGGTCTGGGCTCGGTGGACGAGATCACCAGCCGCGCCCTGGCAGCGCTGGTCTGAACGACCCTCCCGCGGGTCCCGTCCGCCCTCTGCCGCCCTGTCGTCGTATGACGCGGGCGGGGGCACGGACAGGCCCCGCGCAACGCCACAGGCGGCCTCTTCCGGTCGCCTTTTTTACGCACAACAATTGACGTTAACGTCAACGGCAGTCAACAGGAGACACGCATGGATATCGCAAACAAGGTTTTCATCGTCACCGGCGGCGCTTCGGGCCTGGGTGAAGGCACGGCCCGCATGCTGGCGCGTGAAGGTGCCCAGGTGGTGATCGCCGACCTGCAGGTGGAACGGGGTGAAGCGCTGGCCCAGGAGCTGGGAGGGCTCTTCGTCAAGTGCGACGTGAGCCAGGAAGCCGACGCGCAGGCGGTGGTGGCGGCTGCTGTGGGTCGCGGCAAGCTGATGGGCCTGGTGAATTGCGCCGGCATCGCACCGGCCGCCAAGACGGTGGGCAAGGACGGCGCCCATGCGTTGGCCGCGTTCTCCAAGGTCATCCAGGTCAACCTGATCGGCAGCTTCAACATGATCCGCCTGGCGGCTGAAGCCATGTGCAAGAACGAGCCGGAAGCCACCGGTGAGCGCGGCGTGATGATCTCGACCGCCTCGGTCGCCGCCTACGACGGCCAGATCGGCCAGGCGGCCTATGCGGCCTCCAAGGGCGGCGTGGTGGGCATGACGCTGCCGATCGCGCGTGACCTGGCCCGCAATGGCATCCGCAACATGACGATCGCCCCTGGCATCTTCGGCACCCCGATGCTGTTTGGCATGCCGCAGGAGGTGCAGGATGCGCTGGCCGCCAGCGTGCCCTTCCCGTCCCGTCTGGGCCGCCCGGAGGACTATGCCAAGCTGGTGCACCAGATCATCACCAACGACATGCTCAACGGTGAGGTGATCCGTTTGGATGGCGCGATCCGTCTGGCACCGCGCTGATCCGGCGGGGCGGCTCGAGCGCGCCCCTGCCGCCTCGCCGACCCCACAGTAAAAAACCCCCTGGGCTCTCACCCAGGGGGTTTTTGCTTGCAGCGCCAGGACGGCGCCGTCAGGCGTTCATCACTTCTTGCCGGAGCGCGACACCACCAGCCACAGCCCAGCCAGATCGGCCGAACCATCGGTGCCCTTGACGGAGCGCCAGGTGGCTTGCGCCTTGGCGGTCTCGCCAGCCAGGTACTGCGCCAGACCCTGATAGAGCTTGGCATCGTCCGGGCGCTTGAAGTTGCCCTTGGCCATGCCTTCGTCCACCAGCTTCAGGCCAGCGGCCTTCTGGCCACGCTGAACCTGGGCCAGACCCAGCTTCACCAGATCGTCACCGGCGCGGTCCGCACGCGCCGACTGCTCGTTGCTGGCCTGGGCCGCCACGGCATCCGCCACACGCTTGTCCAGCAGATCAGCCAGACGCTTGGGACGACCATTGTCATCCGTGGGCTTGAGCACGCCAGCGGCGAAGCCCTTCTCCAGCGCCTTCTTGCCTTCTTCCGGGAAGCCTGCGGCACCGGCCAGCTGGGCCAGTTCCATGTAGTCATTGGCACCGGTCATGTTGTCGGTGGCCAGACGCAGACGCAGGACGTCCGTCTGATAGCGCGAGGCGTTGAAGCCCTTCTTGCCCTGCAGCGTGCCCAGCACCTGCGACCACAGCTGCTTGCTGGGGTAGTAGTTCAGCTGCTTCTGGATGATCTGCGACTCGGTGGCGGTGTCGCCCTTCTTGTTCGCAGCCCATTGCGCGGTGTTGAGGGCCTGCTGCGACGGGGCACGACCGGCCTTTTCGTCAGCGGCGATCTCGGCCAGCGCATCCTTGAGCATCGGACCCACGTCGCCCGACTTCATCTGGGCGCTGGTCTGGATCTGCTTGACGGAGGCACTGGTGCCACCGGCGGCGAAGTACTTGTTGGCCCAGTCCAGTGCCTTGGCGGTGTTGCCCGCACGCAGGTAGGTGCCAGCGATGGATTCCATCATCGGCAGCTTCTGCGCAGCCGGCAGACGGCCAGCGGCATTGAGGGCATCAAAACCCTTGACCATGGCGTCGGCATCACCGGTGCGGGATGCGGCGGAAATGCGCAGGCCTTCCAGCGCGGCATTCTCGTCCGCATTGCGGCCGGAGACGGCTTCGGCTTCACGGATCTTGGCCATGGCCTCGACCGCTTTGCCTGCCTTGAGCAGATCGGAGGCGGCCTTCAGGTGCTTGCCCACATCGGGGCGCACCTGGGCAGCCGCCTGGGACATCACACCGAGCGTGCCCTCGGGCGTTTGACCCAGCACCAGGGCCGCGGCACCCACGGCGGCGGTGGCCAGCAGTTTCAGTTTCATTCGCTTGCTCTCCTACGAAGAAAAACGCGCCACCCTTGCGGGCAGCGCGTTCTGTTCTAACACCAAATCAGGCCGTCATCAGTTGATGAACTGTTCGTTCCCGACCATGGCCATCTTCTTGACGCCCAGGCGCTGCGCAGAGGCCATCACCGTTGCCACGTAGCCGTATTCGGCCAGCTTGTTCGGCTTGATGTGCACTTCCGGCTGGTCCGGGATCGCCACGACTTCCGACAGCTTGGACTCCAGCGCTGCATGGCTGGGCAGTGCCACACCGTCCCACAAGACCGTCCCGTCAAAGTCGATCGCCACTTCGTGGACGATCGGCTCCGTCGGAGGCGGGTTGTTGTTGGGCGGCGGCATGTCCAGGTTGACCGAGTGCAGCTGGATCGGGATGGTGATGATCAGCATCACCAGCAGCACCAGCATCACGTCGATCAGCGGCGTCGTGTTGACGTCCAGCATGGTTTCTGGTTCGTCGCTACCGCTGGAGCTTCCAACATTCATACCCATTGTTCAGCTCCTTCAACCGCCACGAGCCGGGGGCTCGGTGACAAACTTGATGGACATGATGCCGGCGCGTTGACACGCAAACATCACCTTGCCCACGTTCTCGTAGCGCGATTTCTCGTCGCCACGGATGTGGACTTCCGGTTGAGGATTCAGAACCGCCACCTTCTTCAGACGATTGACCAGTGTCTCGGTATCCGGCACTAGTTGCACGCCCCAGTAGATGTCGCCTTCCTTGGTCACCGCAATTTCGATGTTCTCCGGCTTGGTGACGCGGACGGCATTCGTCTCTTTCGGCAGGGTCACCCCCACCGACTGCGTCACCACCGGAACGGTGATCAGGAAGATGATCAGCAACACCAGCATCACGTCCACGAGGGGCGTGGTGTTGATGGTGGAGACCACCTCGTCGTCGCCACCGGACGAACCTACGTTCATCCCCATATTGAGTCTCCGGGACTTCGAGTATTAACGGCCAGCGACCTTGCGGCTGCCCATCAGGACGCCGTGCAGGTCAGCAGCGAAGGCACGCACTTGACCCATCACCGACTTGTTGCGGTTGACCAGCCAGTTGTAGCCCAGCACGGCCGGAACAGCCACGCCCAGACCGATGGCGGTCATGATCAGAGCGGCGCCCACGGGGCCGGCCACCTTGTCGATCGAAGCCTGGCCAGCCACGCCGATCTGGGTCAGGGCCTGCAGAATGCCCCACACGGTACCGAACAGGCCGATGAAGGGAGAGGTCGAGCCGACGGTGGCCAGGAAGCCCAGGCCGCCTTGCAGGCGCGAGTTCACTTCGCCGACAGCGCGGTCGATGTTCATCGTCACCCAGGTGTTGTGGTCGATGTTTTCGGTCAGGGCACCTTCGTGATGATCCGAAGCTTCCACGCCGGTCTGGGCGATGTAGCGGAAGGCGCCGGTTTCGCTCAGGCCCTTGATGCCTTCAGCCAGCGAAGCCTTCTTGAAGAAGGTGGCGCGGACGTCCTTGGCTTCACGAGCAATCTTGGAGGTGTCCCACAGCTTCGTGAACAGGATGTACCACGAACCCAGCGACATGATGAACAGGATGCCCAGAACGATCTGGTCCACGATGTTGCCGTGGGCGACGATGTTGCCCAGGCTGTACGGGTTCTCGACCTTCTCGGGCTTGGCGGCCGGAGCTTCGGGAGCAGCAGCCGGAGCGGTGGTGTCAGCGGCAGGAGCGGCGGTCATTTCGGCGCCGGAAGCAGCAGCGGAGGCAGCGTCCTGCGCTTGAGCGGCCAGGGGGGACACGGCCAGGGTCGCGGCGCAAGCAACAGCCGCAAACAAGGCAGACAGACGAGAGATCATGGAGTTAGCTCCTACGCAAAAAGTCTTGAACTCAGGTTGAGAGGTCGGGGCGCGTCAGGCGCCCCGGTATTCGATCGATGGGCCGGCGGGGGTCCGGCGCCTCAATCCATGCTGAAGACGAATTCCTGTTCCAGGAGCATGTCTCCCGGGCATTCATAGGTTTCCGTCAGCGCGGCCTGGATTGCATTCTTCATGGCACGTTCGGCCTTGCGGTCGTTGGCGCCACGCAGGGTCGTGAATTGCACATCCACCACACGGCCGTTCTTCACGTTGAACGTGGCCTTGTAGGAAGCCTGGCCGGACCAGTTCAGGGCCGGCATTTCAGGCTTGCCCATCTTGGTGCAGTTGCCGATGGCCTTGCGCGGGCCAGCGACCGGCGGTGCCGGGGGCGCCGGAGCGGCCGGGGGCGGCGTCGGCTTGAAGTCGGTCACCGGCGGCGGCGTGGTGGACACCTGCGGGGCAGGCGTGTTCACCGGCGGCGGCGCGGTCACCACCACTTCAGGCGGCGGCACGAACGGGGGCGGCGGGGCCTTGATATCGGGCGGGGGCGGCACCACCTTCTCGGGAGGAGGCGGCGGTTTGACCTTTTCCTCGACGACCTTCACATCGATGGGGCCCTTGATGGCTTCCTTGACTTTGGTCGCGAGACCGCTGGCCAGGGCGCCGATGATCAGGACGTGCACCAGTACGACGAGGCCAAAGCCCGTCAGGCGCGACGACCCGCCTTTATCCTGCGCAAAGTTCATGCGCGCTCCTTCATCAAACTGCGAATATCTTTCATCGAGACTAAAGGGGAGTTCGACTCAACACAGCCAGGCTGATCAGGCGTTCGCGCCGCAGCCCTCGGGGTCAGCAGCGCCTGTCTTGCCGGCTGTGCGGACGGCAGGGAACGGTGGTGCATCGGCCGTCAGTGCCGAAGATCGCCGCCCCGCCGAATGCAGGATGGACACAACACGAAGAACCGAAACCCTGGGCACGATACGAACCCGACTCAACAAAAATGCCCGTCGGCTTGTGGCCGCGGGCGTCTCAAGGACCGGTCTGACGGTGTAGCAAAACTACATCATCGACTACCTTGCGCGACGCTGATCATAAACGACTTGGACTTGCGCTCTTGCCTGGGGTTTGCCCGAACAATTGGACGCGTCATTCAAGCTCGCTCACGGTCTTGCCGAATCACCTGGTATCTTACTGGTATGGCGTTCATTCCGGGTCTGCACCGACTCAGTGCTTTCCCGGTGCCAGGGCTTTTTCAAGCCCCCTGAACACCCGACCATCCCAAACGAAGACGCAATTTTCGCACCTGCAAAACGGCCGGAGCCGTGATGCGTGCGCATGCCGTCCATCACTGCAATCGAGTCAATTTAGCGAAAAATCTGCCCGCGCACCATCAGGTTTCTCCGAATGCGCGAGTCCCCTTCTGAGCTCGCTCGCCGGTGGTCATGCACCTGCCTTGGTTAGGGCCGGTGCATACCTGACGGGCTGGTGCATGACAGGGCAAACGACGCTCCAGGCCTCCCCAAAAAAAAGACCGCCCGAAGGCGGTCTTGATGCTTGGCAGTGAGGGGTTCGATCAGAAGAACTTGTAGCTCATCCGACCGTACATCTGACGGCCAATCGGGTTGGTGTAGGTGGCGTCGTAACCGACCTGGAAGTTCAGGCTGTTGCGCGAGGACGGCGGTTCCTTGTCGAACAGGTTCTTCACGCCCAGGGTGAAGGTCAGCGCCTTGGTCGGCGACAGCGATGCCTGCGCATCCCAGGTGGAGTAGTTGCCGACCTTGCGAACCAGCGGATAGTCGGGGCCCACCGACGTCGGGTCGGTGTAGTCCTCATAGCCCTTGGTGAAGTTGTTGGTCAGCGAGACATCCCAGTAGCTGCGCTTCCACATGAAGGTCACGGCATGACGCCACTTGGGCACCGCGCCGAAGTCCTTGAACTTGCCCAGGTCAGAGGTCTTGGGCAGCCCGATGTATTGGTAGCCGTGCGTCAGCAGGAGCATGCCGTCGAACTGGGCGCCGAAGGTGCCCCACTCGCCTGCCTTCAGGCGGTATTGCGCCGAGAAGTCCAGGCCCGATGCATAGGTCTTGCCGGTGTTTTCTTGAGGCAGATAGACATACGCGATCGGGAAGTCCTTGTTGGTGCTGCCGGCGATCGGGTTCTTCGCATCGGGGTCATTGACCGGGTCGAAGCGATAGATGAAGTTGGCGTACTTGGTCGGGTCGCTCAAGACCTGGATTTCGGACTTGGCAACAATCGGATCCTTGATGTTGACGTTCCAGTAGTCCACCGAGGTGGTCAGGTCCTGCAGCGGCGAGAAGGCCAGCCCCAGCGAGAACTGGCGCGACTTCTCCGGCTTCAGGTTGCGATCACCGGAAGTGGCGGCATCCAGCTGCACCTCGCACTCATCCTTGTATTCACCGACCGCGTTGACGGTGTTGGTGATGGCCACACCACCCGGGCAGCGGATCGGGTCGCTCCAGTTGGCGGCGGTGTTGTTGCCGGTGGTGAAGGGACGCAGGTTTTCGTACAGCGTCGGAGCACGGTAGCCCTTGGCCACCGAGCCGCGCAGCACCAGGTCCTTGCTCACTTCATAACGCAGCGAGGCCTTGGGGCTGAAGCTGGTGAAGCTGGTGCCGAAGTCGTTCTTGTACTTGTCGTAACGACCAGCCAGGTTGCCTTCCAGGTTCTTGATGATCGGGATCACCAGTTCGCCGAAGATGCCGTACACCTTGCGGCCGCTGGCCACGCTGGGCACGGGACCGTTGCCGCCCACGACGTCGCCCGATGCCAGCACCGGCTCGGAGACCTGGTCCAGCACTTCCTTGCGGAAATTCACGCCCATGGCAGCGCCCATCGCGCCGGCCGGCAGCTGGTAAATCTCGCGGGACACGCGGAAGTCGAATTCCGTGGCCTTGGAGGTGGCAGCCTGCTGGCGACCCGACAGTTGCGCGCTGTCGAGCGCAGCCTTGCTGGTGGCGTCCTGCGGGCCAAACACGTTGATGGCACCGGCATTCATCAGCGGGGTCAGCTTTTCATAGCTGTATTGACCCGGGCCGAAGAAGATCTCGCCCTCGTTCTTCGAATACGTGATCGCCGTGTCGTAGTCCCAGCCAGCCAGGGTGCCCTTGGCGCCAATCAGCGCGCGGGTCATCTTGGTCTCGGTGATGTCCGAGCGGCCACCACCAGCCACCGTGCGCCACGTGCCGGTGATCGGACCTGTCGGGGTCACCTTGGTGCCATCCGGCAGGGTGATCGAGGTCGGGTAGAAACGGCCCGTCGTCGGATAGGTCATGTTGACCGTGTACGGCGCCGGCGAATAGAACGACTGGACCCGGTCGCGGTTCTGCATGACTTCCGCGATGATCTGGTTGTCCTCATTCAACTGGAACACACCGCGGGCGGTGCCGTTGGCACGCCACTGCTCGGGGATCAGGTCGATGAAGCGGGCGTAGTCAGTGCCGCACTGCGTGTCGTTGCGGATGACCAGCGCGAATTCAGGCGAATTGCAACCGCCAAAACGCAGCGGGTTCACACCGACGTACTTGTTGCCGTTGGTATCGGTGAAGTTCAGGTTGGGAATGCCGTTACGGGGCGACGACTTGTTGATGCCCAGGTCCGGACGCACCGCCGTCTTGGCGAATTCGCGATCCACGGCCTTCAGGGCGGTGACATCTTCGCGGCTGGCGGAGATCACCACATTGAATCGGTCCTTGGCCAGGTCACCAAAGCCGGCCACGCCGGTGATGATGGAGGAGTTGCCACCATTGCCGTGCGTACCCTTGTACTCGGCATAGTTCACCTCGGCGCCCTGATAGTCCTTGCGCAGGATGAAGTTGATCACGCCGGCCACAGCGTCGGCGCCATACAGGGAGGAGGCGCCGTCGCGCAGCACTTCCACCCGCTCCACCGCCGACAGCGGGATCGAGTTCAGGTCGACCGGGTTGTTGCCGAAGGCGAAGTTGGCAATGCGGCGGCCGTTCAGCAGCACCAGCGTGTACTTGGAGCCCAGGGCACGCAGGTTGGCGGTGGCCGCGCCACCGGTGGCGCCGACGTTGTTGGACACCACAGCGCCGCCAAAGCTGGAGGGCAGCAGGCCAATCAGGTCCTGGGCCGTCGTGGCGCCGGTGCGGGTGATTTCTTCGCGGGTGATGGTCGTCACCGGCAGGGCGGTCTCGGCCGCTGCGCGACGGATGGAGCTCCCGGTGATTTCCACCTTATCCAACTGTTGCGACGGCGCCTCCTGCGCCTGTGCTGCAACCCCGGTAAGACTCAACGCAGCCAACACGGCCGCGCTAATCGTGTTTCTTCTGAACATGTGTGGCACTCCTAGATGATTTGGGACCGCCGCCGAGGTGTTGGCAGTCGGTCTCCACCGGTGGAGCATCCGTCTCACACCAGCGTGCCGCACAGTGTCAGGGTCGTGACACCCGTTAATCTCCCCGTAATCTCCCTACACCGACCAGCAAACCCTGCTGCAAGGGGGTGTTTCGCGGGAAAACACCAACTGTGCGAAGCACGCGCTTCGTTGCGCTGCAGCAACGAGCGCGGAGCGCCCAGATCTGACATAGCCCGAAAGAGGTGGGCACAAATGCCTCCTTTTGTTCGAAGCGGCGACTTTCACAGGTGAAATACGCACCGCCAGACAGAAGTCATGGCCCCATCCTGGCGCGCAAAGCGCCCCAGACGTGTGCGCAACGCACCAAGAAAAACGGCGCCTCGCGGGCTGAGCCGCGGGCGCCGTTCATGTAACGTTAAGGAACCTCGACCGAGGTTATTCGGAAAATTCGTCCAGAGGCTCGCCTGGGCTCGCGCCCGTTTCAGGCCGCGCTGCGATGCTGAACACGCGGCACGGCGGCCAGCAAGGTGCGGGTGTAGGCCTGCGTCGGCCCGCCCAGCACCTGGTCACAGGTGCCTGCCTCCACGATCCGCCCCGCCTGCATCACCGCCACCTGGTCGGCGATGTATTCCACAACGCCGATGTTGTGGGTGATGAACAGGAAGGACAGCCCGCGCTCGCGCTGCAGCTCCCGCAGCAGGTTCAGGATCTGCGCCTGCACCGACACGTCCAGCGCCGAGGTCGGCTCGTCGCAGACGATCAGGCGTGGCTCCACCGCCAGCGCGCGGGCAATCGCAATGCGCTGGCGCTGGCCGCCGGAGAACTCATGCGGGAAGCGGCCCAGCGCGTCACGGCGCAGGCCCACCTGATCGACCAGACCGTGCAGCAGCGCCTGACGGGCGCCGGCGTCCAGTTCCGGACGCAGCGCCAGCAGGCCCTCCTCCAGCACCTGCTGCACCCGCAGGCGCGGGTTCAGGGAGGCGAATGGGTCCTGGAAGATGATCTGCACCTGGCGGCGAGCGTCGCGGAGGGCTTCACCGTCCAGCGCGAACAGATCCTGCGGGGCAGCGCCCTGCCCTGCCCCACGCGCGACCGAGCCGGCCCCGGACGCATCCACCGCCGGATGCAGCCAGGCCTGGCCCTCGATCGTCGCGACCCGGCGCAGCAACTGCACGATGGCCTTGCCGGTGGTCGTCTTGCCGCAGCCCGACTCCCCCACCAAGGCCAGAGTCCGTCCGGACTCGATGGACCAGGAGACCCCGCCCACCGCGTCAAACCATTTTTTGCCGCCGCCCAGCCAGCCGCGGGACAGCGGGTAACGGACTTTGAGATCCTTCACATCCAGGAGCAGCGGTCGCGCGACGTCCCCGGCCGCGGGTGCCCCGGCCAGCGCCCCATCCAGCGGTCCTGCCGGCGACACGGCGACCGAAGCCGACTGCGCCACCGCCCGAGGCAGCGCCTCCCGCGGATCGGTATAAATCAGGCATCGCACCTCATGCCCGGCCGGTCGATCCGGCACCGCCGCCAGCGACGGGCAGGTCGAGCCGCAATGCACCATCACCCGGTCACAACGGGGTGCGAAGCGGCAGCCGTCGAAGTCCTGCCACAGCGGCGGCACGGTGCCGGGAATGGCCGCCAGCGGCTCCCCGCGACGGTCGGCATCCGGCAGCGCCTTGAGCAGCAGCCGGGCATAGGGGTGCCTGGGCGCGGCGAAAAAGTCCTGCGCCGGGGCCACTTCCACAATCTGCCCTGCATACATCAGGGCGACCTGATGGGCCATGCCCGAGACCACGCCCAGGTCGTGGGTGATCAGCAGCAGCCCCAGGCCGCGCTCGCGCTGAAGGTCCTTGAGCAGGTCCAGGATCTGCGCCTGGATGGTGACGTCCAGCGCGGTGGTCGGTTCGTCGGCGATCAGGTAGTCCGGTTCCGCCGCCAGCGTCATCGCAATCATCACGCGCTGCTTCTGGCCACCGGACATGCGGAAGGGATAGTCGTCGATGCGACGCTCCGGCTCCGGTATGCCGACCCGGCGCAGCCAGTCCACCGCCTTGGCCCGGGCGGCCGCGCCGCGCAAGGCGGTGTGGGCCTCGATCGCCTCGACGATCTGGTCCCCGACCTTCATCACCGGATTCAGGCTGGTGCCCGGCTCCTGGAAGATCATGCCGATGCGTCCGCCGCGCACCGCCCGCATGCGGGCTTCGCTCAGGTCGAACAGGTCCTGCCCGTCCAGGTCCAGCCGTCCGCCGGCGATGCGGCCGTTTTCCGGCAGCAGCCGCATCAGCGCCAGCGCGGTCATGCTCTTGCCGCAGCCCGATTCACCCACCAGGGCGAAGGTCTCCCCCCGGGACAGGGTCAAACGCATGCCGTCGATGGCGCGGACCAGGCCGGCCTCGGCATCCAGATGCACCTTGATGTCTTCAATCTTCAGCATGGGGCCCCTCAGGCGTTCGGCGGGGTGGACACGGCGCGCTGCGCCTCATCCGCGGTCTTCTGGGCCAGCGCCCGGCGCGCCTTCAGGGCGAGCCATTGCGGACGCAGCTTGCGCGAGCGGGGGTCGAAAGCGTCCCGCACGCCATCGGCAAACAGGTTCGCGGCCAGCACCAGGCTCACCATGAAACCAAAGGCCGCCGCGAAGCTCCACCACACCACCGGGTCGCGGCTCATTTCCGAGCGGGCCAGGTTGATCATGCCGCCGAAGCTGTTCATCGTCGGGTCCACGCCCACGCCGACATAGGTCAACACCGCCTCATACAGGATCAGGTCGGAGAAATTGAGCACCAGGCTGATCAGCACCAGGTGCATCACATTCGGCACGATGTGCCGCATCATGATGCGGGTGTCGGACACGCCAAACGCCGTGGCCGCCTGCACGAAGTCGGATTCACGCAGCTTCAGCGTCTCGCCCCGCACCAGGCGGCAGAGCGTCGCCCAACCGGTCACGCCAAGGATCACGCACAGCAGGAAGATCTTCAGGTCGGACCGCTCGGCGCCGGTCTGGAAGACCTCCGGATGCTTGTCCAGCCAAACCTGCACCATCAGCACGCAGGCGGCGATCAGCAGCACATTCGGCACCGAGGTCAGCACGGTGTAGAAGTACTGGATGAGCTCGTCCACCCAGCCCTTGAAGTAGCCGGCCAGAATGCCCAGCACCAGCGCAAAGGGCAGCGTCGCAAGCGTGGACAAGGCCCCGATCACAAACGCCGTGCGGATGCTCTTGAGGGCCTGGTAGAGCACGTCGTTGCCGGTCTGGTCGGTGCCGAAGACGTGATAGTGATCCATCAGCGCCACCACCGGCCCGGCCAGCAGCAGCACCACGGTCAGCGTGGCCAGCGCGGCACGCCACGGATAGTCGGTGCGGTCGGCCAGCAGGTCGCCCAGGGCCGTGCGCCAGCCGCCGTGGCTGCGGGCCAGTACGGCGGCCATGGCGGCGGCCAGCAGCAGGCTCAGCAGCGCGCCGGCGCAAAGGCCCGTCAAGCCGCGGCGAGTGACATCACCGGCCCAGTCCCGGGCCGGGTCCTTCAGGTGGGCACCGCCGAAGGCCAGGCGCGGGAACTCCCGCACGATCTCCTCGCCATGGGCCACCGCATCCTTGTTGAAACCGGCGTAGGCCAGCGGCGCGGAATAACTGGTCTCGCGCATCTCGAGCTGCTGGGCCAGCAGCACGTCCAGCACCGAGCGGGTGCGGGTTTCGTAGAACTGCTCGCCCGCGGGGCCGCCGGGCAGCGCCAGACGGAAGTGCAGGCTGTCCAGCGCGGTGACGGCGATGAAGAGCAGCAGCACCACGCCGGCGCTCAGCGCCACCGGGTCCCGCAGCACCCGCTGCCAGTTGGTGCGCAGATGCGGGCGGCGCACCAGGCGCAGCACGTAGCCCGCCAGTGCGGCCAGCATCAGCCACAAGGCCACATCGGTCCACAGGACGACGATCTTGAATCCCATGACGTCCTCCAGACTCAGCTCAGCCGCACCCGCGGATCGACCCAGGTGTAGACCACGTCGATCAGCGCATTGCTGGCGATATACAGAACGGCGCCCAGGAACACCATCGTGCGGACGATGGCGAAGTCCTGGCCGGTGATGGCGTCAATCACAAAGGCGCCCAGACCCGGAATGCCGAAGAAGCTCTCGAACACCAGGCTGCCCAGGAAGACATACGGCAGGTAGGCACCGGCGCTCGTGATGATGGGAATCAGCGCATTGCGCAGCACATGGCGGCGCAGCACCACCGGCTCGGACAGGCCCTTGGCCCGCGCGGTGCGCACATAGTCCTTGCCCACCTCCTCCAGCAGCATGGCGCGATACAGCCGCGCTTCACCGCCCAGCCGTGACAGCAGCGACAGCGCAATCGGCAGGGCCAGGAACCGGATCGCATCCAGGCCCGGCGCATAGCCGTTGATCGGCACCAGGCGCAGGATGCGGGAGAAGAAGAACTGGCCGACGATGATGTAGAAGAGGCTGGAGATGGACAGCATCAGCACACACAGCACCACGCCCCAGAAGTCGATGCGAGAGTTGCGGAAGAAGGTCAGCAGCAGGGCAAAGGCGACGCTGATGATCAGCTGCAGCACAAACAGCGGCACCGCCAGCTGCAGGCTCACGCCCATGCGCTTCTTGATCTCGTGGCCGATGTCCACCGCCTGCCGCGCATCGGAGCGACCGAAGTCCAGCAGCATCAGCGACACCGAGCGTTCCCAGAACACGGTGTGGGTGACGCGGGCGCTGCCCTGCTGGCTGTCGTCCCAGTAGAGCGGCTTGTCATAGCCGCGTTCGGCCTTCCACTTGTCGATCTGCTCCTGCGACACCCGCTTGCCACCGATGTTCAAGCGCGCCATGTCGTCCGGCGTGTTGACGGTGAAGAAGAGCAGGAAGGTCAGCAGGTTGACCCCGATGAGAATGGCCAGGCCGTAGCCCAGCCGCCTTGCAATGATCTTGAACATCAGTCGGCCCCTCCAGGGGCGGCGGCCCGGCCGCGCGCAGTGGCGGTCTCACGGGCCATGAAGCTGCGACGGGTGGCCCACACGATGGCCACGGCTCCCAGCACCAGCACCAGCAGCGGCCACCAGACCGGGCGATTCCACTCGGCCTGCTTGCGGGCGCGCTCGGCGGCATCCAGGCGGTAGAAGCGCACCGGGTCCCGCACCACGATGCTGGGCTTGCCGTTGTAGATCCAGTGCTGGAAGGCCTGGCCGGTGAAGGGCCAGTAGCCCCAGGCCCAGGGGGCGTCCTTCTGGACGATCTCCAGCATGCGGGCGATGACACGGCGTTTTTCCGGGCCGTCATCCAGCGTCTGCATGGTCTGGAAGAGCTGGTCGTATTCGTCGTTCTGGTAGTTGCTCGAGTTCTCGCCCTCGTGCTTGGACTTGCTGTTGGGGCCGTAGAGCAGGAAGAGGAAGTTCTCTGCGTCCGGATAGTCGGCGAACCAGCCCCACCAGTAGATCTGGTGCTTGCCCTGGCGCAGCTTCTCCTGGAACTGGTTGTAGTCGGTCGCCCGCACATCCAGCTGCACGCCCAGCTTGGCGAACTGCTTGACCATCCAGTCGTTCTCCGCCTTCACCTCCGGCGTGACGGTGCGCATGAAGTCGTAGTTCAGCACCAGCGGACGGCCGGTGGTGGCGTCGCGGCCGTCCGGGTAGCCGGCTTCCACCATCAGCTGGCGCGCTTCGTCGATGGAGCGGCGCACCACCTTGCCATTCACCAGCTTGTGGGTCACCGGATTGAAGTAGCCGGGTTCCGCGTCGCGGGACCCGAACACACCGGGCGGCACCGGCCCGAAGCCGGCGACCCCGCCCCGGTTCTTGAAGATCTGGCCGTAGCCCTCTTCCCAGTCAATCGCGATGGACAAGGCCTGGCGCAGCTTGCGGTTGCGCTCATGCTGCTGCGGCGTGCTGCCATTGCCCACCACCGGGTCCAGCCAGTTGAAGCCCAAATACCAGCTGTTGGGGTCGGTGTCGCGTGGGAAACGGAAGCCGCGCTGGTGGAAGAAGTCGGCCACCTCGTCCGAGTCGCTTTGGTCGGCCAGGAATTCCACGCCCCAGTCGCCGCGCTCCAGATCCGGCACGTCCAGATAACCCTGCTTGAACAGCTCCTTGCGCGGCACCCGCTCCTTGACCAGTGTGGCCACGATCTTGTCGATGAAGGGCAGCCGCTTGCCGCAGTCGGCCAGCAGGCCGGCGGCGCGGTCTTCCTCGCTGGCGTCGCAGGGATAGGTGTCCAGGTGGTAGTTGGGGTTGCGGGACATCACATGGCGACGGTCCTGCTCGTACTCCGTCATCATGTAGGGCCCCGTGCCCACGGGCCACTGGTTCCAGGAAATGCCGTGCTCGGCCATGCCGGGCTGGGCATAGAAGGCATCGACTTCCCAGGGGATGGGCGACAGGAAGGTGGTCGCCATCCAGTAGGACCACTGCGGATACTTGCCCTTGATGCGGATGCGCAGCAGATGCGGGTTGACCGCTTCGGCGCCGGGCAACGGCCATTTGCGGAAGTCCAGAAACGGCTTGTCCTTGGTGCTCTCGGGCAGGCCCTTGAGCAGCTTGGCGTTTTCCTCCCGGATCAGCGCCCCGTATTCCTTCAGGCCCAGCACCCGCTCGGAGAAGAGGCCGTAGATGGGGGCTTCAGTACGCGGGGTGGCGTGGCGCTTGAGGGCGTAGACGAAATCGTCCGCCACCAGCTCGCGGGTGCCTTGATGCTCAAACTGCCAGGGCGAGCGCTTGTCGCCGAGCTGGGCGGCGGTGAGATGGTGGTAGTAGTACTGGCCCTGCGGGTCCTTGGCGAAAGCGGGACTGGGCGCGAACATCACGCCGGGGCGGATGGGCACGTCGTAGACGCTCAGCGCGATCTTGTCCGCCGGCGCATCATCAGGCAGTCGCTGGCCCTGGGCGTCCAGGTAGTAGGGCTTGATCACTTCCGCGGCGGCGCGGGGAATCAGCTGATACGGGCGCTTGAGGTAGTGATAGCCGTAGAGCGGCTCGGTGATCTGGTAGACGTAGACGCCTTCGGGCGAGGTGTAGGAGGACGTCGGGTCCAGATAACGCGGCGAGCGTTCATCGAAGGAGATGAACAGCGTGTTCTCCTTGCCCGCCCCTGCCCAGTAGGGACTGTTGTCGCAGGCGCTGAGCAACCCGATGAACAGGACGGCCGTGCACAGGGCCAACATCCGCCGGGCCAGGCTGAACAGCCCGCCGTCTCCCTCACTCCACCGTCCCGACGACATTCGTCACCCCTCAAAACACAAAGCCGCATCCTCTGGACGCGGCATTGCCAAATTGTTTCCAGGCTGCCTGGGCGGTGCGTCTGCGAGGACGCGGGTTTCCGCGAAGGCTCCCTTGCCAAATCATACGTGAGCCTCAACGGCCGAAGGCCTGGAGATGTGTCTCCAACAGCTTCCCGACAGCTTGGGGCCAACACCGATATCGCGCCGGGCGACAGACGGATCACGCCTTGCGATGCGCGAACGAAGCCGCCGCTTGAGGGGCGTCAGGCAAGGCCTGGCGCCATGGGCTCAGCGCGCATCAATGATTGTGATCGTGGTGGTCGTGATCGTGCCCATGCTGATGGTCATGCCGGTCGTCATGCTGATGGTGCGGATGGTCGTGACCGTGGCCCACATGGCCCCAGGCCACGAACACATCCCGGCCCTCGACCAGCAGCTCGGTCTTGGCGCCCACCGGCAGGCAGACCTTGGTGGGCACATGGCCGAACGGCAGGCCGGTCAGCACCGGCACCTTGCAGCGGGCGCGCACGGCTTCGACACAGCTCTTGAAGCTGTAACCCCGGTCCAGCGGCGACTTCTTCCAGCCGGTGAAATTCCCCAGGATCACCGCCTTCTGCGCATCCAGCACACCGGCCTGCTGCAGTTGCAGCAGCATGCGTTCGATGCGGTAGGGGTGCTCGTTCACGTCCTCCAGGAACAGCACGCCACCTTTGATGCGCGGGAAGTGCGGCGTTCCCAGCAGCGAGCACAGCACGGCGAGGTTGCCGCCCCAGAGCGTGCCGCGCACGCCCAGGCCGTCGAAGCCCGCTTCGGTGCGAAAGCCCACGGCTTCCAGGGAGCCGTCCATGGCTTCGAGGAAGCAGTCACGGGTGATGTCGTCCACGCCGCCTTCGTCCTCGGTGCGGCCGAAGTCGTCGCAGGCCAGCGGGCCGGCCCAGCTGACCTGCTGGGTATGGGCCAGCAGGCCCAGTTGCAGGGCGGTCAGGTCGCTCAGGCCGACCCAGCGGGTGCCCTTCTCCACACTGCGGCCCATCTGCTTCCAGTTGATCTGGTCCAGCAGGCGCGTCAGGCCGTAGCCACCGCGGGTGGCCAGGGCCACATCGGGGGCGGCCTTCGCCACGCGATGCAGCGCCGCCAGGCGGGTCTCGTCGTCGCCGGCAAAGCGCTGATGCTTGGCGGTGGCGGCTTCGTCGATGCTCACGTTGAACCCGAGGGCGCCCAGGCGCTTGGCGGCGCGGCGCAGCGGTGGGGTCGTGGCCAGAACGCCGGAAGGGGTGTAGAGAATCAGGTCGCTCATGGCTGGGGGTCGGTTGGGGGCGGATCGGGGGTGTCGACGGGGAGGTACTCCGCCTCGCCAACGGGGATGTCGGTATCAGGGGCCGGGGCTGCTGGTCCGGTGGTCAGCAAGCGGTCTGTCTCGAACGTCGCTGCACTTGGGAGTTCATTCGCCACGGGGCTCGCGACTTCAATCGCGACGCCACTCACGACGCCCGCGCTGCGGAACGCGGCCAGCGGGTCCGACTGCTCGGCGGAGCGTTGGGCCTCGCGGCGCTGGCGGGCGGCTTCACGGCGCTCGGCAAAGAACTGACGCAGCAACTGCGACGACGGTTCGGCCAGCACCCCGCCGACCAGGGCGGTGTGATGGTTGAGCTGCTTCTGCGCGAACAGGTCCAGCACCGAGCCGGCCACGCCGGTCTTGGGATCGTGCGCGGCAAACACCACCCGCTTGATGCGGGCATGCATCATGGCCATGGCGCACATGGCGCAGGGCTCCAGCGTCACAAAGAGCTCGCACTCCGGCAGCCGGTAGTTGCCCAGCAACTGCGCGGCGTGACGCAGCGCGACGATCTCGGCATGGGCCGTCGGGTCGTGCGTGGTGATGGGCCGGTTGTAGCCGGTCGCGATGATCTGGCCGGCGCGCATGATCACCGCGCCCACCGGCACCTCGCCCACGAGCCAGGCATTCTGGGCCTGGTCCAGCGCCAGGCGCATGGCGTACTCGTCGGCGGGGTCGACCGGGGCGGCAACAGGTGCGGCAACAGGGGCGCCGGGCGTGGGAATCGAATGGAAGTCGGTCATGATGCGTGTTCGCGCGGCAGTGTAGCCCGTGGCGCTATGCTGCCGGGCCATGAGCTCGGATCCGAATGCACCGCTCAACGACTTGGGCACTGACGAAATCCTGGACCTGTTTGGCATGCCAGTGGTGGTGAAGGAGCCGCGGGCACGAAAGAAGGCGGAGGACGCGCCCGGGAGCGACGGAGAACCGGACGCCGCCCACCCACAGGACGGTGCGGAATCGTCTGGTGACGGCGCTGGCGCCAAACCAAGGCGCCGTGGCGGCGTCCAGGCCGCGCCGGTGCTGGCGTCCGATCTGGCGCTAGCGGCGGCGCTGTCTCCGCACATTCGCATGGGCACCTCCTCCTGGAGCTATCCGGGGTGGCAGGGGCTGGTGTGGGCGGGGGAGCACAGCGAGTCCGTCTTGTCGCGACAAGGTCTGGCAGCCTACGCGCAGCATCCGCTGCTGCGTGCGGTGGGCATCGACCGGGGCTTTTACCAGTCGCTGACTGCCAGTCAGTTCGAGCGTTATGCGAACCTGGCGCCGGAAGACTTTCGCTTCATGGTGAAGGCGCCGAGCGCGGTCACCGATGCACTGGTTCGCGCCGAGGATGGGCGGGGCCGCCAATCCAACGAGGCGTTCCTGGACCCGCGTCTGGCGTTGACCAGCTTCGTGGAGCCGGCGTTTGAGGGACTGGGCGAGAAGACCGGTGCGCTGGTGTTTCAGTTGAGCCCCCTGCCCCTGGATCAAGTGGCCCGGATGTCGGAGCAGATGGACCGGTTGTGGCGGATGCTGCGAGCCTTGCCGCGCCCCGATGCGCGGCCGCCGGGTGCGGCGCTGGCGGTGGAAGTGCGGGACCCGGAGTGGCTATGCCCGGACCTGGTGGCGCTGCTCAAGGACACGGGCACCTGCTACTGCCTGGGACTGCATCCCAAGCTGCCGCCCATCGAAGAGCAGTTGCCGCTGCTGCGGGCGATGTGGCCGGGACCGCTGGTGGCGCGATGGAATCTGCATCGCAAGCATGGGCCCTATGGGTATGAGGACGCGCAGCGGCTGTACGGGCGCTACGACCAGATGGTCGATCCCGACCCGCAGACCCGCGCCGTGCTGGCCAAGGTCATGCGGGCGACGGCTGCGGCCGGGCATGAGGTGTTGGTGACGATGTCCAACCATGCCGAGGGGTCGGCGCCGTTGACGGCGCGAGCGCTGGCGGAGGAGATTGTGCGGGGTGGGTGAGAACCGCAGGCTTGAAACTGCCGATCTTGATCAGCGCGTCGTATTCAGGGGGTCTGGGCACGAAGGGCCTCCATCAAGTCGACGCGTGCGCCGTTCTTGATGGTCGCCAGCACCGGATCCTCGCTCGCCCACTCACTAGGGCGGTAGACGTTGGCGTGTACCGGACGTCCGAGCCGCAGTTGTACATCGTCCAAAAGAGGAGAAACATCGAATAGGTCAATGTCACCCACCAGAGCAAGATCAATGTCGCTGTCGGCCCTGTCCGTACCGGCTGCTACTGAACCAAACACGAACGCTTCGGTCAGTCGATCGGCCAGAGGCGCCAGCGCCTGAGCCAGAGGCTCCGTCAGCGCTACGGTTTTCTGGGCGATTCGTCTCAGCTCCGGATAGAGCAGGAACGCCCGATTGGCCATGAAGCGACGCTGGTTTCCGACGCGACGTTCCAGTAAGACCCCCGCGTCGGTCCACCGTTGCAACAAGGCACTTCCCGCTCCACGTCCATTACCCATCTGTTGCAGCAGTTCCAGCGTTCCGAACTCACGGTCGGGCTGACCAATGACCGATCCAAGCAGGCGCTGCTCAGCAGGGGTGAAGAAGGCATCCAGAGGAGGCATGAAACGTTCCTTATTTAGGAACGATCGTACCTAATTTGAGAACACATGGCGAGACGCGGTGTGCTGAGCATCACGCGGTCCAACAAGCCAACAGTGACCTCACCACTGCACACGGACGTCAGCAGGACACGGTCGCCTGGCTGCGGGCTTGCGGGCATTCCAGAAGGCCCATGCCACATCCCCGTCAAATCCAACCGCCAGAATCCGCCCCTCGCGCCCTCGCTCGCCCCCCTCTCCTTCCCTATCCCCACAGAGTCTCCATGCCCGTCCCTGTTACCCATTTGGCCTCTCACCGCGCAGCCCCTTGGCTGAATCGTTTGATGGGCCTGATCCTGCTGGCGCTGATCACTGCTTGCGCCAACAAGCCGCCCGTGCCGGTGCCTGCTGGGATCACTCAGCGCCCACTGGTGATCCTGATCTCGATTGACGGCATGCGCCCGGATGATCTTCAGCGCGGCGTCACTCCGACACTGAGCCGCATGGCCGTCAATGGGGTCCGGGCGGAATCGATGATTCCGTCGTTCCCAACGAAGACCTTCCCCAACCACTACACCCTCGTGACCGGCCTGCGCCCGGACCACCACGGCGTGGTGGACAACACCATGGAGGACGCCCAGATGCCCGGGCAGCGTTTCTCCTTGAGCAATGCCGCCGCAGTGACCGACCGTCGCTGGTGGGACCAGGCGGAGCCGGTCTGGGTCACTGCCGAGCAGCACAAGGTCCGCACCGCCACCATGTTCTGGCCCGGCGCCGAAGCCGCCATCCACGGCGTGCGCCCCACCCGCTACGCGAGCTTCGACGGCAAGGTCTCGGCCAATGCACGCACGGACACCGTGCTGAGCTGGCTCGACGGCGGCAACGCGGAGGGATTCGGCTTCGTCACCTTGTACTTTGACGATGTCGACCATGCCGGCCACGAGCAAGGGCCTGGCAGCCCGATGGTGATAGAAGCCCTGGCGAAGGTGGACCGCGCCGTGGGGCGGCTGCTCGACGGTCTCGCGGCGCGCAAGGTGCCGGCCAATATCGTGGTGGTGTCGGACCACGGCATGGCCCCCGTCGGCAACACACGCGTGCTGCGCCTGGACCAGATGGCGCCGGCCAGCAGTTACCGGGTTGTCAGCAGCGGCACCTTCGCCGGACTGGAGCCCACACCAGGGCAGGCCGCGGTGCTTGAACAAGGTCTGCTGCAAGCGCGGGACCATGTGGAATGCTGGCGCAAGGCGGACATTCCGAAGCGATTCAACTTCGGCCAGAACGCCCGTGTGCCGTCCTACTTCTGCCTGGCCGAACCGGGATGGACGCTGGCCACCAATGAGCAATCGGCTCAGCGGGTCAAGGGCGGCGCGCATGGGTACGACCATCAGGCGCCGGACATGCGGGCGACCTTCATCGCGTCGGGGCCGGCCTTCAAGAATGGCGTGGTGTTGCCGCCATTTGACAACGTGGATGTCTACCCGTTGCTGATGCAGTTGATTGGTGTGAAACCGCTGCCGTCGGATGGACGGTTGGAGCCGCTCCTGCCGGCGCTGCGTTAGAGCGACCAGCGGCGCCATGACTTCCGATCCCAGTCATCGCGTCCGCTGCAACACGAGCCTTCGGCGGATCCAATGACCGGGTCAATGCCCGATCGGTGTCTCGGGCAAGGAATTCGGAATCCGGTTGATCAAGGGCTGGCCGCGCTCGAACGCAGTGATGCTCTCGAGCGTGGTCTGAACGATCTGACCGATCGCCTCTTCCGTCAGAAATGCCTGGTGGCCGGTGACCACAACGTTCGGGAAGGACACCAGCCGCTGAATGACGTCGTCGGTGATGATGGTGGACGACAGGTCCTGGAAAAACAGGCTGGCCTCTTGTTCATAGACATCGATCGCCAACCCACCGAGCTGCCCCGTCTTCAGGAACTCGATCGCCGCCTCCGTATCCACCAGACCACCCCGGCTGGTGTTGATCAGAATGGCACCGCGGCGCAGCTTGGCCAGCAGGCTGCGGCCAACAATGTGATGGGTGTCCGGGGTCAGTGGGCAATGCAGGGAGATGACGTGCGACGCAGCCACCAATTCGTCCATGTCGACGTACCGTCCCCCCAGTTGCTCGAAGAAGGGATTGGGGAAGGCGTCGTGGCCCAGCAGCGTGCAGCCGAAGCCCTGCATGATCTTTGCAAAGACGTTCCCGATCTTGCCCGTGCCGATGATGCCCACGGTCTTGCCGTACAGGTCGAAGCCCATCAGACCGTCGAGCTCGAAGTTGCCTTCACGCGTCCGAGTGCTAGCCCGCGCGATCTTTCGGTTGAGCGTGAGCAGCAGGCCGACGGCGAATTCTGCGACTGAATGCGGTGAGTAGTCGGTCACCCGGACCACCGGGATGTTCAACGCCGCCGCCGCCGCTGTGTCGATATGGTTGAAACCGGTCGATCGAGTCGCAACAAGCCGAGTGCCCTGCGCAGCCAACAGCGCCAGCACCTGCGCATCCACCTGGTCATTGACAAACACGCAGACGGCTGGGCAACCGGCAGCCAGGCGAGCCGTATCCGCCGTCAGCCGATCGCCGATGAAGAGCAGTTCGTGGCCGAGTGGGGCATTCGCCTTGGTGAAAAGCGCCTGGTCATATCGGCGAGCACTGAATACGGCTGTTTTCATGGACGGCGCCTGACGATGACGGAGGATGCGGGCTTCATTATCACCCCCGGCCTCCGCCCGCCCCGTCCACCACAGGCCCTCAGTCGACGATCAAGGTGTAGGTCACCGCCTGGTAAAGCGAAGGCAGCGCACCGCCGAACTCCACGGTGTGCCGCCCCGGGCTCAACGGCCTGAGCATCGCGTAGTAGCCATTGGCTGCCGCCGGATAGATCGAACGGCTGGGCATCGCCTTGGCGCCCAGATCGAAACAGGACGGGGACCACTGGCGATGCGCCGTCATGCCGTCCACCCGCACGCCGTCCACTGACAGTACCAAGGCGCTCGGATTCTGAGTCATCTTCGCGGCCAAGCTCATGTACTCCATGCACTGGCCCTGACCACTGACGGACGGAAACGCCACATAGTTGATCAGCGGAAAGAACACATGTTTTCCGCGCGGCACATGGCAGGTGCGAATGGCCCGCTTTGTTCCATAGGTGCCCGCCAGAAACCACACATTGCCGCTTTGATTGCCGGCGCACAGCTCTCCGGTCTGATCCGCCACCGGGCTCAATTCCATGGGGAACGAAAAGGCCCATTCCCACCACCGCTGGGACCATGCGGACTGGGAGATCCCGTCCACCTCCTCCCCGGGCGGCACCAGAGCCGATTCATTGGCCTGCGCGGCACTCATCAGCGCACAGAACATGAAGACGGCGGCAGCGAATGTCTTTGTTGTGGAGCGATTGTTTTGGAAAGTCGTCGGAATCATTCTGAATGGGTCTGCTCTGTGGTGCCGCGCGCATCTTAATGACCTTTCCGAGCGCGCTTTGCCATTCCGAACAAGACTCACCGTCGATCAACGGTCCAGAGGATCCATCCGGCTCAGCGATGCAAGTGCCTGCTCCAAAGGCGCAATGACTGCCCCATCTTCGCTTCCTGAATCAATCCTTCGCCTGCCCGCGCCGCCCTCTCGTGGACGCAGACCGCACCGCCTGACATAGTGATTTCATCGAAGGACTTGGTGGGTGATAAGCACTCGCCTGGGGTCGTTGTAGAGCCCGGACTGCAATTGCGTATGCAGGCCCTGACGTATGCGTATCAATGTTGCTGCGCGGTATCCGCAGCCCCATCAATTCGACACACATTAAAACTTGCTCCCCGCTCAAGCAAGCGCAGACACTGCCGCCGATCCCTCCCAGGAGGGACAGGCAATGGGCCACGAAAGCCGATGGGCGGCACGTGCGCCGGACCAGACCGGTCCACGAGAGACGGCCGCGGGCGTCATCCCGCGCAGCACCAATCGCACCCACAGGCACGGGAGGTAAGGACCATGGAGCTCAAACAGCTTGGAATCTTGATGGGCAGGGCATTTGTCCCTGCCTTGCTGGGCAGTGCGCTGCTCGCCGCTTGCGGCGGCGGCAGCACCGGTCAGTCAACCGGCGCGCAGATCGCCTCGGACGAAGGCGGCACCGCTGACAGCGCGGCACGCGCCAAGCGCCTGTCCGGCGACAGCGGCACCGAAACGGCGCTCACCCCCGTCTCCGCCACTGGAAGCTCAATGGAGCGCGGCGACCTGAGCGGCGCCAAGGCCATCGACAAGGACGACAACAGCCGCTGGGGCTCCGCCTTCACCGACAACGAATGGCTGACGCTGGACTACGGCAGCAGCGTCACCATCACGCGGGTGCGCATCAACTGGGAAAACGCCCACGCCAAGAAGTATCTGCTACAGACCTCCGAGGACAACAGCACCTGGACCACGATCAAGACGGTCGAAAACAGCGCCGGCGGCATCGAGGACCTGACCGGTCTGGGCGGCCAGGGCCGCTACCTGCGCGTCCAGGGCGTGACCCGCTCGACCGGCTACGGCTACTCCATCTTCGAGATCCAGGCCTTCACCGGCGCAGCCGTTCCGCCGGTCACGCCGACCAACCCCACCGATCCGACAACGCCGACGCAGCCGCAGACGCCTGTGGGCGACACCAGCAAGCCGGGCGTGGCGATCAAGCCGACGGCCACCCTGTCGTCAACGCCCGAGAACGACGGCCTGTCTGCCAAGAACACCATCGACGGCAGCCTGTCCACCCGCTGGGCCTCCAAGCCGGAAGACGGCGCCTGGATCCAGTGGGACTTCGGCACCGCGCAGCCGCTGGGCTACATGAAGCTGGTCTGGGAGAACGCCTACGGCAAGGCCTATGAGATCCAGATCTCCGACGACGGCAAGGACTGGAAACGCCTGCGCAATCAGCAGGACGGCAAAGGCGGCACCGAGGAGTACTTCAACCTCGGCGTGAAGACGCGCTTCGTCCGCATCCAGGGCGTGACCCGCGCAACCAACTACGGCTACTCGCTCTTTGAAGTCGAGTTCAAGACCGTTGGCAGCGACAACAGCATCCCCACCACCACCACCACGCCGTTCGCCTTCCCGGCCAACGGCACGGCAATGGGCGCGCTGTATCAGCCGCAGGCCCCGATCGAGCAGATCCAGTTCACGCTGCCCGACGGCACCCTGGTCACTCGCTTCGGCCAGCGCGGCATCGGCCGCCACGGCCGCGAGCGCGGCGAGGAATGGAACGAAATCGGCTTTGGCCCCAATGAGACTGTGGATGCGAATGGCAATCCGCAGGACAAGGGCCCCGGCAACTACATGAATTTCGTTGCCAACTACTTCAAGAACCGCGTCTGGGGCGTCGAGTTCATCGACAACAGCCGCGTGCCGGGCGTGACCAAGCCGCGCCTGGTGGTGAACCAGTACTTCCCGCAGGCCCAGCGCGGCGGCGGCCATTCCTTCTTCCGCCGCATCGACGATCCAAAGGTCACCGGCTACGGCTGGATGTCGCCGGGTCAATTGCTGGATCCGACCACCTACACCGATGGCTTCGTCGACAAGACCTCGTGCCCGGTGGTGCCCAAGCCGCCCCAGAACGCCCTGGCACGGCCGAACTCCGGCTACAAGGACGTGATCGGCGCAAACGACGGCTGCTCCGTGGTGCTGGACAACATGCCGGGGCATCAGGACCTGTCGCCCAATGGCGATGGCGTGCTGGTGCCCAACGGCGTGAACGTGCCGGCGCGCCCGCTGCAGCTGGGTGAGGCCATCGAGTTCACCGGCTCGTTCTTCTCCAGCCGCGCCGCCATGGATGCGGTCGGGGACCCGGGTGCCTACCGCTACTACACCACCGAAGTCATCTACGTCATGGGCACGGGCCTGCGCCCCTGGTATGGGGTCCAGCCGCGGCTGAACAGCACGCCGCTGCCGGATTCCGTGCTGTCGGGCGGCCTTGGATCCGTGTCCTACAACTACACGGACGAAGGCTGGCGCATGTTCCAGCAGCCCTTCAACAACACCGGCATGCAGAACCTGCAGCGCTTTGTGGAAGGTCGCCGCACGGTGCACAGCAGCTTCGTGACCGGTGTGCATGCGGAGCCGGGCAACGATCCGATGACCTCCATCCAGGGCCTGGTGGGACCGCGCTTCAATGCGACGGCCTGCGTCCAGTGCCACACCAACAACGGCCGCAGTCCTGCGCCGTTCACGGTGAACCAGCGTCTGGACAAGATGGGCTTCCATGTGGCGATCAAGGCCGCGGATGGGTCCATCCGTCCGGATCCGCGTTACGGCTCGACGATCCAGATGAACTCGACGTCCGCGTCGGGTGCTCCGCAAGACTGGGGCAATGCGGTGAAGGTCGGTGGCTTCGAGACCAGCAGCGTCACGCTGGGCGACGGCACCAAGGTGGAACTGCGCAAGCCGACTTTCACCTTCGACGGCCCGACGCCGCAGCTGTGGTCGGCGCGCGCCGCCCTGCCGCTGCTGGGCGTCGGTCTGCTGGAGGCCGTGCCTGAAGCCGACATCCTGGCGCGCGTTCGTACCACGCCGGACCAGGACGGAGTGCTGGGCCAGGCCAACTTCGGCTTCGATCCGGAAACCGGCGCGACGCGACTGGGCCGATTCGGCGCGAAGGCCGGCAAGGTCAGCATCCGTCACCAGGTGGCCAATGCACTGCTGAACGACATGTCGGTGACCTCACCGGTCTACCCGAACCGCAGTTGCACGACCGACCCGCAAGGCTGCCGCAATGCGCCGGCGCAGAAGGGCATCCAGGAAAGCGACCTGACCGCGCTGACGCAGTACATGCAGCTGTTGGCGGTGCCGGCTCAGCGCAGCATCCCGAGCGGATTCCCGAAGGGCGTGGCGCCTCTGGAGGAGCACCGTGTGGATGCGGCCCAGGTGGCCAATGGCCGCAAGGTGTTCGACGCGCTGCGCTGCGCGGCCTGCCACACGGCGGAGATGAAGACGGGCAAGACTCATCCGTTCGCGGAACTGCGCGACCAAACGATCCGTCCCTTCACCGACCTGCTGCTGCACAACATGGGCCCTGCCCTGGCGGACAACCTGCCGGAAGGCCAGGCGACCGGCGCGATGTGGCGGACGACGCCCCTGTGGGGCATCGGCTACACCGAGAAGGTGGCACAGGGGCAACCGGTGGGCTATTTGCATGACGGGCGCGCCCGGACGCTCACCGAGGCCATCCTGTGGCACGGCGGCGAAGGCGAGAAGTCACGGCAGCGCTTTGAGCAGCTGTCCAAGACGGACCGCGATGCGCTGCTGGCGTGGCTGAGGACGCTGTAATGGATTGAACGGTGCGGCGACTGCCGCGACCGTTTCAGGACAAAGGCCGTGGGCGCAATGCCACGGCCTTTTTTGTTGGTCAATACAGATCGCTGCGGACCGCTTGCTGGTAATGCATGTTGACTTGCTCCATCTGCTCGTCATTCATGCTGGGCTGCGCGTCGCCGAGCCGGGTCAACTCCGACAGCATCTGGCCGACGCTGGGCACGGCATGGCGATCGATGCGGGAATCCTCCTGCCACAGCTTGGCCCGATTGATGGCCTTGCCGCAGTGCAGCAGCACCTCGTCAATGGACACGACGGTGGCGGACTTGGGCGTGCGTTCACCTTCCTTGAGTGAGGCCAGCAGACTGGGATCAGTCGTGATCCGGCCGCGCCCGTTGATGCGCATGAAGATCTCCAGGCCTGGGAAGAGGAACAGCATGCCCAGGCGGTTGTCATTCTCAAGATTGCGCAGCGACTCGATTCGGTTGTTGCCAGGCCAGTCAGCGTAAACGATGGTTTTGTTGTCCAGGACGTGGACAAATCCTGGCGGACCTCCGCGGGGCGATGCATCGAATCCGCGGTCGCTGCCGGTCGCCAGGCAGAAGAACGTGGCGACCTTCAGGTAATCGAGGTGAAACGCGACCAGATGGTCGAGCACGGCCTTCTGGATCCTCTCGGCCGGGGGATCGTAGAGCGCGTCCAGGTCCGGACGCAGGTCGTCCGGGATCTTATGAAGGGGTTCATCGGGGGTCATAGGTCCGTCTCCGGTCTGTGGGGTGCGCATGCCGGCGAAGGATAGGCATCTGGGGCTGGCGGCTGTACAGCAATGAAGACAATGAATGTCAGAATGCCGCCATGAGCACTCCCCCGTTCGATTTCAGCGTCCGAGACCGTGCGGACGGCCCGGCCGTGTTCGTGGCGACCGTGATCGGGGACGAAGAACTCGCGACGGAGCCCCATCGGCACGCGCGGGGACAGCTGTTTGGCTCTCTTCGCGGCCTCTTGAACGTGGAGCTGGACGAAGGGGTCTGGATCGTTCCCGCGATCCATGCGGTGTGGATACCGCCCCACTTCCGGCATGGCGGCAGGACGCATGGCGCCTTCCATGGCTGGAGCGTCTATGTGACCGAGGCGGCGTGCGACAGCCTGCCTGAGCGGCCCTGCGCGCTGCGGACCTCGGGGCTGCTGCGGGAGGCGGTGCTGCGCGCCAGTCAGTGGCCAGCGAATGCCACCGAACCGCAGAAGCAACGCGTGGAGGAGCTCATCCTCGATGAGATCCGCACGCTCCCGGTGGAACCGCTGGGTCTGCCGTTTCCGCAGGAGCCACGTCTGCACCGGATTGCCAAAGCGTTGATGGCCGACCCGACCGATGGCCGTGATCTGGAGAGTTGGGCGGAGTGGGCGTGCGTCAGTTCACGGACATTGAGCCGCCGATTCGTCTCGGAGACCGGCTTTCATTTCACGGCGTGGCGTCAGCGGGCGAAGTTGATGCGGTCGCTGGAGATGCTTGCCGCCGGCATGCCCGTCAATGCCATCGCGCTCGATCTGGGCTACTCAACGGCCAGTGCCTACATTGCGCTCTTTCGGAGGACTTTTGGGGAGACGCCTGCGGCGTATCGGCTGAGGCTGCAGCGCAAACTCGACGAGTCGTCAATCTGACGCTCTCTTCGCCGGCAGCGCTCATTCACAGCGCAAAAGGAGGAGCAGGTCCCGACGTCGCATCCCGATCGGCGCGCTTTCAAACTCACGCCATCAACATATGCTCCTGGCCATCCACGATCTGGCTGATATTTTCCCGCCATTGACGTGGATCATTGACGACCTGCAGGCCGACCTCCGGAGGGAGCGTTTCGCCCTCTACACCGAAACGATCTCGAAAGTTGGCCACGATCGACTCCGGGGCCGGCCAGCCTGATTGGCCAATGTTCGTCAGCAGGTTGCCACGATCCAACTGGTCCAACAGCACCTGTCTTAAGCCAACAGGCAGACGCAGCACCATCGCAACCCAATCCTCAGCGGAATCGGCCTGCACCGCTCGTTCTCGAATCTGTTGCGCCATGTCTCTGGCGACGGCAGCAGCGTCGGCGGCGGACAAGGCCCGCGCGCCGGAGTGGACGTACTGCATGCCGACGGTCCCCTTGACACGTTTCCATGAGGTTTTGCTGTTCATCTGCTTCCTATCGAGGGGTCTGATTTTGGCTGGTCAGGGTGGAGTTGATGTTGCCCCGGAATAACCGCAGACTGTCTAGCCGTTCAAGACGCTTCGCAGGGGCGGTTGATCATTGACCATTCCGCCTCCTGCGCAGGCTTGGACACATCCGACACGGCGATGTCTTGCATGCGTGCAGTTGGGTCCCGCATCGCATCCCTTGGGGGAACATTGAAGCAGGCCGACGACGGCCTCGACGCAGGTTCGCGCGATCCGAGGGGTAGCTGAAGAAATCACCTAGCACCACTTCATAAAGACCGGCAGGCGCGCTGATGTTCCATTCGCCTCAAAGGTGGGCGACGGACAACTCTTCGATGGAGTCGCCGTCGAATGCGATGAGCACGCGGCGAGTCCGGTCGAACAATCGAGCCGTAAAGTCTGGGTAGACCGCAACCTGCTCACGTGTCGAGAGACACCAGACCGAGGTGGCGGTCTTGGTGGCAATGTGGAGATGGCTGCCGTCGCTGAACACTGCGGTCACGTGAGAAATCTCGGGCATTGGCCACCAGGGCTCATGGCGTGCTGTGGTGTCCATCAACTGCACCAGTTGCACACCCGGCCCCTTTCGCACGTTTTCGCCCTCGTCATCATCCCATTCGAGCGTGCCCCAGAACGCGAGACGGTCATCGCTGATCCAGCACACCGGAATGGTCCACATGTCTCGTTGGCAGACATCGATCACCGACGTGCCATCTTCGCTTTCCCATGGATTCGAAGACAGCCATGCACCCACCGACCAGATCCGTGGCATCGACAGCGGCTGCCAGACCCATCCATCGTCGAGCAGCCGTTTGCCATTGGGGCTGGGGAACAAAGCGCCGTGAAAGTAATCCAGATGGTGCAGCGGCCAATCACCGTCGGCATTGCGTGGCTCCATCTGGCGATCAGTCAGGCAGACCCCAGTGGCCGGATCAGAAACGTCCAGACGATTCCAGTCGGTACGGTGCACCAACAGATCCCGCTCATTCCAGCGCAAAAAGCAGGCGCTGAAGGGCACAGTATCCGGGTGATAGTCACCGCCGTCCAACAACAAGGTCCGCTCACCAGTCTGGGTGTTGATCACCTGCCCTTGGGTACCCAGGTCCGACACGACGGCCACGAAGGCGCCATCATGAGAGGCATGCAGGCGATGTTGCGGGATGCCGAACACTCCCTGACGCTGATCGATCGGCAGAGCTGGCAGGTCCAGCGAGCATAGCTGGTTGGTGGCGACGGTTGCTCGATCCACCCACCACAAGGCCCCGTCCGCCGTCAGCACCAGGAGCACTTCCGGGGTGGCATCAACGGTACATGCGTCCAGGATGGGCGAGCCGTGCCACGTGAAGTGACGGAGCGCGTTGCCACTACCTTGAGCATCGGGGGAGTGCGTCAGTGAAAGCAATGTCATTCCTTTAAAAGCTCTGGGGGCGCGGAAGATCGAATACGTTTTCAATCCATCGGCCAGCCTGACCTGTTTGCGGAATCACCCGCACGGCTCGTGCCGCCTTCGGGCACACGCGGGGTGCGGCCAAACATGTCATCGTGCTCGTGGGACTTGTCCACGCCAGAAGCGGCCGCTTGAACTGCCGCATCCGTCTCAGCTTTGACCGTTCACCAGCTGACTGAATCAGCGAGGAATCGCTCCGGCAGTTCCAATTCGCATATACATATCACCTTGCTTGGGGTCCACCCTGAAAGTAATCACACCCCAAGAAAATCGAACGACCGCAAAAGACAGACTTGCCATAACCGGTACCGCTCTATTTTTTTTCACAAATCTCTTCACCAGTCGACTGGTTAGTATCGAATCCGGGAACTCTTCCTCATCAAAAATAAATGTAGCCACCACGCCCACATCTTCTTCAGCAATAACAAAATCGGCAGTTAAGTTCAGGTAGTTAACGGAAACCCGACGCTCAGGAACAGGAGCAGGCTCCCCCACCGACCAAATCACCAATCCGTCCGCAAGAACAGCACCATTTTGGACATCGATTTCCACATTCATTCACCACCTCTGTCGTCGATCAAATCCGATGAACTTAAAAGCGTTTATCCGTCCCCGACGGGCCCCTAGGTCGATGACCAATCAATGGAAAGGGAGACCACCATAGCTTGCAGTGAGCAACCTATTAACACGTGGCCCCAGTGAAACTTGAATGACTTGACGGTGTCAGATAGGTCTTCGCCACTGGCCCCACTGTAAGTCTGAAAAGAACGGACCAAATCATTCCGATCTGCGATTAGATCGTTTTGCGTAGCATCCCAGCCCTTCTCAGCGACCCGCCCCGATTTCCAATACATAGTGACTCCCGAATCAGCCACACCGGAGTTTCCAAAATCGCAAGACAAAGTAAACTGCTCACCCATGAACCAGATGTCAGCTGCGGCCTGAGAGCCCCAATTCTGTTTATTCACGACCAAGGGCACACTTGCGGCCAAAGTGGTGCGTATTGCAGCGTTTTCGGTCGAAAAATCCAGACTAAAAGAGCCTGCAGTTAGAAATCCCGTGAAAAGGTTTAAATTCAAATAATTCATCATCGCGCTACTTGAGGTCAAATTCGCGACCCCGCCATGCGAGCTTTGATTTATCGTCACTGCTCAGAGAATATTGGGTACTATGCCACGCGATCTGGTCGGCCAATACCGCAAAGAGGGACGGATCGCTCCAGGACGACCAGCTGCCGCAAGAGGTCGTTGATTCGCGACATGTGCCGAAAGGGCTTCCCAGCGCACCAGGTTATATTCCCAGAGCCTACTAGACCATAAGCATGTACTCTTTCCCATCGACGATTTGACTTATAATCTCCAACCATTGATGGGGGTCATTGACGATCTGAAGACCAACATCCAGAGGAAGGTCCGACTCATTTACCACGAAGCGGTGAAACATATTTACGATAATCGACCTGTCGTTTGGCCAACCCGGCTCACCAATCGCAATAATTAGGTTTCCGAGCGCCAACTGCTGGACCAATACCTCACGCAACGCCAAAGGAAGCCTAAAAACTGCCGAAACCCAATCCTCCGAATTTTCAGGATTGTTCGTGCGCTGCTCTATATGGAACAGCTGCTTGGCTGCAAGAATCCGGCGCTCAGCCTCTCCAATGTTTGGATCGAGGACCATTCGATATTTAAATCCAAATTTTGAAGCCACCTTATTCCATCGCAGCTTTTCCTCCAACATTTACTCCTTTTTGGCTATAGATTGGTGTTACCCCTGGAAGCGCCAGGGTTGGGGAGAACTTCACGACTTGGACCCTGGCGGCAGCCGATGATCCAGGCAGTCAAGTACACACCGGGGAGCAGGCTGGAACATCCGGAGCAATTCAATCGGTGCTGTGTCGAAGCCGTTGTTGAGAAAGCTGCACGAAGCGATGCGCCCATTCACGCGCCGCGTTCAGACCAGCGAAGCCCTTGGTCGGGAACTCAGGTCGATATTTCGCCGTCCTGAACAGGCTCTCCACGAAGGCGTTGTCGTCGCTCACGCGAGGCCTTGAGTACGACGGCTTTACGCCCAGCCAGTGCAGCATCGCCAGCACCGTTGTGGCCTTGAGCGTGGCGCCGTTGTCCCCGTGCAGCACGGGCCCGCCAGCGCAGCGATTGGGTGGCACTGTCCGTCCACTTCTGCAGCTGATGCGCATACAGGCCGTTCTCGTGGCACCAGACGTTTCTTCCTTCAGCAGGAAGGGGTGCGCAAGATTTCGCGTAGGCTGGCAACTTCGTGCATCAAATAGCCTATGGGTGCAACGCTACTCTGATGCAGGGGACATTGGCGTGCCCACGGGAACACCGTCCTTCCAATAAGATGGATTGGCAGCTTCTTCGTAAAGTTCATAAAGCTCGCCGACGACAAGATCGCGGGCCGCCTCTTTGGTGACTGCAATCCCGATAAGTCGAACCTCCCCTCGTTCCGCGAAACCGACCCTCCATTCATCGCCTAGCTTCTTAAGCACGAACTGATCATCACCCGACCATCGGTCCTCAACCAAAACAGCACGAGGGATCCCATGGGTGCGGGCGAATTCCCGCAACTCCGGAAGCGAGACGTCTACAACGGTACGAGGATCACCTCGCAGGAACCAATCCAAACCGAACCAACCTCGAAGAGTTGACGCTACGCGTATTTCGAGAATCGAACGTTTAAGTTCTTCTGCTGTCACTTGGGTGGCGGCTCAGCGACAGCAGGTGACCGGTGTGCACACCCTGCGCATTTGCAGCTCGTCGAGACGGTCCTCCGCATACTGTGCGCCATCGCCGTTCTGAATGTAGCCGCCCGGGTAGTCGAAGATTTCCCCGTCCGACAAGTCGTAGTCCCGTTTACGACTCTGGCTGGTCTGCAAGGACGCGGAGGGTCGCTGGAAGTCGTAATCGGTGATCACAACCTTCCCGGGCTGCACGCACTGCAGGTTCGACCAATTCGCCACATGCGCCAGTTGCGGCGGAACCTGTCCTCCACTGCCGTAAAACGGAAGGTCGGCACAGCTGGGCACCGCGTCGTGCGCGCTCGCCGAATCGCACAGCACCAGCTTGTGCCCGGTTTCATCGTGCTGGACGTACCAGTAGATGCCCTCGTGTTCCAGCAGACGGGCGACGAAATTGAAGTCCGTCTCGCGATACTGAACGCAGTAATTCCACGTCCTGTAGGGCCGCATCAGCTTGAGCTCAAAGCGCGCCATTGGATGGTCGTCAAAGACCATCTTGACGATGTCCGGCACCGTCATTTCTTGGAAGATGCGGCAGTCTGAGGTGCGCGTCATCAACCAAGGCCAGGGCTTGAGCGTCATTTGATAGACGCAGTGCTTGCCTTCGAAGCCGCTTCGGGCAAAGCGGGTGACGTACCCGCTCACATGGCGCGGATTGGCGTCATTCAGGGCAACGGTCAGGGTGGCCAGTTGCCCCAATAGCTCGGTCGCCTGAATGTCCTTGCGTTCGCTCAGGACAGTCAGGGTGGTATCGCCCAGATCACTCAGGGATTCCCGCGAGACGCAGGAGTGGACACGCAATGTGTCGTCGGGAAGGGACGTTTTCAGGCGGAAGGGGGAAGCCATGGCACCGGGGTTCAGGTCGACACCCGGCAGGCTACGGATCACGCCCCCCAACAACAACGGTCGAAAGTCATTCCGCGAAGACCTTACTTATGGAAACAGGTCTGTGGGTCCAGACGCGGTCCTCCGAACCAACCTCACCGTGTTGTTCGATGAGGCGGGGCACTCACTCCCACTCAATCGTCGCCGGCGGCTTGCTCGACACGTCGTACGTCACCCGATTGATCCCGCGCACCTCATTGATGATCCGCCCCGAGCAGCGCTTGAGCAGGCTGTAGGGCAGTTCCGCCCAATCCGCCGTCATGAAGTCGCTGGTCTGCACCGCACGCAGTGCCACCACATAGTCATACGTGCGGCCGTCCCCCATCACCCCCACGCTCTTCACCGGCAGGAACACGGTGAAGGCTTGGCTGGTCAGGTCATACCAGCTCTTGCCGGTCGCTTCGTCACGCGTGTTGCGCAGCTCCTCGATGAAGATGGCATCGGCGCGGCGCAGCAGGTCCGCGTATTCCTTCTTCACTTCCCCCAGAATGCGCACACCCAGGCCCGGGCCGGGGAACGGATGGCGGTAGACCATCTCGGGCGGCAGGCCGAGGGCCACGCCCAGTTCCCGCACCTCGTCCTTGAACAGCTCACGCAGCGGCTCCAGCAGCTTCAGGCCCAATTGCTCCGGCAGGCCACCCACGTTGTGGTGGCTCTTGATGGTGGTCGCCTTCTTGGTCTTGGTGCCGCCGCTTTCCACCACGTCCGGGTAGATGGTGCCCTGCGCCAGGAAGGTCGCGCCCTTGTGGCCACCGCCGCTGGCCTTGAGCTTTTCCGCTTCGGCCTTGAACACGTCCACAAACAGGCCGCCGATGATCTTGCGCTTGCGCTCAGGGTCGGTCACACCGGCCAGTTGGCCCAGGAACAGCTCGCTGGCGTCCACGCGGATCACCTTCGCGTGCAACTTGCCCGCGAACATGTCCATCACCATGTCGCCTTCATTCAGGCGCAGCAGGCCGTGGTCCACAAACACGCAGGTCAGCTGGTCGCCGATGGCGCGATGGATTAGCGCCGCCGCCACCGACGAATCCACCCCGCCGGACAAGCCCAGGATGACTTCCTCGTCGCCCACCTGCTCGCGGATCTTCTGGACGGCTTCCTCGATGTAGTTGCCCATGATCCAGTCACCCTTGCAGCCGGCGATCTCCCGCACAAAGCGGTTGAGCATGGCTGCGCCCTGCTGGGTGTGGGTCACTTCCGGGTGGAACTGCACAGCGTAATAACGCTTCTCTTCGTTGGCCATGCCGGCAATGGGGCAGCTGGGCGTCGAGGCCATCAGCTTGAATCCGTCCGGCAGCGCGGTGACCTTGTCGCCATGGCTCATCCAGACCTTGAGCATGCCGTGGCCTTCCGGCGTCGCGAAGTCTTCCAGGCCCTTCAGCAGCTGCGTGTGCCCATGGGCCCGCACTTCGGCGTAACCGAACTCGCGGTGGTCGCTCCATTCCACCTTGCCGCCCAGTTGCACCGCCATGGTCTGCATGCCGTAGCAAATGCCCAGCACCGGCACGCCCAGGTCCCACACGGCCTGAGGCGCGCGCAGTTCATGGTCCTCATAGGTCGAGGCATGGCTGCCCGACAGGATGATGGCCTTGGGCGCGTAGGCGCGGATGAAGTCGTCGCTGACGTCGTTGGGATGAATCTCGCAGTAGACATGCGCTTCCCGCACACGACGTGCGATCAGCTGGGTCACCTGGGAGCCGAAGTCGAGGATGAGGACTTTGTCGTGCATGGTCAGCGATGAAGAGCGAAGAAATCGATGGGAGCGGCGGACACCGGGTCAGGCCTTGGCCGGCTCGGCCGCTTCGACAGGCACCTCATGGAAGTGCCGCCGGGAAAAGTACAGCGACAGCACTTGCAGTGCCGCGCAGAAATAAAACGGAGCGCCTAGCCGCCAGTCGGTCTTGGGCAGTTCAGCCACCAGGGCCATCAGGCCCAGGCCGCAGATGGGCGACAGCACCGCCATGAGGCTGTTGATGGCCGCCACCGCGCCCATGGTCTCGCCCTGGTTGCGCGCGTCGGCGGCATTGGAGACCAGGCTTTGCAGCGCCGTGGGGGCCGCAAAACCGACGATGTTGAAGAAGATGATGCCCACCATCATCCAGCCTTCCTGGGCCATGCCCCAGACCAGGTTGGTGACGATGGCAGAGCTCAGGCCGATGAGCACCAGCCGGCGCGGCCCCAGCCAGCGCAGCAGCGGCTGCAGCAGCCCCCCCTGCACGATGACGGCCATCAGGCCGACCGCGAACAGCGACAAGCCGTTCTCCCGCGGGCCCCAGCCGAATTTGTGCTGGTTGTAGAGCACCCAGCAGGTCTGGATGATGAGCTGCGCTAGGCCGGAGCAGGCAATCACGTAGATGAGCGGGCCGACGCCGCGCAGATCGCGCACGCGCGCCAGCGAGGCCAGCGGATTGGCCTGCCGCCAGTTGAACGGACGGCGGTGTTCGGGTGGGAGGGATTCAGGCAGGACAAAGAAGCCGTAGCACCAGTTCACTAGCGCCAGGGTCCCGGCCACGAAGAAAGGCAGGTGCAGGTCGATGCTGCCCAGCAGGCCACCGGCCACCGGCCCCAGGATGAAGCCCATGCCGAAGGCCGCGCCCAGCATGCCGAAGCGCTTGGCCCGGTCGGCGGGCGGGGTGATGTCGGCCACGTAGGCATTGGCGACAGCGGCATTGGCCTGCATGGCGCCGGAGAACAGCCGCACCACCACCAGCATCCACAGCGCCTGCGCCATGGCGGTGACAAAGAAGCTGAGGGCCAGGCCGCTGAAGCCCACCAGCATCACCTTGCGGCGACCGAAACGGTCGGACAGCCCGCCCAGGATGGGCGCGCCAATGAAATTCGCCAGGCCGAAGGCGAAGGCCACGGCCAGCTGAGCCAGCGTGTGCTGGCGTTCCGACTCGGTGAAAGTGCCCACCAGCATGGGCAGCACCGGAATGATCAGGCCGATCGACACCATGTCGATCAGCACTGCGATCAGAATGAACGACATGGCGGCCTTGCGGCCGCCATGTGCGTGGGGGTGACCCGAGTCGGACAAGCCTCACTCCAGACGGTAGTTGGGCGCTTCCTTGGTGATCTGCACGTCGTGGACGTGACTCTCACGGATGCCGGCCGACGTGATTTCCACGAACTCGGCGCGGTCATGCATCTCTTCGATGCTGCCGCAGCCGCAATAGCCCATGGACGCCCGCAGGCCGCCGGCCATCTGGTAGACGATGGCGATCATCGACCCCTTGTAAGGAACACGGCCTTCGATGCCTTCCGGCACCAGCTTGTCCGCATTGGGGTTGGTGGTCTCGTCGTTTTCCTGGAAGTAGCGGTCTGCCGAGCCGGCCTTCATGGCGCCGATGGAGCCCATGCCGCGATAGCTCTTGTAGCTGCGGCCCTGGTAGAGGATGACCTCGCCCGGCGCTTCTTCGGTACCGGCGAACATCCCGCCCATCATCACGGTGCTGGCGCCTGCGGCCACGGCCTTGGCGATGTCACCGGAGTAGCGGATGCCGCCGTCCGCGATCAGCGGCACGCCGGTGCCCTTCAGGGCGGTGGCGACATAGTCGATGGCGGTGATCTGGGGAACGCCCACGCCGGCCACGATGCGGGTGGTGCAGATGGAGCCCGGGCCGATACCGACCTTGACCGCGTCCGCGCCCGCTTCCACCAGCGCCAGCGCTGCAGCACCAGTGGCGATATTGCCGCCGATGACCTGCACGCCGGGGTAGTTCTTCTTGACCCAGCGCACCCGCTCGATCACGCCGGAGCTGTGACCGTGGGCGGTGTCCACCACGATGGCGTCCACGCCGGCACGCACCAGCAGTTCCACCCGCTCTTCAGTGCCCTCGCCCACGCCGACGGCGGCGCCGACGCGCAGCTTTCCGTGGTCGTCACGGGCGGCATTGGGGAAATTCGTCTGTTTCGTGATGTCCTTCACGGTCATCAGGCCGCGAAGTTCGAAGGCGTCGTTGATGACCAGCACACGCTCGAGCTTGTGCTTGTGCATCAGGGCCTTGGCTTCGGTCAGCGAAGCGCCTTCCTTGACCGTGATCAGCCGCTCGGCCGGGGTCATGATCTCGCTGACCGGGGCGTCCATGCGGGTTTCGAAGCGCAGGTCGCGGCCGGTGACGATGCCAACGACCTTGAGGCCGACCAGCACCGGGAAGCCGGAGATGCCGTGATGCTCGCTCAGGGCCTTGACCTGGCGGACCGTGGTCTCGGGGGTGATGGTGATGGGGTCGCGCAGAACGCCCGACTCATACCGTTTGACCCGGGCCACTTCCGCCGCCTGCTGCTGCGGCGTGAGGTTCTTGTGGACGATGCCAATACCGCCTTCCTGGGCGATGGCAATGGCCAGACGCGCTTCGGTGACGGTGTCCATGGCAGCGGACACAAGAGGAAGGTTCAGGCGAATGCCACGCGTGAATTGGGTGGCAAGGCTGGTGTCGCGCGGCAACACCTGGGAGAACGCCGGCACCAGCAACACATCGTCGAAGGTGAGCGCTTTTCCGAGTAGGCGCATGTGGGAAGCTCCAGACGCAAAGGCGCATTATAGAGAAGTGCGACGTACACTCGTGCCAGCCCCTTTAATTCCAGGTCCATTCCCAAAGTCCATGACTGCCAAGATCCTCCCCTTGAGCTTGCTGTGCGGCGCCATGCTGCTGTCCCTGGCCCCCGCTGCGCAGGCCCAGTGGAAATGGCGCGACGCCGAAGGCCGTGTGCAATACAGCGACCGTCCCCCACCCGGCCATGTGGCGGAGAAGGACATCCTGGCACGCCCGTCGGCATCGGCCTTGCGGGCGATGTCAGCCCCTGCCGCCCCCGCACCTGCGGCAGCTTCCGGCCCGGCTTCCGCAGCCGCTCCCGGCAAGTCCGCGAGCGATGCTGCCAAGGCCGAAAAGGCCGAGAAGGAACGCAAGGCCGCTGAAGAAAAGCGCCGCGCCGAGATGAACGCGGAGAACTGCCGCCAGGCTCAGGACCAGCTGAGATTGATGGAGTCCGGCGTCCGGATTCGTCAAACCAACGACAAGGGCGAACCCGTTGTGCTGGACGACGCCGCCAAACAGGCCCAGATCAAGCAGGCCCAGACCGTGATTTCGGTGTCCTGCAAGTAAAAAATGTGAGTAGCGGCTACCGCTGTCACAAGCGGGCCGGCACCACGCTCAAGGCCTGACGCGAAACGGCGTCAGGCCTTTTTTCCGAGCGGACGATGGCGGGTGACGATGCGCCGGCCCGTGGCCTGATAACGCTGACGGCGCGCTTCCTTGGGGTCGACCGTCAGCGGGCGATACACCTCGACCCGGTCGCCTTGGCGCAGCGCGGTGTCCAGCGGGCGCAGGCGGCTCCAGATGCCGGTCTTGAGCGTGCGAAGCTCGGCCTCGTCGAACCAATGGCTGGCCCGAAGGGCCTCCACCACGGTGCTGCCGTCCGGCAGGGACAGCGACAGGCGCTGCCACTGCCCGCGCTGAGGGCTCCACAGCAGCTCGACCGCCAGCAGCCCCCCAGCCTCTGCGGACGGCTGAGCCACAGGCTCAGCGGGGCCCATAAACCTGCTCCGCCCGTTTGACGAAGCTGTCCACGAAGGTGTTGGCGATGCGATCGAACACCGGACTCACCACGGCCTCCAGGGCGAAGCTGGAGAACGCATAGCGAAGTTCGAACTCGATCTTGCAAGCCTGCGGCTCGCCCCCATCTGCCAGAGCACCCGGCTTGTTCAGGGGCAGGAACTGCCAGTCTCCGTCCAGCATGGAGAACGGCCCATCCACCAGTTGCATGCGCACGCGCTTGTTCAGCTCATGCGTGTTGCGGGTGGTGAAGGCGTGGCGCAGCCCGGCGTAGGCCAGGGACAATTTGGCGGTCATGCCGTCGTCATGGCGCTCCAGCACCTCGGCGGCGGCGCACCAGGGCAGGAATTCTGGGTAGCGTTCAACCGCGGTGACGAGCTCGTAGATCTCGCGGGGTGAGTACCAGAGAAGGACGGTCTTCCTAACTTGCTTCATGACACTTCTTAGAATGCAGGGATTGTAGGCGTCTCATGAATGCCCGCGGTCGCCCCGCAGGTTCACCGCCGCCCTGACCTTCGGCCGACCGTCGGCCGACCGCCCCACCCCACAGATCCCACCGGATCCCAACCGATCCCCACCGCATGTCCATCGCAGAAAACCGACGCGCCAGATTCGAATATCACATCGAAGAGCAGTACGAGGCTGGCATCGTGCTGGAAGGCTGGGAGGTCAAGGCCATCCGCGCCGGCCAGGTGCAACTGCCCGACGGCTATGTGCTGATCCGTGATGGCGAGCTGTTCCTGATCGGCTGCCGCATCAACCCGCTGCGCACCGCCTCCACCCATGTGAGCCCGCAGGCGGACCGCACCAAGAAGCTGCTGATGGGCCGGGCGGAAATCCGCCGGCTGATCGGCAAGGTGGAGCAACGCGGCTTCACGCTGATCCCGCTGGACCTGCATTACAAGGGCGGCCGGGTGAAGGCGCAGATCGCCCTGGCCAAGGGCAAGGCCCAGCATGACAAGCGCGAGACCGAGAAAAAACGCGACTGGGAGCGCGAAAAGGGCCGGCTGATGCGCCACAAGGTGAGCGGCCCCTCGGCGTCTAAGGACTGAGCGGAGCGCCCGCTCCTCAGCCCAGCGTCAACAAGGCCTGCGCCAGATCCGCGCGCAGGTCTTCCACGTCCTCCAGGCCGATGGCAAAGCGCACCAGCGTGCCGCCCTCCTGCGGTGTCCAGGGCAGCGGCAGGGACCGGCTGTGGGTCAGGTCATACGGCACCGCCAGACTCATCGGGCCCGCCCATGAGTAGCCGATGCCAAAGCACCGCAGGGCATCCACGAACGCATCCACCTGCCCGGCGGTGTAGGCCGGTTGGAACACCGCCGAGAACAGGCAACTGGACCCCGCCTGGCTCACCGCCTTCCAGTATTCATGGCCGGGCGAGCCCGCCAGGGCCGGATGCAGCACCCGGGCCACGGACGGTTGCTGCTGCATCCAGCGCGCCAGATCCAGCGCGGCAGCCTCCTGGGCCCGATAACGCAGCGGCAGGCTGGGCAAGCCGCGCAGCACCGCTTCCACATCGTTCTGGCCGACGCCGTAGCCCAGGAACTCATACATCTCGTCCAGACGGCGATGCAAGGCGGCGTCGCGGGTGCAGACCGCCCCCATCAGCACATCCGCCCCGCCAGACGCGAACTTGGTGAGCGCCTGCATGGAGACGTCCACCCCCAGGCCGGGCGCCAGCTCGAAGGCGTTGAAGGCCATGCCCGCCCCCCAGGTGTTGTCCATGGCGGTGGTGATGCCGCGGGCCTTGCAGGCCTGAAGCAGGCCGATCAGATCCGGAAACTCCATCGTGATGGAGCCCGCCGCCTCCAGCCAGACCAGCCGGGTGCGCTCGCTCAGCAGGCCTTCGAAGGCCACCGCATCGAGCGGGTCGTAGAACCGGTGGTGGATGCCCAGGCGGCTCAGCAGTCCGGTGCTGATGTAGCGATTCTGGCCATACACGTTGTCCGGCAGCAGCACCTCGTCGCCGGGTTTGAGCAGCGCCATGCTGGTGAGCGTGATGGCTGCCAGGCCACTGGGCACCAGCACGCAATGCGTCGCTTGCTCCAGGGTGGCGATACGTGCAGCCAGGGTGAGGCTTCCCGGCGTGCACTGCAGCCCGTAGCGATAGGTCACCGCCTCCCGGGAGCGCGGACGGTGCAGCGCCGCCGTGTCCGGAAACAGCACCGTCGAAGCCTTGTAGACAGGCACCGGCACCGCGCCCCAGCCGGAGGGCGGTTGGTAATCGTGGTGGATCTGTTCGGTGGACTTGCCGCGTTTGGTCAAGAAGTGCTCCTGATAAATCGATGCCTTCAACCGGCTGAAGGCCCTGCCATCGGAGGTTAACGCAGGACATGACGCTCCCGCAGGCGCCGATCAGTTGTCAAGCGAATCAACTGTCAGATGACACCCACTGAGCGAGACCCGTCACTGTTGACGCAAGCAGGAGATCTCTCATGTACAGCCAATTCGCGCGCGCCTTCGCAGCGCCTCCGCATGTCTATGAGCTGGCGAACGGCCAGACCCTTCGACTGATGGATATGGAACGCCGGGAGCTGGAGCGGCTGCAACTCAAAGTGTCTGAGATGACGACGAAGGTACTGGGCGCTGCCGTGGCGGCCGATCCGCGTGCGCCAGTGCCGACGGACTTCGCGAGCCACGTGACCGAAGCCCTGATCATGGAGTTCTCGTTCTGGTTCCTGTCCGTCCAGAGGGACCAAATCGCCGCAGACCACGAGATGAATCAAGTGCCGCAAGTCCTGCCCGACCTGCTGGAGCTGGTGCGAAGCATGTCTCCCAGCGAAGGCCGACTGGTGAGAGAGGCCGTCTGCCAGAGTCCGCAGCTCTGGAGGATGCTCTGCGCGCTGTCGCCGTCCCTGGACCTCAATCCCGACCACGTCCCGCGCACGCCGCACTATGAAGCCATGCGGCTGCGTTTCCTGAGCTGGGTCAACACCATCAACCGGGAGATCCCAACCCCGTCGGTGCGGGACGACACAGGCGCTGACTCCCCGCCGCCAAAGCCCCCGCGCTCCCCCCAGCCCACGCCACGCCAGCGCGAACTGCTGCAGGAAGCGGCCCGGGAGATTCGCACGCTGCATACCTGGCAAGGATTGGGCGGAGAAATCGCGCCGCATGCCATCGTCACCCTGCCGGGATGGCCGGCGGGGCGCCCACTGCAGATCCGCAACATGGACGGCACCCTGCTGGATCAGTTCGGGCCGGCGCAGGCGCCTGGCAAGACGCCCGTGACGATGCTGCTGGACCATCGAGAGGGTCACTACGCCGCGCAGATCAACGGCCGCAAGGTGCCGACCCCCACCGGCGGCGACTGCTTCTACCGCGCGACGCTGGTCGCCTTGGGTACGGAGGACCGTACGGCGCTGCTGAAGGCCGTCGATGCCGACGACGAAGATGCCTTCGGCGACGCAACCCTCAGCCGCCTGCGCGAAGCGACCAGCCGGCAACTGGAGGCTGAACCCATGCGCTTCGGCCCGATGCTGGAACTGCTGCAGTTGGCCGAGACGTCGCCCGGCCGCTGAGGCCCTGGGCTCAGACCTCCTGAGCCCGGACGTCCAGGCTCAGATCGGCAAGGCGATCAGATCGTGGCCTTCCACGGCCACGATGCGCGCGCGGGTGAATTCACCGACCTTGAGCTGCTTGCTGGCCTTTTCCGGGGGCAGCAGACGGACGGTGCCGTCGATCTCCGGGGCGTCGGCATACGAGCGGCCGACGCCACCCTTGCGTCCCAGGCCCGGGGCGCTGTCGACGATCACCTGCATGGTCGCACCGACGCGGCGCTGCAGCTTGGCAATGGACACTTCCTCCGCCACCGCCATGAAGCGGGCACGGCGTTCCTCGCGGACCTCGTCGGGCAGCGCGCCGGGCAGTGCGTTGGCGGGGGCGCCGTCAATCGGCGAATAAGCGAAGCAACCGGCGCGGTCAATCTGCGCTTCCCGCATGAAGTCCAGCAGGTACTGGAATTCTTCTTCGGTCTCGCCGGGGAAGCCTGCGATGAAGGTGGAACGGATGACCAGCTCCGGGCAGATCTCGCGCCAGCGCTGGATGCGTTCCAGGTTCTTCTCGCCGTTGGCGGGGCGCTTCATGCGCTTGAGCACGTCCGGATGGGCATGCTGGAAGGGCACGTCCAGATACGGAAGGATCAGGCCCTGGGCCATCATCGGCAGCACTTCGTCCACGTGCGGGTAAGGATAGACGTAATGCAGGCGGACCCAGGCGCCGTAGGGCTTGGCAATCTCGCCGAGCTGCGCGACCAGGTCGAACATGCGGGTCTTGACCGGCTTGCCGTCCCAGAAACCGGTGCGGTACTTCACATCCACGCCGTAGGCGCTGGTGTCCTGGCTGATGACCAGCAATTCCTTGACGCCGGATTCGAACAGCGCCTTGGCCTCGGACAGCACATCGCCGATGGGACGGGACACCAGGTCGCCGCGCATGCTGGGGATGATGCAGAAGCTGCAGCGGTGGTTGCAGCCTTCGCTGATCTTCAGGTAGGCGTAGTGTTTGGGGGTGAGCTTGATGCCGGCGACGCCGCGGGCTTCGGGCACCAGATCGATGAAGGGGTCGTGGGGCTTGGGCACATGGGTGTGCACCGCGTCCATCACTTCCTGGGTGGCATGGGGGCCGGTGACGGCCAGCACGCTGGGATGGATTTCACGGACGAGGTTGTCCGTGTTGGCACCGGACTTGGCGCCCAGGCAGCCGGTGACGATGACCTTGCCGTTTTCCGCCAGCGCTTCGCCGATGGTGTCCAGGCTTTCCTTGACGGCGTCATCGATGAAGCCGCAGGTGTTGACGATCACCAGGTCGGCGCCAGCGAAGGTCTTGGAGGTTTCGTAGCCCTCGGCGCGCAGCTGGGTGAGGATGAGTTCGCTGTCGGTGAGCGCCTTGGGGCAGCCCAGGGACACGAAACCGATCTTGGGAGCTGCCTTGGATGCGTCGGCGGCGGGGGTGTAAGTTGTTGATTCCATTTGACTTCCGCCGGGCGAACTGGCTGGTGGGCTGGGCCAGTATTGTAGACGAGCGGGCCAGAGGGTGTCGTGCGCAGCTCACAGCCAACCATCCCGGTGGTGGGGCTGCACCTCGGGAGCAAGATCGGCGCTTCGTCCGATCAGGGAACCTTGACTCGCAGTCGATTCTGCATCGTCTCGTTGTAGAGGGTTATGGCCGCGACTTTTCCAGCTTTGCTGGTCAGCGTGAAGTTGAAGACCTTCCGGGACGTGACGTAGCCGAGATACAGGTAGGTGACCTCCGGGGTTTCAGCTGCATAGCTGAGCTCCAGACCACCGCCACCGGAGTAGGGGCGGATGCTGCGTGCGATGACGCTCACCGGACCCGGGGGGCTGCTTTCGAGAACGTGATGCCGGCTGTTCAGGCTCACCTCTGCCACCTCGTGCCATTTCTCTTCCGGCACCTCAAAGAAATCGGCGCTGACAGTAATGCTGGCCCGCGCCTTCGCGGAGTGCCAGGTGAAGGTGCGCTCTTCCGGATTCAGATCCTGTCTCCAGTCTTCCGGCAGGCTTAGAGAAAACTCGTTGTAGTCGTACCGATGGAGCTTTTCCGCAGGAGGAGTCGGCGGAGCCGCAGGAGTGAGGCTGAACGAATAGCTGAATTTCATCCTTGAGTGCGACTGCTGCTCTGGGGCGGGTCGTTATTGATGAGGTCGCGGGGCGTCGACAGGCTGGATGGCCCATGGGCCGACTGTCGCTCACCGTCTTCAGTGACCCGCATCAAAACGTGACCGAGCGAAGGCAACACAGGCACGATGCCATGGCGAGGCCCGCTGCATTGCGGCAATAGGCAGATCAGCCACTTCTCACTTGACGGCTACTCCACGGTCGGCGAGGAACGCAGCAATCTTCTTTTGGCTCAAGTACGACGTAAACCGAATCTGCCTGAGTCCAACATTGAAGAGCACGCCACCTCTAGACCGCTCTGCGTCGAGCAACGGAGAAATCGGAAAGCGCTCAATCGGTTCCAGATGTCGAATGGACCGAAGCTGGGCGGCACTCAATTCGGCGACCTCGGAGCTGGATAGAAAGGCCGGCGGTTCGTCTGGCCGTCCGATACGGCCGAGCAGACGGGCCAGCAAATGACCAACCGCCCCGAACAAGAAAAGTTGCAAGGGATTGACTTCGTCTTCCTTCAAGACATGAACATGCTCGTTCGTTAAAAGGAGCTTTCCGCCGCCCTTGGTCATGCCGGTCGTAATCAAGCCGTTTGTGATGAGCGCCATGTGTTTGGTGATGTTGACGCTGGGCTTTTGACGATCCGCGTGAAGCGATGCGTAGACCCTCAAGCTGAACGTTGCATCTCTCAGCCGACCCCAAAGCGGACCCGTTGAATCCACCGTCGAGAGCCGCCGCCCGACCGCCGAGCCTCGGCATACCGCAGCGACTGCGAAGCGGCCATCTTACTCACTGGCCGGTGGTATGCCTTGGATCCGCCTATTCACTTCGCCGGGGGGCATTCCGACGCTGCGGGCATGAGAGGCTCCGGCAGCAACGCGCCCCCCGGCAGAATGCGGTTGACGATGAGCCGACAGAAGCGCCCGCCCACATCCATGCGCACTTCATAATCGGCACCGGCCTCCGGGATGAAACTGACATTGATTCGGCTGCAACTCTGCCCTGAGGCGGGGCTGCCGAATGCGTAGTCCACCGTCACAGGGGCACCAGCACTGACCTCTTGTTCCACGAAGTAGGCTTTCGACGCCATCTTGCTGCGATCACTGACGGTCCGTGAAGTCTCTGTCTCCGGCATTCCGATGCTGGTGTTGCCAGCAATGCCAAATGTCGACCCGAGCGACTTGAAGAAGCCGCTTCCGGCATCTTCCATAGAACTATCAGACGCGCAGGCGGCCTCATTGGTCAGCCCGCCTCCGAGGCCATTCTGCTGGAACAAACGAACGCGCGCTTTCGCAACACCGATTCGGTCGCTGTTCTCCGTCTTCGGCGCCGCAGCGGCCTCCTCGGCTGCCGCACGCGCCAGAGTCAGCATCTGCTCGCGAACAACCTCAAAAGCCTTCATCTCCGCACTCTTCGGCGGCGGCGTCAGCAGTGCGTCCAACCGCGCGCGGGCGTCTTCCTCGCCATACGTTGCACTGAGGATGGGCGTACATACTGCACGAACCTCTGCGGCCAAGTCGGCCTTGGCGGCGACCATTCGAGCAGGCGTTGGATAGACGCTCCTGTAGTCGATCTTGGGCCCGTAGGGCTCGCCAGAGGTGTCCAGCGCAGCGAAATACACCGAGCCCGCCTCCAGGACCTGTCCTGTTTCACACAGCACCGCGCGACGTTCAGCACTTGAGAACATGCGTGCGGTCGAAGCGCCGTTGATCGGCTCCACCAGGGTGCGCGACCAATACAAATGCCAGGCGCGAGGACCGGAAGGCGTAGCCCTTTCAAGGTTCAGCTTCAGGGCCTTGTAGGCCTCCTCCGGTATCGGCTTTCCAGAAGAGACGACACGGCGCAGCACACGGCTGCGGTCAGCCGTCGGGGCGAGCGGAACCTCGATGCTGTCGAGCGAACCCGCACCCGCCCAGGCTTTGAGCATGTTCTTGTATTTGAAGAAGGTGCCGCCGTAGGGCGCATCCGCAGCCAACAGGAATTCACCGTACTCGCTATCGCCAGCTTGGGCCGCCGCGGCACAGGCCATCAACACAACCGCGCACAACGAACGTGCCCATCGTCTTCCAAGACCACACGCTTTGCTTTCAATCTTCATCCAGGCCTCCCAGCCTCGCTCGCTCAAAGCTGCGCAGGGTATCGGCCGGAACCATGCAACAACACCCCCCTTGCGGGGAAATTGCCCAGCCTCAAAGGCGAAGCGTGAGGAAATGCTCGAGAGGTCGGTCAGACAGGTGCCGTGCCTTCAGGACGAGGATCGCACACCGTCCTTCTCAACCGCACGCGCCAGCACCTCCGCATAGCCGTCAATGAATGCATCGCGCAGCCTGCGGTATTCGGACAGCGTCTTCACCGCCGTGTCCTTCTGGTGCAGCAAGTAGGCGCTGACGATCACCTCGCGCGAGGGCAGGAAAAAGTGAGCCATCGTCGGAACGCCGCTCGCGCCATACAGGTTCTCGCTGGCAGCCAGTGTCTCGATGCCGTGGTGCGGCGCCTTGTCCAGCTCGGCCAACGCCAGCCCCGGCAAGGTGCGAGACGCCAGTGGCTCACGCGCCTTCTCGTCCGCCTCGGCGAGCCAGCGGCGGCTGCTCTCGTCTCGCAGCGTATGGATATTGCGCAGCGCCTCGATGCACAAAGCGCGGTCGCGTGCGTAGCTGCCGGCCTGGCTCTGCTCCACCTTCAGATTGACGAACCACTGGCCCCGCGGCAGGGCGTACATGGCTCGGGCCCCGGCCTGGATGGAGACCTTTTCAGTGCGCGTTGCGCCACCCGGCTCGGCGGAACGGATCTCCAGATCCCGCCAGCCTGCTCCGCGGGCGTCCAGCTTGGACAGTCGGAACTGATCGCCCAAGCGCGCAGGCACCAGATCTGCCAGCACAGGCGGCAGCGTCGAGGGATCGGGCGTCGCGCCTCCAGATTGCGCCAGCACGGCGCCAGGCAGCGGCAGCAGCAGCGCAGACGCACTCAGCAGAACATCGCGACGGGAAAGGGCAAAGGGGCGTTTGGTCATCAAAGACATGAGCGATTCAGATTGCTTTGCAGCAGTACCGCGGTGTTGCGGTGCTGCGGTGTTACGGCATGGCGAATCCCTGCATTGGACGAGCCTCAACGACACCGCATCAAGCACACCACTGGGGGACAGGGATAACCCTCTCACCGAGAACGGCGTGCCAGCACGGCCTCCACTTCCACCAACCAGAACGGCTCCATCAACTCCGCGACAAACACAGCCGTCGCAGCCCCAAAGGCGGATGCACAACCGCAGGATTCTCGAAACTCAGCAGCGGCGGTTCGGCGTCATTCATTTCAGGGCCTACGGTCGGTCAAGGTACGCTTCGCAATCACCAGCCCCGCCCTGAACACATCCGCCCGCTGCAGTTCCTCGGCCACGTCTTGAGCGGTCTGCCCGAAGTCCGACTTCAGATCCACCCGCGCCCCCGCCTTGAGTAACGCGCCGATCGTTTCGGCGCTTGAATGCCGGGCCGCCACATGCAGCGGTGTCTCTTCCATCTCTCCAGCTGCATTCACATCCGCTCCGTGATGAATCAGCACCTGCGCCGCGGCTTCATTGCCTTGCAGCAGCATCACATGCAGCGGCGTATCCCCCATGGCGCCACGCGCATGGATATCGATCCGGGGCGCTGGATCCTCCAGCGGGAACAGGGCCGCGGCGGCGTCCAGAAGAATAGCGTCGAGGGTGGGGGGCGTGTGAGAAGCAGGCATCGGCCGATTCTTCCACAGCGCAGCCGTGGCGACACCCGAGGAGCCACGCGGACTCCCCTGCCCTCATGCATCGTCCTGCGCCAGCCTCACAAAGTCCGGCCGCTCCTGATAGCCCAGCAAGCCGGCCGCCACACGCGTCGGCAGCCGCCGCACCATCGCGTTGTAGGACTTGAGTGCCTGCCGATACTGCGCCCGCACGGCATCCACCGAGTCCTGGCCCCGCGTCAATGACTGCCCCAGCGCCTGCACATGCGGATCGGTGGCGACCGCGGACTCCGTATGCACCGCCGCCAGCAGCCGGAACAGCTGACCGGTGCATTCCGCCCGCACTTGCTTGTAGCGATCAAACCGCTGTGCATCGTCCATCAACACGTCGGCATTGTCGAATTGCCCGAGCAAGCCGCATCGCGCCCGGGCTCCGGCCCGCACGCTAGGATCCACCGCGGACTTCTGATCCGCCAGCGCCAGCACCACCGGCACTTCCGCGAACTGCGCCTGCTCAGCCGCATGCACCTGCGCCCAGCGCGCGAGCACCTCGTGGTCTTGCTGGTGCAGTTGGTCGGCCGTCCAGCCCACCCAGCCCGCAAAGGCCAAGGCGCCCGCCAGCGCCGACACGATGACTGTCTTGTTCATCACGGGTCTCCCTCTTACGAAAGCATCAGGGCGACGCCCACCAGGCGCCGCCCTGCCCTGCCCTTACTTCACGGTGATGTCACAGCTCTGACCCACCCAGGTCAGCCCGGTCGGCACCGGCTTGGCGCCCGAGTAGCCAATCTGCATGCCCAGATCCACCGAGCTGTTCGGCGCAATGGTGCCGTTCCAGGCCACCGGGGTGATGGTGATGGTCCGGCCATTGACCGAGAAGGTGCCGCTCCACGAATTGCTCAGCGTGAACGCATTGCTCTCGGTGAAGGTCAGCGACCAGTTGCTCAGCGGCGTCGTCCCCAGGTTGCTCAGCCGGATGCTGGGCACCTGACCGCTGCCCCAGTCATTGCTGGTGTCAAAGACCACGGCGCAGGTCTTCACATCGTTGTCGATCTCCGTGGCCGTGACCGTCCGGGTGGCGGCATTCGCCGCACTGATGCTGAGCGTGGCCACACCGTTGATCGAATCGGCGTCCTTGGCGGCTGCCAGCGTCACCGTTTGTGCGGTGCTCCAGTTGGCCGGGGTGAAGACCAGGCTCGCACCGCTGGAGACGGAGATGTCCGTGTCCCCGGAGGTTCGCGCCACCGAAACGGTGACGTTGCCGGTCGGTGCCGAGGCAAGCTTCACCGTGAAGCTCTGGGTGCCAGTCTCCGGCACGGACACCGCCGAGGCAGAGACCACCAGTTCCACCGGAACGACGATGTCGGCATCTTGCTCGGTCGCCAGCACGCTGGCGCCGTTCAGGCCGGAGGCACTCAGGGTGAAGGTGGCCGAGCCGTTGAGCGCGTCAGCATCCTTGGCCGCGGTGATGCTCACGGTTTGCGCCGTTGCATAGTTGTCCGGCGTGAAGACCAGGGCCGGTGTGGCGGTCGCCAGATCGACGTCGCCACCGGCCGCCTTGGCCACGGCCACCGTGACGTTGGCAGACGGCTTCTCCGACAGCGACACACCGAAGCTGGCCGAGCCCCCCTCCGGCACGGTCAGGGTTGACTTGGACACCACGATGGACGGGCCGGTCGCCGGGAACAGTCGCCCGTAGTCCGCCTGCGCCAGCGCGATGTCGGCCTGGGCCCAGAAGCGGTGGTAGACCCAGGTGGGCTCCGCGCCCCCCGCCAGATAGGCGCTCAGCTTGGCGAAATCCGGGTCCTGCTGATATTTGGGACGGATGTTCAGGAAGGTCGAGTTGGCATCAATGACAGCGCCCTGCGCATTGGTGCCGGTCCAGCCGGACGGCACATAGACACCGTCGCCGGTGGTGGCGTTGTAGGGGTCGTCAAAACGCAGGTAGTCCTTACGCTTCTCGGCCACGGCCAGGCCCTTGCTGTCCTGATACTTCGCCCACATGCGGTCCAGCAGTTCCCGCGCGGTGTTCTTCGCCGCGGCATTGCCGGACTTGGCCGCGTAGTAGCTCAGCGTGCGGGCATAGGCCGCCGCTGTGCCCACATCATTGGTGAACTCGGTGACCGTCACCCGCAGATTCGCATTGCTGCCAGGGCTGGCCGGATTCCACGTATCCGGCTTGCCGGACCATTGCAGGGTGGAGGGAATCTCATAGGTCCCGTCCGCCAGCAGGCGCGTATTGGCGATGGCCCAGACCACCCACTTGTCCAGCAAGGCCTTGGCCTGCACATCGTTGCTCACGTAATAGAGCTCCGCCACGCGCTGCATGGACCACACCTGGAAGCCGAACCAGGTGTTGGACGCCGGGTCGTGATAGACCGGGGCCTCGTCATAGAACATGCCGTAGAAGGTCGGCGTGCCAGCGGGGGGCTGCTCGTGGTTGCCGTTCCAGCTGTTGGTCGCGCCGCCGGCAATGGCGCCGTCGGCCGATTGCAGCCAACGGTAGAACTCCATCTGGCGCTGATAGCTCTTGCCCCAATCGCCGGAGGCCGAGGGAGACAGCGGCTTGAAGGCCGGCTGGGTGGACAGCGTCCAGGCCACCATCGGGTTCTGATAACCGAAGTGGTTGTGCGAGGAGCTGATGCGCCAGGCCCATCCGGCGGACGAATCCAGCGCACCGCCCCAGGCGTAATACCAGGACATCAGATAGTGCTGGTTGTCCCGCAGACCATTGCTGTCCGCCGCGCCGCTGCCGCCCGGGCAGGTGGTGGGGCCGACGCAATTGCCGATCCGCTTGAAGTACTTGTCGAACATGGCATAGCGCAGGAAGTCGCCCATCTTCGTGGCCTTCTTCACCAGGTCGGCCACCTGGGCGCCCTTGCCTTGCTCGGTGGCCCAGATGTTGGCCCAGTAAATGGCCTGGATGGCGCGGCCGTCCGCATCCGGCGCATTGGTGTAGCGCCATTGCTTGGCGTAGTTGGAATCGCCGGTGAAGAGACTCAGGAAGCCCTGATTGCCCCCATTGCGACCCCATTTGAAGGTCTCGCAGGAAGGATGCGGAATCGTCTCCCACACCGATTCCTGTGCGCCGCGCTGGAAGGTGTTGATGTAGGCCGGCTTGGTCACGCCGTCGCCGCAGCGCCCATAGCCATACCAGTTGTCCACGTCGATCAACCAGTGCATGCCGTAGATGTCCCGGCTGCCGTAGGTGGTGGCCAGTTCATTGCCGATCGGGTCCTGCCCCACCGGCGTGCCGAATTCCAGCGGCGACGGATAGTTCTTCGGCAGCGCATATTCGCCGGCATACGAAGCCGGCTTGCTGGCGTTGTAGAAGCTGTTGGTGGGCTGGTCCGCAGGCGCGGGGATGATGTACTTCTCCATGTTGGCCCAGGCTGCATCCAGCGGGCCCCAGTCGCCGGTGACGCGGCCGTACTGGGCCTCCATCCAGATCCAGAAGCTGTAGGCCTCGGACGTGGTCTCATGGCCGTGGTCCGGCGCCTCCACGATCAAGGTCTCCACCGAGTGGTAGGGCACGCCTTCCGGGCTGAAGTAGCCGTTGGCAGGGTTCTTGATCTTGTTGTATTGCTGCAGGAAGCGCTGGTTGTAGTCGGTCTGTGCGTGGGCACCAAAAGCGGCGACGAGTGCGGCGGCCAGAAGGGCCTTGCGAGGAAAACGGAACATGTGTGTCTCCTGTTGCCCGGAATTCGGGCGTGAGTACCCCCCGACCCGTTGCTGACGACGGGCCTTGGGGGCGGATGGGGATGGGACTTACTTGATGAGGACCTGGCAGCTCGCGCCGGTCATCACGACCGCGCTGGGCATGGGCTTGGTCCCGCTGTAGCTCAGCTGCATGCCGGCATCGGTACTGCCGCCGGCGGCCACCGTGGCATTCCACGTCTGCGGCGTGAAGCTGACCTTGTTGCCGGTGGCCACGAAGGTGCCACTCCAGCTGTTGCTCACCGTGATGCTGTTGCTCTCGGTGAAGCTCACCCCCCAATTGCTGATGGGGGTGGTGCCGGCATTGCTGAGCAGCAGACGGAAGACCTGGCCGCTGCCCCAGTCATTGCTGGTGTCCAGCGTCAGGGTGCAGTTGCTGGAACCGCCACCTGCGCCCACCGGGGTGGCAGAGACCGGGTCCGACAGACTCACGCCGGCCGAGTTGCGCGCACCGACCTTGTAGAAGTAGGCGGTGCCGTTGGTCAGTCCGGTGTCGACATAGCTCAGCGCGGAAAGGCCGCTGGCCAGGGACGTGTAGCTGCCAGCGGCACTGGTGGCGCGGGACACCTCGTAACTGGCCGCCCCGGTCACCGCCGTCCAGCTCACGGTCACCTTGCCGTCGCCAGCCGATGCGGTGGGCGCAGGGGCCGCCGGAGGACCGGCCGGCGTGCTGGCGGAAACCACCTCACTGGCTGCACTCTCCCCCGAATCATTGCGGGCGCTGACGGTGTAGTAGTAGCGGGTGCTACCGGCCAGGCCGCTGTCCACATAGCTGGTCCCCGTGGGCGAGGCGAGCAATGCGAAGCTGCCCGCAGCACCGGTCGCGGAACGCTTGAGGGTGTAGCCGGTGGCATTCGTTGCCGCCGTCCAGCTCAAGCTGATGCTGCCGATACCGGCAGTGGCAGTGAAGCCCGTGGGCGTTGCGGGCACCGGCACGGCCACACCGCCGCAGGCGGTCGGTTCATTGCCCCAGACCTTGCGGCCGTTGTCATACAGCGTGATGCTGCTGACTTTCACCGGTGCACTGCCATTGGCGGCCAGGCCTGCATAGGACGGGTCATTGGCCGGGCTCCAGAAGCTGGTGCTGTCCGGCGCGGCAATACGGATCTGGATCTCCTTCTTGTAGGCGGACTGACCGCCGGGATAGATCTTGGTGCCAGTGAAGTCCCCGCTGGCATAGAACAGGTTGCTGCTGCCGCAGCGCACCAGCCCGCGGGCCACTCCGCCGTCGCTGTAGTTGGAGCTGACCTTGATGTCGGCCGCGGTACGGCCAGCCGCGAACACCTCGCTCAGATCCACGTAATAGCGCAAGCTCAGCTTGTCCGTCACCCGGGCCGGCCAGCCGCTGCGGTTGTTCACCACGGCCTTGACCTCGGTGTAGGTGGTGCCGGAACTGTTGATGCCAGCCTCGACAAAGTACTCGTCTTCGCTCGCCACTTCCGCCTGCGGGAAATTCGCAAGTGGGACACTGCCGGGGAACAGTTGCTGCGCCCCCGCCAGCACGCCGACGATGGACGCGTTGTAGTCGATGGCGACTTCATTGGAGACGTAGTCGGAGATCGAGTCGGTGTAGCTGTCATTGGCACCCGGCCCGCCGACCAGCGCCCCATACAGGACATGCCGATGATTGGCCGGCAGCGTCTGGCTGTCCGCCCAGGAACCATGCGCCGTGCGGTGATGCGGATGTTGCGGTGAATTCGCGCCGAAGCCGATCAGGTAGCTGCTGTTGCGCGGATTGCTGCCCAGCGCATAGTTCAACTGCTGCATGGCGAAGTCGCGATAACGCTGCTGCTTGGTGGCATCGCTCACATCCTTGGCATAGACCATGGCAATGAACGATTCATTCAGCGCATACCGCAGTGAGCCCCATTGCGACAGCCAAGCCAGACCGCCCGGCGTGTAGGTCACCCGCTCGCCCTCCGGCGTGCCGGTGGTCCAGTAGGCGAGATTGCGCTCGATGGCGTCCTTGTACTTCTGCTTGCCGGTCAGTCGGGCCAGCAGCAGGTAGCTGCCGTAATGCTTGCTGTCCCAGTCCTGCGTCCACTTGTAGGGCAGATAGCTGGTCTGGCCTTCGGAGCCGAAGCCACCGGCGGCCGTGGTGACAAAGCTCTCGGCTTTTGCCAGATAGCTGGCGTCGTCCGTTGCGCGGTACAGCCAGAGGGCGCCCCAGGCCAGCTCGTCATAAAAGCCCGACCAGGAGTTGTAGTAGCCCTGGGCATCGGTGATGCATTCCGTGTACTTTTGGCGCTTGGAATCGGCCAGGGTGTAGAGCTGCTTTGCATGAGTGAGCAGCGTGGCGGAATAGGTGGGGTCGCTGGTCTTGAAGACCATGGAGGCGGCGGCCATGGCTGCGGCCGTCTCGCCCGCCAGATCGGAGCCGCCGCAGGTGGCGTCGATCTTGTAGGCCGGTGCCTCCTTCGGATAGACCTCCACCGGTCCCCACCAGCTGTGGTCGGTACTGCCATTGCCCACTTGCCCGTACAGCACGTTGGCGCTGGGGTGAGCCTTGATGAAGTAGTCGTTGATCCAGCGCAGGTTGCGCAGCAAGGCGTCGTACTGGCCGGCATCCTTGTGGCCGGCCTCGAATTCCAGCGCGCCCCAGGCCAGTTGCGTGGCGGTCGATGCGGCCGGGAAGCCGAATTTGACGTGGTCCCCGGCGTCGTACCAGCCCCCGGTCAGGTCCAGGCCCACATCGCTGCCGTCCGTCAGACGCGAGTCGCCGCGCCAGCTGACGCGATTCCATTCCGGCTTCTTGCCCGACTGCTGGGCTTCATAGAACAGAATGGATTTCTGCAGTGCCTCCGCATAGTTGTAGGCGGGTGCTGCTGCCGCCTGGCGGGTGGCGTTCGTGCTGGCCTGGGCCTTGGCAGAGGGCCCTGCATCGGCACTGGCCGCCGTGCGCGAACCATCGCCGCCCCCGCAGGCCGCCAAGGCCAGCGCAAGACATGGCGCTGCCCATCGCGTCGGTGCGCGACGCGCTTGAATCAAGATACTCATACTGCTTGTCTCCGGGTTGCTGTTGTGATTGCCGCCGCTGCACAACCGCCATGCAGCTGCGGGCCTGGGCCTCTTCGCAGAAGCTCCTGGCACGACGCTTGACCCCGATGGATAACGCTTGGTTCGCTCGTTGTAGACAACGTTGTCAGGATGAAGGAGAAAAAAGGCCAAGGACTTGGCCGTCTTCATCCGCACGCTGTTCTGGCGGCACTGACACTTGCGTCAAAGAGAGAGGTTCAGTGAGAGAAAGAGAGACGCAGCCTTCAGTGCATCAGGGCGCTTGTCCGGACAGGGGGTCCGGCGATGAGCCCTGAATGAATGCATTCCGTCAGTGATTGCATTCAGTGATGCGATGCTCTTCCGATTTCATTGAGACGTCAACCACCTCTTGCTAAAACAAACACATGCAACAAGGGTTGTTTCATGGCCGCTGGCTCGCACGCCAATAGAGCCAGGCAGCTCGTCACAGGTCCGTCGTGTTGGCCACGCACAGTGGCCGCTTTTTGACTCATTGAGGAGGCTCTCATGCAAGGTCTGTCCCCTGCCCTGATCGGTCTGGCACTCGCGGGTATCGGCTCTTCCGCCTGTGCCGACGACTTCCCCCGTCTGGACGCCGCATGGCCCACGACGGTGAACATTGCGGCCACCTATCCCGTCTTTGATTTCGACACCGACGGCTGCCTGCCCAGCGCCGGCATCAGCCGCAGTGGTGTGCAGAACGGCGGTCTGGCGGCGTCCGGCAGCATCACCGGCGGCTGCCGCAAGAACAACTTCATGGACTATGCCAACACGCTGCATCGGCATGCCTGCATCGCCAGCGGCAGTGACGTCTATTGCGGCCACTTCTATGCGCTGTATTTTCTGAAGGACCAGGCCACCATCTTCGGCGGCGGCCACCGCCATGACTGGGAACATGCCGCCGTATGGACCCGCAATGGTGTCGTCACGCATGCGGGTTACAGCGCCCACGGTGACCTCTTCAATGTGGCCGCGGCCAGTCTGCCGCTGGACAGCAATGGCCATGTGAAGATCGTCTATCACAAGGACGGCGTCACCACCCATGCCATGCGCATGGCCCAGGCCAATGAAGTCGCGGAGAACGGCTACGGGCAGTTCGTCACGCCGGCCATCGTGAGCTGGTACGAGGTGAAAGGGGACGGCCTGACGAATGAGCAGATGCGCAGCCGGCTCAACAGCTACGACTACGGCTCGGGCACCATCCCGATGCGGGACAACAACTTCCTGAGCAACCTCAATACCTACCGGCCAGCCGGTTATCCGGCCTTCACGCAAGCAAGCATTGAGGCCTCAAAGCCCTGAGTTGTGTGGGCATGACGCAGGCGCCGCCAGTCGCGGCACCTGATCAGCCGCTCTACTTCTTGGGCGGGAAACCCGGCATGCCTGGCATGCCTGGCATGCCCGGCATCCCGGGCATCCCTGGGAAGAGGCTGCCCGCTTTCTCGAACTGTTCCTGCATCTGCAGGAACAGGTTCTTGGACTGCTCCAGGTAGTTGCCCATCAGGCCCTGCATCACAGGGGCCTGGCCGCTCATGAACTGCGACCAGAGTTCCGGGTTGAAGGCGGCGCCCTGGCTCTGCTCAGCGAAGCGGGCCTGCATCTCGGTGAAGGTCTGCAGGTTCTTCTCCAGATAGGCGCCCATCATGCCCTGCATGGCGTGTCCGTAGAAACGGATGATCTGGGCCAGCAGCGGAGTGGAGAACATGGGCATGCCACCCATCTCCTCTTCCAGGATGATCTGCAGCAGGATGGACCGCGTGAGTTCGTCACCGGTCTTGGCATCGCGGACTTCGAATTCGGCGCCCTCCAGCACCATCTTCTTCACATCCGCCAGCGTGATGTAGCTGCTGGTGTGGGTGTCGTAGAGACGCCGGTTGGGATACTTCTTCAGGACGCGCGGGCCTTGGCTCCGCCCGGCCTCGTCGGTGCCTGGGGCGGATTTTCCGCGTCGGGCCGTCACCATGTTGTCTCCTCTTGGGTGTGTGCCCATTCTAGGAGGGTGGCTGCCTAAGCCCTGCCACGTAAAAACACTGAGCCCCCCAGTCGCTGCGCTCCTGCCCCCAGGGGGCGCCGCCCAGCGGCCTGGCAAAGCCAGTGGATTGGGGCCCCCCAGTCGCTTCCGCTCCTGCCCCCGAGGGGCGCCACCCAGCGGCCTGGCGGAGCCAGTTCCGCGGGTGTGGCTGGAGGGGCCCCGTTCGCTTCGCGAGAGGGCGGTTGGCGGATGGGGCGTCAGGTGCTGGCGCGGGGGATGATCTCGAAGCCAACGTCCACCGTGCGCTCTTGCAAGGGCTCGGGCTTGCGCTCGGCGCGCTCGATGATGAAACGCGCCGCCTGGCGGCCAATGGCCGTGCCGTCAATGCGGACCGTGGTCAGCGCGGGCGACATGTCCGCCGACATGGCCAAATCCCCAAAACCAATCACCGCCAGGTCCTGCGGAATGCGCAGGCCCCGCGATTGCGCCTCCAACATCACCCCCACCGCCAAAGAATCAGAACTGCAGAACACAGCATCGATGTTCGGTTGGCGGTCGAGTAGCTCGGAAAGTCCGCGGCGGCCGCTTCCCAATGTGGTGGGCGTCGCCATCTTGGCAATCGGGACGTCGGGCACGCCCAACGCATGGGCACGCTCCTGGAAGGCCAGGAAGCGCCGCTGCGCACGCTCGTCGCTGCCCGCCACCCCAGCCAGGCGGCGATAGCCGCGCTGCACCAGGAAGTCCGCCACGCTGCGGCCCAGCGCTTCATGCGAAAAACCCACCAGCATGTCGATCGGGTCCTCGCTCAGGTCCCAGGTCTCCACCACGGGTACCCCCGCCGCACGCAAGCGCAGCCGCGCTTGCTCGGAATGGCTGGTTCCCGTCAGCACCAGGCCGTCCGGTCGCCGCCCAATCATCGCGTCCAGCCACGCATCCTCACGGGCATTGTCGTAACCCGTCTGGCCCAGCAGCACCTGGTAGCCCGCCGCGAACAGCGCCTCCGTCAGGCTCTGCACCGTCTCCAGAAACACCAGACCCGCAATCGTCGGCACCGACACGCCCACCATCCGGCTGCGCATCGACGACAAGGCACCCGCCAACAAATTGGGCACATACCCCGTGCTGCGCACCGCCTCAGCCACCCGCGCACGCACCTCCGCCGACACCTGGTTCGGCGTGTTCAGCGCTCGGGACGCCGTGATCGGCGCCACACCGGCCAGCTTGGCCACATCGCGAAGGGTGACGGCACCACTGCCCTTGCGGCGGCGCGGACGGGGAAAACTCTCGGTCTCTGACATGGGCGCCGATCATAGAGCGCACAAGCAGGCCCCAAGACGGTGCCTGCCCTGGGGAGATCACTCAGTCGCGGGGGCACATCGCCGCACCCACGCGCTTCAGGCAGTCTTCAGCTCGTCCAGCTCCAGCACACCCACCTGGTCCCGTAGCGAATCGATGTAGTCCACCAGCACCTCAGAGTCGTTCGGAAACTTGCGGGCAAACAGGATGTCCCCCCGGCCATGGAAGCTCTCGGCCGGAAACTGCCGCTCGCGCATGACGTCCTTGACCAGCGCCATGCCGAAGGTCTCCGGGCTGGACTGGCCCGGCGACCAATAGTTGCGGGTGACGTTGCGCGTGACCTTGGGAAGGAACGGCGAATTGCCGACGATGGTGTGGATGAAGGTCTCATCCGCACACACCGTGGTGGAAAAGTAGTGGGTCAGCGACCGATGCGTCTCCGCGAAGTCCACGATGTACTGGGCACAGGGCCGCGTCAGCGCCCACCAGGTCGAACCCCCAAACGGGCGAAGACCTTCCAGATGCTGGTGGTAGTCCCGCCACTCCTTCACCAGCCCGGCCTTGAGCAGCGCCCAGGTCAGATAACGGAACGGGCCCGGACGCGGCACCCGCCGCGCAATCCGCGACTCCGGCTTGCCTTCCCGGTCGTTGGGCATTTCAACGAGGTTGATGAACTCGGTGTCCGGTTGGCGATCAAAAAACGCCTGGATGTAGTGCGTGCTGTGCACCGGATAGTCCACGCCACTGAGCAGCACCAGCCGATCCACCCGCTCCTGCGAGGCCAGCGCCGTGCGCATGAGCTCGAAGATGGCCTCCACCTGCGAGTAATCACCCCAGTGCACCGACACACGCTGCGGGGTGAAGTGCACCCCGTGGGCGGCCAGATCCTCGAAGTCGGACAGGTGGGATTTGCGGTCCACATGCATGAAGATCCGCGCCTGCGGATGCTGCAGGCTGCGCACCAGACGGCGGACATGATCAGGCGCGTTGTGGACCAGGAGCAGGTAAGCAGTGGTCATGATGGGCCTTTCAAGGCTGTTGGAATGCGGCTCAGGTCGTCGTCATTCCCAGCAATCCGTGTTCCGTCCCTTGTTTGAAGGGAGGCCGCTTCGCGCGCCGGTGGCACGGAGCTTGCGCACGCCGCAGCTTTCACTTCATCCGATGGAGCCGCTCATGAACCGCCTCGACGTCACCGAAAAAATCATCGCCACCAAGGTGGCCAAAGGCCTTCGGTGGTCGGATATCGCGCAGCAGGTGGGCCTCAGCAAGGAATGGGTGACCGCCGGCTGCCTGGGTCAGATGACCTTCGATGCCGAGCAGGCCGCCACGCTGGCCCGACTGTTCGACCTCACCGAAGAAGAGACGCAGTGGCTGAAAGTGGTGCCCTACAAGGGCAGCCTCCCCACTTCGGTGCCCACCGACCCACTGATCTATCGCTTCTACGAGTTGGTCAGCGTCTACGGCACCACCTTCAAGGAACTGATCCATGAGGAGTTTGGGGACGGCATCATGAGCGCCATCGACTTCCGGATGGACCTGCAGCGCGAGCCCGATCCCAAGGGCGACCGGGTGAGCATCGTCATGAGCGGGAAATTCCTTCCCTACAAGACGTATTAACGATGCACGCTAGCATCGCGGCATGCATTTTTATGAACCCTCCCAAGGGCACCGCCTGCCCCACGATCCGTTCAACGCCATCGTGGGGCCGCGCCCGATCGGCTGGATCTCCAGCCAGGACGCCCAGGGCGTGCTGAACCTCGCGCCCTACAGCTTCTTCAACGCCTTTAACTACACCCCGCCCATCGTGGGTTTTGCCAGCCTGGGCCGCAAGGACACGGTGCGCAATATCGAAGCCACCGGCGAGTTCGTCTGGAACCTGGTGACGCGCGATCTGGCCGAGGCGATGAACGCCAGTTGCGCCGCCGTCGGACCGGAGGTGGACGAGTTCGCGCTAGCGGGCCTGGCCACCGCCGCATCGAAGGTGGTGCGCGTGCCGCGCGTGGCCGCCAGTCCTGTGTCGTTCGAATGCCGGGTGACCCAGATCGTGCAGTTGCAGACGGCCCAGGGCCAGTCGGTGGAGACCTGGCTGACGCTGGGCGAAGTGGTGGGCGTGCACATTGACGAGCGTCTGCTGGTCAATGGCGTCTACGACACGGCAGCGGCCCGCCCCGTGCTGCGCGGCGGCGGCCCGGCGGACTACTTCGAGCTGGGCGCGCGATTCCAGATGCGTCGTCCGTGACGCCTTATTTGCTCAAACGCATTGCACCGTAGCGGCATGGCGCGCATGCTTGGGAGTGGCCCGGATACCCCGGAGCCTCCCACTGGAGCGCGCTCATGTACCAACATCTCCTCGTCCCCATCGACGGTAGCGCCACCTCCGGCCGGGGGCTGGCGGAAGCCATCCGCCTCGCCCAGGCGCTGAAGGCTCGGGTGACGCTGCTGCATGTGGTGGACGTCTACCCGTTCTTCGGCCATTCCGGCTGGAGCGGCCAACTGGAGGCCGACCTGGCACCGCGTCGCGCGGTTGCGCAGGACCTGCTGGCCACCGCAGCCGCGCAGGTCCAGGACGCCGGGGTGGCGGTCAGCTTCATCCTGAAGGAATGCCTGGAGCCGCATGCCGGCGTCGAGATCGTGCGGCAGGCCCGGGAACTGAAGGTGGACGCCATCGTCATGGGCACCCACGGGCGGCGCGGTATCTCGCGCATGCTGCTCGGCGGGGACGCGATGATCGTGCTGCGGGACAGCCCGGTCCCGGTGCTGGTGCTCGGTCCGTCTGAAGGCGCGGCAGGGGCTGCAGGCGCTTCAGGCGCTGTAGGGGCAGCGCCCCTGTGACCCTGCAATTGACCAAACGCAAGTCGGCGCCCTCGCGCCGGGTGACGACGGAACCATTGCGGGAGAACAATGGTCGTGCTCAAGGAGGACTCCATGTTCAGACAAGTGCTTGTGGCCTATGACGGCAGTGCCCCCGCGGAAGCAGCGCTCACCGCAGCGCTGGACTTGGCTCGTGGGCAACCCACGGACGTCTTGCTGGCGATCGTTGTGTCCGACCTCCCGCTGGATGTGGAGATGTCCAGCGGCGCCATGCTGGAGGCCTCGCGAGAAGCTCAGCAGGCGGAGGCGGAACGAGTGCTGTCCATGGCGCGCGCGCGGGTGGAACGTGCGGATCTGCCCTGCCGCTGCGAAGTACTGTTGTCCGGCGGACGCAGGACGGCCGAGGTGATCGTGGACCATGCCGTGCGGGAGCACGCAGGGCTGATCGTCGTGGGCTCGCATGGCCGTCGCGGTGTCAGCCGGGCGCTGCTGGGCAGTGATGCGGAGCTGGTGGCTCGGCTGTCGCCGGTACCGGTGCTGATTGTGAAGACGCCAGCCGCGGCACACTGAAGTTAGACCCGGCCCTTGGATTCGGCCCTCGGACTGCCCCCAGGATTCGGCCCTGAGCTCGCGCTCAATGCGACATCAACACCGGCACGGTCATCGCGTCCAGCAAGGTGTTTGAAGCGCCGCCAAACAGCATCTCCGTCCACCGGGGGTGGCTGTAGGCGCCCATCACGATGAGGTCGGTGCTGAGGTCCGCCGCGGCGGACAACATCGCCTCCCCGACCGGCAAGGTCGTCACCAGGTCTTGCGGCTGCGCCTCCACGCCCTGGAATGCCAGCCATTGCCGCATGCTGTGCATGCGCTGCAGGGACCGCTCCAGCCCCCTCCCCGCCTCGGCCCACTCGGCGCCGCCCTCTCCCTGCCCCCGGTGCCAGGTGGCCAGCATCACCTTCTGCGCCCGCCGCAGCAGCGGGAGCGCATCGGTCATGGCGCGCACGGATTCGCGGCTGTCATCCCAGCCGATCAGCATCCGCTGCCAGTGCAGAGGACCTTGATGCGTGTAGGGGACCACTAGCACTGGGCGCGCGCTGTGCATCAGCACCTGCTCCAGCACGATCCGGTCCTGCCGGTGGCCCGGTTGATCCGGGTCGGGCTGGCTCATGACCAGCAGGTCCGCGCAGTGGGCCCGTTCGGCAATGCAGTTGGCCACCGACGCCTGTTCCGCCACCGCCTCGAACGACGACAGGCGGGACGCCACACAGTGCTGTCGAAACGCCGTCGCCGCCGCCTCGGCCGCCTCCATCAACAGGGCCCAGGCCGAAGGGCCGGATTCCACCAGCACGGCCGCCGCCTCCGGCTCGGAGGGCGCCTCCACCAGACCGGTGGGTGCCAGACCGATCAGGTGCGCGTCGAAGTCCTTCGCCAGCCCGATGGCCACGTCCACTCGCGCAGAGCAGGCGGGCGATCCATCCAGCGCCACCATCACCGTTCGATAGGTCATGGTTGCTCCCTGTCAGAAGGTCAGTACCGCGCGGCCTTCAATCTGGCCTCGGCGCAGCGCGTTGAAGATGCCGTTGATGTCATCCAGCTTGTAGGCCGTGGTCTCCGCATGCACCTTGCCCTCGGATGCGAAGGCCAGGGCTTCATTCAGGTCCTGACGGGTACCGACAATCGAGCCGCGAACGGTCTTGGCGTTGAGGACCATGTCGAAGATGGGCAGCGCGAAGTCGCCGGGCGGCAGCCCCACCATGGACATGGTGCCCCGCTTGCGCAGCATGCCCAGCGACTGGGCGAAGGATTCGCGGGAGACCGCCGTCACCAGCGCGCCATGCACGCCGCCCAGGTCGCGCTGCAAGGCCTTGGCGGGATCTTCACGACCCGCATGCACGCAGCACTCCGCGCCGAGGCGCTGGGCCTGCCGGAGCTTGCCATCGTCCACATCCACCGCCGCAACCCGAAAACCCATGGCCCGGGCGTACTGGATGGCCAGATGGCCCAGGCCGCCAGCCCCAACCACGGCCACCCACTGCCCGGCCCGGGCATCCAGCACCTTCAGGCCCTTGTAGACCGTCAGACCGGCGCACAGGATGGGCGCAAGCGATTCGAACGAGCCCTTGTCGGGCAGGTGGCCGACGTACTCCGGGTCGGCCAGCACATATTCCGCGAAGCCGCCGTTGACGGTGTAGCCGGTCATCTGCTGGTGATCACACAGGGTCTCCCAGCCGGTGAGGCAGTGCTCGCAATGACCGCAGGCGGTGTGCAGCCAGGGCACACCGACCCGGTCGCCTTCCCGCACATGTCGCACCCCGGCGCCAACCGCCGCCACCGTGCCTACCCCCTCATGACCAGGGATGAAGGGCAGCGGCGGCTGGACCGGCCAGTCGCCGTCGGCCGCATGCAGGTCGGTATGACACACCCCGCAGGCGGCCAGCTTGACCAGGATCTGGCCGGGGCCGACCTCGGGAATGGGGACCTCGTCCAGCACCAGGGGTTCGCGGTAGGCGCGGACAACCGCTGCTTTCATCATCGGCATGGCGGCTCCTGTCAGGCCTTGCGGCGCAAGACGGTGTAGAGAGGGCAGTAGCCCACCAGACCCGTGATCAAAGGGACCAGGCCAATGAAGCCCCAAGGGCCGATCCAGGCCATGCCTGCAGCCAGAATCAAGGCACTGCCCGCGCCGACACGCAGCAGTCGTTCGGTGGTTCCCACGTTCATCGACATCGCCGTCTCCTTCAGGTCCCGCGATTGGGACCCGATCAGCGTAGGCGCTTCAAGGGACGGTGTGTTGCGTTGCATCAAGTTTTGGCACGGCGCGCCAGCAAGCGTCGGTCAGCAAGCATCGCCTCGGCGTGGGAACCGCGAAGCGCGGCACCGCGCTGAAGGGGGGCTGCATGACGCATGCAGCAATCAGCGATCAGCAATCAGCAATCAGTGATCGGCGCTCAGCGCCCGGCTGCTGGCAACTGCACAAAGAACTCTGCGCCATGCCCGGGTCCCGCACTGGTCGCCCAGACCTCACCGCCATGCGCCTCCACCAGATGCTTCACCAACGCCAGCCCGATCCCCAGGCCGCTTTGCTGCGACCGGCCCGCCGGTGCCTGCACAAACGGCTCGAACACGGTGGTGAGCATGTCGTGCTCAATCCCCGCGCCTAGGTCGGTCACAGCCACCGTATGAAAAGGGCCCGAGCGCATCGCCGCAATCGTCACCGCTGCGCCTTCTGGGCTGAACTTGATGGCATTGGTCAGCAGGTTGCCGAACACCTGGATCAGACGCCCCGCATCGCCCAGCACCGGCATGGGCCGCTCCGGCCAGTGGACCGCCACCTGCACCCGTTTCTGGCGGCTCAGTTCACCGCAGGACTCCACCGCCGATTCAATCAACTGGCACAGGTCCACCTCTTCGTGGGTGATGGCCAGCAAATGGGAGCGGATGCGCGTCAGGTCCATCAAGTCGCCCACCAGCCGGGTCATCTGCTGCGTTTGGCGCCGCATGGCCCCCAGGGCACGATGGCCACCGTCGGACAGCACCGGCTCCCGCTCCAGCACATGAATGCCGGAGCTCATGGTGGCGATCGGATTGCGCAACTCATGCGCGACGGTGGCCAGCAACTGGTCCTTGAGCCGATCGTTGGCTTCCAGGGCACGCTCGTGGCGGTCCACTTCGGTCACATCCCGGGTGACGCCCAGCACGGACTTGACCGCGCCCGTCTCGGCGTCGAATTCAGGCACCAGACGCGTCGCGAAGATCTGCCCGTCGTATTCGAACTTGAGGGAGACGGGCCGCGCGCCGTCAAACACCTGTTGCAGTGAGGCATGCCATTGCTCACACAGCGCCGGCGGCATGCCCAGCTCCGCATTGGTCTTGCCGATGAATTCCGATGCCGACTTGCCGGTCAAGCGCTCGATAGCGCCACTTACAAACAGTGGACGAAACTGCCGATCAAAGCGGGTGAGGATGTCCGGCGAGTTGTTGGTGATCTCGAACAGATCGCGCTCGCGCTGCGCGGCAATCTGGCGCGAGCGGGCCAGCAGATGCAGGATCAGGCAGTCCACCACCAGGATGGCGCTGAAGAACAGCAAGGCGATCAGGTCGCCCTGCGCCAGCTGCAGGAAGGCGTCCGGCTGATGCGGGAAGAAGGACAGGTAGGCCGCCACCACGCTCAAGGCTGCGCACAGCAGGCCCGGGCCGATGCCGAAAAGGTAGGCGGCCACCATGACCACCGGAAAGAAGGTGAGGAAGGGGAAACCCTGAGGCGGCAGCACCCCGATGAGCGCCAGGCGTGCGACCCATCCCATGGCCCATAAGCCGACGCTGGCGACATAACGGACCCATGTCGGCGCTCCTGCGGAATCGGCAGTTGAAACCATCAAATGTGTGAGGATTGATGTTTGTGACGCACAGGGATGATAGATACGCAATGTGGCGTTGCTTCAAAGTGGCGTCAGTGAAAAGGGCGACTGGACAGAAGGCAAGCGATGCGCCTGCTGCCTCATTCCCGCTGGCTGCTGCTGGGTCGCCATTGGCCTGCAAGCGACTGGCCGCTCGCGCCGCATCGTTCCCCGGTGTACCCCTCGTTAACACCAACAATGGCCCTGCGAATGGCCCCGTAAGCTGACCACGTCCGGATGGCGCCATGATCCCTACCGTGCATCAATCGGCTCGCCGGTCCTTTGGAAGACTAGCGCCGCACTTTTGACTTTTCCCAGATGAGACCCGACATCGTCAATCGATTCACCGACCCATCAACCATGATGGATGCAGAGTTGGAATTGATAAATATGGGGCTCGAAGCGGTTCCGATCCTCTCTTCGGTACTGAGTGGGGAAATGACCAATGAGCAAGGTATTCCCTATCGGCAGCTCGGCCTGCCGCTGACGTGCACGCTTGAGGTCGCGATCAGGCTTGGACCCATAGCGAGGCCTCTTGAAAGCCTGCTCAGATCGGAATTGCGCTGCGGTCGGCCCCGGGGAGCCACGGCACTTGGATCGCTCGGCGCTGTGGACGAAGAGTCAATTATCGAACTCGCGACCCATCTGGATTGGGAGCTGAACAGGCAGCGAGGATTCGTCAACTTTACAGACCTAAGCGCCGAGTCAGCCGCAGCGCTTGTGCGGCTTGGCGCCTCAGAGCATCCGTCTGTCCGCGAAGCTCTTCAACAAAGTGCACGAGCGGCCGGCGACTTCCTGAAGTATCGACGCCAGGTACTACAGTTGGCGCTGCGATCCAGTTAAGTGAAAGAGTAGCCGTGGGAGCCCACTCAGTCTGCACGGGACTCAAAATCCCCCGCCGCAAGGTGTGTCGGTTCGAGTCCGACTCCGGGCACCAAGGGGCATCTCACCTGTATCGCATTGCTGAGGTGCGCAGTATTGCCTGAATGACCCCAGAAACGAAAAAACCGGCCTAAAGCCGGTTTCGACATCTTCGATCCAAGGTTGTTTGCAGATCGCTGGGGTTCCGAGAATGGCCCCGGAATGGCCCCAGCGTGCAGTTATCCTTGGTAGGCGCAATTGGATTCGAACCAACGACCCCCACCATGTCAAGGTGGTGCTCTAACCAACTGAGCTATGCGCCTGAAGAGCTTCGCAGTATAGCCCGGAAATTGACCCTGTGCGAGAGAACTTGAAGCTTTGCGCGATTAGCGTACGCCACATGATCTGAGACTCAGCGCCGACGTGCACTCCTGACCCCCGGCACCTGAACCAAGGCCGACAAGGTCTGATTCAACCGCTGGGCGTCGCTGACTTCCACCGTGAAGTTCATGCGCGACAGGTCTGACCGTGCCGGCTTGCCCTTGCCGCTTTGCTGGTTCACCGCAATCACGCTGAGCTTGTCCTTGGCAAAAAGCTCCAGCACGTCCCGCAGCAGGCCGCTGCGGTCCACCGCTTCCACCACCAGGTCCACCGGATATTGCGGCGCCTTGCCGCCCTTGTCCGACGCCGGCTCGCCCCAGGCAACCGCGATCACCCGCTCCGGGGCGCTGCGGGCCATTTCGCGCAGATTGGCGCAGTCGGCGCGATGGATGGCCACGCCCTTGCCGCGCGTCACGTAGCCGGTGATGACATCGGGCGGGGCCGGCCGGCAGCAACGGGCCAGGCTGGTGAGCAGCGAGTCCACCCCCACCACCAGAACGCCGCCCTTGGGCGCCCTGCCCTCGGCCGCCGGTCCGCGGGTATGCCGCAGTGCCAGCAATTCGTCTTCATCGGTCTCCGGAACGGGCGGACGCAGCAGCGTCTCGATGTTGCGCAGCGAGTACTCGTCCTTGCCCACCACCTCGAACAGCGCGTCGGCATTGCGAAAGCCCAGCCGTCCGGCCAGATCTTCCAGCTTGATGGCGGTCTTGCCTTCACGCTGCAGCAGCTTTTCCACCAGCTCGCGGCCCTTGGCAATCGTCTGGGCCTGCGCCTGGGCATTGAACCAGGCACGGACCTTGGCCTTGCTGCGCGCGCTCTGCAAATACCCCAGCTCAGGGTTGAGCCAGTCCAGCGACGGGCCGCCCTCCTTCAGCGCCACGATCTCCACCGTCTGCCCACTCTTGAGCGGGGTGTTGAGCGGCACCATCTGACCGTCCACCTTGGCGCCGCGGCAGCGGTGACCCAGGTCGGTGTGCAGGGCGTAGGCAAAGTCCACCGCCGTGGCATTGGCACACAGCTCCACCACATTGGCCTGCGGGGTGAAGACATAGATGCGGTCGTCGAACGCGGGGCCGCTCTCGGCGATGAAATCCCGCTCCCACGCCAGCAGTTGCCGCAGCACCGCCTTGCGGGCCTGCGCCACCTGCTCCTCGAATTCCCCGGCCGCCGTCACGCCGGCATAGCCCTTGGTGCCAGCCTCCTTGTAGGCCCAGTGGGCCGCCACGCCATGCTCGGCATGTTCATGCATGGCGCGGGTGCGGATCTGCACCTCCATCGGACGGCCATCGGCCGCCACCACCACCGTGTGCAGCGACTGATAGCCGTTGGGCTTGGGCCGGGCGATGTAGTCGTCAAACTCGCCATCCACCGGCTGGTACCACTCATGCAGACGGGCCAGCACCGCATAGCAGTCGGCTACCTCCGGCACGATCACCCGCAGCGCCCGCAGGTCAAACACCCGCTCCAGCGTCAGGCCCTTGCCGCGCATCTTCTTCCAGATGCTGTAGAGATGCTTGGGCCGCCCCTGCACCTCCGCCTGCAGGCCCTGGGCGCGCAACTGCTGCTCCAGCGACGCTCGCACGGCTTCCACCGATTGCTCGCGCTCCACCCGCTTTTCGTGCAGGCCCTTGGCCAGCTGGTGGTAGTGCTCGGGCTCCAGGAAGCGGAAGGACAGGTCCTCCAGTTCCCACTTGATCTGCCAGATGCCCAGACGGTTGGCCAGCGGCGCAAACACCTGCAGCGACTCCGCCGCGAGCTCGCGCGGGCAGGCCGTCTTGCTGGCGGCGAACCAGCGCAGCGTCTGCAGCCGCGAAGCCAGACGCAGCAGCACCACGCGCAGGTCCCGCGAGAACGCGAGCAGCATCTTGCGCACCAGCTCGGTCTGTTCCTGACGGCGCTGGTCCTCGACCTTGGCCTCGCGTGCCGCCCGCTGGATCTGCACCAGCCGCCGGGTGTGACTCACCAGGCTGGCATCACTCTCGCCAAAGGCCTTGGCAACGATCTCTTCCGGCTTGTTGAGGTAGTCCCCCGCATAGACGAGGTAGGACGCGGCCCGCATGGACGGTGCCGCGCCGACGCCGGCCAGGATGGCGGCCACGCCGTCCGCATGCTCCAGCGCCGGCTCGCCGGTATCGAGCACATGGCCGGCCAGCAACGGCTCGGCGAAGGCGCGGGCGCGCTGAATGGGATCCACCGTTTCGGTGCGCACCGGCGGCGCTGCCGGCAAGCGGCTGGGCAGATCCCCATCGAGCAAGGCCACGATGGGGGCGGCCTGCTCGGCCCTTAAGCCCAACTCTGTCTTCATAACGCCAACTTCATACTGCTAGGACATGCGGTCCGACACGCCGCCAGACCGCAGCGTCCGGACCGTCAGGATCAACCCCGGCCCTCTTCCAGGAAAGCCTCCACCACGGCGATCTGGTCCTCGGTCACCAGGGTCGGCGCATGGCCGACGCCGGCGAACTCCACCACCCGCGCCCGCGGTCCGCGCAGCGTCATGGCCTGCGCGGTGGCGGCGGACAGCAGATCGGACTCAGTGCCGCGCAGCAGCAGCGTGGGACAGCGTACAGCGTCATAAGCGGCCCACAGCTGCGCCTCACCGGCCTTGGCCAGTTCCGGCGTCAGACCAGCCAGGCCCTGGCCGATGCGCGGGTCGTAATGCAGGCGGCATCGATCGCCGTCCGCCTTGAACATGGCCCGGGAGAGCTGCAGCCACTGCTCGTCGGTATGCGGACCAAAGCCTTCCGAGATGCCGCGCAGGTATTCAGCGCCCTGCTGGCAGTTCTCGAACTGCGGGGCACGGCCCAGATAACCGGCGATGCGCTGCAGCGCCACGAATTCGATGGTCGGGCCCACGTCGTTGAGGATGAGCCGTCCGACCGGGCTGGAAGGCATGGCCGACAGCGCCAGTCCGATCAAGCCCCCCATGGAGGTGCCCAGCCAGTCCACCTGGGGGACGCCCAGGCGCGCCAGCAGCGTGACCATGTCCGACACATACTGGGGCAGTTGATAGTTCCGCGGATCGCCCAGCCAGTCGGACTCCCCCCGACCGACCACATCGGGGCAGATGACACGGTAGCGGTCGCTCAGGCGGCGAGCCACGGCGTCAAAGTCCCGTCCCTGGCGGGACAGACCGTGCACGCACACGAGTACGCGAGGGTTGTCAGCCTGGCCCCACTCCCAGTAGGCCATCTGATGCAGGCCACAAGGGCTCAGCGCCTGGACTTTTCTCAACAAGGGTTCAGACATCGCTCGTATCCTTTGTGCCCATCCTAACAACCCTGAAGAGGACCTGGCATGTTGAACGGCAAGACAGCATTGGTGACCGGCTCCACGAGTGGAATTGGCTTGGGGATTGCCCTGACACTTGCGCGACAGGGCGCCCATGTGGTGCTCAACGGATTTGGAGATTCCGAGGGGCCCCTCAAGGACGTCCAGGAAGCAGGCAAGGATCAGGCCATCCGCGTCGGCTATCACGGGGCCGACATGAGCAGGCCGGCTGAGATCGAGGCCATGATGGCCTATATCGACAAGGACTTTGGCGGCTGCGACATCCTGGTGAACAACGCCGGCATCCAGTTCGTCGCCAATGTGGAGGATTTTCCGACCGAGAAATGGGACGCCATCCTGGCCATCAACCTCACCAGCGCCTTCCACACCATGCGGCTCGCCCTCCCGGGCATGAAGAAAAAGCAGTGGGGCCGCATCATCAACATCGCGTCCACCCACGGTCTGGTGGCGTCGGCCGGCAAGTCGGCCTATGTGGCGGCCAAACACGGGCTGCTGGGGCTCACCAAGGCCGCCGCGCTGGAGACCGCCACGCTGCCGGTGACCGTCAATGCCATCTGCCCGGGCTGGGTGCTCACGCCTTTGGTGCAAAAGCAGATCGATGCACGGGCGGAGAAGGAAGGCCTGGACCCGGCGGAGGCCAAGCGGCAGTTGCTCGCGGAGAAACAGCCGTCGCTGCAGTTCACTACGCCCGAGGAACTCGGTGCGCTGGCGGTGTTCCTATGCTCGGACGCAGCGGTGAACGTGCGCGGTCAGGCGTGGGCGATGGACGGGGGCTGGACGGCGCAGTAAGGGGTCACGCAAGCCCCAATTCGCCACTCGCCACTCGCCACCACTCACCACCCGCACTCACCACTCGCAGCCCACGCCCCCACATCCACTGCGGAATGTGAGAGGCGAGCTGCGAGCGTCGACCCGCTCGCTAAGCGAATCGACGTGCCGGACAGCGTCCGGCTCAGCGCGTCATCACGACCGTGCCGTTGACGCTCACCGTCACGGTCGTCTTGCCGGACTCCACCGGCAAGCCCATGTCCGCTGACGGTGCGGCCATCGTCTTGAAACGGGCCATGCCCACCATCTCCGGCGCACCGCCGTCGGTGTTCACATTGACCTCGCCGATCTGGAAGCCGCGATAACCGAACTGCTGGGCATACATCCCCGCCTTGGTCTTGTAGTTGGTGATGGCATCGGCCACCACGCTCTGCTCGGCCTTCTCTCGCGCTTCACGCGACAAGCCATAGCTCACATTGGCGATGCTCAGGCTGGTGATGCGGCTGGTCAGTTTGGAGATGGCGTCCATGTCGCGCCCCTTCACCACCAGTTCCACGCTGCCTTGCCAGCCGGTGATCTGCGGCGCGCTGTTGGCACTGCTCGCGCGGGCCTGGCCGTAGCGCGGGTACACCGACAGGCTGCCCGCCTGCACCTCCACCTGACCGGGCTTGGCCACCTTGCGGGCCTCCGTCAGCGCCGCATCCAGGGCCTGCTTCAACTCGGTCTGCACCGCGCCGGCTTCCTTGCCCTCGCGGGTGGTGGAGAAGGTCAACGAGAGCATGTCGCGCGCCACCTCAATGCTGGCCGACGCCTGCAGATTCAGCACATCGGTCCGGGCGGCGGCCGTCTGGGCCTGGGCCCAAGGCGCCGCAGCAGCGGCTGCCAGCAGCGTGCCCATCACCAGCCAGTGTTGCTTTCGTGTCATGCGGGATCCTCAAAAGTCAGGGGTAACCAGCATAACGATGTCGAAGCCTGCCAAGGATCACCGGCCGCGTTACATAAGTTGTAACTAAGCCGTAAGGGCTGCTGCATCCCGCAAACAAGCCGAAAAAACGGCCTTACAGTGCCGCTGTTACAAATTCAGGAGTGGCCGCCATGCAGAGCAGCACCCGCCCCAACCGCGTCCTGGTCGTGGACGACGATGCACGCATTCGCGACCTGCTGCGCCGATATCTGGCGCAAGAGGGATTTGAAGTCTTGCTGGCCGAGGACAGCAAGGCGCTGAACAAGCAGCTGACGCGAGAGACGGTCGATCTGATCGTGCTCGACCTGATGCTGCCCGGTGAGGACGGTCTGTCCATCTGCCGCCGCTTGCGCGCGGCCGGAGACAGCACGCCCATCATCATGCTGACCGCCAAGGTCGAGGAAGTGGACCGCATCGTCGGCCTGGAAGTCGGCGCGGACGACTACCTAGCCAAGCCGTTCAATCCCCGCGAACTGCTGGCCCGCATCAATGCGGTGCTGCGCCGCCGTCCGCCGCCCGAAGCGCCGGGCGCGCCCTCCAAGGAGCCGATGACGGTGAACTTCGGCCCGTTCGAATTCGACCTGGCCCTGCGCCGGCTGTCGAAGAACGGCGAGCCGGTGCCGCTGACGACCGGTGAGTTCTCGATGCTCAAGGCGCTGGTGCGGCATCCGCGTCAGCCGCTGTCGCGCGACAAGCTCGCCATGCTGGCACGCGGCCGCGAGTTCGAACCGTTCGATCGCAGCCTGGACGTGCAGGTCTCCCGCCTGCGCAAGCTGCTGGAAGAAGACCCGGCCCAGCCGCGCTTCATCCAGACCGTCTGGGGCGTGGGCTACGTGTTCGTCCCGGACGAAGCGGCCTGAGTCCGAACGGGTGGCTCGGCCCTCGGGCATGAGCCACCCTGCCCGCCCGCAGCGTCCCGACCCCTGTAGACCGACGGAAAGCATTCACCCGCCGTGACTCCACCCCGCTTAGCGCTCAACCTCTTCTGGCGAACCTTCGCGCTGCTGGCCCTGCTGCTGGCCGCCGGCGTGCTGGCCTGGCAACAGACTTTCAAGGCGCTGGAGGCAGAGCCCAAGGCCCTGGAGGCCGCGCAGCAGTTGGCCGGGTTGGTCAACCTGTCCCGCGTGGCGCTGTCCAGCACCGACTCCATCAACCGCGTGGCGGTGGTGAAGTCGCTGGCGCGCAGCGAGGCGGTGCAGGTGGAGGTGGCCGAAACCACCGACCGCTGGATGCCCTACGAAAACACCCCGTTTGCCCAGCGCCTACGCAAGGAACTGGTCTCACGGCTGGGGCCGCAGACGGTGCTGGCCAGCGGCCTGAACGGCGTGCCGGGCCTGTGGGTGCGGTTTGATGTCGGGCCGGACCAGTTCTGGCTGCAGACCAATCCCGCGCCGCTGCAGGCCAACATGTCCAGCAACTGGTGGTGGATCGTCATCGCGCTGGGCGCCTCGCTGCTGGGCGCAGCGGCCATTGCACGGCTGATCAACCAGCCGCTGCGGGAACTGTCGATTGCCGCCAGCCGCATCCGCGAGGGGGAATATGACTCCCGCCTGGATGAAAGCACGCTCACCAGCGAGATCCGCGAGGTGAACATGGGCTTCAACCGCATGGCGCGCGAGCTGGCCAAGATGGAAGAAGACCGCAGCGTGATGCTGGCCGGCATCTCCCACGACTTGCGCACGCCGCTGGCCCGTCTGCGGCTGGAAGCGGAGATGAGCGTCACCGATGAGCAGGCGCGCCAGTTCATCGCCCAGGACATCGACCAGCTCGACGCCATCATCAACAAGTTCATGGACTACGCCCGCCCCAGCGAGCTGCAGCTGACGGCCATGAACCTGCGGGAGCTGGTGGAGCGGGAAGCGCAGGGCTTCCGCGACCCGGCGCAGATCCAGATCAGCGTGCGGCTGTCCGCTGCGCTGCGCATCTGGACGGACCCGACCGAGTTCGGCCGCATTCTGCTGAACCTGTTTGAAAACGCCCGTCGCTACGGACGGCATGCCGATGAACCGGCCCGCGTGGAAGTCACCGCCGAGGCCGACAGCGCCTGGGTGCTGCTGACGGTGCGGGACCATGGCCCCGGTGTGCCGCCGGACAAGCTGGCCAAGCTGACCACGCCGTTCTACCGGGGCGACAGCGCGCGCACCGCGGCGACCGGCGCCGGCCTGGGGCTGGCGATTGTTGAGAAATCGATCCAGCGGCTGGGGGCGCAGCTGCGCCTGACCAATGCGGAGGACAGCGGCTTCGTGGCGCAGTTGCGGCTCAAGCGGGCGAATCCCTGATCCACCCACGGGCGCGTGACCGGGCCCGATGCCTCGACCGCTTAGCGCGGTGCCGCCACCAGCAGGCAGACCGCACGCGCCTCGATGGCCCGCAGTTCCCCCACCGGGCCCATCTTCTCGGCCGTCTTGGCCTTCACATTGATCTGCTGCGCCTCAATGCCCAGCACCTCGGCCAAGCGCTGCCGCATCGCCGGAATGTGCGGGGCCATCTTGGGCGCCTGCGCAATGATGGTGCTGTCCAGGTTGCCGATCACCCAGCCGCCCTCCTTCACCCGTCGATAGGCCTCGGCCAGCAGCACCATCGAGTCCGCGCCCTTGAATTCGGCGGCGGTGTCGGGGAAGAGCTTGCCGATGTCGCCCAGCGCGGCGGCACCGAGCAGGGCATCGGTGATGGCATGCGCCAGGGCGTCTGCATCGGAGTGGCCCAGCAGGCCGTGGGTATGCGGGATGGTCACGCCGCCCAGAATGAGCGGCCGGCCGGTCACCAGCGCGTGGGTGTCCCAGCCTTCACCGATTCGGAATGGGGTCTGCATGTGGAGGTCTCGTGATGGGGGTTGAAGGAACGGGACGGCGCATGCGCGGAACGTCCAGGGCCGATGCGGTTCAGCGGCTTCGCAGCAGGCGCTCGGCGAGTGCGAAGTCGGCCGGCCAGGTCACCTTGAAATTCTCCATCGACGCCTCGACCAGCAAGGGCTGATGGCCTAGGGCCTCGACGGCACTGGCCTCATCGGTCACACCGTCCGTGCCCGCTGCGAGCGCGGGCGCCAGCAAGCCGAGGCGGAACATCTGCGGCGTCTGCGCGGCCCATTTGCCGCGGCGATCGACGGTGCTGGCCACGCGAGGGGGCGTCGTAGGGGTCGCCTCCTTGAGCGTATCCGCCACGGGCAGCGCCAGCAGACCGCCGACTTCATCGTCCTGGCAGGCATCGATCAGTTGATCCACCCAGGCCGGCTGCAGCAGGCAGCGTGCGGCATCATGCACCAGTACCCAGTCATGCGGAGCCACGCCCTGCTCGCGCAGCACCTGCAAGCCGTTGGCGACGGTCTGCGCACGGGTGTCCCCGCCGCAGCGCGCTACCCAGGCGCGAGGCCCGGTGAATCCGGGCACCGCTTGCTCGAACTGGTCGTCGTCCGGGGACAGCACCACCAGCGTCGCCTCGATCCGGGGCACGGCCGCCAAAGCGGCCAGGGTGTGGGCCATCATGGCCTGCCCGGCCAGCGGCACATACTGCTTGGGACGGTCCGCGCCGGACCGGCTGCCGACACCCGCTGCGGGCACCAGCGCAAAACATCGAGGCACCACGCCTATCGGAAACTCGCTCATGGGGCGTGATTGTGCCCCGGCTCCAGGGCCGGGATCGTGCACGGCGTGCGCTGCGGCTCGGTCGCCACCAGGGGCGGCGGCGCCATTTCAGCGAGAATTCAAGGCCGTCCTTCTTCAGGGCCCTCATTGACAACGCCCCGGGGCGGCCAGCGTGCTGCCCTTCCTTGGTGCTTCCCGTCCTTGGTGCTGCCATCGCCTCCGACGGCCCTTGCCGACCTTCCTTCTTCTTCCGACCCGCGCCACCGTGTTCTCCATCGCCGACCTCGAGCAACGACTCACCGCCCTGGGCGCCAATTCCGCGCATCGCCAGCGCGTGCTGCGTCACTGGGTGCAGGCCATTCCCCTGACGCAGGGCCGCCGTCAGCTGGCGCATTTCCTGCCGCAGGCCGTCCGCGATGCCCTGCCCGCGCTGATGGCGGAGCTCGACGGGCTAGCCACGCTGATCGAATCCCACCCGGGCGCGGATGGCTCGGCACGACTGCTCGTGAAGCTGCAGGACGGCCAGACCGTCGAAAGCGTGCTGCTGCCCCGCGACGGACTGTGCGTCTCCAGCCAGGTGGGCTGTGCGGTCGGCTGCCAGTTCTGCATGACGGGCCGGGACGGACTGATCCGGCAGGTGTCCAGTGCCGAGATCGTGGCCCAGGTCGCCCTGGCCCGCCGCCAGCGGCTGGTGAAGAAGGTGGTCTTCATGGGCATGGGGGAGCCTTCCCACAACCTCGAAGCGGTGATGGAAGCGATTGAGCTGCTGGGCACCGTGGGCAACATCGGCCACAAGAATCTGGTGTTCTCCACCGTGGGCGACCCCCGGGTCTTTGATCGATTGGCGCGCGGCCCGGTGAAACCCGCCCTGGCCCTGTCGCTGCACACCACCAAGGACACGCTGCGCCGCGAGCTGCTGCCGCGAGCGCCGCGTCTGAGCCCGGCGGAGATCGTGGACGCCGGTGAGCGTTATGCCCGGGAGACGGGCTATCCGATCCAGTATCAATGGACGCTGCTGGACGGCGTCAACGATGGCGATGATGAACTCGACGCCATCGTTGCGCTGCTCAAGGGCAAGTACGGGGTGCTGAACATGATCCCCTACAACAGCGTGCCTGAGCTGCCCTTCCAACGTCCGGACTGGGACAAGGCCCGTGACATCGCCCGCCGACTGCATCAGCGGGGCGTCCTGACCAAGCTGCGGGACTCGGCCGGGCAGGATGTGGACGGCGGCTGCGGCCAGTTGCGGGCGCGGGCTGCGCCGCCGAAGCGGCGCACCGTCGCCATTCAGCCGTTGCGTTGAAGGGACCACCGCCCACCGATCAGTCCGTCCCCTCCAGACGCCGTGTCGGCAGCAGGATGCCGCCTTCACGCACCACCAGGGTCGACCGGATCGGCGCCGCGGCCACTTCCGCCATCAGCGGCTGCGTGGCCCATGAGCTCAGGGCCGACGTCTTCGTGTTGCAGCCCTGCTGGGTGCTGCCACTGCACGCCCACCGACCGCCGATGCCTGGCAACGGCAGGGGCGCATGGACAACGGTCGCCAGGCTCAGGGTCGGGACGCCCAGCACGTAGTTCTCCGCTCCGCTCCCCTGGAGGGTCAGGTCGGACAGCGTGGCGGCGCGTGGCAGGCTGCCCGTGGCGCCCCAGGTCAGCGAACCGGCCACCACCTGCACCGAATCCTGCGGCAGCGCGTCGTGGCGGATGCCAATCGTCTGCGGACGCAAGGACTTGCTGAACTCGATAAAAGCCGGCCCGCTGATCTGCAGCACCCGCGGCAGGATGCCGGCAGTGGTCTCCCAGTTGGATGCGTCCAGCGGATCCAGCTGATAGTTGCCAGCGTCCGCGCCGATCAGTTGCCAGGACGATGCGGTCACCGTCTTGCCCTTGCCGGCCTTGGCGTCGGCAAACAGACCGACGCCGCCCGCCAGCTGCAGTTGGTCGCCGGCCAGGCGGTCGTCCGTGAAGGTGACGGAGGCGTCCCGCTGCCCGTCGTAGACCTTGTCCGACGCGCTGGTGCCGACTGTGAGCCGCCGAGGCGTGATCGACGCCTGCGTGGTGAGCGGCTGATCGGTGACGCGATAGTTCAGCGCATCCTCCCCGGCGAGTTGGATGCCGGTCACGGTCACCGTCTTGTCGCGGCCCGCATCGCGGCTGTTGAATGCGCCGGTCAGCGCGACGGTCAGTTGGTCGCCACTGACCCGGTCGTCGCCGCCCGCCGACACCTGGGCCTGCACCGTCTGGTCATAGACCTTGTCCATCGCCGCCAACTGCTGCAGCGTCAACAGGCGTTGATGGATCGCCGCCTGCGTGGTGGCGCCGTTGGCCTCCACCCGGTAGTTGCCTGCATCCGCGCCGCCCAGCGTCACATCGGTGACCGTCACCGTCTTGCCGGTGCCGGCCGTCTTGGCGTCGAAGCTGGCGGTGGTGGCGACTGTCAGGTCGTCGCCCGCCACACGGTCGTCCGGCCCGAAGACGACCTGGGCGTTGCGCGTACCGTCGTAGACCTTGTCGTTCGCAGTGAGCGTTCCCAGAGCCAGCAACCGCGGATCGATGCGGGCGCGCGTGCTGTGGCCTTGGAAGTCCGCCACATAGTTGCCAGCGTCGGCGCCGGACAGCGTCACGCCATCGACCGTGACCAGCTTGTCGTTGCCCGCATTCTTGCTGTCGAAGGAGCCGACAGCGGCCACCTGGAGATCGTCCCCGGCCACACGGTCATCGCCGCTGTAGCTCACCGTGGCCAGCCGCGTGCCGTCATAGATCTTGTCCGCGGCCAGCAGCCCGCTCAGCGAGAGCAGGCGGGGGGTGATGTCGGCGGTGGCGACGAGCCCGCTCGCATTCAAGGTGTAGTCGCCGGCATTGGCACCGGACAAGGTGATCCCCTGCACCGCCACCCGCTTGCCGGTGCCCACGTCCTTGGTGTCAAACAACGCGGCCGCAGTGAACTTGAGGTCATCGCCAGCGATCCGGTCGTCCGCCCCAACGGACACCTGCGCCGTCCGGGTGCCGTCGTACACCTTGCTCTGGGCGCTGAGCTGGCTGACCGTCAGCGGCCGAGGCGTGATGCTGGCGTAGACGTCAACCTGGGACGATGCCACTTGATAGTTGCCGCCATCGGTGCCCTTCAACCCGATCTGCCTCACCGGCACCAGCTTGTTGCGGCCCGCATGGGCATTGTCGAACTGGGCGGTGGCCACCACGGTGATCTGGTCGCCCGCCACCCGGTCATCCCCGGTATAGCCCAGCTCGACGCGCCGGGTGCCGTCATAGACGCGGTCCAGGGCAAAGATCCCACGTAGCGTCAGCAGACGTGGGGTGATGCTGGCGAAGGTGACATCTTCTGTCGCCACGGGCCAATAGTTGTCGGCGTCCGGACCGCTCAGGTCCAGGCTGCGCAGCGTGACTCGCTTGCGGGCGCCAACATTCTTGTCGTCAAACGCAGCGGTCCCGCTCGCGGTCACTTGATCGCCTTGCACGCGGTTGTCGCTACCGAACTGTGCGGTCGCCCGCGTCGTGCCGTCGTAGACCTTGTCGGCCACATGGAACTGGCTGAGCTCCAAGCTGCGGCGCTCGATGTCGGCGGTCGTCCTGAGCTCAAAGGCTTGGCCCGACTTCTGCAGCACGGTGGTGCGAGTGGCATCGTCGACATCAAAACCGGCCAGCGTCAGGTTGCCAATGACCTCTTTGCCAGTGCCCGCAGATTTGTCGGTGAATCTGCCAATGCTGCCGAGGGTCAGGTTGCTGTTCACCAACGTCAATCCGGAGATGACGGGGGTCTTGAGCTGGACGTCCCGAGTGCCGTCGTAGACCTTGTTGACGGCCGATGTCGTGCCGGAGAAGACGACGGAATCGACCGTCAGCGAGCCCGCCTCAACGCGGGTGAGCGTCATCCCGCCTGCGCCGGTGGCTTTGGCATCGCCCTCGACCTTCAGGACCGCGGCGCCCTGGGTGGTCAGCGACGAGCCGGTGCTCATGGTGAGGGCCCCGAGGCCCGCGCGGCGACCCGCCTGGAGATCCGGCGCCTGGGCATTGGCCACCAGGGTCAGGGCGCTCTTGCCCACATCCACTGCGCTCTTGAGCAACACCGAACGACCCGCCAGCAGCGACAGCCCCCTCGAGGTGTTCGTGGCCTTCGTGGCGCTGATGTCGCTGTTCACCTCCACATCGCTCGTGCCGCGCAGCACGACGCCCTGCCCGCTGTTGAGCCAGGCCGCCACCTGCGTCGAGCGGATCTGATTGACACCGTCGGTCGCCCCGAGGGTGATCCAGGGGGCCGTGAAGGTCAAGGTGCCGCCATACCCGGTGCTGGGCACGAAGTCTCCCTTGGACACCTGCAGACTCTCGCCGGCCGACACCGCAACGCTGCCGCCACTGCCCCGTGTGGCCCCCGCTGCACTCACCCGTCCCTCCGTCAGGACCGAGCCTGCGGATTGCAGGGTGATCTGTCCCCCTGTGCCGCCAGTGGCCAGGATGGGGGCGGCCTTGGCCACCTCCAGCTTGGTGTCCGCAGCAAGGCGGATGGTGCCGCCGATGCCTTGGCTACCGGCCCCACCGACAGCGGAGAGCGTGCCCGACATCGCGATCGTGTCCGCCTGGATCGACAGCGATCCGCCCTGACGCTCGCTATCGGACAGCACGCTGCCGCTCACCGCGACGTGTCCATCCGATGCGGTCAGCACAATCCGCCCACCGGGTTCCTGGATCAGGCCGCTCGCTTTGAGGATGCCCGACTGGTTGATCGTGATGGCCTTGAGGCGGCTGTCGCCGCTGGCGCTCAGCAGCACCTGGCCAGAAGGGGCGGAGACGGTGCCGCTGTTGTTGATGACCGCTCGCGCCGCATCCCCCTGCACCGACAGCTGGAAGGGCCCCCCGAGCTGCACCGTCACGTCGTTACCAGCTGCCAGGGCCACCGTGCCACGATCGCCCGCCAGCAGGCTGCCTTCATTGCTCACTTCATTGGCGATCAGGGCGATGTAGGAATCCCCCGTCGCCGTTTTGGCCGCGATGCGGCCCTGGTTGATCACGCTGCCGGTGGACTTGCCAGCGAACCGGTAGTTGCCGCTGAGAAAGTCCTCGTCGGCCAGGCTCAAGGTGGAAGCCACCAGGCTGCCCAGCGACACATTCGCGCCCGACGTCACCACCACGCCGCTGGGGTTGATCAGGAACACCCGCCCGTTGCCGTTCAGCGTGCCGGCGATGCTGCTCACCGTGCTGCCGGTCACGCGGTTCAATGCCACCGCACTTTCTGTGGGCTGGATGAAGGTCACCGTCTTGCCGGCCGACACGTTGAAGTTGGTCCAGTTCGTGATGAGCTTGGGCGTGGTCTGCCTGACGGTGACGGCGTCGGCCGTGCGTGAGATGGTGGCGCTGCCCGCCACCACGGTCGCGGTGCCGGGGAGCGCCTGGGCCATGGCCTGACTGAGCAGGGACAACGCAAACATGCCGCCGACGCAGGACGAAGCCCGCAGGCCGGCGTGCCAGCGGCGAGTCGCCGGGTGACAGGTGGAATGAGAGGCGGCATGAGAGGCCGGGGACAACGAAGCACGCACACGCGTACGCCCGGCGCTGTCGTGGAGAACTGTCATGGGGAACCTTTGTTCAGTGAATCGTGAATCGCCAAGGGGCCGATGGAGAAGGAAACCGAAGAGGGAAACCGAAGTGGAAGACTGACGAGGAAGACCGACGCGGACTCGCAACAGGGGGGATGCGGGTGGCTAGATCTGATAGCCGACGCTCAACCAGAACTGGAGGGCCGACGCGCCTGGATCGGACTGAGGGGCCTGACGGTCCGCGCCCAGCCGCCAGCCGGCGGTGCTTTGCATCTGCCAGGGGCCGCGATTCATGCGCAGCCCCAGGCCCGCGCCCGACAGGGTGCGACTGTTCGGGCCGCTGTCCCAGGGGCGGTGATGGGCCGTGACCCGTCCGGTATCCACGAACAGGAAGGGCTGGACCGGGCCGAGCTGCCGGCGGACTTCCAGTTGCACCAGGGCGCCCTCGTCGCCGCTGCCCTCGGACGTGGGCCAGGCCCGCACACCGCCGGGCCCGCCCAGCACCCATTTCTTGGACGGATCGAGATTGCGGTCCGCCACCTGGCCGGCCACACGTCCATAGAAAGTCCACGGCCCCACCGGCCGCAGCAGCGACGCATCCGCCGACAGCAGCAGATACCCGCCGGCCGTCTGCGCGCTCAGCGCGTCCCCCTGGCGGGAGAGTTCGTCCTTGATGCGGATGCTGCCGGTCTCCGCCGACAGACGGCCCCACATCACGCCGCCGCTGGACAGCCATTGCGTGCCCAGCAGGCTGTTGACCCAGGCTGCGGCGGAGCGGCTGTCTTCGGTCTCGAACAGGGCCTGACGGTTGGAGATCCGCTGGGTCTGCAGGCCGGTCTGCCACAGCACCCGGCGCTGCTGCGAGACCTGCAGCGGCACGGTCACGGTACCCGAGACGGTGCGCACCTTCCCGCTGGCACCGAGGATGTCGAATTCACGTCCCAGTTGATATCGACTGAAGCCGGCGCCAACATCCAGGCGCAACCCTGTGGTGCCCAGCGGCACGGAATATCCGCCCTGCGCCTGTCCGCCGCCCTGGTCCCCGGTGCCGAGAGCGAGCGTGAGCTGGTCGCCCAGGATCAGCCATCGGTTCAAGGAGATCGAGGCCAGGGCGCGATGACGGCCGGCATAGCGATTGCCGTGGTTGTCGACCAGCATGCTGGCGCTCCAGCGACGCTCCGGTTCCACCTCGACCGACAGATCGGCATCCCCCACCGACGCACCGGGCGAGAGCGTGGCGACCGCCCGCACGCCGGGCAGCTCGGACAGCAGCAGCATCTGCCGCTCCAGTTCGCGGCCGATGGGGGCGCCGGGCTTGAGCGGGCTCATCCAGCCGGCCGCCTCCCGCGATAGCGCGCCTTGACTGGTCACCTGCCCGTAACGCCCCTCCACCACACGGATCAGCAAGGTGCCTGTGCTCAGGTCCTGCGGGGGGAGATAGGCCACGGCGAAGGGACGGCCGGCCTGCTGCACCGCGAGCTGCACCTTCTCCGCCAGCGCACGCATCTGCGCCAGTGTCAGGCCGTCTTCGGGCAGCGCGCCGAGCCGCTGGGACCATTCTTCGTCCGGGATGACGGTGCACCCTTCCACCACGACGCTCTCGAGGGAGACGCGCCGGGACTGTGCCTGTGACTGCCCCTGTGCCTGTGTGTGCGCAGACAAGCGCGGATCAGCCGGCGGGGGCAGGTCTTTGGGGCGCTCCGGCGTTGGCATCGGGCTGCGGTCCTGGCGGAGCAGGCCGGCGTCCGGGGGCAGGGTTTGCGAGAAAGCAGTGAGGGGAAGCGCGGCGACCAGCGCCGCCAGCAGAGGCAGGCGCGACGACAAGGGCGCCCAGCGAGGTGCGAGCAAATACACGAGAGTCACAGAGTTGGCATGCTGAGTTGTGGATGCCGTTCATTCTGGAAATTCGTCCCTGTTGGACCAATTGCCTGGATCGGTGCGTGCTGGGGCCACCCCCACCGAAACCCGCATCAGATCCCCCCTTCCAAGCGAGGAACCAGCCCCGCCGTTCATCCACCCTGCCCGCACACGGCTTGCCCACACTCCCTACAATCTCCGCATGCCCCTCCCGGGGCTGTCCTCATTTGTGCGCTATGCAGCTGTCCTCCATCGCCCCTGGTAAACGCTTCACCCAACCCCGCCCCATCGGGTCCGCCGACGCGCTGTTGCTGGCCACCTTTGCCCAGCAGCAGAGGGCCGCCGGTCGCCTGACGGTGGTGGTGACCGCCGAGCCGGGCGACACGCAGCGGCTGGAAGACGAGCTCAAGTTCTTCGCACCCGGGCTGCGCGTGGCCGTCTTTCCGGACTGGGAGACCCTGCCCTACGACAGCTTCAGCCCGCACCAAGACCTGATCTCCGAGCGCCTGGCCACGCTGTGGCGCCTGCTGCAGGCCAACGGCCAGGGCGTGGCCGAGCGCGATCTGGACGTGGTGCTGCTGCCGGCCACCACCGCCCTCACCCGCCTGGCGCCGCCGTCCTTTCTGGCGGCCACCACCTTCAACTTCAAGCAGAAGCAGCGGCTGGATGAGTCGGCCCTGAAGCAGCAGCTCACGCTGGGCGGTTACCAGCATGTGAGCCAGGTGGTCTCGCCCGGGGAATATGCGGTGCGCGGCGGCCTGATCGACCTGTTCCCGATGGGCTCGACCGTCCCCTACCGGGTCGACCTGTTCGGCGATGAGGTCGACTCCATCCGCGTCTTCGACCCGGACAGCCAGCGCAGCCTCTATCCAGTGCCGGACGTGCGCCTGCTGCCGGGCCGCGAGTTCCCGATGGACGAGGCCTCCCGCAAGGCCTTCCGCGCCCGCTGGCGCGAGAAGATGGACGGGGACCCGACCCGCTCACGCATCTACAAGGACATCGACACGGGCCTGGCCACCGCCGGCATCGAGTACTACCTGCCGCTGTTCTTCGACCAGGTCGCCAGCCTCTTCGACTATCTGCCCGCCGAGGCGGGTCTGGTGCTGCACGGCGAGGTGGACGAAGCCCTGCAGCGCTTCTGGACCGACACCCGCGAACGCCACCGCTTCCTGCAGCACGACCCGGAGCGGCCCATCCTGCCGCCCGAAGAGATCTATCTGCGGCCGGAAGACTTCTACGCGGCCACCCACCGCCATGCGGTGCTGTCGGTGCGGGGGCGTGAGCCGGTGGACTATGCCCGGCCACTGCCGGATGTGAGCGTGGAGCGCGGCGCCCAGGAACCGCTGGCACGGCTGGCCAGCCATCTCAAGAGCACGTCCCACCGCGTGCTGCTGCTGGCCGAAAGCGAAGGCCGCCGCGAAAGCCTGCTGGAGCTGCTGCGCGACAACAAGATCGATCCGCCCTCGGTCAAGGACCTGGCGGAGTTCCTGGCCGGTGAGGAGCGCTTTGCCATCACCGCCGCGCCGCTGGCGGCTGGCTTCAGCTGGGTGAATCCGGCGGTGGCAGGGACCGCCCCTGCGCAGCCCCCGGTCAGTGACGCCAGCGACGCCCGCATCCTCCAGCTCTTCACCGAAACCGAGCTCTTCGCCACCACGCCCACCACCCGGCGTCGTCGCAAGCAGGAGCAGATCAGTGACGTCAATGCGCTGATCAAGGACCTGTCTGAACTCAAGGTCGGGGATCCGGTGGTGCACACCAATCACGGCATCGGTCGCTACCTGGGCCTGATCAACATCGATCTGGGGGAAGGCCCCAGTGAATTCCTGCATCTGGAATATGCGGACAAGGCCACCCTGTATGTGCCGGTCGCCCAGTTGCATCTGATCAGCCGCTACACCGGCGTCAGCCCGGAAGAAGCGCCGCTGCACAAGCTGGGTTCGGGCCAGTGGGACAAGGCCCGCCGCAAGGCCGCCGAGCAGGTGCGCGACACCGCCGCCGAGCTGCTCAACCTCTATGCCCGCCGCGCCGCCCGCGAAGGCCATGCCTTCCGCTACTCCCCGCATGACTACGAGGCCTTTGCCGCCAGCTTCGGTTTCGAGGAAACGCCGGACCAGCGCGCCGCCATCCATGCGGTGATCCAGGACATGATCAGCCCGCGTCCGATGGACCGCCTGGTCTGCGGCGACGTGGGCTTCGGCAAGACCGAGGTCGCGCTGCGGGCCGCCTTTGTGGCGGTGATGGGCGGCAAGCAGGTGGCGGTGCTGGCACCCACCACCCTGCTGGCGGAACAGCACTTCCAGAACATTGCCGACCGCTTCGGCAAGTGGCCGGTCAAGGTGGCGGAAATGAGCCGCTTCCGCTCCACCAAGGAAATCAAGGCGGCGATGGAAGGCCTGGCGGACGGCTCCATCGACATCGTCATCGGCACCCACAAGCTGCTGTCGGCCGATGTGAAGTTCAAGCGGCTGGGCCTGCTGGTGATCGACGAGGAGCACCGCTTCGGCGTGCGCCACAAGGAAGCCATGAAGGCCATGCGGGCCGAGGTGGATGTGCTGACCCTCACCGCCACGCCGATTCCCCGCACCCTGGGCATGGCGCTGGAGGGCCTGCGGGACCTGAGCGTCATCGCCACCGCCCCGCAGCGCCGGCTGGCCATCAAGACCTTCGTGCGCAGCGAAAACAGCGGCACCATCCGGGAAGCGGTGCTGCGCGAGCTCAAGCGCGGCGGTCAGGTCTACTTCCTGCACAACGAGGTGGAGACCATCGAGAACCGCCGCATGAAGCTGCAGGAGTTGCTGCCTGAAGCGCGCATCGTGGTGGCGCACGGCCAGATGCCCGAGCGCGAACTGGAACGGGTGATGCGCGAGTTCGTCGGTGGCAAGCACAACCTGCTGCTGTGCTCCACCATCATCGAGACCGGCATCGACGTGCCCAGCGCCAACACCATCGTGATCAGCCGCGCCGACAAGTTCGGTCTGGCGCAGCTGCATCAGCTGCGCGGCCGCGTGGGGCGGTCCCACCATCAGGCCTACGCCTACTTGATGGTGCCGGACATTGAAGGGCTGACCAAGCAGGCGGCGCAGCGGCTCGAGGCCATTCAGAACATGGAAGAGCTGGGCTCAGGCTTCTACCTGGCCATGCACGACCTGGAAATCCGCGGTGCTGGCGAGGTGCTGGGCGAGAACCAGAGCGGCAACATGATGGAGGTGGGCTTCCAGCTCTACAACGACATGCTGTCCGAGGCCGTACGCTCGCTCAAGGCCGGCCGGGAGCCGGACCTGCTCAGCCCACTCTCCGCCACCACCGAGATCAACCTGCATGCGCCGGCCCTGCTGCCGGACGCCTATTGCGGCGATGTGCATCAGCGCCTGTCGCTCTACAAGCGGCTGGCCACGGCGGACAAGGCCGATCAGATCGATGCCATGCTGGAAGAGATCACCGACCGCTTCGGCAAACTGCCGCCGCAGGGCCAGACCCTGTTCGACACCCACCGGCTGCGGGTGCTGGCCAAGCCGTATGGGGTGCAAAAGATTGATGCGGCACCCACCGTCATCAACATCAACTTCCGGCCCAATCCGCCGATTGATGCCCTGCGGGTGATTGAGCTGGTGCAAAAGAACCGCAACATCAAGCTGGTGGGCAATGAGAAGCTGCGCATCGACAAGGCGCTGACCGATCCCAAGGACCGCGCCCAGGCGGTGCGTGAGGTGCTGCGCCTGCTCGGCGCGCCCACCACCACGAGCTGAAGGCTGGCCACCGCTCACGACACCGTCCACCGCCCGACCGTCCGCTAAGCTGACGCCCCTTGCCCCCAACCGAGTGCCCTTGCATGTCTGCCGAGCTGTCTCCGCTGGTTCTCCGACACTTCACCCCGCCGCTGCGCCTGAGCGACTTCCGCCTGGCGGCCTTCGACATGGATTCCACGCTGATCTCCATCGAATGCATCGATGAGATTGCGGATGTGGCGGGCAAGAAGGCGGAAGTGGCCGCCATCACCGAAGCGGCCATGCGCGGGGAGATCACCGACTTCAAGGAGAGTCTGCGCCGTCGCCTGGCGCTGCTCAAGGGCGTGCCCGCGACCGCGCTGGAGGAGGTGCTGCATCAGCGGCTGCGCTTCAACCCGGGCGCCGAAACGCTGTGCGCCGCGCTCAAGGCCGCGGGCCTGCGCCTGGTGCTGGTCTCGGGCGGATTCACCTTCTTCGCCCGGCATGTGGCGGAACGCCTGGGCATCGACTTCATGCGCAGCAATGAGCTGGAGATCGTGGACGGGCAGCTCACCGGCGGCCTGCGCATGCAGGACTGGGGCGACATCTGCGACGGCGAAGAAAAGCGCCGCATGATGCTGGCCTGTGCCGAGCAGATCGGCGCCACCCCAGCCCAGTGCATCGCCGTGGGGGACGGCGCCAACGACCTGATCATGATGGGCGCGGCGGGCCTGTCCGTGGCCTATCACGCCAAACCCAAGGTCCAGGCCCAGGCCATGGTCGCGATTCAGGACGGTGGCCTGGACCGGCTGCTCAGCGTGTTCGCCTGAACCGGGCTGAGCCGGGCTGAGCCAAGCCCAGGCGAGCGCCACCTCAATGGACCGGATGCACCGGCCCGGGCGTGATCACCACGCCGTCCTCATCCGCATAGATCCACTCGCCGGGGCGCAGCCAGTGCCCTTCGATCTGCACCGGCACGTCTTCCACGCCCTGCCCGCGACGGTCGGTCGGCATCGGCACATGGCCCAGGGCGAAGATGCCCACGTGCGCGGCCTTGAGTTCCTGCAGGTCCCGCACCGCGCCGTGGATCAGCACACCGGCCCAGCCGTTCTTGGCCGCACTGGCGCCCAGGTTGCCCCCCAGCAGCGCACGACGCAGCGAGCCACCGCCGTCCACCACCAGCACCCGGCCCGCGCCGAAGCTCTCCACGGCGGCCTTCACCAGCGAGTTGTCCTCCAGGCAGCGCACGGTGGCGATGGGGCCGGCAAAGCGGTCAAAGCCGCCATAACTGCGGTAGAGGCTGCCGGGCAGCCAGCGGATGGCACCGCTGGTGTCCGCCTTGAGGGAATCGCAGAGATCGCAGGTCGAGAAACCGATGCTGGGCGTGGGTGAGGTCATCGAAGACTCCGTGTGGCCTGGCACCGCGCACCTGCGGTGCCGGCAGTGGGGGGATCAGGGGGCGGCGGCCACCTCGATGCGTTGCCCGCCGAAGCTCACCACCTGACCCGCACGGATCTTGGCGGTCTTGCGCAGTTCGGTGGCGCCGTCCACCTGCACCTGGCCTTCGCTGATCAGGTGGCGGGCGGCACCGCCGCTGTCCACGAGACCGCAGACCTTGAGCAGCTTGTCCAGTTCGATGAACTCGCCGCGGAGGGTGAAGGGGATGAAGGGGGCATCAGAGGCAGACATGCGCTCATTCTCCCCGAGCCTGGGCCTGCCGTTCAAAGGCCGAGGCCCGGATTTGGGTGAGCGTGGTGCGGCTGGTGGACACGTCCACCGGCAGCTTCAGATGGAGCAGCGTGGGTTGCTGCGTGCGCAAGGCTTCCCGCAGGGCGGGCTCCACCGCTTCGGTGTGTTCCGCCGTCAGGCCGGACCAGCCGTAGGCGCGGGCTAACGCGGCGAAGTCCGGGTTGTGCAGGTCGCTGCCGCTGGTGCGACCCGGATATTCCCGTTCCTGATGCATGCGGATGGTGCCGTAGCTGCCGTTGTCCACCACGATGCAGATCAGGCGCCGGGCGCCGTGCGCCATGGCGGTGGCCATCTCCTGGCCGGTCATGAGGAAGTCGCCGTCCCCGGCGATGTTGACCACCCAGCGGTCCTTCTGCAGCAGGCTGGCCGCAACCGCCGCCGGAACGCCGTAGCCCATGGCGCCGCTGGTGGGCGCGAGCTGGGTGCGTCCGCCCTGATGCAAGGCCGGATAACGGTGGAAGCGGTGCAACCAGCCGCTGTAGTTGCCAGCGCCATTGGTGAAGATGGTGTCCGGCGGCAGCAGCCGGTTGAGCAACTGGACCACAGCCGTCATGTCCATCGGCTGCACGGGCGCGGCCTGCTGGTTGCGCTGGTAGTCGGCATGCGCGGCGGAGGTCCACTCGGTCCATGGGGGCACGAAGCTGTCGTCCGGGCGCAGCGTCTGCAGGGCCAGGGCGGCGACGCTCATGCTGGCCTGGATGACCTGGTCGGCGGCATACACACGGCCCAGCTCTTCAGCGCCGGCATGTACATGCACCAGCTGTTGACGGGGGCGCGGCGGCTGGAGCAGTTCATAACCCCCGGTGGTCATCTCGCCCAGCCGGGGGCCGACGGCCAGGATCAGGTCCGCGTCCTTCACCCGCTGGGCCAGCGCCGGATTGATGCCGATGCCCACATCACCGGCATACAGCGCATCCCGGTTGTCAAAGAGGTCCTGGCGTCGGAACACGCAGGCCACGGGGAGATGCCAGGTGCGCGCGAAATGATGCAGCGCTTCGGTGGCCTGCGGCGTCCAGCCGCCGCCGCCCACCAGCAGCAAGGGGCGTTCGGCCGATTCGAGCCGGGCCTGCAGCGCCATCAGGTCATGGGGCGAAGGCCAGGCCACGGCCGCGTTGACTCGCGGCAGCACGGGCGCTGCGGTGAGCGTGGTCAGCATGTCTTCCGGCAGGGCCAGCACGACGGGACCGGGACGACCCTGCTGCGCGGTGTGGAAGGCTCGGGCGATGTATTCGGGCAGCCGGTCCGCGTCCTGCACCTCCGCCACCCACTTGGCCATGCCCAGGGTGCCGGGGCCGAACATCTGGCGATAGTCCACTTCCTGGAAGGCTTCGCGGTCCCGCTGATCCGACGCCACCTGGCCGATCAGCAGGATCATGGGCGTGGAATCCTGGAAGGCCGTGTGCAGGCCGATGCTGGCATTGGTGGCGCCAGGGGCCCGGGTGACCAGACAGACGCCGGGACGACCGGTGAGCTTACCGGCCGCCTCCGCCATGAAGGCGGCGCCGCCTTCGTGTCGACAGCCAATGAAGCGGATGCGCTGACGGTGTTCGTGCAAGCCGTCGAGCACCGCGAGATAACTTTCACCGGGGACACCGAACACGGTGTCCACACCTTGCGCAATGAGGGCCTCGACGAGGGCATGACCGGCGAGACGCTCGCCGGGGGCGCTGGGGCGGAGGGTCATGGAGCCCGACTGTAGCGGGTGGGCCTGGGAGCGCAAGACCTGTCTCTGCGACAAGAAGGGGCTCACTGATCGGGCTTGACCAGTGCCCCCTCTCTACGAGGCAGCGTTCAGCGCGCTTGCCGCCACTTGGCCAACTGGGCCACCCGCTGGCCCAGCAATTCCGCCGTCTTGAGGTCGCCCGGGCGCGGCGCTTCGTCGGCGCTGGCGTCGGACGGGGAGATGGCCAGCGCACCGCTGAAGCCCGCCGTCCAGTTCACGTCGCCCGGACCGTGTTCCTTCTTGTTGGAGGGCATCACGCCGGTGCCGACCCACAACTGGCTGTGCTGCTGCGACAGCGTGATGAAGTATTGGATGGTGGAGCCCTTGTCCCCATTGACCGACGCTGAATTGGTGAAGCCGGCGGCAAAGGTGTCCTTCAGGCTCTGACTCATCCACAGCTTCGAGCTGGCGTCCGCAAACTTCTTGAACTGCCAGGCCGGTCCGCCCATGTAGGTTGGAGAGCCATAGATGATGGCGTCCTGAGCGCCCAGGGTGTCTGCCCAGCCTTCGGGGAGATTGCCGTCCGCGTCGATGCGCAGCACGGTCACCTCGGTCCCGTCGACGGCCGCGGCCCCGCGCTGGACGGCTTCCGCTTGTTTGACCGTATGGCCGTAGCCACTGAAAAAGACGATCGCGATCTTGCTCATGATGTTCCTGGTCGGTTGAGGGTCTCGGGACCGCAGTCGTCCAGGCGCCGAGGCGCTGTCCGGCCGAGTTGCGGCGTGAAGCGATGAAGGGATGGAGGACGTCAAACGCTCACGCCGCCGTGTCGCCATGAAGACGCGTGTCTTTCGCGAACAGCGAGGGGAGCTCCGCAAATGTAGCGGGTACGCCATCCCTTCGCAGGACCAGTGGCCATGCGGACCTGCGCTTGCCCAAGTCCCGACCGCAAGGGCGGGCCGGAGCGGGACCGAATCAGTCCGACAGCATCGCCGGCGCCGAGAACAGGCCCATCTCAGGGCTCATCAACAGGGCCTGGATGTCGGTCAGGATCAGCAGGCGCTTGTCGTCGCCGCTGCCCAGGCAGCCCATGCCCAGGATATGACCGGCGTCCACCGCCGAGGCCAGGGTGGGCGCCGGCTTGATGGCGTCGGGCGCGATGTCCAGCACATCGGACACCGAATCCACCACCACACCAATCACTCGGTCCATCACCGTCAGCACGATGACCACCGTGAACTCGTTGTACTCCGCCGAACTGCAGCCCAGCTTCAGTCGCAGATCCAGGATGGGGACGATCACCCCGCGCAGGTTCACCACGCCCAGCACGAACGACGGAGCGTTGGCAATGCGTGTCGGCGGTTCGTAGCTGCGGATTTCCTGCACGGTGAGGATGTCGATGCCGTATTCCTCCCCGCCGAGGCGGAAGCTGAGGAATTCCCGCGGCAAGGGGCGCGAGGCCGCGCGGGCGGGTTGCATCAGGGCCTCAGGGAGCGGCATCAGGGCGGCCGAGGCATGGGCCGATGAGCTGTGTTGGATGAGTGCGTTCATGGCGTTTGAAGGATGAAGGTCGTGGGAGGGTTCAGAACGAGGTCCAGTCGCCGGACTCTGCCTCTGCCATGGCCATGGCGGGCTTGGGTGCGGGCTTGGGTGCGGGCATCGGTTTGGGCGGCGTCACCACGGGGTGGGCCGATTGGGCGGCGGGCTGGGTGACCGACTTGGCGGGAGGCTTGGCGGCAGGCTTGGTGTCAGCTTGGGTGACAGGCCTGGCCATGGACCCAGCCTTGACCGATCCCGGTCGCTGGGCTGGCAGGGTGCTGGTTGGGCGGGTGCTGGCCGAGGTTGACGGCGTGGACGGGGTGGACAGTGTGGACGGGCGCGCCGAGTCCGCGGTCCGCGTCTGCCCGCCCGTCTTTGTTGCGGACGTGGACTGGCCGAGCGTGAAGACGGCCACCGCCTCGACCAGCTGTCGGGCCTGGCTTCGCAGGCTCTCCGCCGCGGCCGCGCTTTCCTCGACCAGCGCGGCGTTCTGCTGAGTGGCCTGGTCCATGGAGGTGACCGCATCCCCCACCTGCCGCACGCCGGAGCTCTGCTCGACGCTGGCAGCGGTAATTTCCGCCACGATGTCGCTGACGCGCTGGATGGAGCTGACGATGTCGCCCATCGTCTTGCCGGCCTGATCCACCAGCACGGAGCCCTTCTCCACCTGCTCGACGCTGCTGCCGATCAGGGTCTTGATCTCCTTGGCGGCCTGCGCGCTGCGTTGCGCCAGGCTTCGCACTTCGGAGGCCACCACCGCAAAACCGCGGCCTTGCTCCCCGGCGCGGGCCGCCTCGACGGCAGCGTTCAGCGCCAGGATGTTGGTCTGGAAGGCGATGCCGTCAATCACGCCGATGATGTCGCCGATCTTGCGGCTGCTCTCGGAGATGCCCTGCATGGTGGTCACAACTTCCCCCACCACCTGCCCGCCTTGAGTCGCGACGGAGGACGCACTCAGGGCCAGCTGATTGGCCTGCTGGGCATTGTCGGCGTTGTGGCGCACGGTGGTGCCCAGTTGCTCCATGGTTGCGGCGGTCTGCTGCAGCGCACTGGCTTGCTGCTCGGTGCGGGCCGACAAGTCCTGATTGCCTTGGGCAATCTGGGCACTGGCGGTCGCCACGCTTTCGGAGTTGCTGCGCACGTTGGACACCACCTCGGCCAGGCTGGTCTGCATGCGCGCCAGGTTGGCCATGAGGCTGGTGGTGTCCCCTGCGGCAAGAGCGGGGGCCTGGCTCAGGTCGCCGCGGGCCACACGCTCGGCCACCGCCACCGCCAGACTGGGTTCCGCGCCCAGTTGCCGGAACAGACTGCGCGTGAGCAAGGTGCCCAGTGCGATAGCGACGGCGCACAGGGCCAGTCCGCCCAGGATCAGGGTGCGGGTGGTGTTGACGCCGGTGTCCTCCAGCGCTTGAGAGCGCTGGGCCAGCAGCGAACCCTCCGCAGTTGAGAAGTCGGCGATGCCTGCACGGAAAGCGTCCATCGCCGCTTTGTCCTTGCCCTGCTCAAACTCCTTGAGCAAGGCGTCGGCCGTCAGGCGGCCTGCGTTGACCTCGCGGCGCTTGCCGGCCAGCCCCTGGGCGACGTCGAGGAAGGCCTTGTGATGCGACATCAACTGCTCCAGACGCTGTTGCTGGGCGGCGTTGTCAGCGGTGAGCGACTTGACCTTGTCGAAGTGCTCAGAAAAGTCCTGCTTGCCTTTGTTGAAGGGCTCCAGAAACCGGTCATTGCCGCTGGCCACGAAACCGCGCAATCCGGTTTCGATGTTGACCATGCCCAGCAGCAGCTTGTCGGCCTCGGACAGCACTTCGTAGGTGTGGGTGTTCCATCTCACCGTCTCCAGCAGACGGTGGGTGTTGGTCAGCGCAATCGCGATGAGCAGGCCGGCCAGCGCCAGCACTGCAGCAAAGGTGCCGACCAGTTTCTTTTTGAGGGTCCAGGTGTTCATGACAGGGGTAGCAAGCAGGTGGCTCTACTGTGCTACATCTGCCATTCATAAATGCTTTATTTGATATTAATGAACCATCTGTTCTGTGAATTCAGGCATTCAAATGACAAAACTGCGAAGTGCATGCCTCAAGGATTTGCCCGAGCCAGCCCCAATGCGGGGGCCGGCGACTTGCGTCGCCACCAGGCAATCAATGCATGCAGCCCGGCTCCCGTCAGCATCAGCAGCATGGCGCCAATGGCCCAGACCACCCAGGCCAGAACGGTCAGCCCACCCGCCAGAGCGGGGATCGTCTGCAGCAGGCTATCGAGCAGCGGCCCCAGGCTGGACGCCCAGTCCGTGAGCGCTGCCGTCAGACCCGGCGGGACCCAGGGGGCCAACCACGCGGGCAGAGACAGGGACACCGACCCGGAGGCCATGCCAGACAAGGCACCGGCCTGCGAGACCGCCCATACCGCCACCGCATGCACGGCCCAGGTGATGAGCGACCACAGCGCCAGAAGCAACGCAACAAACAACCAGCTGACGGCGTAGAGCATGAGAGTCCCCTGCAATGAAGTCGGAATGACCTCAGTGTGGGGACGACGCCCGATAGGAAAAACCAGCATTCAATACAGCCGTCATTCGGTTTTTCCTTCCGAACCCATCAAGCCTGAGCCGTCATGGCTGAACCGTCATGCCTGCCCCGCTGGTTCCAGGGTCGGGTGGGTGGCCGGGTCCTGGTGAGGCACAGCGGCCGACTCAGCACTGCGACGCGCTGCCGCAGGCGGGATGTGCGCCATGGCCCGCTCGGCCAGCGCCGTGATGGTCAGGCTGGGATTGACGCCCAGGTTGGCGCCCAGCATGGAGCCGTCCACGATGTACATGTTGCGGTAGCCAAAGACCCGGTTGCGGGCATCGCAGACGCCCTCTTCGGGGGTGCGGCCCATCGCGGCTCCGCCCATGCAATGGGCCGTCATGGGCACGTTGAAGAGGATCTCCGTCAATGTCGTCTGGGCCACGCCCCCGGTGGCTTGGGCCGCCTTGACGGCAAACGCGTTGGCAGCCGGAATGAAGGTGGGAATGCGGTCGCCGTGCGTGACTAGCGTCTTGGAGAACGGCCAGTACCAGGGCCGCCGCCAGCGCATGGACAGGTGGCCCTCCAGCGTCTGCATGCACAGGAAGATCACCGTTTCCTGGGCAGAGCCGAAGGGGGACATCGCCCGCAGCGTCGGCACGGGCCGCGTCAGCAATTGCTTGAGCAGCGTCGCCAGCCAGACCGCGATACGGGTCGGCCCCGGCCGGCCCAGGGTCATCACCGTGGTCAGCAAGGCCATGGCGTCCGACCCTTTGGGGTAGCGCACAGCTTCGATGTGGGTGTGTTCGTCAATGTAGATGCCGGAGCCGATGGCGATGCCTTCGGACAGGTCCTTGCGGCCGCCGGGATAGCGCACCGCGATCAGCGACTCGGCATTGGTGCGCACCCGTTGCCCGAGCGCCTGGGAGATCTTCGGCAGCGAGCCTCGTTCCCGCAGACGAAACAGCATTTCCTGCGTCCCCAAGGACGAGGCCGCCCACACGACGGACGTGGCACGGAATCGCCGCGGTGCCTGACGCTCGCCGGGGGCGGTGGAGACGGTCTCGATCCAATAGCCGCTGGACCCGTCCTCAGCACCGTCCGGCCGCACGTCCACCACGCGGGTCTCTGCAAACACCTGCGCGCCTTTGCGCTCCGCGAGATAGAGGTAGTTCTTGTCCAGCGTGTTCTTGGCATCATGGCGGCAGCCGACCATGCATCCGCCGCAGGCAATGCACGACTTGCGCGGCGGCCCTTCCCCGTTGAAATACGGGTCCTCGTAGGTGGCCCCGGGCGCCCGGTCCGCATCGCCGAAGAAGATGCCGACTTCGGTGGGATAGAAGCTGGCCTGCGCGCCCACCTCCCGGGCCATCTGCTGGAGCAGATGGTCCGCCGGGCCCAGCCGCTGATTGGTGGTCACCCCCAGCATCTGCTGCGCGCGGGCGTAGTGTGTGGGCATCTCCGCCTGCCAGTCGGCCAGACCCGCCCAGGTGCCTTCCTGCCAGACCCGGCTGGGTGGCACCAGCAAGGTGTTGCCGTAGGTGATGGAGCCGCCCCCCACCGCATTGCCGTGCAGCACCACCACGTGGCGGAAGAACTGCATGTTGAAGAAGCCGCGCAGTCCCAGGCGGGGGCGGTGAATCCAGCGGGCGGTGTTCCAGTTGGAAGCCGGCATGGACTGCGGAGTCCAGCGCCGCCCTTGTTCCAGCACAGCCACGCGGTAGCCCTTCTCCGCCAGCCGCAGGGCGCTCACACTGCCACCGAAGCCGGAGCCGATGATGACGAAGTCGAACTCTTCCAGAGGCGTGGACGCGGGCATGGGGAAAGGTCGGCCATGGGCCGCATTCAGAGAAAGGTGAAGGACAGTCTATTGGCCGACGCCGACGCTGCGTCCCCGTGGCGACCCCGATAGCAACCCGATAGCAACCCGATAGCCACCCGATAGCCACCCGATGAAGATCGGTTGGTGTCCCGGTGGCGCCCCGATGATGTCCCGATCCCCAGGCGCACGGCGGTCGGCCCCGCTTCACGCCAATCGGAACTGCCCCACCACGCCGTTGAGCCGCTCGGACTGCTGTCTCAGCGTCTCAGCGGCCGCGGCAGACTCCTCCACCAGCGCTGCATTTTGCTGCGTCATCCGGTCCAACTGGGTGACCGCTTCATTGACCTGCACCAGTCCCTCGCTCTGGTCGTGGCTGGCCTTGTTGATCTGCTCGATCAGCTCGCTGACAGCCTTGACCTCGCCCACCAGCCGGTTCATGGTGGCCCCCGCAGCGTCTACCTGCCGCGTGCCCGTCTCGGCCCCGCTGACGTTATCCGCAATGAGGGTCTTGATCTCCTGCGCAGCATCCGCGCTGCGGGTGGCCAGCATGCGGACCTCGGACGCCACCACCGCAAAACCGCGGCCATGCTCGCCGGCCCGTGCGGCCTCCACCGCCGCATTCAGCGCCAGGATGTTGGTCTGGAAGGCGATGCTGTCGATCACGCCCAGGATGTCCCCGATGCGGCGCGAACTGGCCGCAATGGCCGTCATGGTCTGGACCACCTCACTCACGGCGCGCCCGCCTTCGCCCGCTACGGAGGAAGCACTGGCTGCGAGAACGGCGGCTCGGCCGGCGGCCTCGGCATTGGCACGGACCGTGGCGGTCAGCTGTTCCATGGTGGCCGCCGTCTCCTGCAGGCTGCCGGCCTGTTCCTCGGTGCGCTGGCTCAGGTCCATGCTGCCGGTGGCGATCTCGGACGAGCCGGTGGCGATCAAGGCGGCGCTGTCCCGGACCTGACCCACGATGCGGGAGAGGTCGCCCGACATCTGCCGCAGCGCGGTCATCAGTTGCCCGGTCTCATCCGTTCCCGCGCCCTCGATCCGGCCGGTGAGGTCCCCGGCGGCCACTGCGCGGGTGACATCCACCGCACGCGTCAGCGGCACGGAGATGCTGTGACCCACCCGCGTGTTCAGCAGGAGCAGGATGATGGCTGCGGCCACGACCGCGGCCACCAGCAGGATGCGCACCTGACGGGCCACGCTTTCGCTGTCGGCCCGGGTGGCCTCGGCCAGCGCGCCGATCTGGTCGCTGAGCGATTCCATCTCGGTTTCCAGCGCTTTGAAGTCCTTGCTGAACGCCGGTAGACGGGCCTCCGCGGCGGGCTGGTCCTTGAAAGCGAGATCGACCATCTGGCCGGCGCTGCTGATGTAGGCGTCCAGGCTGGATTGGGTCTTGGCGATGGCAGCGTCCACGTCAGGCCCCAGCGACAGCGCCTTGAGCGCCGCCATGTGGGCCCGAAACTCCTTGGTGTGCTCGGCCGTTTCTGCGCGGACGCCCTGTTCATCCGCAGGCGCGCCGCCCTTGGACGCCGTGCGAAGGGCCACGTAGACATCGGCGCGCAGGGCGTCATGCATCATGTCCGCCTCGACCTGGCTGCGTAGTGCCGAACCGGTGCGGGTGAGCGCATGCGCAACCCCGTCCATCCGCTCGACAGCGGCATACCCCAAGCCTCCCACCAACAGCACAAAGAACAGGCCCACCAGACTGAGCAGCAGCATGCGCTGCCGGATCGTGGTTGTTTGGATCATGCATTACCCCTGTTGAGGACGGCGAAGGCCCAGCCGGTTGACTGATGGACTGATCGACCGATTGATTGTGTACGCAGGACCGGCCGCCGCCTATCCCTCCAAGGCACCGGAATTGCCGGAAATCCACTCCTTCAAGGATGGGATCCCGATCCCGCTTGATGGGGAGTCCGGGGCTGAGAGATGCTCCGGGGCCCTTCCCACCCCACAAAGGTCATCCACCATGCCCCGCCTGATTGCGATTCTTGCCGCCGCCCTGTTGACCACCTCACCCACCTGGGCACAGAGCCCGTCCGGGGAGCGGATTCAAGACCCGGCCCCGGAGCGTCATGGGGGCAAGATGCAAGGCAAGGTGGAAGGCAAAGTACAGGTGCAGTGGCTGGGTCAGGCCGCTTTCAAGTTCACCAGTCCCGCCGGCAAGGTGATCGTGATCGACCCCTGGCTCACCACCAATCCCAAGACGCCCCCGGAATTCAAGCAGCTCGACGCCCTGGGCAAGGTCGACCTGGTGCTGGTCACCCACGGTCACAACGACCATGTGGCCGATGCGCCCGCACTCGCCAAACTCAACGACGCCCCCTTGATCGCGCCTGCGGGCCTGGCACAAAGCCTGGCGCTCCTGGACGTGGCGTCGAAAGCGCAGCGCATCAACAAGAGTGGTTCGCTCTCGCCCTTGGGAGACGGCATCAAGGTCACGCTGGTGCAGGCCGAGCACAGCAGTGAGTATGTGTGGAAGAACCCGGGCACCGGCAAGGACGAGGTGCATGTGGGCGGCGAGCCTGGCGGCTTCATCATTGAATTCGAGAACGGCTTCAAGATCTGGCACATGGGCGATACCGGCGTCTTTGGAGACATGAAGCTGATCGCCCAGATGTACCGGCCGGACCTGGTGCTCATGCCGATTGGCGGTGGACAGTTCGTGATGAATCCGGCCGACGCGGCCATGGTCACCCGCGAGTTCATTCAGCCCAAGACGGTGATTCCGATGCACTACGGCACCAATCCGCAGTTGCCGGGCACGCCCGAAGCCTTCATGAAGGCGCTGGGCAAGACGCGTACGGCAGTACGGGTGATGCAGCCCGGCGAGCAACTCACGTTCTGACTGATTGCGAGACGGATCGCCCCCCACGAGGGGTCTCGCGAGCGCTCCCAAGGGTGCCCCCTAAAAACACTGTATTAACAAACAGTGTTTGGACTATGCTTGGCGGCAGTCGGTGACGCTCGCTCTCCAAGCGCACTGCCCTCCGTCCCACTTCCGATGTGCCGCCATGCCAATGCCCCGCCTTCCATTCGCAGCGCCGCTTCTGGCAGTGTCTGCAACCGTGCTGATCGCCAGCGCGCACTTGTCGGCGCTCGCAGTGCCGTCAATGCCTGAACCCTCGTCCACTCCCTCTTCAACGCCCTCTTCGACGCCCTCTTCCACGTCTTCTTCCAAGGCCCCACCCACCATGACCCCCACCATCGCCAAAGGCAGCTTCGACGTCCAACTGGCCCAGGCCCCGGCGGCGCCGGGCACGGAGGCCGCGAAGCTGGGCCGCATGTCCATTCGCAAGCAGTTTCATGGTGACCTGGACGCGATCAGCCTGGGCGAGATGCTGGGCGTGCGCACCGATCTGCCCGGCTCTGCGGGTTACGTCGCCATGGAGCGGGTGGAAGGCAGCCTGGCCGGTCGCAAGGGCAGCTTTGCGCTGATGCACATGGGTGAAATGAATCGGGGCCAACAGAAGCTCACGGTGCGGGTCGTGCCAGACTCTGGCACGGAGGAGCTCACCGGCCTCAGCGGCGAGCTCAACATCGAGATCCAGGATGGCCAACACTTCTACGAATTCCGCTATCAGTTGCCCACGCACTGACCGCACACTCGCTGGCCGCTCGCTCACCGGCCGCTTACTCACTGACCGCTCACGCACTGAAGGCCCCAGTACGAACGGCCCAGGCGCTGCGGGCCCACGCGCGCAGCGTCACACACAGAGCGGCTGCCCACCATGGACGATCTGACCCACGCCTTCTACGACGCCTATGCCGGCCGCCTGAAGAGCCAGCCGGAGGCCCGCCGCAGCGCCATGATGACGCTGGCGGAACGCTTCTTCCGCCCAGGCGATGTGGTGCTGGACGTTGGCGCAGGCAGTGGTCGGGATGTGGCGGCATTGCGGTCCCTGGGCATGGAGGCTGTCGGCGTGGAACCGAACGCGCCGATGCGTGACCACGCCTTGGCTACCCATCCCGAGCTGGCCGGATGGGTGCGGGACGGTGGCCTGCCGATCCTGGGCCACCCCTTCCAGGAACTGTACCCGCAAGGGTTTGACGCGGTGGTGTGCAGTGCAGTGCTGATGCACATTCCGCCGACGGAATTGCCTGCTGCGCTGGCGGCGTTGGTGGCGGTGCTCAAGTCGGATGCGGGTGCGAACGCAGTGGTGGGCGTGCAGAAGACGGCGCCCCGCGGCACCCTGCTTCTCTCGCTACCGGAGATGTCAGCCGACCAACTGCATCAGCATCGAGACCCGGACCGGCGACTCTTCTTCAACCACCCGCCCTCGCTCGTTGCGGATATTGTGGCGCAGCACGGCTTGACCCTCGCCACGCACGAGATCAGCGACGCCGTGCTGGCCTGCACCGGCACTCGATGGCATTCCCTTGCATTGCTGAGGGCACCTTGACCCACCTCAAGCCGACGGCCCCTTGTCCCCCCAGCGCCAGCGCGGCGGCTCCCCCTTGAGATAGCACACCCCCAGCAGCAAGCTGCTCACAAACGCCACGTAGGCGGCGAAGCCCCAGTGCGAGTCCTGCGGTGGAAAGACAAATCCGCCCGCCACCAGCAGCAGGACAAAACCAACCAGCGTGGCCTGACCTTGCCAGACCTTGGGCAAGCCCCAGCCCCATCCATAACGCTTGGCGGGAAACCAGTAGTCGCGGTTCATGACATGCTCCCTGTGGACGCGATGAGTCTACGCCGCAGGGTGTCAAAACGGCATCAAAAACCGGGGACGACCGCCCCCGGGAACGGCTCGCCGATCAGGTCTTGCGCACCAGGCTGGCCGCACCAATTCCAGCCAGCAACGCAAGCGCAGCGCCCACAAACACGGCATTGTTCCAGTGCCGATCCATCAGCGCACCGAAGATGGGCGCCGCGACCGCGAACCCCGTGTCCAGCCCCGAATACACCGTGCCATAGACCCGGCCGGTTGCACCGGGAGGCGCCGCTTTCTTGATCAGCATGTCCCGCGAAGGCCCGGCCAGTCCGGTGCCGAAACCGGCGCACGTCGCCGCCACCAAGGCCAGCCCGCCGGGCAACCACCCGCTGCCGGTCAAGACCAGCAGCACCGCAGCGCCGGTCATGGCCCAGGCGATGTTGCGCTCCAGTTGCTGGGAACGTGCCACCAGGAAGCCGCCCAGCACCATGCCCACCGCCCCGGCCACCATGTAGCCGGTGACCACCCATTTGGTCACCGTCAGGTCCAGCCCGTACATCGCGTTCAGCGCCGGCGACGCAAAACTCTGGATGGCCGTCAGCGCCGCCGTGGTGAAGAAGAAAAACGAGAAACACAGCCACACCGAACGCAGCCGCAGAAAGGCCATCGGATGCTCATCCGGTGCCACAGCAGCCCCCGCCTTCTGATGGCTCCATTCGCCCTGGCTGTCGTCGATCGCATCACGTTTGAGCGCCAGCAGCAGCATCACCAGCAGCGCCCATGCCGCAGTGGCGGCATAACCCAGCCGCCACTGACCGCCCGTGCCTTCATAGATCCACAGCAGCAGCACAGGCGCCAATGCCCAGCCAATATTGCCGCTGATGCCGTGAACCGAAAACGCATGACCCAGCCGCGCCTGCGACACCCGCTTGTTCAGGATGGTGAAGTCCACCGGATGGAAGGGCGAATTGCCCAGCCCCGCCAGCGCCGCTGCCAGCGCCAGCCCGCCAAAACCCTGCGCCGTCCCGGCCGCGGCCGACGCCAGCACAAAGCAGCTCAGCGCCAGAAACAGAATCGGCCGCGCGCCGGTGCGATCCACGAGGAAGCCCGAAAGCGCCTGCCCCACGCCACTGATCACGAAGAAGAGGGTCACCAGCAGGCCCAGCTCCGAATAGCTCAGGCCGAATTCCCGCATGAAGACGGGGAACAGCGGCGGCAGCAGCATGTGGAAGAAGTGCGAGGTGCCGTGGGCCAGTCCGATCAAGCTGATGGTCTGGATGTCTCGTCTGGCGCTCTGAGCGGCGCCGATCGGCAAGGTGGCGGTGTTCATGGACGTGATGTTGTCAGGCCCGCACCGGCCCGATTACGATAGCCGGACAACTTCTGTCGAAATCCCGCCATGGCCCTCGCCGACAGCCCTCGCCCGCGCACCAGCGTCCCGCCGCTGGACCCTCGGCGTTATGCCCCCAGCCAGGCGCGCCCGGTGCGGGCCAAATCCCGCAGCATGGGCAGCCACATGGACATCCAGGCCCATCGGCATGACTGGGGCCAGTTCGTCTTCTCGGTCAGCGGCGTGGTACGGGTGAACACCGAACGGGCGACGTTTCTGCTGCCACCCTCCCGCGCGGTCTGGATTCCGGCCGGCGTGGAACATGCGGTGACCGCGGTGGAACGCTGTGAGCTGCGCACGCTCTATTTGCATCGCCCACCCTGCCAGAACGCCGTCTGGCAGGACAACCGCGTGCTGGAGGTCTCCCCGCTGCTGCGGGAACTGGTGGTGCAACTGGCGCTCGACGAGGTGCAGATGGGCAGCAGCATCAGCGACCGTGAGCAATGGCTGTCCCATCTGATCCTGGACGAGATCCGCCGCGCCCGCAGCCTGCGCCTGGGCGTGGACCTGCCCACCGACAAGCGCCTGCGCCGGCTGTGCGAAGCGGTGCTGGAGCACCCGCAGCGATTTGACACGCTGGAGGACTGGTCCGAGCTGGTCGGCGCCAGTGCCCGGACCGTCTCGCGCCTGTTCCGGCAGGAGCTGGGCAGCAGTTATGCGCAGTGGCGCCAGCAGGCCCTGCTGGCCGAAGCACTGCGTCTGGCGGCCCAGCGCAAGCCGATGGGTGTCATTGCGAGCGAACTGGGGTATGCCAGCGCCAGTGCGTTCTCCGCGATGGTGACCCGCACCGTGGGCATGCCCCCCAGCCGATTCTTCGAACAAGTCTGAGGGCGCCAAGACCTCAGTCCGGCGCGGGGTCCGGGATTCCCTAGAATCCGTCCCATGGATCAGGTATTGCTCGATTTCGCCCGCCAGGACGCCCAAGGCGCCACCTGCACCGCCCAGGCCTGGGCCAAGGTGCCGGCACCGCTCACGGCCAGCCAGCGACAGTCCCTCAAGCAGCGCGCCAAGGAGTTGCTGGCCGCCAAAGGCGCCATGCTCGTGGCCCATTACTACGTCGACGGGGATCTGCAGGATCTGGCGCAGGAGACCGGCGGCATCGTCTCCGACTCTCTGGAGATGGCCCGCTTCGGCCGCGACCATGCCGCCAGCACCCTGGTGGTGGCCGGCGTGCGCTTCATGGGCGAGACGGCCAAGATCCTCAGTCCCGAAAAGCGGGTGCTGATGCCCGACCTGGACGCCACCTGCTCCCTGGACCTGGGCTGCCCGTCCGACGACTTCAACGCCTTCTGCGACGCCCATCCGGACCGCACCGTGGTGGTCTACGCCAACACCAGTGCAGCGGTGAAGGCCCGGGCCGACTGGATGGTCACCAGCTCCTGCGCGCTGGAGATCGTCTCCGAGCTCAAGGCCCGCGGCGAGAAGATCCTCTGGGCCCCGGACCGGCATCTGGGCCGCTACATCCAGGACCAGACCGGCGCCGACATGCTGATGTGGAACGGCGCCTGCATCGTGCACGACGAATTCAAGGGCCTGGAGCTGGAACTGCTTCGTCAGCAGCATCCAAACGCGATGATCCTGGTCCATCCGGAATCCCCGGCCTCGGTCGTGGCCCAGGCGGATGTGGTGGGCTCCACCTCGGCGCTGATCAAGGCGGTGGTCGAGGGCAAGGCCCGCGAATACGTGGTGGCCACCGACAACGGCATCCTGCACCGCATGCGCCAGCTGGCGCCGGACAAGGTGCTGATCGAAGCCCCCACCGCCGGCAATAGCGCCACCTGCAAGAGCTGCGCCCACTGCCCCTGGATGGCCATGAACGGCCTGCAGGGCGTGGTGGACTGTCTGGAGCAGGGGCTGGGCGAGATCCAGGTGGCCGAGCCGGTGCGGGGTCAGGCGCTGTCCTGCATCACCCGCATGCTGGATTTCACCGCGGCGCTGAAGGCGCGCACCGCGGGCATGACCCCGGGCATCGGGGCGGCCTGAAGGTGGCATGCGGTGGCGTGAGGCAGCATCAACGGGCATTGGCCGCCATGAAACGGATCTGACGGCCGGGGCTTTCCAGGACGGCCTCCGGGCCTCTATGCTCTGAGCATCGCTGCCCGCGTGCAGCATCGACGAGACCCGCCATGGATTTCAGCTCGCTCTACAACCACCACGAACGGGATGTGTTTGCTGCGGTGATGGAGACTGCGCCCAGCTATCCGGTGATCGCGGCCGATCCCGAACTGTTGGCCGATGTGGCCTGTGTCGCCTTGAACCGCCTGCCGCCGCGCTACATCCGCCATGCGGTGGACTACTCGTTCTACCTCACCGAGCAGGAGCGTCACGACGTGGACGCGGCCATCAAGGAAGCGGTGAGCCACGCCTTCGAGTTCGTGCAAGGCCGCAGCGCCCTGCGCAACAAGCCGAAGTGAGGCGAGCGCCGCCGATCCGGCGGCTCTGCGCCTCATCGGCTCAGCGGCTCATCGCAGCAACTCAGCGCAGCAGCTCAGCGATTCCCTGGCCCCTTCACCAGCACCGTCGGCAGACTCGCCGGCAGCGTGCGCGGATAGTCGCGGCTGAAATGCAGCCCGCGGCTCTCATGACGCAGCAGGGCTGAGCGCACGATCAGCTCGGCGCAGTCCACCAGGTTGCGCAGCTCCAGCAGGTCGCGGCTGACGCGGAAATTGGCGTAGTAGTCGTCGATCTCGCCGCGCAGCAGGTCGATGCGGTGCAACGCCCGCTCCAGCCGCTTGGTGGTGCGCACGATGCCGACATAGTTCCACATCAGCAGCCGCAGCTCATCCCAGTTGTGGGAGATCACCACCTGCTCGTCGGCGTTCTCGACCTGGCTCTCGTCCCAGGCCGGCAGCGGGGCCGGGTCCAGCGGGGCTTCGCCCAGGATGTCGTCCGCGCAGGTGCGGCCCAGCACCACGCATTCCAGCAGGGAATTGCTGGCCAGACGGTTGGCACCGTGCAGGCCGCTGTAGGCCGTCTCGCCGACGGCATACAGGCCGGGCAGGTCGGCACGACCGCGCAGGTCCGCCACCACGCCGCCGCAGGTGAAGTGCACCGCCGGCACCACCGGGATCGGCTGGCGGGCGATGTCGATGCCCAGCGCCAGGCAACGGGCGTGAACGGTCGGGAAATGCTCCTTCAGGAAGTCCTCGCCCAGATGGGTCGCATCCAGCCAGACATGGTCCAGGCCGTGCTTCTTCATCTCGAAGTCGATGGCGCGAGCCACCACATCGCGGGGCGCCAGCTCCATGCGCGGATCATGCGAGGCCATGAAGCGGGTGCCGTCCGGCAGCTTCAGATGGCCGCCCTCGCCGCGCAGCGCCTCGGTGATGAGGAAGCTGCGCTCCTGCGGGTGATACAGGCAGGTGGGATGGAACTGGATGAACTCCATGTTGGCGATGCGGCAGCCCGCCCGCCAGGCCATGGCAATGCCGTCGCCGGTGGAGGTGTCCGGATTGGTGGTGTAGCGGTAGACCTTGCCGGCACCGCCGGTGGCCATCACCACCGCACGGGCCGCAATCGCCTCCACCCGCTGCGCATCCATGTCCAGCGCATAGATCCCGTAGCAGCGGGACGGCTCCTCGCGCTGCACGTGGCGTGAGGTGATCAGGTCCAGCGCCATCCAGCGCTGACGCAATTCGATGTTGGGATGGGCCCGGGCCTTGTCCAGCAGCGCATCGTGGATGGCCTTGCCGGTGGCGTCCGCCGCATGGGCGATGCGGCGCACCGCATGGCCGCCCTCGCGCGTCAGGTGCAGGCCCAGCGGGCCCTGCTCGTCGGCGGTGAAGGGCACGCCCTGCGCCACCAGCCAACCCACCGCATCGGCGCTGCGCTCGGCGATGAACCGGGCCGTCGTCTCATCCACCAGGCCGGCGCCGGCCTCCTGGGTGTCCCGCACATGGCTGTCGATGCTGTCATCACGGCCCAGCACGCCGACGATGCCGCCCTGGGCCCAGGCGGTGGCCGCCTCGGTGAGCTCGCGCTTGGCCAGCACGATCACCGGGCAGGTGTCCGCCAGATGCAAGGCCACGGTCAGACCAGCCAGGCCGGCCCCCACGATCACGACCGGGGCCTGGGGCGCAGCGGTCCGAACAGCAGCAGTCATCGTCATCGCCCGTTCAACGGGGCGTCATCGCTTGGGAGCTGGCGATTCTAGGACTGCTGCGCAGGTCCCGCTGCCGGGTCACGCCGTCGGCCGTTTGGCCACCAGGGTCAGGATGTCGTAGCTGGCCACCAATTCGCCCAGTTGGTTGGTCACCTGCACGTCCCAGGCCACCACGCCTTGCGGCGGCTGGTCGGGGCGGTTGCCGCGGTCGATGCGGCGCTTGCAGGTCAGCCGCGCCTGGATGGTGTCCCCGATGGCCACCGGGTTGACGAAGCGCAGCGTGTCCAGCCCGTAGTTGGCCAGCACCGGCCCCGGCGCGGGCGAGACAAACAGCCCGGCCGCCGCCGACAGCACGAAGTAGCCGTGGGCGATGCGCTTGCCAAACTGGGTGTCCTTGGCCGCGACCTCGTCGAAGTGCATGTAGAAGTAGTCGCCGGAGATGCCGCCGAAATTCACGATGTCCGCCTCGGACACGGTGCGGCGGTGGGTCAGCAGCGAATCCCCGACCTGGATCTCCTCGAAATACTTGCGGAAGGGATGCACCGCCTCCTCCCGCACCGCGCCCCCGCGCACATATTCGCCGGTGATGGCGGTGAGCATGGTGGGCGAGCCCTGCACCGCGCAGCGCTGCAGATAGTGCTTGACCGCCCGGATGCCACCCAGCTCTTCGCCGCCGCCCGCGCGGCCGGGGCCGCCGTGCTTGAGCATCGGCAGCGGCGAGCCGTGACCGGTGGATTCAGCGGCGGCTTCGCGGTCCAGCACCAGCAGACGGCCATGGAAGGCCGCGGCATGCAGCACGGCCTGGGCCGCCAGGGCCGACGTGTGGGTGACAACCGATCCGACCAGGGAGCCGCGCCCCTTAGCCGCCAGGGTCAGGGCCTCGTCGAAATCGGTGTAGGTCATCAGCGTGGAGACCGGGCCGAAGGCTTCCACGCTGTGCACCGCCTCGTTGTGCAGGGCATCGCGGCACAGCAGCAGCGTGGGGGCGAAGAAGGCCCCGTCGCCGACGCCCTCCCCGACCGGTGCGAAGCCATCGCGCTCGCCGAAGATGATCTCGTTGCCGCGCGCCAGCTGAGCCAGCCGCTCGGCCACATCGGCCTGCTGGGCCTTGGACGCCAACGCGCCCATGCGAACACCTTCAACCGCCGGGTCGCCCACCTTGGTCCGCGCCAGGCGCTCCCGCAGGGCCGATGCCACCGCATCCACCTGCGAGGCCGGCACGATGGCGCGACGGATGGCCGTGCACTTCTGGCCGGCCTTGGCGCTCATTTCGCGGTGGACTTCCTTGACGAAGAGATCGAACTCCGGATCTCCCGGCTGCACGTCCGGCGCCAGGATGGCGCAGTTCAGGCTGTCCGCCTCCGCATTGAACGGAATGCTGCGACGCACCAGGTTGGCATTGACCCGCAGCTGGGCGGCGGTGTCCGCCGAGCCGGTGAAGGTCACCACATCGGTTTCCAGCAGGCGGTCCAGCAGGTCGCCGGAGGCGCCGATGACCAGCTGCAAGGCGCCCGCCGGCAGCAGGCCGGACTCTTCGATCAGGCGCACGCAGGCCTGCGCCACATAGCTGGTGGCCGTGGCCGGCTTGACGATGCAGGGCATGCCCGCCACGAAGCTGGGCGCGAACTTCTCCAGCATGCCCCACATCGGGAAGTTGAAGGCATTGATGTGCACCGCCACGCCGCGGCGCGGCACCAGCACATGGGTGCCCATGAACTGGCCCTGCTTGCCCAGCGGCGTGGCCGGCCCCTCATGCACCACGTTGCTGGAGGGCAGCTCGCGCCGGCCCATCGAGGCATAGGCGAACAAGGTGCCGATGCCGCCTTCAATGTCGATCCAGGAATCCGCCCGCGTGGCGCCGGTGTGGGCGGAGATGGCGTAGAGCGCTTCCTTGCGCTCCATCAGATACCCGGCCAGCGCCTTGAGCAGCGCCGCCCGCTGCTGATAGTCCAGCGCCAGCAGCGACGGCAAGGCCTGTCGGCGTGCGAAATCCAGGCTCTCGCCGAAGTCGATCTCTTCCGCGTGGGTCTGCGCCACCAGGCGGCCGTTGACCGCGCTGTGCAGGCCACGCGCCGCGGTGCTGCCGACCCAGCGGCCGGCAATGAGACTTTGGAGAACAGGGGCGGACATGCTCATGGCTGGTACTTCCAGGTGCCGTTGTCGATCTTCACCATCACGCGGGCGCGCTGATCCAGGCCCAGATGGTCATTGGGGGACATGGTGAACACACCATGCGCGGCCGGCAGTTCCTTCACGCCCTCCAGCGCATCGCGCAAGGCGGCGCGAAACTGCGGCGTGCCCGGCTGCGCCTTCTTCAGGGCGACCGGAATGGCGGCCTGCAGCAGCAGGCCCGCGTCCCACGCATGACCGCCGAAGGTGGACACACTGCCCTTGCCGAAGGCGGCTTCATACTTGGTGACGTAGTCCTTGGCGGACTTCTTGGCCGGATGGTCCGCCGGCAGTTGATCCACCACCAGCACCGGGCCGGCCGGCAGGAAGGTGCCCTCGACATCCTTGCCGCCGATGCGCAGGAAGTCGTTGTTGGCCACGCCATGGGTCTGATAGAACTTGCCGGCGTAGCCGCGTTCCTTCAAGGTCTTTTGCGGCAGCGCGGCGGGTGTGCCGCTGCCGCCCACCAGCACCGCATCCGGGCGGGCCGCCATGATCTTGAGCGCCTGGCCGGTCACCGAGGTGTCGGTGCGGTTGTAGCGCTCATTGGCCACCACGCTCAGGCCCTTGCTGGCCGCCACCTTGTTGAACTCCCCATACCAACCTTCCCCGTAGGCATCGGCAAAGCCGATGTAGGCCACGGTTTTCACGCCCTGCGCCTGCATGTGGCTGGCAATGGCCAGGGCCATCATGATGTCGTTCTGCGGGGTCTTGAAGACCCATTTGCGCTTGGCATCCATCGGCTCGACGATGCGGGCCGAAGCCGCCATCGAGATCATCGGCACCTGCGCTTCCGACACCGCATCGATCATCGCCAGCGAGTTGGGCGTGACGGTCGAGCCCACCACCACATCCACCTTGTGCTCGGTGATGAGCTTGCGGGTGTTGGCCACGGCGGTGGTGGTGTCGGACGCGTCGTCCAGGATGATGTAGTGGACCTTCTGCCCGCCGATGCTGGTGGGCATCAGGCTGAAGGTGTTCTTCTCCGGAATGCCCAGCGAGGCGGCCGGCCCCGTGGCGGACACGCTCACCCCCACGTGGATGTCGGCCTGCGCCGTGCCGCCGAGCCCGAGCAGTGCGGCGCCGGCCAGGGCCAGCAAGGTCTTCTCGATGCGTTTCATGATGTCTCCTTGGAATGGGTATTGGGAACGCAAGGGAAAAGGAATGCCGCCTCGCCCTTATGAGACGGCGGTGGGCTGCTGCGCCTTCACGGCGCCCAGGCCACCGAAGAACAGGTCCGCCACCATCGGCGCCATGGCCTCGTAGGTCAGGGCCCCGTCCGGCCGAAGCCAGGTGAAGGTCCAGTTGATCATGCCAAACAGCAGCATGGCCAAGGGTTTGTGCAGATGGACGTCCCGCAGCTCCGGCCGCAGCGCGGCCACCGCCTCGGCAAAGCGCGACAGCACCTGCCGCTCCACCTCGATCAGCGGCGCACGTCGGCTGTCGTCCAGGAACTTCATGTCCTCGGTCAGCACACGGTGCTGGAACTGGGCTTCGCCATAGGCCCGCACAAAGCTCAGGATCAAGGCCCGCAAATGCTCCTGCGGCGGCAATTGGCGCGAGGACACCTCCTCCACCAGGTCGGCCAGATGCTGCAGGTGGGTCTGGCAGATCAGCGCCAGCAGCTCATGCTTGTCGCGCACATAGTGGTAGAGGGTGGGCTTGGAGACCGCACAGGCTTCCGCCACCTGATTCATCGAGGTGGCGGCGAAGCCGTGGGTGGCAAACAGCCGTGCAGCCTGGGCGAGGATTTCCTCGCGACTGGCATCAAATCCGGGGGCGCGTCCGCGGGCCATCGTGTTGTCTGGAGGTCGAAAAGTCCGCAAGCCTATCAGCGCCGGACGCCGGCTCAGCGCTCGTCAAAGGAGATCACCACCCGCGGCGTGAGCGCGTGGGCCTGGCAGCTGAGGATGAAGCCGGCGGCCACCTCGTGTTTCTCCAGGGCGAAGTTCCTGTCCATGCGCACCTCGCCTTCCAGCAGCTTGCAGCGGCAGGTGGAGCAGACGCCGGACTTGCAGGAGAAGGGAACGTCCATGCCGGCCCGGGCGGCCGCATCCAGCAGGCTGGGGTCGCTGCGGCGGAACTCGATCTCGCGGGAGACGCCGTCGCGGATGACCACCACCCGGGCTGCTTCCGCATCCTGATCAGCCTCCTCATGCGGCGCGGGCCGGCCCTGCTGCATCTCGGGCGTGCCAAAGCGTTCAATGTGGATGCGTTCCTCCGCCACACCGGCCTCGCGCAGCGCGGCCTCGGCCTGCTCGTTCATCTCGAAGGGGCCGCAGATGAAGACCTGGTCCAGGCCCGCGGCCGGCACCGGGCCGCGCAGGAAGTCGGCCAGCTTGGCCTTGTCCAGCCGGCCCTGCATCAGCGGCGAGTCCACATGCTCGCGGGAGAACACATGGTGCAGCGACACCCGGGTCAGGTAGCGGTTCTTCAGGTCCTCCAGCTCTTCCTTGAACATGGCGCTGGCCGGACGGCGGTTGCCATAGATCAGGGTGAAGCGGCTGTGCGGCTCCCGGGCCAGCACGGTCTTCATGATGGACAGGATGGGCGTGATGCCGGAGCCGGCGGCAATGCCCAGGTAATGCCGCTGCGCCGAGGGCTCCAGCGGCACAAAGAAGCGCCCTTGCGGCGGAAACACCTGCACCGTGTCGCCGGGCTGCAGCCGGTCATGCACCCAGCTGGAGAAGGCGCCGCCGGCCACATGGCGCACGCCCACCCGGAGTTCACCGTCGTCCACGCCGGCGCAGATGGAGTAGGAGCGGCGCAGGTCCTGCCCGTCCACCTCGCCGCGCAGGGTCAGGTATTGGCCCTGGGTGAAGCGGAAGGTGTCGCGCAGGGACTCGGGCACCTCGAAGGACAGCACCACCGCATCGTCGGTGTCCTGATGCTTGGCGCGCAGGCGCAGGGGATGGAAGTGCAGGCTCATGATGGACAGGGCTACAGCGGCTTGAAGAATTCGAAGGGCTCGCGACAGGCGAGGCAGCGGTAGAGGGACTTGCAGGCGGTGCTGCCAAAGGCGGACAGACGCTCGGTGTGGTCGCTGCCGCAGCGCGGGCAGGCGACCGGGTCCGGCGCCGCCGCACCGGCAGCACCGGCCGCACCGGCGGGCCGGGACAAACCGGTAGGACGGGGCGAACGGATCAGGCGAATGGGCACGGCCTGGACGGTCCCACCGTCGGCGCCCTGCCCGTCCGCCCCCGGTTCGCGATGCACGCGGCCGGGCGGCGCAATGCCATAGGCCCGCAGCTTTTCGCGACCTTCCGGCGTGATCCAGTCGGTGGTCCAGGCGGGAGCCCGGCGCATCGTCACGGTCACGGTGCCGAAACGCGAGAGCGCCTCCCGCACCTGCTGCTCGATGGCTTCAGTGGCCGGGCAGCCGGAATAGGTCGGCGTCAGCACCACGTCCAGGCCGTCGGCGGTCTCCAGCAGGTCCCGCACGATGCCCAACTCCACCAACGAGATCGCCGGAACTTCCGGATCAGGCACCTGCGCCAGCACCTCCCACGCGGCGGAGAGGCGGCCACAGCCCTGGTCGTGCGCCGGCATCGGGGTCACCACACGCCGCCGGGATAGGTGCGCTGCAGGGACTGCATCGTGGCCAGCATGTGGCCCATGTGCTCGCTGTGCACGCCCTGGCGTCCGGCGTAGACATGCGGTGTGTCCTGCGGACGCGGCAAGCCGGCATCGGCCAGCACGGCGGCCATGGCGGCGTCCCAGTCGTCCCGCAGGTCGGCCCATGCGGGCCCAAGCCCCGACGCCACAGCGGCCGCGTCCACGGCATCGGAGGCGAACAGCTCGCCCACATACGGCCACAGCTGCGTCAGCGCCGCCTGCATGCGACGGGTCGATTCCTCGGTGCCATCGCCCAGCCGCACCACCCAGTCGGCGGCATGCTGCTGGTGGTATTGCACTTCCTTCACCGCCTTGGCGGCGATGGCGGCGAGCTCCGCATCGCTGGAGTCGCACAGGCGGTCCCACAGCGGCAGCAGCCAGCAGGCGGCCATCAGGTTGCGCAGCTGGGTGAAGGCGAAGTCGCCGCGCGGCAACTCCATCATCACCGGATTCAGGAAGTGGCGCTCTTCCCGCAGATAGGCCAGCTGGTCTTCATCCGCCGCCTGGATGCTGCCCTGCGACTGTGCCTGCGAATGCGCCTGCAACTGCCCGGCCCGCGTCAGCAGCGCCCGCGCCTGCCCCAGCAGGTCCAGCGCGATGTTGCCCAGCGCCAGGTCCTCTTCCAGCATCGGTGCATGGCCGCACCATTCCGACAGCCGGTGCGACAGCACCAGGCAGGCGTCCCCGATGCGCAGCACATACTGCGCACCCGCATCCGTCACCACGGGAGCAAGCATCTTCACCTCGACATTCATGACGACTGGCGTCCTGGATCGGCCCGGGGCCGTCACATGTGGTCCAGTTCCTTGGGCAACTCGTAAAACGTGGGGTGACGGTAGACCTTGTCCTCCATCGGATCGAAGTACATCGACTTCTCTCCCGGGTCGGACGCCACGATGGCGGACGACGGCACCACCCAGATGCTCACGCCTTCCTGGCGGCGGGTGTAGACGTCGCGGGCCATCTGCAGGGCCATGGCCGAGTCGGGCGCATGCAGGCTGCCGCAATGCTTGTGGTCCAGGCCCGCCTTGCTGCGGACAAACACTTCCCACAGCGGCCATTCCTGGGCGCCGGTCTGCTGGTTGATGCTCATGATGATTTCCGGAGGTTGATCAGGCCGCAGCGGCTTGCGGGGCGCGCTTGCGAGCATGGGCCAGAGCGGCTTCGCGCACCCAGGCGCCGTCGTCCCAGGCCTTGACGCGGGCATTCAGACGCTCGCGGTTGCAGGGGCCGTCGCCGCCGACCACGCGCCAGAACTCGCTCCAGTCGATCGGACCGAAGTCGTAGTGCTCGCGCTCGGCGTTCCAGGCCAGTTGCGGATCGGGCAGCGTCACGCCGAGGAGGTCGGCCTGCGGCACGGTCGCGTCCACGAACTTCTGGCGCAGCTCGTCATTGCTCAGCCGCTTGATGCCCCAGCGCATGGACTGCTCGGAGTTGGGCGAGTCCTTGTCCGCCGGGCCGAACATCATCAGCGACGGCCACCACCAGCGGTTGACCGCATCCTGCACCATGGCCTTCTGGGCTGCGGTGCCCTCCCGCATCATGGTCAGCAGGCTTTCATAGCCCTGGCGCTGGTGGAAGCTTTCCTCGCGGCAGATGCGGATCATGGCGCGGGCGTACGGGCCGTAGGAGCAGCGGCACAGCGGCACCTGGTTCATGATGGCCGCGCCATCCACCAGCCAGCCGATCACGCCGATGTCGGCCCAGGTGAGCGTGGGGTAGTTGAAGATGGAGCTGTACTTGGCCTTGCCGGTGTGCAGCGCATCCAGCATCTGGTCGCGGCTGGTGCCCAGGGTTTCGGCGGCGGAGTAGAGATAGAGCCCGTGGCCGCCTTCGTCCTGCACCTTGGCCAGCAGGATGGCCTTGCGCTTGAGGGTGGGCGCGCGGGTGATCCAGTTGCCTTCGGGCAGCATGCCGACGATCTCGGAATGCGCATGCTGGCTGATCTGCCGCACCAGCGTCTTGCGGTAGTGGTCCGGCATCCAGTCCTTGGCTTCGATGAAGTCGCCGTCATCGATGCGCTGCTCAAAGGCGGCATTGCGCGCCTGGTCTTCCGCGGTCTGAAGCCGGCGGGCTTCATCCTGCGGTCCGATGCTCATGGCCTGGGTGTACATCGCTCTCTCCTTGCTCCGTCGTGCCGCGTCAGCCGCGCGGGCGCTTGTCCACCACACGGCGGGCCTTGCCCACCAGGGTGCGTTCAATGGAATCCGGCGCGCCCACCGTCACACGGGTGGACACACCGACCAAGGTCTTGATCCGGTGCTGCAGCGCCCGGGACACCGCCTGCGGGTCGATGTCGGCGGCGGTGGTGGACAGCTCGCAGCGCACCTCCACCTCATCCAGCGCCCCGTCGCGCGAGACCACCAGTTGGTACTGACCCGACAGTCCTTCTTGGGCCAGCACCAGTTCTTCGATCTGCGTGGGGAACAGGTTCACGCCGCGGATGATCAGCATGTCGTCGCTGCGCCCGACGATCTTGCCCATGCGGCGCATGCTGCGTGCGGTGGGCGGCAGCAGCCGGGTGAGGTCGCGGGTGCGGTAGCGGATGACCGGCAGCGCTTCCTTGGTGAGGGTCGTGAAGACCAGCTCCCCTTCGGCGCCCTCGGGCAGCACCTCGCCGGTCTCCGGGTCGATGATCTCGGGATAGAAATGGTCTTCCCAGATCACCGGGCCGTCCTTGCTCTCGATGCATTCGCTGGCCACGCCCGGCCCCATCACCTCGGACAGGCCGTAGATGTCCACCGCATCCAGGCCGCCGCGGGTTTCGATTTCGCGGCGCATGGCCTCGGTCCAGGGCTCCGCGCCGAAGATGCCGACCTTGAGCGAGCTGTCCCGCGCGTCCAGGCCCTGGCGGGCGAATTCCTCGATGATCACCTGCATGTAGCTGGGCGTGACCATGATGACATCGGGCTGGAAGTCGCGGATCAGCTGGACCTGCTTTTCGGTCTGGCCGCCGGACATCGGAATGACGGTGCACCCCAGCCGCTCGGCACCGTAATGCGCGCCCAGGCCACCGGTGAAAAGGCCGTAGCCGTAGGCCACATGCACCAGGTCACCGGCGCGGGTGCCGGCCGCGCGCAGCGACCGCGCGACGAGGTCAGCCCAGGTGTCGATGTCCCGCCGCGTATAGCCCACCACGGTCGGTTTGCCGGTGGTGCCGGAGGAGGCGTGGATGCGCACCACCTCCTGCCGGGGCACGGCGAACAGGCCGAAGGGATAGTGATCCCGCAGGTCCTGCTTGGTGGTGAAGGGAAAGTGGCGCAGGTCGGACAGGTCCTTGAGGTCGGCGGGGTGCACGCCCTTGGCCTCGAAGGCTTGCCGGTAATGCGGCACATGGTCGTAGGCGCGCGTCAGGGACTCGCGCAGGCGCTGCAGTTGCAGCGCACGCAGTTCATCCTGGCTGGCCCGCTCGATCGGTTCCAGGTCGGAAGGGCTGGGGTGCTTCACCGGCATGGGGCATCGTCTCCGGACGCTTCCGCCACCAGCCCCGGCACCACGGGCTTGCCCTTGATGCGATAGGAGCGGCCACGGAAGACGGCGATCAGGTCGTCGCGCTGGTTGGTGATGGTGATGTCGTAGACCCCGGTCCGGCCCGCCAGCGAGGTTTCGGCGGCGACCGCGGTCAGTACATCGCCCAACCGGGACGGCGCGACGATGTCGATCGCGAAGCCCGAGGCCACCGTCATCTCGTTGTGCGAGTTGCAGGCGAAGGCGAAGGTGGAATCGGCCAGGGTGGTCACAAAACCCCCGTGGCAGATGTCGAATCCGTTGAGCATGTCGGCACGGACCGTCATGCGCAGCGTGGCCGTGCCCGGGGCAATGGCCATGATCTCGATGCCCAGGCCTTGGGAGGCCCGGTCGTTGGCGAACATCGTGTCGCGCACGGCCTCGGCCAGCGCCTGTGGGGACACGCGGCGTGCCCCTTCCTCAGCGAGCACGGCCATCAGCGGTCCTTGAAGTGCGGGGTGCGTTTGTCGAGGAAGGCGGCGGCGCCTTCCAGATAGTCGTGCGCATAACCGAGCTGGCTTTGCAGCCGCGCCTCCATGCGCAGCGCATCTTCCAGGCCCAGGTCCATGGCGTCGTCCAGGGCCTCGCGGGTCTGCACCAGCGCCTTGGTGGGCATGCCGGCCAGTTGCTGGGCGGTGGCCATGGCCACGCTGGCCAGTTCTTCATCAGCGACGCAGCGCGCAATCAGGCCCCATTGCTGGGCCTGCTCGGCCGGCAGCTTCTCGCCCAGTAGCGTCAGTTGCAGCGCACGGGCGCGGCCCACCAGGCGGGTCAGCAGCCAGGTGCCGCCGCAGTCCGGCACCAGGCCGATGCGGGAGAAGGCTTGAATGAAGGACGCCGAACGGCCGGCGATGACCAGGTCGCATCCCAGCGCGAAATTCGCGCCCGCCCCGGCCGCCACGCCATTGACGGCGCAGAGCGTGGGCACCGGCATGCTGCGCAGGCGTAGGGCCAGGGGGATGTAGTAGTGGTCCAGCAGGTGGCCGATGTCCTTGGGCTTGGGCCGTCGCTGCGGCTGTCCGCCCGCAGGTGTCGCAGTGCTGCCGACGGAGGGCGCGTCCGACGCATCGGCGTCGGCGAACTCGGGCTTGATGTAGGGGTCGTTGAGGTCCTGACCGGCGCAGAAGGCGCGGCCAGCACCGGTCACGAGTACCGCCCGCACGGTGGGGTCCTGCGCGGCGTCGTCCAGTGCATGACGCAACTGGCCGAGCATCGCGGTGGTGAAGGCGTTGAGCGCTTGCGGACGGTTGAGCGTCAGCACGCGCACCGCGCCTTCACTCGACACCAGCAGGACCGGATCGGCGCCGTGCGTTGAAGCAGGCGCGTCTCCAGTCCCGGTGCTTGCTCCTGGGGACGCACCAAACGGTGCACCTGGGGCGTGGGCGGTACTCATGTCGGGTTTGTCTCCTCGGCTGCCTCGTGATGAATCCAGCCAGGGGCTCGATTCACCGGGTTCAGTTTATTGACCGACCGGTCGGTAGAGCATAGGACGACACTTGCCGGTCCGCAAGCCCAAAACCCTAGGGTATCTACGGAGACAGGGCCCTGATCGGGCGCCCGTCAGGCCAATTCAGCGGGGGCCACCTGCAGTTGGAGTCGCAGCTCCTCCACCCGTCGATGGGTCAGGCCGTGGACGCCATGCTCGTCCGCTGCGGCCGCGCCGGCCGCCACGGCCCAGCGCAGGTGATCGTCCGGGCTGCCGTCCGGCGAGCGGATGAGGCTGAACAGCAGCCCGGCCGTTGTGGCATCGGCCACATCCAGGCGGTGAAACGGATCGGCCACGGCCTCCAGGGTGGAGCCGCACACGCTCACATCGCCCTTGGGATGGAAGAGCTGGGCACCGCGGTCCCGCAGGGTCAGCAGCACGATGGCCTTGGGATTCCACGCCGCCAGTTGGCCCAGCCCCAGGTGATAGTCCCGGCAGCGGAACAGGCCGCACAGATCGTCTTCCGAGACCCGGATCACATCCGCGATGCGGCACATGCGCTCCAGCGTGCGGTCGTAGCGGGAGTCCATGCTGAGGCGGTAGTGGGGGTCGTAGCTGATGCGAGCGCCTTCGTCCTTGAGCGATTCAGCCAGCGCCACCAGCCGGGCGGCCAGCGGCTCGCGCGTCAGGCTGATGGATCCGAAATGCGCCCAGCGCAGCGCATGCCGCCAGCCTGCGGGGAGAGCATGCGGCCGGAAATGCAGGTCGGCGCTGTCGTCGCCCACGTAGAGGAAAGACGGCGGTACCGGCTCATGCAGGAAGGCCATCAGCGGGGAGCGGGCGAATTGCTGGATGAAACGCAGGTCCAGCGCTGCGTCCACGCTGCGCTGCCACAGCTCCTGTCCGAAGGCGTCCTTGCTGATGCCGCCGGCGAAGGCGCTGAGCTGGCCCAGGCGGGAGGCCGCGATGGCGATTTTCCACGGCGAGCCGCCGCAGTGGCTGCGCCACTCGGTCGGGCCGACCCGTCTCATGTCCGTCAGCGCTTCGCCGAACGAGACAAAACTGGCAAGGTCAGCATGCAGGACCGGCGTGGGAGCAAACGTCATGGTCGGGATTCAACCGGCTCCGTGCTCGTCACGCAAGTGACAAGTCCTACAGGGTGACGAGAGTCATGGGATTGCACCGGTCCCCGTTCATTCGTTGTTCAGGGGGCATTCAGCGCGCATACAGGCCTCGGGGAGCGAGGAGGCGAGGCAGCCAGGGGTGTGCCGGGCATTCAGCGCGCATACAGGCCTCGGTCAGGGCGCTTAGGCATCCCATGTGGGCTGCATTCGGGGCAGATTGCGCGCGTCCTCGAGGCACGGACCAGCCCCCGGCCCCATGAGGTTGTTCCAGGAGCGGCACAATCCGGCCCATGACCGACGCCGTCATTCCTTTGCTGGATCTGAGACAGGCGGGACGCATTCCCGCCATCCCCTCCCCGCTCTCCGCCGCCCCCGCAGGCCACAGCCCGCTGGATGCGCGGGGCCGTCCGCTGCGCGACCTGCGGATCTCGGTCACCGACCGCTGCAACTTCCGCTGCAGCTACTGCATGCCCAAGGAGGTCTTCGACAAGCACTATCAGTTTCTGCCTCACCGGGAGTTGCTGAGCTTTGAGGAGATCACCCGGCTGGCCGGCGTGTTTGCCGGGCTGGGGGTGCAGAAGTTGCGCATCACCGGCGGCGAGCCCTTGCTGCGGCGCAACATCGAAGCGTTGATCGGGCAACTGGCCGCGCTGCGGACGCCGCAAGGTCAGCCGCTGGACCTGACGCTGACGACGAATGGCTCGCTGCTCGCACGCAAGGCGCAGGCCCTGAAGGACGCCGGGCTGCAGCGGGTGACGGTCAGCCTGGATGCGCTGGATGACGCGATTTTTCGGCGCATGAACGATGTGGACTTCCCGGTGGCCGATGTGCTGCACGGCATCGACACCGCCCTGGCGGTGGGGCTGGCGCCGGTGAAGGTGAACATGGTGGTCAAGCGCGGGACGAATGACGACCAGATCCTGCCCATGGCGCGGCATTTCCGGGGCACCGGGGTGACGCTGCGGTTCATCGAGTACATGGACGTGGGCATGAGCAACGGCTGGCGGATGGATGAGGTGCTGCCGTCGTCCGAGGTGCTGGCGCGGCTGCGGTCGGAGGTGGACTTGGTGCCGCTGGCGCCGACAGCGGAAGGCGAAACGGCCACGCGCTGGGGCTATGCGGATGGCAGCGGCGAGATCGGGCTGATCTCCAGCGTGACGCAGGCCTTCTGCGGGGACTGCAATCGGGCGCGGCTGTCGACCGAGGGGCAGCTCTACACCTGTCTGTTTGCGTCGCAGGGTCACGATCTGCGGGCGCTGCTGCGGGGTCAGGGCGAGTTGCCGGCGCGCAGTGATGCTGAAATCAGCGCTGCGCTGGGGGCTTTGTGGGGCCGCCGGTCGGACCGTTATTCGGAGCTGCGGGCGTCGCTGCCGCCGAGTGAGTCGGGCGGGGCCAGGCGCGTGGAAATGCATTACATCGGCGGGTGATGGCGGCGATGCTGGTCACGGCGCTGGTGCTTTGCGGCGGTCGCGGCAGCCGGATGGGCGGGGTGGACAAGCCGCTGGAGCACTTCCAGGGCAGACCGCTGGTGGCGCATGTGCTGGGCCGCATCGCGCCGCAGGTGCAGGGGCGGGTGATCATCAGCGCGAATCGGCATGCGGAGGTTTACGCGGGCTTCGGGTATCCGGTGCTGGCGGATGGGCTGTCGGATTTTCAGGGGCCATTGGCGGGGTTGCTGGCGGGGCTGACGTATGTGCGGCAGATGGGGCAGCCAATTCAGCAGGCGATACAGCAGCCGATGCCGCATCAGACCCGGCAGCAGCCAGCGCCAGAGCCAGGGGGCCACCCCACGGGGGCGGACGAGGACAACGGCGAGGACCACTGGCTGCTGTGCGTCAGCGGCGACAGTCCGTGGCTGCCGCTGGACTTGCTGCAGCGTCTGGCCGCCGCGCTGCCGGGTAACGGCGTCACCCCATTGGATAGCGCCATGGCGTGGGGGCGAGAGGCGCCCGGCACACCGATGAGGAGCCAGCCGCTGGCCAGTCTGATCCATACTCGGCATGAGCCGGCGCTGTCGGAGGCGCTGGCGCGTGGTGAGCGGCGGGTGGAAGCTTGGCTGCGCACGCTGCCGCTGGCCGAAGTCGCCTTTGATCGGCCGCAGGACGATCACGCGTTTGCCAACATCAACGACCGGAGCCAGCTTGAGCGCCCTTACCCCGCCCCGTGATGCCTCCCCCGTCGGTCTGACGCTGCGGCTACTGAACGAGCCGGACCTGCCGGCTTACAAGTCTCTGCGGGATGCGATGCTGTCGGCGCATGAAGCAGCCTTCACTTCGGACGCGGGCACCGAGCTCCTGCGGGACGCAGCAAGCTATCGCCACCGTCTGCATCCGCAGGCAGGCGGGCGGGCGCTGTTCACGCTGGGGGCGTGGATCGGCGATGCGTTGGTGGGCGTGCTGACCTGCGAGCATGAAGGCCGGTTGAAGGTGCGCCATGTGAGCCATCTGGTGGGGATGATGGTGGCGGACGCGCATCAAGGGCGCGGCATCGGGCGGGAACTTCTGGGACATGCGCTGACGCTGCTTCGTCGGGAGCCCCTGCTGGAAATCGTGACGCTGAGCGTGAGCGCCGGCAACGCGCCGGCGATGGCGCTCTATCGGAGCTTCGGGTTCACGCGGTATGGGCATCTGCCACGGGCGCTGCGGCTGAGCGATGGGCGGTATGTGGCGAAGGACCTGATGAGCTTGGAGTTGCAGCGCTGAGGGGGAGGACTGCGGCGGTGTGGGGAGGACTGCGGCGGCGTGGGGAGGACTGCGGCGGCGTGGGGAGGACTGCGGAGGAATGGGCAGGGCCGGGCACCTTTTGCTTCATGTCATTCCTGTCCGGCTCCGCCGGCCATTCCCTTCTTAACTTCCGCAAAAGGCACCCGACCCTGCCCATTCCAACACCGAGCCCCTTGGGAGAGGGGAGAACACCGAGCACTGCGGGAGAGCGGCACCCAACGGCGCACTGCTCAGACTCCTCCATCAAGACCAAGAGTCTGCGCAGGCCTCTTCGAATCTTGAATGCGCGGGACTAGGCAGGAAGGGAAGGCAGGATGGGAACTCAGAAAGCCCCGACGACTGCCATCAACACGGATCAGCCCACCGGCAGTGCCTGGCACGACGTCGCCGGGCGCGCCGTCAGGTCCAGTTCCACCACCAACGGGTCCTGGATCGCCAATAAGCCGCCCAGCACAGTGAACGGCTGAATGCCAAAGTCTGTCTGCCGCAGCACCAGACGACCCCTTGCCTTCAGCGGCTGATCTCCCTCGGGCTTGGCGGCCTCCACGGGCAGGTCGAGCGTGCGGGTCTTTCCGTGCAAGGTCACATCAAGCTTCAACACCGGCCGGGGCCAGCCGCCCTCCACCGTACGCGTCACCGCCTGGACCACCGGATATTGCGCCGCATCCAAGGCCTTGAGCATGTTGGCGCGGGTGCCAGCAATGTCCGCCTCGGACAGGATCTTGGCAAAGTCGCCTCCCAGGGCTGTGCGCCACGCCGGCGAATCCAGCACCAGTTCGTCTAGACGGAAACCGAGTTCCGCACCCGCCGTCGCAAAGCCGTCCTTGGGCAGGTAGACCTGGCCCACGGCATGCTGCTCCGCAGCAATCACGTGGTTATGCCCCAGCGAGGCCAGCCGCCCGCCCCGATAAACCAGGATGCGCAGCGTGGTCTGCGCTGGATCCAGTGCATAGAGTCGGCCCTCCCCGCCCTGCTGCAGGCGCAACCAGTCAGCGCATGCCGTGGATGGACGCGGCGCGTTGGACGCGGGGGGCGCAAGGGGCGCCAGCGCGGGCAGCGGTGAACGGCTCTGTGCCGGGGCTGCTGATGCGGGGGGCGCCGTGTCGCTCGCCGGGAGCGTGGCTGGGCCGTTGGCGGGGGTGGGAGTGGGAGTGGAAGGTGGCGAGGTCGAGCAGGCCGTCAGGGCCGCCAGAAGTGCGATGAAGACGACGGCAACACGCGGTCGATGGCCCGAACGAGGACTTCTGTCACGCAAGTGGCACGGCATAGGGATAACCGAGAGTTCGAATTTCTGCATTTTGATGGCCATTCCGGGCGGAGTCGCACTAGCATTGTTCAAAACGCAATCTGGAGACACGCCATGGCTCGTCAAGCCACTGACCTGATGGCCCAGTACGCGGCCTATCACCGCGACCGCCGCAATATCGCCACCCACTTCGTCGGCATTCCGCTGATCGTGTTTGCGGTGGGCGTGCTGCTGGCGCGAGGCGAATTTCATGTGGGCGACTACACGGTGACGCTCGGCTGGCTGGCTTGGGCCGCCGCCACGCTGTGGTACCTGACCCGCGGCAATCTGGTGCTGGGGCTGGCCACCGCGCTGGTCAACGCCATCCTGATGGCGCTGGCCCATCCATTGGCCGCAGGCACGATGGCCAGTTGGCTGGCCTGGGGGCTGGGCAGCTTCATCGTGGGCTGGATCATCCAGTTCGTGGGCCACTATTACGAAGGCCGCAAGCCGGCGTTTGTCGACGACCTCATCGGGCTGCTGGTGGGCCCGATGTTCGTGGTGGGCGAAGCACTGTTTGCGCTGGGATGGGGTCGGGAGTTGCTCGCCGAGATCGAACGCCGCGCCGGTCCGACCCATCTGCGGGATTTGACGCATCCGGCCTGAGGCCTTCCCGGCGCAGCGCGGTTGCGCCGTTGTGTGTCCACAGTCGTAGGGACGGGTCTTGCCAGAGCGCGGGCAACGCGCGAGAAAGCTTGCGCAGGGTCTTGCGCTGCGTTGGCACTGCGCTTATGTTGGCAGACAGCGCAAAGTGCGCATCACCGCTAAGGTGAAACCACCCGGAGGCTTGGCCTCGGGTACATGGGTCCCGACGATCGTCGCCGGGGCATCAAAGCTTGGTCGACAGGTCAGGAGGATCCATGAAACCGGTGTCCGAACTGCTGAAGAACCGCGGCCCGAGCGTCTGGCGTGTGACGCCGGAAGCAACGGTGTTTGATGCGCTGCACCTGCTGGCCGAACATGATGTCGGTGCGCTGCTGGTCATGGAAGACGAGCGGCTGCTGGGCATCTTCTCCGAGCGGGACTACACCCGCAAAATCGCCTTGCAGGGCCGGGATTCGCGCCACACGCTGGTGAGCGAGGTCATGACGCCCAATGTGCTGGTCGTCAAACCGACCACCGAGATGCGGGACTGCATGAGCCTGATGAGCCAGCGCAAGATCCGGCACCTTCCAGTGATGGAAGGCGACAAGGTGATCGGCATGCTGTCGATCCGCGACCTGATGAACGACATCATCGCGGACGATGAGATGACCATTGCGCAGTTGCAGAGCTACATCTACGGCTGACGGGGCCGCGAGCAGGACTCAGCGGCAAACAACCTCTTCCATCTGGAACTGGGTGTCTTTGCTGCGGCGGCTGGTGGCCACACATTCTGAATAGCCCTTGAGGGATCGCGTCAGCACCAGCGAGGTCCGTGTGTAGGCGCACACGGCGTATGCGTCCTCCAGCGGCTTGACGTTCCAGATCAGCCGGGACGTCACATTGCCTTTGCGATCGGTGGTTTCTTTCACGTCGTCATAAATCGTGCCGTCCGATTTGCTGGCAGGCCCGAGATTGATGGTGAAGCCCGTGAGCATGTGCTTGGGACCCGCGTCCTGCACGGTGGCCTCCCAGCCCTCGGGCACCTGCCTGGCATGCTGCTCAGTGCCGTCCAGCTGTGGAGGGCACGAAAACCACATCACACTCGAGGCCGCCAGGGCCGCGCGGCCCGTGAACAGGAGAGTCACGAGGAGGAAAGGTTTCATCATCGGAGCGGAGCGCTTGGCCCTGGGTTGGGAAGTGTGAGCAGCCTCATGCGGCACTTTGCACAGCATTGCTGAGAACCTCACAGTCGCAGTACCCGCCCCAGTGGCGGAGCGCCTTCAGCTTCTGGTCCTGCTGACCGGGAGAACACTGCGCCAGCCAGGCCTTGGTGTGCTTGGGCGTGTGGTCACAGGCATGGGTGGCGAGCGCGCTAGTGAGATGCGCGCCCAGGTGGAGCAGTTCATCGGGAGTCAAAGGAAGCTCATTCCACTTGCCTTCGTACTCGCGCAGCAGCGCCAGATGCTTCAGATTCTTCGGATGGCGCTGATTGGACAGCGACAGTGCCTTCTCAAAGCTGCTTCGTGCTCCGGCGTAGTTCAACAGGCATTCCTGCGCCATGCTGAGCAGGCGATAGGCGTCAGCGCTCTCCCCGTTTTCCGCGATGAAGCGACTGATCGCCGACTTGGCGTCCAGCAGCGCAGGAACCGCCTTCGGAGCCGGCGCCCTGCGGTCCAGGGACGACTGCCCGGTCAGTTTTTGAGCCGCAATCATCTGTGCGCGCAAATCGGCAATCGTCTTCATGAGTTCGAGTCGTCAGCGTACACGGCGCAAATTATGCGTCTGGCCGATTGATCTGGACCGGCGTCGAGGCAGGCACAGGGACAAGTGCGAGCGTCATAGGGTGGGCGCGTGCAACAAGTCCCGCTGACACCCAACCCAGCTTTGTACTGCGCGGCTTGCTCAGCAATGGGCTTTCGAAAAAGCGCTGTGGCGGATGCAAGCACCCCGTGGATGGCGGCAGGCACCCTGCTTGCCGAACAGGCGCCATCCCCTCTTCCACCTCCAGGAGCCTTCCCATGCGCGCCCTCATTGTCGCTACCAGCTGCCGTCAGCTCCCATCTGGCCATCCCACCGGTCTGTGGGCCGAAGAATTCGCCGTGCCCTACCTGGCATTGACGCAAGCCGGCGTCGAGGTGACGGTGGCGTCGCCGGCCGGTGGTGCCGTGCCCATCGACGAGAAGTCCCAACCCAGCGAGAAGGAAGCCCAAGAGTGGGCCTCTGCGCTGTCCGCCCTGCACACCACGCGCACCCTGGCATCGGTCAAGGACGAATCGTTCGACCTCATCTTCCTGCCCGGCGGGCACGGTCCGCTGGTGGACCTGGCCACCGATGCCACGCTGCAGGAGATGCTGTCCCGCCAGGATGCCGACGGCAAGCTCATCGCCGCGGTTTGCCACGGGCCGGCCGGACTGCTGCACGTCCGCCGCCGCGACGGCTCGCCCCTGTTGAAGGGACGCCGCGTAACCGGCTTCACCAACATGGAGGAACGCCTGGCCGGCCTGCATGGCCAGGTGCCGTTCCTGCTCGAGGACGCCATGAAGGATCAGGGCGCCGACTTCCATTCGGCGCTGCTGCCCATGCTCTCGCATGTCGAGCGTGACGGCCACTTGATCACGGGCCAGAACCCGAAGTCCAGTGAGGCCATTGGCAAGGCCATGGTCGAAGCCCTCGACCTGGCCCACGCGCACTGAGCAACGCCGCCCGTCGGGCAGGAGATCGGCAGAGGTCCCCACCGGGCTTGCCGACTCTCCTTTCAAGGCTCAGGCCGCGAAACCCCCGTCAATCAGCAGATCGGCCCCGGTGACAAAACCCGCTTCGGCACTCGCCAGGTAGGCCACCATGCCGGCGATCTCCTCCACCTTGGCGTGACGGCGCAAGGCCATCAGGTCGTGCAGCGCGGCACCGAACTCACCGGCTTCCGGATTCATGTCCGTATCCACCGGCCCCGGCGCCACGTTGTTGACCGTGATGCCGCGCGGCCCCAGGTCACGCGCCATGCCCTTGACCAGCCCGACCAGCGCCGACTTGCTCATGGCATAGGCCGCGCCGCCGACGAAGGGCATGCGCTGGGCATTGGTGCTGCCAATGTTGATGATGCGGCCACCGGTCTTCATATGCCGCGCCGCTGCTTGCGACGCCACAAACACCGAGCGCACATTCACCGCCAGCGTGCGGTCGAAGTCGTCCAGCGAGAAGGTCTCGAAGGGCCCAGTGTGCAGCACGCCGGCGCTATTAACGAGGATGTCCAGCCGGCCAAAACGCTCAGCCACTTGATCAATGGCTGCGGTCAGCGCAGCGGCGTCGGTCGCATCCGCCTTTACCGCGACGGCCTGGCCGCCTGCTGTGACGATCTCATCCACCAACGCCTGTGCGGCGCTGGCAGAGGCGGCGTATCCGATGGCGACGACGGCACCGTCGCGGGCCAGGCGACGCGCCGTGGCAGCGCCAATGCCGCGTGAACCGCCGTGGATGAAGGCGACTTGGCCAAGCAAAGGAGTGTGGGAAGTGGTCATGATGGGTTGCTTTCCGAAGGGTTGAGTGAATCAGTGATCACAGTGTGGTCGGCACCAGCTGATTGGTGTAGTCATCAATCTGCTCGATCACTTTCAACCATTCGGATAAGCTGCAACCATGCTGACCGACCTCCGCAGCCATCTGGACGCCTTCATCGCCGCTGCGGATGAGGGCAGTTTTTCCGCAGCCGGACGGCGGCTGGGACTGACGCCCGCAGCCGTCAGCAAGAGCGTCGCGCAGTTCGAGGCCCGCATGGGGCTGCGCTTGTTTCAGCGCAGCACGCGCAGCCTGGCGCTGACCACGGACGGAGAACGGCTGTACGCCCAGGTGCGTCTGCCCTGGGGCGAGATCGGCGACGCGCTGGCAGACCTTCGGCAAGGCGCCGGGCAGCCCGCAGGCCCACTGAAGGTGGCGCTGGCGCCGATGGTGGGCCGCGAATATGTACTGCCGATGCTGGACAGCTTTCTGGAGCGCTACCCGGACATCGTGCCGGACCTGCACTTCGCGAATCGGCAGGTGGAGCTGGTGGCGGAAGGGTTTGACGTGGCTGTGGGCGGCGGCATCGAGCTCACCGATGGCCTGATTTCGCGGGAGCTGGCGCAGCTGCGTTTTGTGCTGGTGGCCTCACCGGGTTATCTGGAGCGGCATCCGGTGCCGCAGACGCCCGAAGACCTGGTGCGTCATCGGGGTGTGGTCCGCCGGTCGCTCCGCACCGGGCGGCTGATGCCGTGGACGCTCACCCATGCGGACGGCAGCTCCGTGGTCGCGGAGGTGCGGCCAGTGATCGTGCTCGACGACCCGGAGGCCATGGGCAAAGCCGCCGCCGCCGGCATGGGCGTGGCGCTGATGTCGGCGCCGCATGCGCGGCCCCTGGTGCGCAGTGGAGAGGTCGTGCAGGTGCTGCCCGAATGGTGGGGCAACGGCCTGCCGCTGAGCATCTACTACGCCAGCCGCCGGCTACTACCGGCGAAGGTGCGGGTGTTCGTGGATCACGTCGTGCATGAGTTTCGAGCGCGCGGACATGCGGCGAGTTTCCTGGGGTGTGATAGCGCTGGAGGGCCTCATGGCCACTGACCTGTTCCGACGTGCATTTGTCTTAAGGTGCTTCCTGCCAGCATGGGTCGCCCTTGCGCCCTGCTCCGCTTTCGCGGATCCGCATACTCACCCAGTGTGCTTGGATGCAGGACATCCGCCTTATTCCGACATCGACATCCGGTTGACTAAAACTCTCATATCGCCGAGCGGTCTTGTTTCAGGAGTCTTTCGTGTCAGCCATCATGGGTCAGACAGGGAAATCAAAATTCAGGGCTCCTGGTACAAATCTGAATTCTGGGTGGACCGACCATTTTCAAAACTCGAGTTTCGCAATTTAAATGGCGTTTGGGATAGCTACTTCCTGCTTCGCTTTCAGTCCGAGAAGGCCAACGACTTCACCATCGTCAAGCCCGGCTCCTCATTTGAACTGCACCGCGACTTGTTCCCACGTCAGGAAATGAAGGACGCATCAGCAGATATGCGTTTAGCGCTCGATGTGATCATAGGTACTCAAACCGTATGCCTGAATTCAACCCAGTTCAAGATGAGCGACGGTGCTATCCCCGGAGTCAAGCAGCAGCAAGTCAAGCGCTGACCTCGGCGTCAGGCGTCACTTTGACGAAGGAACGGCCTTATGCTCATCAATCTATTCCAACGCTTCGCCCGATCCAGGCATCTCGTAGCAGCAGCAATTGCTTTTTCGCCTTGGTTCGCCTTCGCAGCACCAGACAACTACAAATTCTGCTTTAGTGCTGGAACACCACCGTTTTCCGATGTCAACATTCAGCTGACCAAAACCCTCATCTCGCCTGACGGTTTTGTTTCAGGGGAGTTCCGCATCAGCAACCAGGCAACCGGTGAAGCGCTCAAGATCAAAGGCAACAGAGAGGCGGCCGATTTTTGGGTCGATCGCATCCACTCCTTCATTGAGTTCCGAGATCTCAATGGCTCTTGGAAACCTCTCATCGGAGCGATTGAGCACGATCCCGAACCCGCCGACGTCGCGGTCATCAAGCCCGGCTCCACCGTTCATGTGCGGCGCAGCTTGTTCCAGCGGCAGGTCATGACAGGCGCTTCAGCAGTCATGCGCTTGGTGCTCCCTGTCTTCATCGACGCCGAAGCACTTTGTCTGATTTCGAAGCCGTTCAAGATGAGGGACGGACGCATCCCCGGCGTTGAGCAGCAGTAAGCCAGGTCCGCCCAGCTCATGCCCCTGGCGGCTGCCACGCCGTCAGCGCCAGTGCCGCCCCGCGCTTGGCCGGTCGGGACTTGGCCGCCCGCGCCGGCGTACCCAGCGCAATCCACCCCACCAGGGTCTCCCCCGGATCACAGAAAGCGGCCACCAGACCCGGGTCACGCGCCTTCGCCCCGGACAGCATCTTGCCGCCGAACCCCAGCGCGTGCGCCGCATTGAGGAAGTTCGCAAGCGCGCCCCCCAAGGCGATCCACTGTTCATGCGCAGGCACCTGCGGATGCCCCAGGTCCAGCCGGGCGACCACGGCCACCGTCACCGGCGGCAGCAGCGCGCGTTCTTCGTCTAGAGCCACTCCAGTGTCGTCCTTGCCGGCGCGCCGGGCCGCTTCGCCGAACAGCCGGGACATTGCCTGGCGCGCCTCACCGCTCACCACCTTGAAGCGATAGGGCACCAGTTCGCCATGGTCCGGCGCATGCAGCGCGGCTTCCAGCATCAGCCGAAGCTGAGCCTCATCGGGTCCCGGCTCCACCAGATGCTTGGGGCCGACCGATGCGCGGCCATGCAACAGGGTCATTGCGTCCATGGTGATCGTTCTCCTTCAAGCAGCCGGCGATACCGACCCCTCGCGTGAGCAAGAGGCCCTGCCGCGCCCTCCAGCGGGTGGCCGGCAGCCCGAGCACCCCTGCGTGAGTAGGTGGCCCACGTCGTGCCTCATCGATTCAGTTGGCGCCGCGCCGCATAAGAGCAGGCATCCACCACCATCACCAGCAGCAGCATCGCCAGCACCACCGTGCCGGTTTCGCGCATCTGGAAAAGCCCCAGATGCACGGTCAGCATCTGCCCCAGCCCACCGGCACCGACCACGCCCAGCACCGTCGCGGCGCGGATGTTGTTTTCCCAGCGGTAGAGACTGTAGCTGAGCAGTTGCGGCGCCGCCTGCGGCAGCGTGGCATACAGGAACACCTGCCAGCGAGACGCCCCCGCCCAGCGCAGCGCCAACGCGTTGGCCGACGGCGCGTTCTCCAGCGCTTCGGCCATCAGGCGGCCCAGAACGCCCGTGGTGTGAAGGGCGAGCGCCAGCGTGCCGGGCATCGGGCCCAGACCGGCAGAGATCAGCAGCAGCGACGCCCACACCAGCTCCGGCACGCTGCGCAGCACGTTGAGCGCCATGCGCGCCCCGATGCGCAGCAGGCCCGACGGCCGGCTGGCCACCAGCGCCAGCGCCAGACCGGCCACTGCTGCCAGCAGGCTGCCCAAGGCGGACATGGCCAGCGTCTCCAGGGCGCCCTGCCCCACCCGCTGCAGGAAGTCCGGCGCCCATTGCGGCGGGAAGAATTCGGCCAGGAAGGCGCCCATCTGCTGAAACGCCTGCCAGCTCAGCCATTCGCCCCAATGCATCGGCAGCGTGGCGAAGCTGGCCACAAACATGGCGGCCAGCGCCAGCAGCAGCGCCCACAGGCCCCAGCGCGGCGCGGGCCGCTCGCGGCCGCCCTCGCCCTCTTCCTGCCCGCGGCGGCTGGGCCGCAGCCAGGCGCTGACCCGATCCGCTGCGGCCACCAGGGCCACGAACACCAGCAGCAGCGTGATGACCTCGTTGCCGGCCAGCATCTTGTTGGCATTGTCGAGCTGCTGCCCCAGGCCACCCGCGCCGACAAAGCCCAGCACCACCGACGTCCGGATGGCGCATTCCCAGCGGTAGACGGTGTAGCTGACCAGCTCGTCCGCGCAGCCCGGCAGCGTGCCGAAGAAAAAGGCCTGAAGCCGGCCAGCACCGTTGCGCAGCAAGGCGCGTGTGGGCGCGCCGTCGGCGCTCTCCAGGATCTCGGCGTAGACCTTGCCCAGCATGCCGCCGTAGGTCAGCGCGATGGCCAGCACCCCGGCGCCGGGACCCAGGCCGATCACACGCACCAGCATCAGCGCCCACACCAGCTCCGGCACCGAGCGCAGGATGACGAGCACGCCCCGCACCACAAACCGCAGCGCGGCCGGCCAGGTGCCCATGCGTCCGGTCAGCGCCGAGACGGACAAACGCGCGGTGCCCAGCAGCGCCATGGGAATCGCAATGATCCAGGCCAATGCCAGGCCGGCCGACGCCATGGCCACGGTCCGCCAAGTGTCCCCGGCCACCATGATCAGGAATTCCGCATCCACTCGCGGCGTCAGGAACTGGACCAGGAAGCGGCCAGTGGCCCGCAGGCTGCGCGGCTCCAGCAATTCCCAGGGCCGGAACTCGCACAGCACCAGCAGCGGCCACAGCAGCACCAGCAGCGTCACCGCCAGGGTCAGGCGCCGCAGCGCCAGCGGATCGCGCTGCCAGGGTGGCGGGGCGGACAGGGCAGCCGGATTGCTCATCGGCAGATCAGTTGGGGGGCTGGCGCCGGCGCGGGACGATCGACACCCGGGGCGCCATCGATCTCGCGGGGACCGCCGTCGGCATCGTGACCACGGATGGGCGTGGGCGGCATCACGGTCTCGTCGCCGGCATAGAGCGCGGCCACGGTGGCATCGTCCAGGCCCTCGGGCGGCCCGTCGTAAAAGAGCCGGCCGTCGCGCAGCGCGACGATGCGGGGGAACAGCGAACGCGCCAGTTCCACCTGATGCAGGCTGCACACGAGGGTGCGCTGCGACTGGCGCGCGGCTTGCTGCAGCACGCCGAGGCTGCGCTGAGCGCGTTGCGGGTCGAGCGCGGAGAGTGGCTCATCCACCAGCCACAGGGGTGCCTGCGACACCAGCAGCCGGGCCAGCGCCACGCGTTGCCGCTCGCCGCCGGAGAGCTGATCCACGCGAGACCAGAGCCGGTCGCCCAGTTCCAGGGCCGCCAGGGCGTCGTGGGCCTGGCGGGCCTGCTCGGCGGAGGGGCTGAACAGCATGCGCAGGCTGCGGGCGAGGCTGGCGCCGGGCAACTGGCCGGCGAGCACGGCCACGGCCACGCGCTGGCGCGGTGGCAGGGGCGGATGCTGGGGAGCCAGCATCAGCTGGCGGCGCAGTTGATGGCGGGCGCTGTGGGAGAGGGACCATGCGTCCTGCTGGCTCAGGACCAGACGTCCGCTGCTGGGGCGCAGGGCCAGGGCCAGGGCGTGCAGCAGGGAGGTCTTGCCGGCGCCGGAGGGGCCGATCAGGGCGATCTGTTCTCCGGCGTTGATCTGCAGGGACAGGGGCTGGATGAGGCAGCGGGGGCCGGCATCCAGCCGCAGGCTTTCGAGCGCCAGCAGGGACATGGGGTTTACTTCAGCAGACCGGCGTTCTCGGCGGCGGCCTTGATGCCGGCGTAGTTCTCCGGCTTGGTGGGCACGAAGCGGGTGGCGCGTTGCAGGGCGAGGATTTCCTTGCCTTCGGGCGTGCTGTCGTTGAGTTTCAGGAAGGCCTGCTTGAGCTTTTCCTGCATGGCGGCAGGCATATCGGCATGCACGCTCCAGTTGTAGTCGTAGTAGGCGGGGGTGGTGTAGAAGACGCGGATTTCTTTCGGGTCCACCTTCTTCTCGCTGACCAGCTTTTCCCAGACGGAGATATTCAGGGCGCCGGCATCGACCTTGCCGCCGGCGACGGCGGCGACGGTGGCGTCATGGGCGCCGGAGAAGCTGATGCGCTTGAGGTCGGTTTCCGGGTTGATCTTGGCGGCGAGCAGGAAGCTGCGCGGCATCAGATGGCCGGAGGTGCTGGAGGCGGAGCCGAAGCTCAGGGTGTGGCCCTTGAGGTCTTCGAGCTTGTTGATTTTGGAGCTGGCTTCGGTGATGAACACCGAGCGGAACTTCTCGTCTTCCTCGCGCTGCACCAGCGGCACGATCTTGCCCCCGGAGCGCACATTGGCCTGCACGAAGGTAAACCCGCCAAACCAGGCCAGATCGATCTTCTTGTTGACCACGGCCTCGACGGCGGCGGCGTAATCGGTGACGGGGGTCCACTCCACCTTCACGCCAAGTTCTTTCTCGAGGTACTTGCCCAGGGGTGCGAACTTGCGTGCGAGTTCCGTCGGCGACTCATCCGGAATGGCGGTGACCCGCAAAACGGTCTGCGCCTGAACGCCAGCCATCGACAGTGCCGCCAAGCCAGCCACTGCAAGTGCTTGCACCACACGACCCACCCGATTCATCAACCCAGCCATCACGATCTCCAAAGGAATAAAAAGGACAAAACACCTGAACCCAGGAGTGGCGCGATACGCCCTCCCCTCGCAAGTGGGCGCACGAAGTGCCGCCCACGCGACGCGCGCAGCGCCGTCGCGCCACGCAGGTGGTCCGGAAGCATGGGATTGGCGTCGCGAGCGGGGCGAGGTTGCGTTGAGGAGCGCAGCCGTACTCTCGTACGGCGAGCACCGCAGACGCAAGATCGCCCCGCGCAGTAGCCAAGCCCATGCTTCCGGCGGAGGGGGGCGGGGGTCGAACCCACCTGGCAACGCATGGCGCCACCCACCAGGTTTGAAGCCTGGCCGATCCACCGGGATCGTTCCCCCTCCGGGGACAAAACGTGGGGGCTCAAGGGCCCCCCAGTGAAGGGATGTTGCTGGGGGATGGGGGGTGGCGGGTGGGGGTATCCGAACCGGCCCTTTCCCCATCCAGAACCTCATCCTCATCCAGGAACAATCTGCAATCAGCACGGAGTTTATGGGCATCTCCGACGCGGCGCAGGAGTCCCACGCGGTCGAAGAATTCCAGCACCTGAATCGCGCGCTTGCGGCCCAGGCCCGTCAGATCACGGAAGGTCGCGGCGGTCACTTCGCCGTGATCGGCGACCGCGCCACGCGCCAGCCGTGCCAGGGACTCCACATGTGCGGGCGCATAGTACAGGTCCTTGACGATCTGAAACAGCTCCCCACGCTGTGCCAAGCGCGCCAGCGTCGTGCGCACCAGCGCCTCCGCCTCGCCCGAGTCCTTGGCCAGATCTCGCGCCCACGCGCCCTCAAACCCTGCATCCAGCAACTTCGGCAGCACCCGCTGCGCCAGCCGCTGGTCCAGCGCCGACAACTGCACCCCATGCGCCGGCAGATGCGCCGCCGCACCGGTGATGACCACCTCTCCGCGCGCCACCAGCTGATGCACCAGCGCGCGCCACAGCGGCTCTGCCAATCGCGGCAGGCTCAAACGGCGCCAGCGGGCCAGATCCGGCCCCAGTTCATCGGGCTGCTGCTGGTGATACAGCGCCAGCCGCTCCAGCGCCGCCTGCCGTCCCTGGGCGGTCTGCACCGGCCCCAGCGCCCACAGCGGCCCTTCAAGCCCCGGCACCGTACACACCGAGTCATCCGCGGGCAGCGCCTGTGCCAGCCACGCGGCCCGCACCGACCGCGCCACCCCTTGCGCCGCCGCGAAGCGCTGCACATCGACGCCCAACGGCGCCTGCGCCAGCAGGCCCTCCAGCCGCTGCCCGGCCGTCGGTGCCAGCAGCGCCTTCAATTCCGCCAGCCGCTGCGCCGTGCGGCGATAACGCACCGGCGCAAACGGATCCAGCACCGCGCCCCCGGCCAGCGCCCGCGTGGCCGACGCATCCCGCAGCACCACCCGGTCGCCCGCCCAGGCACACAGCGGCTGATGCAGCACCAGTTGCACCAGCGCCTCATTGCCAGGCTGGATGGCGTCCAGCGGTTCACCGTCCAGCGTGCCAAGCACCGCCACCGAGCCGGTCGTCTGCGACGCGCCCAAGTGCACATGCACCGTGGTGCCGCTGCGCAGCGGCCGCGCTTCATCAAACCACAGGCGCAGCCGCACATCGATGCGGTCGGTCCACAGCGCCACTTCCGGCGCCACCCACCACTGGCCGCGCGTGACCTGGTCCTTGTCCACACCGACCAGGCCGATAGCGACGCGTTGTCCGGCCTGCGCCTGCGTGGCGGCGGCATTTTGCGCATGCAGGCTGCGCACCCGCGCGGTACGCGGCGTCTGACCCGCATCAGGCGGCACCAGCTGCAATTCCTCGCCGATCGACACCTCGCCCGCATAGGCGGTGCCGGTGCACACCGTGCCGACGCCGGAGAGGCTGAAGACCCGGTCCACGGCCAGACGGAAGCCCTGCCCCGACGCATCGCGCCGACCGAGTCCGCGGGCCTGGGCCAGCAGATGCTCGCGCAGGATGTCCACGCCCTGCCCTGTCGCGGCGGACACTTCAAACACCGGCGACGCACACAGCCCGGTATGGGCCAGCAGCTCCGCCACTTCCGACCGGCGCTGCGCCCGCAGGGCCTCGTCGGCCCGGTCGATCTTGGTCAGCACCACCGTGCCGTGATCGATGCCCAGCAGGGACAGCAGGGCCAGATGCTCGCGGGTCTGCGGCATGATGCCGTCGTCCGCGGCAATCAGCAGCAAGGCATGGTCGATGCCCGTCGCCCCTGACAGCATGGTGTGCACCAGCCGCTCATGGCCCGGCACATCCACAAAACCCAGGCGCTGGCCGTCCGGCGTCTCGAGATAGGCATAGCCCAGCGCAATGCTGATGCCACGCTGCTTCTCTTCCGGCAGGCGGTCGGTGTCCACGCCGGTGAGCGCTTTCACCAGCGTGGTCTTGCCGTGGTCGATGTGGCCGGCGGTCCCGACGATCATCGCAGCGCCTCCGACAGCAGCGGCAATTGCGCCAGGAACTCCGCCTCACGCGGACCTTCGTCCAGGCAGCGCAGGTCCATCCACAATTCGTCGGCCTGCACGCGGGCCACGATGGGCAGGGGCAGCGCCCGCAGCGCGGTTTGCAATTCGTCCAGCGCGCGGCCGGTGCCGCGTTTGCCCTCCAGCACCGGCGCCAGCGCCAGCCCGGCCGACGGCAACGTCTCCACCGGCAGCGAGCCCGAGCCGATCTGGCCGCGCATCGACGCAGCCCGCACCTCAAAGCGCGGAGCCACCGCCTGCCGCAGCGGCGCCAGCAGACGGGCGGCCTGGGCTTCGATCTGGGCCACCGGACGGGTCAGGTGGCGCAGCGTGGGCAGGTCCTGCGTCAGGCGGTCCGGCTTGAGATACAGGCGCAGCGTGGCCTCCAGCGCCGCCAGCGGCAGCTTGGACAGGCGCAGTGCGCGCTTCATCGGGAACTTGCGGATGCGCTGGATGTGCTCGCGGGTGCCGACGATCAGACCGGCCTGCGGCCCACCCAGCAGCTTGTCGCCGCTGAAGGTCACGACATCGCAGCCGTCCTTGAGCATCTGCTGCGGCAAGGGTTCGGCTGGCAGACCCCATTGCGCCAGGTCCACCAGCGATCCGCTGCCCAGGTCGGTCATCAGCGGCACGCCATGCGCCTTGGCAATCGGCGCGAGCGTCGCCTCATCCACCGAGGCGGTGAACCCCTGGATGGCGTAGTTGCTGGTGTGCACCTTCACCAGCAGCGCGGTGGCGGGGCCGATGGCGGCTTCGTAATCCTTTGGATGGGTGCGGTTGGTGGTGCCCACCTCGACCAGCTTCGCGCCAGCCGCCGCCATCACATCCGGCATCCGGAAAGCGCCGCCGATCTCCACCAGCTCACCGCGGGACACGATCACCTCGCGTCCGCCGCCCGCCAGCGCAGCAATGCCCAGCAGCACCGCCGCTGCATTGTTGTTGACCACCGTGGCCGCCTCGGCGCCGGTGATCTCGCACAAGAGCGATTCCACCAGGCTGTCGCGGTCCCCGCGGGCGCCCTGGGCCAGGTCGAATTCCAGGTTGTTGGGCGAACCCATGCAGGCCAGCACCTGCTGCAGCGCTTCATCGGCCAGCAGCGCGCGGCCCAGGTTGGTGTGCAGCACCGTGCCGGTGAGGTTGATCACCCGGCGCATGCGCGGGGTCAGGCGGGCGTCGCAGCGGGCCTGCAAGGCCTGGACAATGCCGTCCAGTTGCGCCCGGGGCAGTTGCCCTTGCAGCGCCTGCGCACGCCAGGCGTCGAGCAGTTCTCGCGCCTGGGCGGCCACCAGCGCATGACCATGCGCTGCGACCAGCGGCGTCACCGCCGGGTCGCGCAGCAAACGGTCGACAGAAGGGAGGTCTTTGGGGGCGGCCGGCGAGAACGCGGGGGCGTCTGCCGGGAGACTCGCCTTCGGACCATGGACCATGGATGCCTCGGGCTTCATGCTCAGTGCCCTCCGGGATCCGGTGGCGCCGCGCCGCCGTGGGCCGGGCCGGGTGACTGGGTGTCATCCCCGGGCGGTCGATCGTCGCCGGCGTCCGGCTCGCCCAGGATCAGCAGCGGATTGAATCCGTGCCGCACCAGGCCCAGGTCGCCCACCAGCAGGTCCAGCGTCAGGGACGCCAGATCGTCGGCCAGTGGCTCGACCTGCAGGTCTTTTTCCATATGGACCTGCTTGAGATAGTGACCGCAGGTCTCGCAGCATTCGGCCTGCACCGCTTCGTTGGGCAGCCGGCCGTCATCGTCCACCAGTTGGCGGAAGCTGATGCCCTTGGTGCTCTGGCAATGGGTGCACTTGATGCGCACGTAATGCCACTGTGTGGCGCACAGCGAGCAGGCCAGGAAGCGCTGCCCGGACACCTCCGCCGCGATGCGGGTGATGGAGGCCACCGGACGCGAGCCGCAGCAGGGGCAGACCGTCGGATCGTCGATCATGCCGAAGGGCGCCAGATGCTCGGTCTTGCCGGCACGCTGGTAGCGGTCCTGCAGCTGCTGGACCAGGCGCACCCAGTGCAGTTGCAAGGCGGCCGCCAGCAACGGTGCGGCGGCCGGGTCCAGGCCGGGTCCGCCGCCGGACAACAAGGCTTGCGCCTGGCGTTCCAGCGCAGCTTCATCCAGTTGCATCAGCGACTGGGCCAGCGTCTGCACCGGTGCTGGCACGGCGGCCGTGCTCAGATGCTGCAGCAGGTCCTTGAGTTCGTCACGCCAGGCGCTCTGGCGGGTGAAGGTGCGGCTGTCCAGCGGAGGCAGGCCGGACGCCATGGCTTCGGCCAGATCGGATTCGGTGGGCAGCGTCAGGGGGCGGGCCTGCTTGAGCTGCTCGTGCTGGCGCTGGGCCAGCTCGGCGGCAAACAGCAGGTAGTCCCGCATCGGATGGTCCTGCGCCAGCTCACGCAGGCGCAGGGCGCGCTCGGCGAAGACACCGGCTTCGGGCAATCGCAGCGGCGCGGGGCGAGCCCCCGCGTTCACCGCGATTTCCTCCGGTGTCATCAGGCGGATCTGGCTGCTGACCGTTTTGCCGGTCTCGCCAGGGCCGCCTGGATTGCCCGTATTGCTCGTGGCAGTCATGCGCGCGGACGCTCCTTGACTTCCTTGTACCACAGGGGGTGGTTGTGCTTGGCCCAGGTTTCCGTCACCGTACCACGAGTCATGGCCCGGATGGTGCCCTTGACCCAGATGGCGGCGTAAATATGCACGATGACGCCCAGGATCAGCCCGGTGGCCGCAGCCGCGTGCAGCAGCACGGCGATGCGGCGCATCAGGATGTTGCCCTCCGGGAACCAGGCATGCCAGAACATGATCCCGGTCACCAGCAGCACGGCCAGGCACACCACCATCACCCAGAAGATGCCCTTCTGGCCGGCGTTGTACTTGCCGGCTGGCGGCATGTTGGACTTGTCACCGGCCAGCATGTCCTTGCTGTGGCGCACCCATTCGGTGTCGGTCTTGGTCCAGCGGTTCTCTTTCCAGAGCTGCAGGGCCAGCACGGCAAAGGCCAGCACCATCAGCAGCCCCATGTAGGGATGCAGGATGCGGGCCCAGGGGCCGCCGCCGAACAGGTTGCTCAGGAAGAAGAGGCTCGGATGGAAGAAGGCCAGGCCGGACAGGCCGGCGCCAAAGAACAGCAAGGCGATGAGCCAGTGGTTCATCCGCTGTGCGTCAGGATAGCGTTGCAACATGGTTCGCTCCTTCCTCAGCCGCGCGGGCCGTTGACGTCGGTGCGCGTGTCCGAGCCCCGCGCATGGGCGGCACTGCGGGCCTTCTCGTCCGCCAGTTCCTCGTCCTCATCGGGGTTGTCATGCCCCGACTCGATCGGTCCCACCTTCATGTAGTGGAAGAAACCGGCCACGGCAGCGCCGATCATGGCGGCCACCGCCAGCGGCTTGGCCGCGCCCTTCCACAGCGAGACCAGCGGACTGATCTTCGGGTCCTTGGGCAGACCGTGGTAGAGCTCGGGCTGGTCCGCATGCTGCAGCACGTACATGACGTGGGTGCCGCCAACGCCTTGCGGGTCGTAGACACCGGCCTTGTCGTAGCCGCGTTCCTTCAAGTCAACGATGCGTTCCTCGGCGAACTCATGCATGTCTTCCTTGGAACCGAAGCGGATGGCGCCGGTCGGGCAGGCCTTGACGCAGGCCGGCTCCAGGCCCACCCCGACGCGGTCGGAGCACAGGCTGCACTTGTAGGCCTTGTTGTCGGCCTTGGAGATGCGGGGCACGTCGAACGGACAGCCGGTGACGCAGTTGCCGCAGCCCACGCAGTGCTCCGAGATGAAATCGACAATCCCGTTCTGGTATTTGACGATCGCACCTGGCGACGGACAGCTCTTGAGGCAGCCCGGGTCTTCGCAGTGCATGCAGCCGTCCTTGCGGATCAGCCATTCGAGGCGGTCCTGCTGGACCTCCACCTCGGAATAACGCATCACCGTCCAGGACTGCGGCGACAGGTCCGCAGGGTTGTCATAGACACCGACGTTGTGACCGACCTCATCGCGCAGGTCGTTCCACTGCATGCAGGCCACCTGACAGGCTTTGCAGCCGATGCAGGAGGACACGTCGATGAGCTTGGCCACCTCGATGACCTGGCGGCGGGCGTCAGGGCTGGGCGTGGTCGTGGCCGAGCGCTTCGCGATGTCGAGCGATTGAAGCGAGGACATGATCAGGCTTTCTCAATGTTGACGGTGAAGCTCTTCACTTCCGGCGTCTGGGAATTCGCATCACCCACGAACGGGGTCAGCGTATTGACCAGGTAGCCGGGGCGAGCCAGCCCCACGAAGCCCCAGTGATTGGGCAGGCCGACGGTATGCACCCGCTTGCCGCCCACGTCCAGCGACGCCACCCGCTTGGTCACCAGCGCGACGGCCTTGATGGCGCCGCGGTTGGAGCTGACCTTGACGGTGTCGCCATTGGCGATGCCCTTCTCCTTGGCGAGTTCCTCGCCGATCTCGACAAACTGCTGCGGCTGGATCACCGCATTGGACCGCGCATGCTTGGTCCAGTAGTGGAAGTGCTCGGTCAGGCGGTAGCTCGTGGCGACATACGGGAACTTGTCCGGCTTGCCGAACTGTTCGAAGTCGCTCTTGAACACACGCGCGGCCGGATTGCTCTTGGCCTTCGGATTGTTCGGATGCAGCGGGTTGACTTCCAGCGGCGTCTCGAACGGCTCGTAGTGCTCCGGCAACGGTCCATCGGCCAGGCCAGTGGGCGCGAACAGACGGGCAACGCCTTCAGCCGTCATGATGAACGGGCGCACGGCATCCGGGTCGTTCGGATTTGCATCCGGACGGATGTCGGGCACGTCCGAGCCGGTCCACTTGTCGCCGGTCCAGCTGATCAAGCGGCGCTTGCCATTCCAGGGCTTGCCGCTCGGATCACACGAGGCAGCGTTGTAGAGCACGCGGCGGTTCGCCGGCCAGGCCCAGGCCCAGTTCAGCGTCTGGCCGATGCCCCACGGGTCGGAATTGTCCCGACGGGCCATCTGGTTGCCGGCCTGCGTCCAGGCGCCGGCGTAGATCCAGCAGCCGCTGGAGGTCGAGCCGTCGTCGCGCAGCAGGCCGAAGCCGGCGAGTTGTTCGCCCGCCTTGGCCAGCACCTTGGTCGGGTCCTTGGGATCGAACACGTCGGCCAGCGCCTTGCCGTTGAATTCCATCGCCAGCTCTTCGGCCGAAGGGCTGTTGGGAATCTTGTAGGGCCAGCTCAGGTTGACGATCGGATCCGGGAAGGCACCACCGTCCTTCTGGTAGAGCGAGCGCATGCGCAGGAACAGCTCGGCGATGATTTCCGCGTCCTGCTTGGCTTCGCCCGGAGGCTCGGCGCCGCGCCAGTGCCACTGCAGCCAGCGACCGGAGTTGGTCAGCGAGCCGTCCTCTTCCGCGAAGCAGGTGCTCGGGAAACGGAAGACGGTCGTCTGGATCTCTTCGGTCTTGACGTCGTGATACTCGCCGTAGTTCTTCCAGAAGTTGGCGGTCTCGGTCTCGAGCGGGTCGATGATGACCAGGTACTTCAGCTTGGACAGGCTTTCGACCACCTTGGTCTTGTTGGCCAGCGACGCCACCGGGTTGAAGCCCTGGCAGATGTAGCCGTTGATCTTCCCCTGATGCATCAGGTCGAAGGTCTGCAGCATGTCGTAGCCCTTGTCCCACTTCGGCAGATAGTGGAAGGCCCAGTCGTTGTCCTTGGTCGCGGCTTTGCCCCACCAGGCTTTTTGCTGGCTGACGAAGAACTTGGGATAGTTCTGCCAGAAGCTCATCTGGTTGGGACGCAGCGGCTTGAGCGCACGCGTCTTGTAGTACGTGTCCAGGTCCTGCTCGGACTCCTTGGCCAGGCTCATGTAGCCGGTCAGGGCGGTCGAGAGCAGGCCCAGGTCGGTCAGACCCTGGATGTTGCTGTGTCCGCGCAGCGCATTCATGCCGCCACCGGGCAGGCCGATGTTGCCCAGCAGCAGCTGCACCAGCGCACCCGTGCGGATGATCTGGGAGCCCTGGCTGTGCTGTGTCCAGCCCAGCGCGTACATGATGGTCATCACCTTGCCCGGCGCCGAGGTCTCCGCGATGGATTCGCAGATCTTGAGGAACTTGTCCTTCGGCGTGCCGGAGATGGTGCTGACCATTTCCGGCGTGTAGCGGGCGTAGTGCTGCTTCATCAGCTGCAGCACGCAGCGGGGGTGCTGCAGGGTCGGGTCGACCTTGGCAAACCCCTTCTCGTCCATCTCATAGGCCCAGGACGAGTTGTTGTAGCTGCGCTTGGCCGCGTCATAGCCCGAGAACAGACCGTCCTCGAACTTGTAGGCCTCGCCAACGATGAAGCTGGCGTTGGTGTAGTGCTTGACGTACTCGTGCTGGATCTTGTCGTTGGACAAGAGGTAGTTGATCACGCCGCCCAGGAAGGCGATGTCCGACCCCGCGCGGATGGGCGCGTAGTAATCGCTCATCGCGGCCGAGCGGGTGAAGCGCGGGTCCACGACGATGAGTTTCGCCTTGTTGTGGTGCTTGGCCTCAATCACCCACTTGAAACCGCAGGGATGCGCCTCGGCGGCATTGCCGCCCATGATCAGGATCAGGTCAGCGTTCTTGATGTCCACCCAATGGTTGGTCATCGCGCCGCGTCCGAACGTCGGGGCCAGACTGGCCACCGTCGGTCCGTGTCAAACGCGCGCTTGATTGTCGAACGCGAGCAACCCCATCGAGCGCATCGCCTTGTGGGTGATGTAGCCCGATTCATTCGACGATGCCGACGCACACAGCATGCCCGTGGTCAACCAGCGGTTGACGGTCTGGCCCTGCGCATTGGTGGTGACGAAGTTGGCGTCACGGTCAGCCTTCATGAGCTTGGCGACGCGATCCATCGCCTCGTCCCAGCTCACGCGCTTCCATTCCTTGCTGCCGGCTTCGCGGATCTCCGGATACTTGAGGCGGTTGGGGCTGTGGACGAAGTCCAGCAGGCCAGCGCCCTTGGGGCACAAGGTGCCGCGGTTCACCGGATGGTCCGGATCCCCTTCGATGTGAACGATCTCGCTCTTGACGTTCTTCGCCTTGTCACCGAGCGAGTACATGATGAGACCGCAACCCACCGAGCAGTACGGGCAGGTGTTGCGTGTTTCAGTCGCCCGGGAGAGCTTGAACTGGCGTGTCTCCGCCAGTGCGGCGGTGGGGGAGAACCCCAGCGCCACGAGGCTGGAGCCCATGACGGCCGCCCCGCTCACCCGGAAGAAGTGCCTCCGGTTCATGTCCATGTTGTCGATGCCTCCTGAGATGGCGTCGTCGCCATCTGGGAAAAAATCACGGCCGACACGCGGCCCGCATTCATTATTTCCACACAAAGCGAAAGCTTTGTCCAATGTCAGAGCGCGATGAAGTGTGCAGTGGCACACGCCACCCGCACAGTCATGGTTCCGAATATGCAGACGGATATTCCCGAATGGCCGGGAAGCCCGTGTTCATCGGGGTTGTACGCCGTCAAGAAAAAAGCGCCCCCCTTTTCAGGAGAGCGCCTGGCGTGCGCGCTGTGGGTGGATCACGACGGGTGAAGCGGTATTGCACCGCACAAAAACCAAGCCCCGCGCTCTGGCAACTGACCGGGGTTTGCAGCCTGGCTGAAAACCCAAAAATTGCAGTTTCAAGCAGAGTTTTTGCTGGACACCGGTCAATACCCCAAACGATCAGGTGGTTTTGGAAATCGTGATGGTGGGGAATTTGGACGAGTAGTCCTTGGCCTGCCCCGCCAGCTTGACCGCCACCTTGCGGGCGATCGCCTTGTAGGCGGCGGCATGGGCGCTGTCGGGCTCAGCCACGACGGTGGGCTTGCCACTGTCGGCCTGCTCGCGAATGGACAGTGCCAGCGGCAGGGACCCTAGCAGCTCCATGCCGTACTGCTGCGCCATGCGCTCGCCACCACCGCTGCCGAAGATGTGTTCAGCATGGCCGCAGTTGCTGCAGACATGCACGGCCATGTTCTCGACGATGCCCAGGATGGGCACACCCACCTTCTCGAACATCTTCAGGCCCTTCTTGGCATCGATCAGCGCGATGTCCTGCGGCGTGGTGACGATGACCGAGCCGCTCACCGGCACCCGCTGCGACAGGGTCAGCTGAATGTCGCCGGTGCCCGGGGGCATGTCGATGACGAGATAGTCCAGGTCACGCCAACGCGTCTGGCGCAGCAGTTGTTCCAGGGCCTGGGTAGCCATCGGGCCGCGCCAGACCATGGCCTGGTCTTCTTCCACCAGGAAGCCGATGGACATCAGCTGCAGGCCGTGCGAGACCAGCGGCTCCATCGTCTGGCCGTCGGTGCTTTCGGGGCGACCCTGGATGCCCAGCATCAGGGGCAGGCTCGGGCCGTAGATGTCGGCATCCAGCAGACCGACGCTCGCGCCTTCCGCGGCCAGGGCCAGCGCGAGGTTGGCCGCCGTGGTGCTCTTGCCCACGCCGCCCTTGCCCGAGGCCACGGCCACGATGTTCTTCACGCCGGGCAGCAGTTGCACGCCGCGCTGCACCGCATGGGCAATGATCTTGCTGGTGAGACTGACGCTGACGTTGCCAACGCCCGGGACGGTGCGCGCCGCGGTGACCAGCAGCGACCGCAGGTGGTCGATCTGGCTGGCGGCCGGATAGCCCAGTTCCACGTCGAAGCTGACCGAGTCCCCTTGAACCCGCAGGTTCTTGAGTTGCCGCGTCGAGACGAAGTCGCGACCGGTATTGGGATCAATCACCTGTTGAAGGGCTGCCAGCAGGGTGGCTTCTTGAATCTGGGACATGTGAACCTCAATGTAGCTCGCCAGTCTATCCGAGGGGGCTTGGCCTCAAAAAGGCCGGGGGAAAGGACTGCGCGAAGGCGGCAAATGGTGTGGGGCGTGGATGCGGTCGAGGGACGCGGAAGGATCCCTTGCGAGAATGCCAGCGCAAAAACAAAAAAGGGCACAGCAAGCTGTGCCCTTTCGGGGGTTTCGATGACATTGTTTGCAGCGCCACACAGGTATTCGACCGGTGAATGCCACATTCAATGCGATGCATCGAAAGAGTTGGTGGGCCCTGAAGGATTCGAACCTTCGACCAACGGATTAAGAGTCCGCTGCTCTACCAACTGAGCTAAGAGCCCGATATTCGGTGGGTGGCGTCGCCGGGGCTGACCCCTGGTGACAACCTGCTGGAGACTTGCTTCATCTCGCTTCTGCGCAAACTGTCCAGACCGGACTGCGAACCGGACTGCGTAGAAGTGACACGCTGCAAGTGCCCTGCTGTAAAAACGTCTTGAGTGGTGGGCCCTGAAGGATTCGAACCTTCGACCAACGGATTAAGAGTCCGCTGCTCTACCAACTGAGCTAAGAGCCCCCGGATCCACTGCAGCTCATATTATGAATCATATTATGAGCTGCTGACGTCATCTTTCGTAAATATTCCGCAGCTTTCGCACAGTCGAGAGTGAAGAAACTTCACCAAACTGCGACGAGTCACTGACGACCCATATACGCAAGACTTCAAAACATGGTGGGTCGTGCAGGATTCGAACCTGCGACCAACGGATTAAAAGTCCGCTGCTCTACCGACTGAGCTAACGACCCATACGGCTTATCGCGCCTCTCAATCAGGCAGTTAACATCAGTCAGTTAACAACCCTTGCCAGGCAGCGTCCGCCTTAACTCTTCGAGGTGTTCGCCCTCAGCAGAGCCGCAGATTATAGAGCGATTTTTTCGCGCCGCGCAAGTGCCTGCAAATACTGCGCCACGAGGTTCGCAGCGGCCACCATGCCGAAGCCCGCGGTGACCGCCACACTGGAGCCATAGCCATGGCAGTTGAGGCTGCCATCGACCTCGCAGGACTCCTCCGGCCGCCGCACCGGCTCGCGCGAGAACACGCAGCGCACGCCCATGCCGCCCTGCCGGGGCAGCTCATGCTGCTTGCGAAGACGCTGACGCAAACTGGCCAGCAGCGGGTCGTGGGTGGTCTCGGACAGATCCAGCACTTCCACATCCTGCGGGCGATGCTTGCCGCCGGCCGCGCCGACACACACATGCGCCAGCTTCAGCCGTCGCGCCCAGGCGGCGATCTGCGCCTTGGCACGCACCTGGTCGCAGGCATCGACGATCCCGTCGATGGCCACATCGCCCAGCAGCAGCGGCCAATTTTCGTCATCGACGAATTCTTCAATGGTGATGACTTCGCAGCCGGGATGAATGTCCGCCACACGCTGACGCAGGGCCTCGGCCTTGGCCATGCCCAGCGTGCTGCCCAGGGCCTGCACCTGCCGGTTGATGTTGGACTCGGCCACATGGTCCAGATCGATCAGCACCAGACGGGCCACGCCCATGCGGGCCAGCGCCTCGACCACCCAGGACCCGACACCGCCCAACCCCACCACGGCGAAGCGGGCGGCACGCAGGTGCCGGTAGTCCCGCTCACCATGCAGCCGCTGCAGTCCGCCGAAGCGACGTTCGCTGTCGGCGTCCAAGTGAGGCGGGGCGACCGGGGCGACTTGTGCATCGTGGGCGGGCACGTTGGCATCCGGCGCCAGGGCCACTGGCATTTCGGCAGCCGGCGCCAGGGCCACTGGCATTTCGGCAGCCGGCGCCAGGGCCACTGGCATTTCGGCAGCGGCCACGTCGTCAGCCGAAACAGGAGGGAAGGAGGGCGTCGCGGTCATGCCGGTCATCGTCTCAGAAACAACAAAGCCCCGCCGATCATCCGACGGGGCCTGGATCCAGGGCCGGAGCGTCTCCGGGCCCGAGTCAGCGCAGCGACGCCATCCGCTCCTTCGCGGCGCGGGCAGCTTCACTGTTGGGATAGGCCTTGATCAGATCGTCCAGCGTCTTGCGGGCGCTCTTGGTGTCCTTGAGCTCGATCTGGCAGTTGGCGATCGCCAGCAGGCTTTCGGCTGCGCGCGGGTGGTCGGGATTGCCGGCCACGAAGGCCTTGAAGGTCGCGATTGCGCCCTTGTAGTCGCGCTTGCCGTATTGCGCATTGCCCAGCCAGAAGCGCACGGTGTCGGTATAACCGCTGGCCGGATAACGCTGCAGGAAAGACGAATACGCCGACACGGCTTCGTTGAAGTCACCGTTGCGGACCAGGCCCATGGCGGCGTCGAACTGACGCTTTTCTTCCGGGTCGGCCTGGAATTCCTTGCCGTCCACGGCCACCTTCTGGGGCTCCAGCGGACGCAGGCGGTTGTCGATGGTCGCGGACTGGTCGGACACCTTGCGCTGGGTCTCGGACAGGTCACGCGCCAGTTGTTCATTCTGGCCTCTGAGCTTGGCGATCTCGGCACGCAGGCCGTCGATCTGCCCAGAGAGATCCAGCAGGCCCCGCTGCGCGGTGGCCAGCTGGTTCTGGAGCTGCTCAAGGCGGGCACGCTGCGCGTCCTCGTTCTGCGTCTGCTTGGCGCGAAGGTCCAGGATGGCCTTGCGGGCCTCGTCATCCTCAAACAGCGCAGCCTGCGCCGGACCGCTGGCGGTCCAGGCCAGGGCCATGCCCAGCATCAACGTGGAGAAACGGGGAAAACGCAGCATGCTCATCTCTCTCGCTTACTTGTCGCGCAGTTCGACGCGACGGTTCTTGGCCCAAGCCTCTTCGGTGTGGCCATTATCAGCCGGACGCTCCTTGCCGAAGCTCACCGGTTCCACTTGGCTCGAAGCCACGCCCAGCAGCGTCAGCGACTTGGCCACGGCTTCGGCACGCTTCTGACCCAGGGCCAGGTTGTACTCGCGGCCACCGCGCTCGTCGGTGTGGCCTTCCAGGCTCAGCGTCAGCGACTTCTTGTTGTTCAGGCGCTTGGCGTGGGTTTCGACCAGGTTGCGGTACTCGTCCTTGACGACATAGCTGTCGAAGTCGAAATACACGATGCGCTGGTTGGCCACGGCGGCGTCGAGCTGAGCGCCCAGGTCCACCGTCGTCACTTGACGCTCAGCGGCCGGGGGAGCCACGGGAGGGGTGGGTTGCTGAGCGACCGGCTGAGCGGTTTCGACCGGCGGCTTTTCGTCCAGCTTGGTCGAGCTGCAAGCAGCCAGGGCGGCGGCGGCCACCAGGCCCAGCATCAGTTTTTCGATTTTCATGAGTAAGCGCTCCTATGGATCAAGGGCAGGCGAGTGTCGGCAGGACGCCGGAAATACCGGCAACAGCCGGAAAAACACGGATTGTGAAGCAATCGTCGGTCACGCTGTAAGCCCCGCAGGTGTCACCAGCACCCTTCCCGCTGGTGACAGATTCGCGACTCGCACATTCGTGAACCGGCGCGAAGGGGACTTGGGCAAACGGGATGCCTGACATGGACGTTAAGCGGTGAAGGCTCAGCGGATGGGATTCGGCGACCCAAATCTCAGTTGCTCTCAGTTGCCGAACGGCCCCCAGGCGGGTTCACGGATGTCCGCCACCGTCGGGGTGGCCAGCTTGGCCTTGACCTTGCCGTCCAGCGTGGTGGTCATCAGCACGTCCCGGCCGCCCGCGCGGGTGGCATAGACGATCAGCTTGCCGTTGGGGGCAAAGCTGGGGCTTTCGTCGTCGGTCGTGTCGGTGATCTGCTGCACCTGTCCGCTGGCCAGGTCCATCACGCACAGCTTGAAGCTGCCACCGCCCACCCGGGTGATGAAGGTCAGCGTGCGGCCGTCCGGACTGATGGCCGGGCTGATGTTGTAGTTGCCGTTGAAGGTCACCCGTTCGGCGCTGCCGCCGCCCGCGGGCATTCGGTAGATCTGCGGGGCGCCGCCCCGGTCGCTGACGAAATAGATCTGGGCGCCGTCCGGGGAGAAGACCGGTTCGGTGTCGATCGACGGGCTTTGGGTCAGGCGACGCACGCCCTCCCCGTTGCGGCCGATCAGGTAGAGCTGGGAGCCGCCATCGCGCGAGAGGGTCAGCGCCAGTTGCTGGCCGTTGGGCGAAAACGCCGGGGCGCTGTTGCTGCCCCGGAAGTCGGCGATCTTGCGGCGACGTCCGGTGCGCAGGTCCTGGATCCAGACCACGGCCTTGCGGGTTTCGAAGGAGACGTAGGCCAGTTCACTGCCATCGGGCGACCAGGCCGGGGAAATGATCGGCTCCGGGCTGGCCAGCACGGTTTGCTCGCCCTCCCCGTCCGCATCGGCCACGCGCAGCGTGTAACGCGGGCCGGCCTTGTTCACATAGACCAGACGTGTGGCGAAGACACCGCGGTCGCCGGTGAGCTTCTGGTAGATGGCATCGGCGATCTTGTGGGCGGCCAGACGCAGGTCGGCGGCGACCACCGGCAGGCTCTCGCTGGCCAGGTCCTGGCCCTTGACCACGTCCCAGAGGCGGTAGCGCACATCGAAGCGGCCGTCGGCCAGGCGGGTGGCGGAGCCGGCCACCAGGGCGTCGGCAGCGCGGGAACGCCAGTCGGTGAACTGAGGGGCGCTGGTTTCGGTCATGCCGGGCTGGCCCGGCACCATGCTGAACTGGCCGCTGCGTTCGAGGTCGGCGCGGATGATGGCGCCCAGCGTCTGGCCGGTGGCGGCTTCATCCTTGAAATCGTTGATCGCGATCGGCAGCCGCGTGGCGCCGACGCCGGCAATCTCCACCCGGAACTGGGCCCAGGCGGGAGACCAGACAGGGGCGGCGAGCCCGGCGGCTGCGCTGCCCAGCAGGGCGCGGCGCGTCAAAGTCATCGAAGGCTTGGCAGGGGTCTTGTTGATCATGGCTTGCGCGATGAATGGAGTCCGAATTGTGCACGAGCCGCACGCGCTGGTTGAGCGGCGGGCTTCGCAAGAGGCTACGAATTGTCCCGGTGGAATCTCAGGGACAGCCGGTGTTGCTGGTCAGGCCTTGGTAGTCCAAACAAACCCTGATGGGTGCGAAGGCTGGGGCCTATTGCAAGAGAGTCATGGCTCCTCGCCTGGGGTGCTGCCCAGAATCCCAGCAACTGTTCTTGACTCCGCGTCATCCGCTTGTCTCCATCGTTGTGACCATCATGTTGAACCTGGCATTGAACCTGTTCCTGACCCTGCTGCTGAAGCGGCTCCAGACCGTGATCCGACCCGTGAGCCGACTCGTGATCCAGCCCATCGCTGCGTCCATGCTTTGGCCGCTGCGTCAGCCCCGGTCCTGCGGCTTTTCGGCCACGGCGCCAGGGGCGAGGCCGATGCCGACGCGTCCATGGGGTGCGGCGCCCACCCAAGGTTCAACGGCTGAAGCGGTCAGCAGGACCACGCCCCTTGGTGCGTGGGCGACGCTGTCCGCACAGCCGGGAAGCCGAACGCCTGGGTCGCTCGCGTGCTTCAGGCGCGAGGTCCTGGGCAAGTCTCCAAGATCAGGACTCCATCGGAGGGCAAATGCCCTGCCCGGCACCGGCCGTGCGCCCGCCCGATTCGGGGGGAGGCCGCGCTGGGCCTTGATGCTGATCGCCCCGCTGTTGTCAGCGGGCGGCCTCGTGGGTGCAACGCAGGCTTTGGCCGCGGCAGATCAGTTGGCTCAGGCAAGTCCATCGCAGCCGGAAGAGACCAAGCCGGTCGTGCTGGTCACGCCCTTCGTGGCGGGCAGCGGCCCCGACCACATCGCGCGAACGCTGGCAAAGGTGTGGACCGCGCGCACCGGCGACGAAGTGACGGTGGTGAACCTATCGGAAGACCAGGGTCGCACCGCCGCAAGATGGGTGGCAGAGAACGGCAGCGACGGCAACCTGGTACTACTGACCAGCGCCCGCATGCTGGACGCGGGTCCTGTGATGCCCCGCCTCCAGCGCCAGCGTCCGCAGGCGTCCCCGCCCCTGTCATTGACGCGGTTCCAACTGCTGGCCCGCGTGGGCGAACTGCCCTTCATGTCGGTCTTCCCATCCGACTTGCTGCCGGGCCCGATGCGGCCTCGCGGGATGTTCCCGGACGGCCGCTCGTCCTCGACCCTCGACCCGCGTGTGCTGGCCGCCCTGGCGCGTGCCGATGAGTTGACCAGCGACTACCCCGCCCGCAGTCTCCCGGCCCTGTTCAGCCTCCCCGGCGAGTTCCCCCGGACGGACTGGAACGGCTTGCTCGTCTCCGCCCGCATGCCCAAGGCCCGCGTCGAGGCGATGCACCAGCTATTCAGCGCCCTTCTGGCGCTGCCGGAGGTCCGCTGGGCCGTGGCGCAGTCGGGCAGCGACCTTTGGGAAGAGGCGCCAACGGCGCCGCCTTTGGAAGTCGCGCCGCTTCAGCGCTGATCGGCATTCCTCGGCGTTTGAGGCATTCCCCGGCGCGCACAACCTGGCGCCGTGAGGCCCCTCATACAGAGAACTGCCATTGCGACCGATGTGCTTGAAGCCATTCACGCACGTGGGCATAGAGCAGTTGCGCGCTTCTCAAGCATTCTGCGGAAGTGGCCTCGGGCACCAGATCACCTGAGTAGTCCGACAAGTTGCGCTGCTTGCGGAGCGCATCCAGCACCATGACGTCGGCTGATGACAACCCCACACTGATGCTCAAGGTCTGGATGGCGGTCTGGTGATGCCCGGGTTTACTGCTCAGCGTCCGATACCCATTGGCCTGCAATGCGACCATTGCGCACTGCAGGATGGCTTTGTAGGCAGCATCAAACCGGTTCTCGGCACTCAGTTGGACCAACTGCGCATCCGCGATGTTGCGCTGGGCTGCGGCCAGCAGCTTGCCGATCGTCACCACGTCCGGATCGATCGCATCAAGGCTCAGGCCCAACAAGTTCTGCAAGGTCATCGGCGCTCCCGATCAGGAAGATCTTGGGACGCGACAGCACGTCCCGAAGAAATGACTCGGAATGCGCTTTGGCTGCGAATTCATCGGTCCCGAAGACCTTCGGATTCACCTCTCGACCCAGGCTGACTTGGGCCGGAAAAAGCGCTTCCACCACATCCCTGAAGCCTGCCTGTCCGACCAGGAGCACGTCAACATCACTTCCTGCGGACTCTTCGCCGCGACCGACCGATCCAAAGATGAACGCACACTTCAATCGGTCAGCCAGGGGCATCAGCGCTTCGGCCAGCACGTCCGCCATGCCGGATGTCTTGCGCAGGATGCTGGCCAGCTCCGCAAAGATCGGCCCCTGCACGTTGGCGCTGTAGATCTGCTGGTTGCCGCGCTTCTCTCGTTTAAGCAGGCCCGCCTCAGCCAGCTTGTTCAATTCACGGGTGAGCGTGCCGGCTGGAAGCCCGGTGCGCCGCGCGACCTCACGGCCGTGCAGCGCGAGTTCTGGCCGCAAGAGAAGCAGGGCCAGCACACGGCGTCGATAGTCCGGAAAAAGCAGGTGGGCAGGAGATTGCTGCATATTCGGCGTCGATTGTCGCCTTTTTTGCAGCGACTTCCATCGCCCATCCTCCGCGCGTCCAGGCCCCTCACCGCCAGGAGCCCCTCACCGACCTCACATCAGCACGATGTCGTAATGCTCGGTCTGATTGGTCGGCTCGGCCGTCAATGAAATCGGTTTGCCGATGAAGTCCGACAGACCAGCCAGATGCTGGCTCTCTTCATCCAGCAGCATCTCCACCACATTCGCCGCCGCCACCACCCGGAATTCCTTGGGATTGAACTGCCGCGATTCCCGCAGGATCTCCCGCATGATCTCGTAGCAGATGCTGCGCGCCGTCTTGACCTGACCCCGTGCCTCGCAGGTCGGGCACGGCTCACACAGCATGCGCGACAGACTCTCCCGCGTGCGCTTGCGCGTCAGCTCCACCAGCCCCAGCTGCGTGAAGCCGCCCACCGTCACCTTGGTGCGGTCGCGGCTGAGCTGCTTGCGGAACTCCTGCAGCACGGAAGTCTTGTGCTCCTCGCGGGTCATGTCGATGAAGTCGACAATGATGATGCCGCCCAGGTTGCGCAGCCGCAGCTGCCGCGCAATCGCCCCGGCCGCTTCCAAATTCGTCTTGAAGATGGTGTCGTCGAAATTGCGCGCACCGACATAACCGCCGGTGTTCACATCGATCGTGGTCATCGCCTCGGTCTGGTCGATGATGAGATATCCGCCCGACTTCAGGTCCACCCGCCGCGCCAGCGCCCGCGCCACTTCGGCGTCGATGTTGTGCAGATCAAAGATCGGCCGCTCGCCGCGATAGAGATCCAGCTTGGCCGTGGCCGCCGGCATATAGGCCTCGCCAAAACCGCGCAGCACGTCGTACTGCAGCTTGGAGTCGATGCGGATCGAGTTGGTCCGCTCGCTGGCCAGATCGCGCAGCACCCGCTCCACCAGGCTCAGGTCCTGGAACAGCAAGGTGCCCGGTGGCTCGCGCAGGCTCTTGTCGCGGATCATGCCCCAGGTCTTGCGCAGGTAGCCAATGTCGGCCGACAGCTCCTCATCGCTGGCTTCCTCGGCATTGGTGCGCAGAATGAAGCCTCCGGTGTTGCCATCCTGCACGCCCACCGACGCCAGCGTCTGCATGCGGCTGCGCAGCGCATCCCGGGCTTCCGGCGAGCCGATCTTCTGCGAAATGCCGATGTGGTTGTCCTGCGGCAGGTGCACCAGCAGGCGGCCAGCAATCGAGATCTGGGTGGACAGTCGCGCGCCCTTGGTGCCGATCGGGTCCTTGATGACCTGCACCGTCAAGGCCTGGCCTTCATACACCTGCCGCTCAATCGGCACCGGATGCGATCCGTCCCCATGATGATTGCGTGGCGTCACCCCGTTCAGATGCAGGTCGGCCACATGCAGAAATGCGGCCCGTTCCAGACCGATGTCGATGAACGCGGACTGCATGCCCGGCAACACCCGGGCCACCTTGCCCAGGTACACATTGCCCACCAGGCCCCGCTCGAGCGTGCGCTCGATGTGCAGCTCCTGCACCGCCCCGTTCTCGACCACCGCCACCCGCGTCTCCTGCGGGGTCCAGTTGATCAGGATATCTTCCATATTGTTGTGCTCCAGCGCTCCCGTCAGCCTCAAGGCTGACGGCAACGCTCGTGGCCGCTCATCACTCGTGGCCGCCCATCCAGCTACCGCTACAGAGCCCAGCCGGCGGCGTTCAGCAAGCGGGCGGTTTCATGCAACGGCAGCCCCATGATGCCCGAATAACTGCCGCTGATGTGGCTGATCCATGCCGCCGCCTGACTTTGTATCGCATAGCTGCCGGCCTTGCCCATTGGCTCGCCGGACGCCACGTAGGCCTGCAGCCGATCTTCCGGGACGTGTTCGAAGCGCACGATGGAGACACTCAGGGCCGCCGAGGTACGCCCCTGCGGCTCGCCCAGCGCCACCGCCGTCAGCACCCGGTGCTCCCGGCCGCTGAGGCGGCGCAGCATGGCCAGGGCCTCGGCCGCATCCTGGGGCTTGCCCAGAATGTCGCCGTCCACCGTCACCGTCGTGTCGGCGCACAGCACCGCACCGGGCGGCAACTGCCGCCGCTCGCGACGCGCCAGCGCCGCCTGCAGCTTGGCCAGCGTCACTCGCTGCACATAGTCGTCGGGGGATTCGCCCGCCTGCACCGCTTCCAGCGCCTCGGCATCCTCGTCGTCGCCGGGCAGCAGCAGCTCATGCGCCACGCCGATCTGATCCAGCAATTGGCGACGCCGTGGGCTTTGGGAGGCAAGGTAGAGGATGGGCATCAGCAGACCGCCGGGCGCGGCTTCATTCACGGTGATAGGGATGGCCTTCCATGACCGACCAGGCCCGGTACAGGCCTTCAGCCAGCAGCACCCGCACGAAGGCATGGGGCAGCGTCAGGTCGGACAGGCGCAGCATCTCGTCAGCGGTGGACTTCAGGGCCGGGTCCAGGCCATCCGGGCCGCCGATGAAGATGGCGACATCCCGTCCGTCGCCGCGCCAGGTCTCCAGCCGCTGCGCCAGTTGCCGGGAGGTGACCCGCTCGCCGCGCTCATCCAGGAAGACCCGGCGCGCCCCCTTGGGACAGGCCGCTTCCAGACGCTGCGCTTCGGCGGCCATCAGCTGCTCGGTGCTCTTGCCGGTGGTCCGGGGCTCGGCCTTGACGGCCTTGAGCACCAGACGCATCTCGGGCGGGAAGCGCTTGGCAAAGTCCTCGTACGCTTCATCCGCCCAGGTCGGCATTTTCTGGCCGACCGCACACAACACCAGCCGCACGGACTCAGGCCTTGGTCTTGGACTTGGTGCCGGTGGTCACCGTGGTCTTGCGAGCCGCAGGCTTCTTGGGGGCAGACTTGGCGGCCGGCTTGGCAGCGGACTTGGTGACTGGCTTAGCGGCGGGCTTAGCAGCCGACTTGGCTGCGGGCTTGGCCGCCACGGTCTTCTTCGCCGCAGGCTTCTTCGCACCGACCTTGATGGTCTGGGCGACCACTTCCTTCGGCGCCGAGCGTCCAGCCGTCTTGCGGACGGCGGGCTTGGCGGCGGTCGTCTTGGCGCTGGTGGCGCTGGTCTTGCTGCCAGTCTTGGACGTGATCTTGGACGTGGTCTTGGTGGCCACCTTGCCTGCTGTCTTGCCAGCGGGCTTTGCGGCCGACTTGGCTGCAGTCTTGCCTGCCGACTTGGCCGCCGGCGCCTTGCCGTCCGCCTTCGCCGCAGACGACTTGCTGCCAGCCGCGCGCGTCGGCGCCTTCTTGGCCGGTGCGGCGGCGCTTGTGGCGGCCTTGGCCTTGGCCTTGCCGGCCGGCTTCCTCACTGCCACGCCGTCCTCGTCCTCTTCATCCATCGGCTCGGAAGCCTTGACCAGGCGCGTACCGCCATCGCCCAGCTTGAGCTTGACCGGCTTGCCGCCCCAGATCTCTTCCAGGTGGTAGTACTGGCGGATGGCCGGCTGCATCACGTGCACGACGGCGGCGCCGCAGTCCACGATGATCCATTCGCCGTTGTCCTCGCCTTCGGTGCGCATGACCTGCATGCCGCGCTTCTTCACTGTCTCCCGCACACTGGACGCCAGGGCTTTGGTCTGACGGTTGCTCGTGCCCGAGGCGATGATCACGCGCTCGAACAAGGGCGACAGCCGTTCGGTGTCGAACACCAGGATGTCCTGGGCCTTCACATCTTCCAGACCATCGACGATGGCACGTTGCAGTTTCTTGATGTCCATTCAGTGCTCACTGTAGAGACGGTGCAGGTCAATATAACCTGCAACCTTTTCGCCCACCACGGGCCTCACGTCCCCGCCCGAAGCCGCACGTCGGCGCACTTCGGTGGATGACCATTCAAGCGCCGGCATCTGCAGCCGGACCAGCCGATGGGGCCGCTCCAGCAGCGCCGCCGGCGCCTTCACCTCGTCGGACCCGCGGGCGGCCACGGCCAGCCCCACACGTCCAATCAGGTCTTCCCACCCTCGCCAGGTGGGCAGACCCGCCAATTGATCCTGTCCAAGGATCAGCCAGAGCTGATCCCCCGGATGCCGCGCCTGCCAGGCCGCCACCGATTCCAGCGTGTAGCTGGGGCCGGTGCGCTGCAGTTCGCTGTCGTCCAGCACAAACCGGGGTTGATCCTCGATCATCTGCTGGACCATGGCCGCCCGATGCTCCGGCGCCGCCAAGGTCCGGCCGGCCTTCTGCCAGGGCTGCCCGGCCACCACCCAGCGCACTTCGTCCAGCTGAAGCTGGTCGAGCGCCGCCTGGGCGAGTGCCCGATGGGCCAGATGTACCGGATCGAACGTCCCGCCAAACCAGCCGACCTGCCGTCCAGCACGGCCGCGCTCGGGAAGCCCACGCTCCGGAGGGCCCTCCGCGCCCCCCGCGCCTTCCCCGCCGTCCGCGCCGGTCAGAACCACAGGTGCGTCGCTTCCTCGTCCGCCCAGTCACGCGGACGCAGGAAGTCGGTGTACAGACGCGCCTCCGGGCTGCCCGGCTCCGGATGCCAGTCATACCGCCACTGGGCCATCGGCGGCATGGACATCAGGATGGATTCCGTCCGCCCGCCCGACTGCAGCCCAAACAGCGTGCCGCGGTCGAAGACCAGGTTGAACTCCACATACCGGCCGCGGCGATAGGCCTGGAAGTCCCGTTCCCGCTCGCCATAGGCCGCCCCATGGCGACGCTCGACGATCGGCCGATACGCCGGCACAAACGCATCCCCCACCGACTGCATCATGCCGAAGGCCGCATCGAAGCCGCCTTCCGCATAGTCGTCGAAAAACACGCCGCCGATGCCACGCGGCTCGTTGCGGTGCTTCAGATAGAAATACTCGTCACACCACGTCTTGAAGCGCGGATACAGCTCAGCCCCGTGCGGCTCCAGCGCCGCACGGCAGGTGCGGTGGAAATGCTGGGCATCGCGCTCGAAGCCGTAATACGGGGTGAGGTCCATGCCGCCCCCAAACCACACCACCGGCGGTGCTTCGGCCGGCATGGCCGCAAACATCCGCACATTCATGTGGACGGTGGGAACGAACGGATTGTGCGGGTGCAGCACCAGCGACACCCCCATGGCCTCAAACGGTGCGCCTGCCAGCTCCGGCCGGTGTGCCGTGGCTGACGGCGGCAACACCCGCCCAAGCACATGCGAGAAATTCACCCCGCCGCGCTCGAAAAGCCCGCCATTCTCGATCAAACGGACGCGGCCGTCACCTTCCAGGCGACCGCCGGGCTCCCGTTGCCAGACGTCTTCAATAAAAGACTGTCCGTCCAGCTCCTCCATGGAGGAGACGATGCGCTGCTGCAAGCCCAGCAGGTAGTCGCGCACCAACTGAGTGTTCATCGATTCACCTTTCTTCAGGAGGCTCTGCGCCCGCCGCGTGTCCACCGGCCAATGGGGACACCGCAGGAACTGGGTGCGCCTGGGTCCCCCTTCGGCCCACCGCGGTCCATTGGGGGCGCCCTCCAGCAGGGGGCGATTGTCGGTCCTAAATGGGGTGCCGATGCGTGTGCTGCGCGAAGGTGTTGCGCGAGGGTGTGCGCGAGGGTGTGCGCGAGGGCGTTGAGAGTGACCCGGTGAGCGGGCCAGCTTCGGTGCCTGGCTAGCGGCGCAGCCGGATGGGGCCGGCCTGGTCCGGATGCTTGCCGCGGCGGCCTTCCAGCACCTGGGCAAACAGCGCGAAATCACGGTCCGGGTCGCCGCTGAGCTCGACGAATTCGGTGAACACCACCGTGCGGGTGGCGTAGTCGAAGGCCGTGACCGCCACCGGCACCTGGGCCTGGACGGCCACCCAATAAGCGCCGGATTTCCAGCTGTCGGTGTAAGCGCGGGTGCCTTCGGGCGCGACGATCAGCCAGAACTGCTCCCCGCGCTCGCGGGCCTGCCGCATCTGGGCGACCGTCTCACCGACCAGCCCATTGGCGGCCCGCCGGTTGACCGGCACACCGCCCACCGCCTTCATCCAGTGACCCACCACCGGCAGCTTGAACAGGCTGTCCTTGGCCCAGAACTTCAGCTCAAAGCCCATGCTCCATTTGGACAGCAGCCCGATGGGGAAGTCCCAGTTGGAGGTGTGCGGATACACCATCACCACGCCCTGCAGCGCCGGCAGCGACCGGCCCTGGACCTTCCAGCCGAACAGGCCCAGCACCCAGCCTGCGAAGCGGCTGCCGGGTGGCAGGGGAATCATCGGACCGGTCCAGCGACGGGGCAACACGGACGCGGCGGCACCCGCCGCCGGGGCGTCCTGCAAACGCTCGAGAGTCAAGATATCGCTCAGAGAATCAGAATTCGAAGACCGATATGTTCAAAGAGGCGTGCGGGTGAGGCAACGGGCATTGAACAAATCCAGGCTCAAAACCCTGAAAAGCGACGCAAATCTCCCAAAAACATCCGCAAGGATGTTCAGCGCTTGACCGCCCGGTGCCCGATGTCCTGCCGGTACTGCTTGCCCTCGAACTGGATGGAGGTCAGCGCCTGATAGGCCCGCTGCTGGGCATGGCGCACCGCCTCGCCCAGCGCCGTCACGCACAGCACGCGGCCACCGCTGGTGACCAGGGTGCCGTCCGGCTGCTGGGCGGTGCCGGCGTGGAACACCATGGCGTCTTCCGCGTCCTCCGGCAGACCGGAGATCACGTCCCCCTTGCGGGGCGACAAGGGGTAACCGCCCGCGGCCATCACCACGCCCAGCGCGGCGCGGCGGTCCCACTGCAGTTCGACCTGATCCAGCGTGCCGTCGGTGGCATGCATCAGCACTTCGAACAGGTCGCTCTTGAGCCGCATCATGATCGGCTGCGTCTCGGGGTCGCCCATGCGGGTGTTGAATTCCACCGTGCGCGGCTGCCCCTGGGCGTCGATCATCAGGCCGGCATACAGGAAGCCGGTGAAGGGCATGCCGTCTCGGGCCATGCCCTGGATGGTGGGCGTGATGATCTCGTGCATGACCTTGGCATGCACATTGGGCGTGACCACCGGCGCCGGTGAATACGCGCCCATGCCCCCGGTGTTGGGGCCCTGGTCGCCGTCCTGCAGGCGCTTGTGGTCCTGGCTGGTGGCCAGCGCCAACACGTTCTTGCCATCGCACAGCACGATGAAGCTGGCTTCTTCGCCTTCCAGGAACTGCTCGATGACCACGCGCGCGCCGCCTTCGTTGTGCACCACGCCGAGCTTGTTGTCCGCCAGGATCCAGTCGATGGCCTGATGGGCCTCGTCCAGCGTCATGGCCACGACCACGCCCTTGCCGGCCGCCAGGCCGTCGGCCTTGATGACGATGGGCGCGCCTTGTGCGTCGACATAGGCATGGGCCTGGGCCGGGTCGGAGAAGGTCTCGTAAGCGGCGGTGGGAATGCCGTGCCGCTTCATGAAGTCCTTGGCGAAGGCCTTGGACGACTCCAGCTGCGCAGCCGCCCGCGTCGGGCCGAAGATGCGCAGGCCGCGGGCGCGGAATTCATCCACCACGCCAGCCGCCAGGAAGGCTTCCGGGCCCACCACCGTCAGGGCGATCTTCTGCTCCTGGGCGAAGTCCGCCAGGGCCTTGATGTCGGTGATCGGGACATTCTTCAGGCGGGAATCCCGCGCGGTGCCGCCATTGCCCGGCGCCACAAACACCTGGCTGACACGCTCCCCCTGCGCCAGCCGCCATGCGAGCGCGTGTTCGCGCCCGCCGTTCCCCAGAACCAGGACCTTCATTGCAATTCCTTTGCGCCGAAGCGCTTATTGATCCAGGTTGGCGTTGTGAAAGACCTCCTGGACGTCGTCCAGGTCTTCGATCACGTCCAGCAGCTTTTGCATCCGGGTGGCGTCGTCGCCGGCCAGGTCGATGGTGTTTTCGGCGCGCATGGTGACTTCAGCCACTTCGGGCTTCAGGCCTGCGGCTTCCAGCGCGGCGCGGACGGCTTCGAAGTCGCCGGGGGCGGTCAGGACCTCGATGGAGCCGTCATCGCCGGACACCACGTCCTCCGCGCCGGCTTCCAGGCCCACTTCCATGACCTTGTCTTCCGAGGTGCCCGGCGCAAAGATCATCTGGCCGACATGCTTGAACTGGAAGGCCACCGAGCCTTCGGTGCCCAGGTTGCCGCCGTATTTGGAGAAGGCGTGACGGACTTCGGCCACCGTGCGCACGCGGTTGTCGGTCATGCAGTCCACGATGATGGCGGCGCCGCCGATGCCGTAGCCCTCATAGCGAATTTCTTCGTAGGTGACCCCGTCCAGGTTGCCGGTGGCCTTGTCCACGTTGCGCTTGATGTTGTCGGCCGGCATGTTGGCCGCCTTGGCCTTTTCGATGGCCAGGCGCAGGCGCGGGTTCATGGTCACATCACCGCCGCCGGCACGGGCCGACACAATGATTTCACGCGTGAGACGGGTCCAGACCTTCCCGCGCTTTTCGTCCTGACGGCCCTTGCGGTGCTGGATATTGGCCCATTTCGAATGCCCTGCCATGAGACTGGTTCTCCTGTGTCGCCAGCCCGGGAAAACCGTCGGGCCGACGCTGTTGATGCTTCGTTAGACTGCGATTTTAGCTTTCGGAACCTCGCTCTCCGGCGGGCACCGTCAGCGATGCAAGTTTTTGGAGATGTTTCATGGCTGACCCCATCCTGCTGGCCCGGCACGGCGAGATCGAATGCCTGCTTCTGCCGGCGCTGGCCAACCGCCATGGCCTGATCACCGGGGCCACCGGCACCGGCAAGACCATCAGCCTGCAGAAGCTGGCGGAATCGCTGTCCCAGATCGGCGTGCCGGTCTTCATGGCCGACGTCAAGGGCGACCTCACCGGCATTTCGCAGCCGGGACGCCCCTCGGCCAAGCTGCTGGCGGTGCTGCAGGAGCGGGGCCTGGCGCCGCCCGCGTCCGCCGCCTGCCCCACCACGCTGTGGGATGTCTTTGGCGAACAGGGCCATCCGGTGCGGGCCACCGTCTCGGACATGGGACCGCTGCTGCTGTCGCGCATGCTGGGCCTGAACGAGACCCAGGCCGGCGTGCTGCAGATGGTGTTCAAGATCGCCGACGACCATGGCCTGGCGCTGCTGGATCTCAAGGACCTGCGCGCCATGCTGCAGCATGTGGGCGAGAACGCCAGCGAGTTCACGACTCAATATGGCAATGTGTCGGCCGCCAGCGTGGGCGCCATCCAGCGCGGCCTGCTGCAGATCGAGGCCCAGGGCGGCGACCGGTTCTTCGGCGAGCCGATGCTCAACATTGCCGACTTCATGCAGACGGTGGACGGCCAGGGCGTGATCAACATCCTGGCGGCCGACAAACTGATGGCCGCGCCCCGGCTTTATGCGACCTTCCTGCTATGGATGCTGTCGGAGCTGTTCGAGACGCTGCCCGAAGTGGGCGACCTGGACCAGCCCAAGCTGGTGTTCTTCTTCGACGAGGCCCATCTGCTGTTCAAGGACGCCCCGCCGGCGCTGGTGGAGCGGATCGAGCTGGTGGTGCGGCTGGTGCGGTCCAAGGGTGTGGGCGTCTACTTCGTGACCCAGAACCCGCTGGACATTCCGGATGCCGTGCTGGGCCAGCTCGGCAACCGGGTGCAGCATGCGCTGCGGGCCTTCACGCCGCGGGACCAGAAGGCGGTGAAAGCCGCCGCCGACACCATGCGGCCCAAGGCGGGCCTGGACATCGCCATGGCCATCACCGAATTGGGCGTGGGCGAAGCGCTGGTGAGCCTGCTGGACGACAAGGGTCGGCCCTGCATCACCGAGCGGGTGTTTGTGCTGCCGCCTGGCAGCCAGATCGGCCCGATCACGCCGGCACAGCGCAAGACGCTGATGGAGCAGTCGCTGGTGGCCGGGGTGTATGAGCAGCAGGTGGACCGTGAATCCGCCTATGAAAAGCTGACCGGGCGGGCGGCGGCGAGTGCCCAGGCGGCGGACCGGGACGCGTCGGTCACCGCCCCGCGGGATGCGTCCAGCGGGCTGCCGACCGGGAAGCGCACCATGGCCGATGAGGCGGGAGCGGTGTTTCAAGGCGGGAGCGCCCGGGCGCCTTCGACGGCGTCCGGCGGCGGTGCCAGCAGCGGCAGCGGTGGCAGCGAAGGCGGCATGCTCGACGGGCTCAAGGATGTGCTGTTCGGCAGCACCGGTCCGAGGGGCGGCCGCCGCGAAGGGCTGGCCGAAGCCGCCGCGAAATCCGCCCTGCGCTCCATCGGCTCGTCGGTGGGCCGGGAGCTGGTGCGGGGCGTGCTGGGCAGCCTGCTGGGTGGGAAGTCGGGGCGATCGCGGCGTTGATGGGCCCGCGGTGGCCGGAAAGATGTCCTCTCGCGCGCCGAGGTGCGCGCCGAACCTCGACCGCTTGCGCCCGTGGGAGGTCGCTGGCGGCGTCTGGTTGCGGCTCGTCGCGCAGCCATGGTGGCACGCGAGGCGGATCGGCACAGTGCGGTCATCGCATCCCGTGAGATGCATCCCTCGCCCCCCTGGAGACCCACATGCACACCTCCCCGCTCGACGCCCTGACCCAGATCTTCACCCACGTGCCCGTCTGGGTCTGGTTCATTCTGGCCTTGCTGATCGTCCTGGGTACCCGGCAGAGCCGCCCCCAATCGGTGACCCGCAAGCGCCTGCTGGTTCTGCCGCTGGTCTGGCTGGTGTTTGGCGCCTGGGGCGTCCAGAACGGCTTCGCTCAGGCCGGCAGCGCCGGTGTGGCCATGCTGGCCTGGGCAGCCGGCCTGCTGGTGAGCGTCGGCGCCCTGGTGGCGACAGGCTGGCCCGGCCAAGCCCGGTTCGAACCGGCCACCGGCCTGTACAGCGTGCCCGGCAGCTGGTTGCCGATGCTTGTGATGCTGGGCATCTTCTGCGCCCGCTTCGCCGTGGGCATGGCCTTGGGTCTGCATCCGAGCCTGGCGCACGACTCGACCTTTGCCGGCGTCGCCAGCCTGAGCTTTGGGCTGTTGAGCGGCTTCTTCGTGGGTCGCAGCATCAACATCCTGCGCCGGGGCGCCTGGACGCAAGGCCCTTCGGCTTCGATCACGGCATGATGCAGGCGGGTGGTCTGGTGGCCGGCGCCCCCCAACCGCTGGCGGCCGCTTCATTGCCCCGCTGAACCACTGCCCCACTGCCCCACGTGCCTCTTCCAACGCGCCAGCGCCATGACTCGCCCTCTCCCTGACCCCCACCCGACCTTCCTCCCGAACCCGCCCCAGCCGCAGGGGTCGGTGGACTGGGCCCGCTATCTGGTGCGCCAGCTGCTGATTCTTGGCGCCGTGTCGGCGATGCTCACCCTGCTGCTGGTGAGCACCTTCGGCAACAGCTGGAAGCCGACGTTCATCTACAGCTTTTGTATCAGCCTGGGATGCGGCGGCTTCATCCATGCCCTGCGCCTGACGGCCGCTTGGGGCCGCATCCGGTTTTACGAGCGCATGGGGTGGTCCCATGACTTCGTCGCCGCCTGGCCGGGCTGGCCGCTGATGTTGCTGTGCCTGCTGGTGGGGACCACGCTGGGCTACACCAGTGGCGCCTGGCTGGGTAATCAGTTGACCGGACTCCATTTCCGCAGCCCGCTGAGTGCACCGTGGCAGGCCATGCTGGGGGCCCTCGGGTTCTCGATGCTTCCTGGCATCGCGCTGACGTTCATCTATTTGTGGCGAGGCAAGGCCGCGGCGGCCGAAGCCCGTGCGGAAACCCTGCGACGTCAGGCCACCGAAACCCAGTTGCGGCTGCTGGAGAGCCAACTGGAGCCGCACATGCTGTTCAACACCCTGGCCAATCTGCGGGTGCTGATCGGCATGGATGCTGCGCGTGCCCAAGCCATGCTGGACCATCTGATCGCGTTCCTGCGCGCTACGCTGGTGGCGTCCCAGGCGGAGCAGCATGCGCTGCGGGACGAGTTTGCCCGGCTGGCGGACTATCTGGCGCTGATGCAGGTGCGCATGGGTCAGCGGCTGAGCTTCGAGTTCGACCTGCCACCCGAGACGGCGGAGCTGCCGGTGCCGCCGCTGCTGCTGCAGCCTTTGGTGGAGAACGCCATCAAGCACGGGCTGGAGCCGCATGTGGCGGGTGGGCGGCTGACGGTGAGGGCGCGGCTGGTGTCGGCGGATTCGCTGAATGCGGCTTCGGCGGGTACCGATTCGTTCGGCGCTACTTTGCCGGGTGCTGCTTCGAAGGGCGCTGCATTACCGGGCGCTGCTGCAGCGGGTCGGTCGGGTGAGCCGACGAGGCCCGGGACTCTTCGGCTGGAGGTGATCGACAACGGCGCCGGCTACGCGCCCCCCGACACCCCGACGCCCGGCTCAGGTTTTGGTACCCGCCAGATCCGCGAGCGGCTGGCGGTGGTGTACGGCCCGAAGGCCCGGTTGCATGTCCAGGCCCATCCCGACGGCGGAACGCTGGCGGTGATCGACATCCCTCTCGCGCCCGACGGGACGCTGAAGGCCTGACCGCCGTCGTTCGGAGCACCGCCGCACGGGTGACTTTGTTTGATCGCGACAATCGCCAAACGTCCAAGAGTTCAACGGCCAAGCGCCAAGCGCCAAGACCCAAACGCCAAACGCCAGACACCAGACACCAGACACCAGACACCAGACGCCTAATCGACCAATCGACCAATCGACCAATCGACGAAACGACGAAACGACCAATCGATCCATCGACCAAGCGTCGCGTCGCCCCTTGGCCCTTTCGGCCACTTCCTCAATATCCTGAACTTGCAGAGGCCCCCATGCCCACCGCCCTGATCGCCGAAGACGAGGACCTCCTGGCCCAGCACTTGCGCCAGGAACTGAGCACCCTGTGGCCGTCGCTGACCATCGTGGCCATGGCGGCGCACGGCCAGGCCGCTGTGGACCTGGCCCTGCAGCACCTCCCGCAGGTGTGCTTCTTCGACATCCGCATGCCCGGCATGACAGGCCTCGAAGCCGCCGCGCTGCTGGCGGACGAGTGGCCGGAGGGCCCGGACGCCCCGCCCTTCCCGCTGCTGGTGTTTGTCACCGCCTACGACCAATACGCGCTACAGGCTTTCGACCGTGCAGCCGTGGACTATGTGCTCAAACCGGTGCAGAGGGAACGCCTGGCCCAGACGGTGAGCCGCCTGCAAGCGGGGCTCGCGGGGCGAGGGCCTGGCCTCAGGGATGAGAGCGGACTGACCGGCGGTACCCGTGTGACCGGCGGAAGCGGTGTGGCCGACGGAAGCGGGGTGGCCAGTGCGACCGTTGGAAGTGGCGGAAGCGGTGTGGCCGATGGAAGCGGTGTGGCCGCTGTGACCGTTGGAATTGGCGGCAGTGGTGTGAGTAGCAGCGCCCTCGAGGCCACTCTGGATCAGCTGCGCAGCCTGCTGCTGGCCGGCGGCCCGTCGCGGGACTTTGCCGCGACGCCTGGCGGGCCCGCCCCGCTGCTGCGCCATCTGCAGGTGGGCGTGGGCCAGAGCATCGTGCTGCTGCCCGTCGATCAGATCGAGTTCCTGGAAGCCGCCGACAAATACGTCCGCGTGCTGACCGCCGACCAGGAATACCTCGTCCGCGCCTCGCTGCGCGAACTGCTTCCGCAGCTGGATGCAGAGCGCTTCTGGCAGGTGCACCGGGGCCATGTCGTGCATGTGGACGCCATTGACCGCGCCGTGCGCGACGAGGCTGGCCGCCTGACCCTCAAGCTGCGCCGCCGCCCGGAACGCCTGGCCGTCAGCCGCATGTTCGCGCACCGTTTCAAGGCGCTTTGATCGAGAGAGCCCCGCCCCCCGGCCGGGTGCATCCGGGCGCGTAGAATCATTTGCCTCTTTCGCCAGTGATTCATTCATGTCCGCCAGCACCGACAAGACCCCGAGCGCCGCGCCTGAGCACGACGGCGATGCTGTCAAGCCCAGCAACTTCCTGCGCGCCATCATCGAACGCGATCTGGAACAGGGCTTCCAGCCGGCGCGTCATTTCGCCGGTTCGCCCGGTGATGCGGCTCACCATGCCGCCGGCCCGCTGGACCCCGCCCGCATCCGCACGCGGTTTCCGCCAGAGCCCAATGGCTACCTGCACATTGGCCACGCCAAGAGCATCTGCCTGAACTTTGGGCTGGCGCGCGACTATGGCGGCGTCTGCCACCTTCGCTTCGACGACACCAATCCGGAGAAGGAAGAGCAGGAATATGTGGACGCCATCAAGGAGATGGTGGCCTGGCTGGGTTGGTCCTGGAACAGCCCGGACGCTGGCACCGGTAGCGACACCACCAGCCACCTGTTCTACGCCAGCAATTACTTCGACTTCATGTACCGGGCCGCCGAATATCTGGTGACCCAGGACCTGGCCTACGTGGACGAACAGACCCCGGAAGAGATGCGGGTGAACCGCGGCGACTTCCGCACGCCTGGCACCAACAGCCCCTTCCGCAGCCGCAGCCCGCAGGAGAACCTGACCCGGCTGCGCGAAATGCGCGATGGCCAGCATCCGGACGGGTCGATGGTGCTGCGCGCCAAGATCGACATGGCCTCGCCCAACATCAACATGCGGGACCCGACCCTCTACCGCGTGCGTCGGGCCACCCACCACAACACCGGCGACCAGTGGTGCATCTACCCGATGTACACCTTCGCGCATCCGATTGAGGACGCGCTGGAGTGCATCACCCACAGCTTCTGCACGCTGGAATTCGAAGACCAGCGCCCGTTCTACGACTGGCTGGTGGAGCATCTGGCCGCCGGCGGCCTGCTGGCACGGCCGCTGCCGCACCAGTATGAATTCGGCCGGCTCAACCTGAGCTATGTGGTCACCTCCAAGCGCAAGCTGCGCCAACTGGTGGAAGAACGGCATGTGAGCGGCTGGGACGACCCCCGCATGCCGACCCTGGTGGGCATGCGCCGCCGCGGCTACACGCCGGAATCGATCCGGGCGATGGTGGAGAGCACCGGCGCCTCCAAGACCAACAGCTGGATCGACTATTCCGTGCTGGACGGCTACCTGCGCGCCGACCTGGAAGGCAAGGCCGCCCGCGCCATGGCGGTGGTGGACCCGGTCAAGCTCAAGCTGCAGAACTATGCGGAGGAGTTCGGTTCGCTGGACCATCGCGAGGCCTGCAGCGCGCCTGCCCATCCGCACCTGCCGGAACTGGGCCAACGCGCCTTCAGCCTGGGTCCGGAACTGTGGATCGAGCGCGAAGACTTCATGGAGACCCCGCCGAAGGGCTATCACCGGCTGTATCCGGGCAACAAGGTCCGCCTGAAGTACGGCTATGTGATCGAGTGCGTGGGCAGCGAAAAGAACGAACAGGGTGAGATCACCGCCGTGCTCGCCAAGCTGGTGCCGGACACCAAGAGCGGCACCCCGGGCGCGGATGCCGTCAAGGTCAAGGGCGTGATCACCTGGGTGGGCGTGCACGACGGCATCCCAGCCGAGCTGCGCCTGTATGACCGGCTCTTCACCGAAGCGCAGCCGGACTCGGGCGACCGCAACTTCCTGGACTTCATCAATCCGCATTCCAAGCGGGTGGTGCAGGGGTTTGTGGAACCATCGCTGGCCGGTGCTCAGCCGGATCAGAAATTCCAGTTCGAACGTCATGGCTACTTCGTGGCGGACCGCCTGGACCATCAGACCCAGGCGCCGGTGTTCAACAAGATCACCGGGCTGAAGGACAGCTTCGGCAAATAAGCCATCGGCCTCCAGACCGACTGGGCAAGAAGGGGCGCTTGAAGGCGCCCCTTTTTCATGGGCCGAGCGGCTCAGACCCCGGCAGGGGCCGCCGGAGTCATCGCTCCCAGGCCCAAGCCGAAGCCCAAGCCCAGGGTGGGCAGGCCGGGCGCATTCGTGTCCAGGACAAACGCCAGGCTCGACACCTCACTGGCATTGCCCGCCGCATCCCAGGCCACGAACTCGATGACATGGGCGCCGTCGGACCAGCCATCCGGGACCAGCACATCGTCCAGCAGGTTCGTCCACACAAGATCGCCGTCCATGCGGTACCCCAGGGTCAGACCTGCCTCGCCCGGCTGGATCACCACGGTACCGTCGTTGGTCACAAGGTCGGTTGCGGACAGGCCGGAGTCATTGCGGAGCTTGACGGTCGGTGCCGCAGGGGCTTGGCGGTCCAGGGAAAAGTCGAAGGTGGTGATGGCAATGCCTACATTGCCAGCGGCGTCGATCTGGCGGGCCTGCACGCGCCAGAGGCCGTCATGATCGAAGGCGGCGTCGTCCCTGAAGAGGGGGTCGGCCGCACTGGCCGGCGCCGTCCAGGTCTTGCCCCCATCCAGGCTGATGGACCAGCGAGCGCCTGGCTCCATGCCGCTCAGCTTCAGCCAGGGGTCTGAGGTGAGTCGATCCCCGTCCGCGCCGGTGTCGTGATGCAGCGAAAGCACGGGTGCCGTCGTCGGGGCGGTCGTGTCCCGCTCAACGGTCAGGCTCGTCTCCGCACTCTGGTTGCCGGTGGCGTCCCGCACAACGACGCGAACGGTGTGGGTCCCGTCGCCCCCCAGCTGGGCATCTGAAAGTTCCCCGCCCTGCCCCGCCTGGAACTCGCCGCCATCCACCGAAAAGAACCACTGGTCGCCCGGCTGCACGCCGCTGATGGTGAGCGTGGCGTCGCTGGTGAGGGCGTCGCTGACATCGCCGGTGTTGTTCTTGATCTGGAGGGTTGGTGCCGTCGGCGCCTCACTGTCCACCCAGAAATCGAGCGCGGCGACCTCACTGCGGTTACCGGCCAGGTCCATCTGGTAGACCTCCACCTTGTGCTGGCCCTGCCCCACGACGGCGGAAGCGGCAATGGTGCTGCCCTGCCCCTGGATCCAGTCCTGTCCGTCCACGCGGTAGAACCATGCGCCGTCGGCTTCGAGGTTGCCGACCTGCATCACCGGATCATTGGTGCTGGGCAGGCCCTGCACAACGCCCGCCGCCTTGGCCAGGCCGAGCGAGACCGGGTGCTGGCCGCCAGGGTCCTGGACGGGGGGAACGCCAGGACTCATCCCGATCCCTGTGCCCGCCGTGCTGCTTCCGCCGCCGCCGAGCGCTGCCGCAGCGATCAGTCCGCCGCCTGCGGCCAGCCAGCCGACCGAGGACACGCCACCGGTCGGCCCCTGCGGCGCTGCGCCGGACAGGAATACGGCGCCCAGTGTTCGTCGGTCCTCGTCTTCGACGGGCGCAGGCGCGATGCTGTCGGGATTCGGTCCGGTGGGGGCTGCGGCGGCTTCATCAGGGACGATGGGCTCGGGCTCGGCATCGCCGTCCTCGCCTGCGGCTGCAGGATCGTTGCGCGCCTCACGGCGGGTGTCACGAAGGGGATTGGTGGGGGACAGCCCCTGGACCAACCGAGCGCCACGCACAACAGCGTGGTGATCACCCGGTGGCCATGCGGACAGCCCGCCAGAGTCGGCAGCTGCGGCTGTGGCGGTCAGTGTGCCGGACGCGGTCTTGGCAGGCGCGGAAGGACGAGCCTGAACGGAAGAGTCGTGGTGAACGGTCATGGCGAATCGCAGACATCCAAGTGAAGGGATGTCCAGTATTCGCCCCGACGCCTCGCGGCGCAGCCGCTTGCGTCGGTATCAAACGGGGGCAGGACCGCTTGAAACAGTGAAGCGACCGACTCGGGGAAGGTGGTGCCCGGCTGCACGCCGTGCGCTGGACCACAGAGCGGTCAGCCCTGTCCGCCGTGGCGACGGGCGACGGCGACTTACGACGGGCGACGCGCAACGGGTACCCGTCGTCGCGACGGCTTACTTGTAATACGCCTCGACCTTGCCCTTGAGCTTGATCATCAAGGGCTGGCCCTTGCGGTCCAGCGTGCGACCCGCGGGCACCTTGATCCAGCCTTCGCTGATGCAGTATTCCTCGACATCCATGCGGTCCTTGCCGTTGAAACGAATGCCGATCTCGTGTTCAAAAATGGCGGCCACATGGTGCGGGCTGCGCGGGTCCACGGACAGGTGGTCGGGCAGTTCGGGGCGGGCGGTCTCGGTCATGAAAAGCTCAACAAGAACATCAGAGGACCTGCATTGTCCTGCAGTTCAAGACCCGGCCACCCACTCAGAATCAGGTCAGCCGTAGCAACGCTGCACCACCGGGGTGGCGAATTCATGACCGACCACGGCGCGGGCAAACAGGTAGTTGTCGCGGGCCTGCTCGCTGAGCTGGTCCAGCGCCACCTGGCCGCGGGCATCACACGGAAAACACAGTCCCCGACCGCTGTGGAACAGGGACTCAAAACGCAGCAGATACGGGGCCTGGGACGAGGCGCCAGGGCGGCTGTCGCTGCTGGTATCCACGGACGAATTCATCGCGCATCTCCATCGCCTGGGGAGGCAGGCGTGGCCCAACATTAGGACGGGCCCCGCCGCCATGTGCGTGCAAACGTCGCAGTTCTTACAGCTGTTGCAGGCGCACCCTCAATCGCGGGGGCGGGAATGCGAGAGGTGTCACAGTCCGTCCGGCCTGCCGCGGGGTCAACCCCCGGCCCGCTTGGGCGAATAGCCGGCCTTTTGCAGCCACTGCATGACCTTGTCCGAGTGGTCGCCCTGGATTTCGACTGTGCCGTCCTTCACGGTGCCGCCGCTGCCGCACGCCGCCTTGAGCTGCTTGGCGACATCGGCGAGTCCGTCTGCCGTCAAGGGCAGCCCGAGGATCACCGTGACCCCCTTGCCCTTGCGGCCAGCGGTCTCGCGGCGCACGCGCACCTGACCGTTGCCCAGTACCGCGGACTGGGCCTGCGCCTTGCAGCGGCAGTCCGCCTGGGCCTGACGACAGACCGGGCAGGTGCGGCCGCTGTCGGTGGAATAGACCAATGCCATGGAAGCCTCAATGCGTGGCGGATGCCTGCAAGGTGCGGGCGAAGAAGGCGTCGACCGTGCGGTACAGATGCAGCCGCGCGCCGCGTCCGGCAATGCCGTGCGCCTTGCCGGGGTAGACCATCAGCTCGAACGGGACGGACTGCTTCTGGAAGGCTTCGCTCAGGCGCAGGGTGTGCTCGAACAGTACGTTGTCGTCGGCCGTGCCGTGGATCACCATCAGTGGGCGTTTGAGCAGCGTCACGCGGTCCACCAGATTGGACTGCGCATAAGGCGCGGTTGGCTGACCGGCGGCATCGGTGGGCAGGCCCAGATAGCGTTCGGTGTAGGCGGTGTCGTAGAGCGTCCAGTCGGTGGGCGGTGCGCCACCGACCGCGGCCGCAAACGGCGTCTGATCGTCCAGCATGCTGCGCACGGCGAGGAAGCCGCCATAGGACCAGCCGAAGAAGCCGATGCGGCGCGGGTCGATGCCGGCGCGCTTTTGCGGCAGCTGGCGGACGGCGGCGAACAGATCGGCCACCTCATTGACACCGAAGGACCGGGCATGGGCGCGGGTGAAGGCGCGGTCCCGATTGGCCATGCCGCGGGTGTCCAGCGTGAAGACACCGTAGCCGCGCCGCTGCCAGTAGGCGATGAGCGCCGTGTCGCGATGCCAGCTCCAGCCCACCGTGCTCACGCCCGGGCCGCCGTAGGCCAGCGTGATGACCGGGTGCAGACCGGGACGGCCATCCAGCGGTGCGAAGTAGAACGCATTGAGCGGCGTGCGACCGTCTGCGGCGGTGACCTCCACCACCTCTGGCGTGGGCACCACCTTGGCCAGCAGCGGATCCGGGGCATCGCCCGGCAGCGCCACCGGGGCGGCGCCACTGTCCAGGTCCTGCAGGAACAGACGCGGCGGCTCGCCCCAGGACGAGCGGGTGACCAGCAGGCGGGAACAGTCGCCGTCAGCGCGCGCATCGCGCCATTGACGTTCGCGCTGACCAGCCATCGGACGGGAGCGGCCGGCCAGGTCCACGGCGAAGAGCTCGCGGGAACGCCCGCGATCGCGCGCGGCGGCATACACCACCCGGTCACCGCTGCTGCAGACGCGATAGGCCACCGGCTCGGGTTCGGTCGTCAGCGCCATGCGACGGCCGGTCACCCGGTCGATCAACACCAATTGCCGACGCCCCGAGGCTTCACTGGACCACAGCAGCGCGGGCTGGCCGGAGAGGCGACGGGCGGGCAGCTCGGTCAGGTCGTCCTGCACTTCCACCCAGGCGTCGTCGCGTTCTTCAGTGATGACGCGGCCTTGCAGCGCTGGCGACGCTGTCGGTGCTGTCGGTGCTGTCGGCGTTGTGGAGGCCGGGGCGGACGGCGTTGCGGCTGATGCGTTCCCGGCCTTGAACTCGGTCAACACCAGCCGACGCTGATCACGCGTCATCCATTGCAGCCACGGCGTGCCGTCACTGAACCAGCCGGCGCGCGGCAGGTATTCCGCTTCCGCAGGCAGGGCCAGGGGCACCGCACGCGCAACGCCCTCCCCCGCCAGGTCCAGCACCCAGGCGGTGACTTCCGCATTGGGGCTGCCGGCGCTCGGGTAGCGCTGCTGCGTCATGGTGGTGCGGTCGGCAAAGATCTGCGCGCGGGTCTTCACCGGCACGCGGGCCTCATCCACGCGGAAGGCCAGCAGACGACGACCGTCCGGCGACCACCAGTAGCCCCGCTGGCGTCCCAGCTCTTCGGCGGCGATGAATTCGGCCAGGCCCCAGAACCGGGTGCCGGTGCCGTCCGTGGTCAAGGCACGCGCGGCGCCCTGGGTGTGCAGCGGTTGCAGCCAGAGGTTGCCGCTCTTGACGTAGGCCAGTTGGCTGCCGTCGGGCGAGCAGGTCGGGTCCTGCTCGGGGACATCGGGATCGTTCGTGAGGCGCTGGGCCTGCGGGCCCTGCTCGGTCAGGCGCACCAGATAGAGATCGCCCGACAGCGGGAACAGCAGCGTGCGTCCGTCCGGACCGCACCACTGGTAGCCGGTGATGCCGCCCTGGCTGATGCGCTTGCGCTCCAGCGCCATGCGTTCGGCTTCGGTCAACTGCTGGCGACGGCCGCCCAGCACCTCGTCGGCAGAGACCAGCTTGCGCGGCTCGCCGCCAGCGGTTGGCTGGGCCCAGAGCTCGAGCTGGTCGCTGTCCGTGGCCGAGGGGCGCAGGTAGCTGACCCAGGTGCCGTCCGGTGAAAGCTCGGACTGGCGCGTGAGGCGGCCTTGCAGCGGAGGCTCGCCGTAGACACGCTCCAGGCTCAGCGGCGTGGCGGCGGTGCGGGCGGGGCTGGTCGTTCCGGCAGCGGTGTGCGGGCCGCCCCTGTGGGCGCCCCGGCGATGGTGACCGGCTTGGGGCGACGATGCCGGGCGTGCTGCGGGATCCGCCTGCGCTTCATCGCGGGTCTGCGCGTGGACGGTCATCGGGAGAAGCGCCGCCAGGGTGGTTGCCAGCAGCAGCGAGGACGTCAGCGGCTTCAGCCAGGCGCCGGGCCGAGTGACGGAGCGGATGCGACGAATGGGAGGGGTGGGAGCAATGGGCAAAGTCATGCGGTCAGCGTCAGGGCCTCGTCGGGCGCGGCGTTGGGTTCGATGAGAGAAGTGGGATCACCACCAGGCAGGTGCGCGGCGGAGGCGGCAGTCGGGGACGCGGGCGACATCTGCGCCTTGATCAGCACCAGACGCGCGGTCAGTTCGTCCGCGATGGCATCGCCGAACATCTGGCGGGACAGCTCGTCCGCTGCATTGATGACACGCACCCGCTGGTAGGCCTCTTCCGCTTCCGGATAGTGGCGGCGCAGGTAATGCAGCCACTGCTTGAGGCGACCGGCTTGATGGCGCGCGGCCACCTTGGCGCGGACCTGCAGGAAGAAGTCGGCCATCAGCACCAGCAGGTCGGCCCAGGACAAGGCCGGGGCGGACGTGCCGGTCAGCTCGGCGCGCAGGGCCAGGGCCAGACCGGGGTTGGCGACCATGCCGCGCCCCAGCATCAGGCTGTCGCAGCCGGACTCGGCCAGGCAGCGGCGGGCATCGGCCACGGTCCAGACTTCGCCGTTGGCCACGACGGGCACACGCACCGCTTGGCGCACGACGGCAATCTGGTCCCAATACGCGGGTGGCTTGTAGCCGTCGCGCTTGGTGCGGGCGTGGATGACCAGCTCGGACGCGCCGGCCCGTTCGACGGCGCTGGCGCATTCGAGCATGCGGGAGCGGTCTTCGTTGCCCAGGCGCATCTTGGCGGAGACGGGGATGGCGGCGGGGACGGCGCGGCGCACGGCGGAGACGATGTCGTGCACCAGGGTCGGCTCGTCCAGCAGCACGGCGCCGCCGCGGTGACGGTTGACGGTTTTGGCGGGGCAGCCGAAGTTCAGGTCGATCCCGGCCGGGTGGAGCTCGGCCAGCCGCGCGGCGTTGTCGGCGAGGCAGGCGGGGTCTGAGCCCAGCAGTTGGGGGCGAACTGGCACGCCAGCGCGGGTGCGGCTGCCGGTGCGCAGCTCCGGGACGATGCGGGTGAAGACGCGCCGAGGCAGCAGTTGGTCGGTGATGCGGATGAATTCGGAGACGCAGCGGTCCACGCCGCCCACCTGGGTGAGCGTGTCACGCAGCATGTGGTCCAGCAGGCCCTCCATGGGGGCGAGCAGGATGGTGGGGAGCGCGCCAGTCGGGAGGGGGGCGGCGAAGTCGGACTCAGGCGTCATCAGGACACTACGGGCTGCGGGGGCCGGCACAGCGCAGCAGAGCTGGCGCGGCGGAAAGTCCGACAGCATAGCGGATCGTCCACAGTGGCTGTGGATAAGGGCGTGTACAGGCTGAGTAGGGACGGGGTAAGTGGTTGATTTGGTGAGGGGTTTGGCGCATTGCCTGAAAATGTGGCAGGGGTAACCTCTTCAACGAGGGATTAGGAGGCTCCAACTCGTTGCTTCTACTCGAAGCACGTCGCCAGACTGGAGTTCGAACTCGTAGCGCTGAGCTGCGATTTGCCGGGCAACGTTGACCGAACAGGATCGGCCCCATGGCTGGTGTCTTGGGAAATCCAAGGTGCGGAAACCTTCAAAGGCCAATTGGTAGATGCCGCCTCCCAGGACTCGAAGGACCAAGTCGCATCGGCCAGCTTCGTAGCTGATGTGGATCGCGGACAGCGTGGCGTCGTGGAGCGGGAGGTCAGCGAATTCCATCAACGAGGTATGCCAGCGTAGGCTGGAGGCTGTGCGCAAAAGTGACCTGCCACTCAATATCCTTGGCCTCTGGAACAAGGTTTCGCGGCGGAACATGCTCCCGTGTTGTCGCGAAGGCCCCGCAAAATTAGCAGCGTGGGCGTGGCATTTGGCTACCTGACGTGCGCGCGGGGATATGCACGGCTTCCCGGGGCAGGTTCAAAATGGACTTCGACCGCGTCAGCCTCCTTCACCGCATCCCGCCCGCTCTTCCGGGAGACGCCAGGGCGGCACTCGGATCGCTGGCTCTGCAGTGCTGGCCTTGTAGCCATGAAGCGGCTCGGCCTCAGGCTGTTTCCATGTCATGTCGGCGATCAAAAAGTCCAGCCATGCTGGCTCTAGATCCATGCCGTCGGCTTTGGTGAGGGGCGCCGGCTGTTGGAGACGATCCCGCAAGGAGGCAATGATCCGCTGCCGCACCGTATTGGAATCACCAAAAAATTTGACGAAATCGTCCAACTCAACGCCACCTGACTCAGGATTGATAGCGCCGCGCTTCAAGGCATCAAGCAACTCGGCAAAGGCGCTACGGAATTCCTCAAGGCCATGGATTGACTCGCCATCCTTCGGAAAACCCTTCGAAACCAGGACGCCGTGAAACGCACGCTGGCCAGCGTCACCCATGAACTGATCTCGCAACGAAGCCACGAGCGCTCGAGCGTTGTCTTCCTTGCGTATCACTTCAACGATGGGGAGATAGGCCACCATCGACACGGGTTCTGCCAACAACTGTGGACGCGGCTTGCCGCTAACCATGTGCACCGGATCCAAGTCCACCACGACGATCGCCTGGTCAGCCTCGGACAGAGCCCCCTTAACAGAAGGCTGGAGTATGCCGTGATGCCAGCCACGATACGGCGTGAGTAGGCGAACGACGCCTACGTGCTCATTCGGCTGCTTCTGGACCGAGTCGCAACCGATGAAACAACTCCCGCCGACGCTCAGCCCCTTACTGACAGCATTGCAGAACACCGTCGCCGTTGCTGATGCCAGAACACTCGCTTGACCGGCATACCAGTAGTCGTTGCTACGACTGGTGCAGGCCGGGACCACCAGCACCGATCGCCGCTCGCGCCTATTTTGAGTAACGGTCAAGTATTCTCCCAGCGCCTTGATATCACCGTCGACGATCTGGGCAGCCTCTTCTGTGCTGGAGCCAAACTGGCGCAGCACCTTGACAAAGTCTTGAAGCAATGGGCGGCTGTTTGCGGGGCTGGTGAGCAAGAACAGTTCAGAACAGATCAGTTCCATGCAATGGCGGAGCTTCTGCGGGCCATGGATGAGTGCATCCACCAGCGCTTTGGTCTGATCAAACGTCCTGCCCCCCGCCCAAACGCTGCGGAGCTCGTCCAAGACCTTCTCCTCTTGATATAGGGGTGCCAATCGGCTAGTCCCAGGCCGGAACAATTCGTGCGCCGCCACCGCGCGGTACTTCTTATCGCGCTGGAACTGCATCACGCGGGCATCACCTTCCAAGCCGAATGCTTCGGCCTCGAATTTCTCCGGCTGCCACAAGAGCGTCAGCTTCTCTCTCAGATGCTGGTGGTGGTCGTGCCTCGCCTCGAACTGACGGAAGGTGCCTGCCAGCACGGCCAGGCCAGGATGATGGAATAACTCTTCCTTCAACCATTCGACCGTGTCCGGACGGACAGACACCTCGGGCAGGACAAGGAGGTTCACGTTCAACTCCCGACAGGCCCGCAAGGCCTGCTTCAGGAGCACACGGCGCCGATGTTCGGGCCACGAGATGACCCTCCGATCGTCTGTCCAATGAAACTCTGCCTCGCGCTTGGCAACCCGATTCACCTCCTTTAGATCGCCGGCGAGATGCGCTTGCAGCCCGCGATGTGCATCGGCACTCAGCGGGAAGCCGGCCAGGCCCACCTCGGAGATTGGGTGGCTGTAGCTATCGTCAACTCGCCATTGAAACAGCGCAATGCGCAGGTGAGCACGTACCGCCGCATCTGAGTCTTCAGCGCTTTTGACAATGCCAAAGCGCTTGCCCCAAGAATCGTTCTGCCATTCATCCAGGCGCTCTACTGGCATCCGGCCGGACGGAACAGCGGGCTGAAGCTTGGGAGACGGGGACGGTTCGCTAGCCGGCAGTGTGTCAGAGACGTCGTCAGGTGCAGAAGCTACGCCGGGCGCCTCCCCGACGTGGTCGGCCTGCTGAGCTTGCGCCACTTTAGTCTGAATAGGAGATTGGCCGGATGAGACTGCACTGCCGTCCTGCGCTGCGCGAAGCGCCAAAGACACCAGCTCTTCTCTGATAAACCAGCGCCCGAGCTTGTGGTCCAACGTATGGACCGCCAGCAGTTCGTTGTCCGACAGGCGCCGCGTTTCAGCCCAACACGTCAGTTTTTTCCGCCCACTCCGCCACTGCGGCAACGTATTGCCATACAAACTGGTGAACTGCGGCGTGCTCATCCGCCAGCTTTCGCCCTTTGTATCGATGAACTCATCGGTGTGAAGTTGTCGGCCAAACTTCTGGCCCGAAGCGAGCACCACTCGCATGCCACGCAACGCATCGAGCGCGCACAAGGCCTGCGGTAAGGCGCTCATTGCCTCGTCACACGTTTGCAGCGGCAAGCTCGGCAGAGCATCAAAGGGCCAAACCGCCTTCTCTTTTTCCGCGTCCCCTCGGTCCGCCGGCGCGATCTGCCACTGAGCAAGGAATTCGTACACCTGTATCAGCTGAGGCAGCTCAAGTGCCTGCGGAAAGCTTGAGTCCAGCAGGCCCACAAGCGCGAGCATCCAATGCCAAGGGCTGGCCTTGCAGACTGCCAACCAATCTCCATCCACCAACCACTTTCGCATGACGCTGTAGTCGCCCTGCGGATCCAGGCGCTCCATGTTCACCACGGCCCACCGTGCGGGCATGTTCAGCCGCTCGGGCATGCGCGCGGCGCCAGACGCTTGCGCAACGCCCCAGAGGGCTGCCACGCTGCCCCTCAGACCGATACCAATCACGGCAAGCGCCAAGGAGATTCGCAGGGGCTCAGCGGATATCTTTCCGCTGCCAGGGACCGTCGGGTATAAAGCCTGATACAGCGAGAGCATCAGCCCCAACTCTGGCCGCAAGAGACACTCCCACTCCGGCGGGGGTCGCAGCGGTAACCCCTGCAGAACCCAAAGGGGTAGTCTGTTCAACGCCTCCGGCACCGCCTGATGCAAAACGTGGCGCATGGCATCGCCGCTGCCATGCTCTAAGCGGAGAGCCATGGCGCGGCTTTCGGCTTCGACCGTCAGCAAATGACGCACCTGGGCTTCCAGCGACTCGTGAGCCGGGAACCTCTCAAGAAGCGCCAGGGCCCGCTTGACCGTCCCAGGAAGTTCGTCCTCCGCTAGGCCTGCAGATTCAATCTGCGCCGATGACAGGTAGGTGCCCTGAAGTTTTCGCAGCTGCTGGCGCAGCAAATAGGCCTCGAGCTCTTTTCTGGCCAGGGCTGCGGATACCTCTGAGCTGTCCCCCCCTTCATCGGGCGTCTCAAGCTCGTCGAGTTGCTCGTCACGGTCACCCGTCTCGCCAGCCATGTCGGCCGCCACCCCCAACACATCGGCGACCGCCCACCCTACACGCCACAGATCAGCCCCGGCGAAAGGCACAGTGACCGACTGCACACGACCATCACGGTCGTGGTACCAAGCATTGACCCCGAGTTGATCTCGACTCACGCACTCGGCCAGTAGAAAGAGCTCCGTCTCGTTGCCTTGGCCGCGGAACAAGTGCGGCCTAAAAGGCACATAGGTCAAGCTACGGACGCCATCGACTGCCATCTGATGCATGGCCAGCAGTGCGTAATAGAGACGGGCAGCCCGATGTGTTATGGGGAGCCGCGCCTGCTCCGCGCCAGCGGAATAGTCCAGATCCATCCAATGCGTTGGTTCCTGACTCTTCTCCACGGCGAGCCGTAGGGAATTCGACTCCGGAACTCCTACAAAACGAAGAGTGATCTCTTCGGCAGGGCAAGGCGGCTCAGAACGCATGACCACGTGCGCAAACCGTCGGTCCATCGCAGGCGCGTGCTGCATTTCGTCAGAACCGCGCTCTGTGTACCGATAGAGCGCTCGCTGCTCAAGTCCCGTCTGGGCGTCGATCGCAAAGAGTGGCGGCTCGACTTCACTGAAAGCCGGAAGATGGGGCATCAAACGCTTGTCGGCGCCGACTTGCGAAAGCAGATGATCGAACCAGGTCGCCAGCGTGGACAGTCCACCCCTTGGCGGCGAACTGTTGAGTACAAAGTCGATCGCCAGGCCCGCCGCCGCGGCATCAGACTCATCATTTCTCTTGGTCAACTGCCCAATGACCCTAAGGGCTAGGTCCAGTCCATCCCCAGTTGACCCTGTCACCTGCCTTTCGACCAGTGCGTTCAGCGGATGGTTAGCACCCCGCTGCGAAATGCTGGGGCCGGCCAGGCACAGCCACTCAATGGCCGTCAACGGACCGCCTAACTGAGGCGGCAGAGCCAGCACCACTTCAGGGTCTCCGAGCAGCCGATACGCCTTACGCGCTGCCAGCCAAGCGCGACGCCGCACGTGATCGAAGTTCTTGGCCGGCTTCACCTGTTCGACGAACTCGGGCATGCAGACCAGGCGAGCCAGTCGGAGGCGCCTGCTGCGGTCCTCCTGCCTCTCGACTAAGAATTTACCGTTCTCCTGCCACGGATGGTTATCCAGCAGTTTGTCCAAGCCCTCCACAGCAAAAAGCCAATCGTATCCACGCTGTTCGAACGCGCTGGCCCACGGATGACTGCTGCAGACCTCTTTCCATAGCTGCCGGAAGCTTTCCCACAGTTGGGCCGGCGCCGAATCGTCTTGTACAGGATCAATCGCTGACGCGACCTGCCACCACAACCAACGTGCGCAAAGACCGAGATCCCCTGGGCGCAGGTCAGGCGCTTCCAGGACCGCTTTCACCTGGCCGACGATCTCGCTTGGCTGATGCATCAGCGCGACACGACGCAGCATCTGTAGCGCGCACTGCCGGTCCACCTCGGGCAGTTCACCGCCCAAGCTGTAGTCGGTCTCGCCGTCGCCGACCAAAGGCGGTTCCCAGGCAGGGACGGACGGCGCCAGGCCACGTCCGTCATTGAGCTGACGCATCACCTGGCGCGGCGAGCCAGCACGTACGCGATTGCCTTTGTGGATGAGGTCGACGGAGCGCTCCGCAGCCTTTGCTTGCAGCAGTTCCCGCAATTGCACAAGCAGATCTTCACTGTCAGCGAACAACACAATGTCGTCCACATAGCGGGCATAGCCAACGCGTGGCCGCAAAACGCCGTCGACGCCTCTTTCCGCTGTACGGTGGATGAAGGAGCGAGCCGTCTCGTCCACAGGGAAGAGGGCAATGGTGCCGATATAGGCCGACAGGACCGGCCCCTGGGGAATGCCGATGAGCTCGCCGCTCCGCGATGCTCTGCCGTCCACGTCGGGGTCACGATATTGGTGGTGAAAGACGAGTCCGACCAGTAGGCGCTCAAGCTTCGCCTCTAGCTCTGCATCCCAAGGTTCGGCGCCTGACTGTGGCAGCCCGAGAACATCTACGAAGCCTTTTGGAACGCCGTGTACGGCCATCGCTTGGTTCAGCGGCGTCAAGAGCGCATCACGCAGCACAAAGCGCTGGATCGAGTCATAGTAGCGCTTGGCATCCAACCGTAGCACGTGTACTCGAGGCCCGATCGCATGGCATTGCTTGGATAGCGTGGCCATGAACTCACGCCAGCACTGCCCGAAAGGACGGAACATGCCCTGGTCCGAAGGCGTCTGATCGCCTTCCAGAACGTCCATGTCGATCTGGTAGCCAAAGCTAAGTGTCTTCGGTAGGTTAAGTTCCTCATCGATCTCATTCAGCGGCGTATTCAATCCCGTCACCAATACTTCCCGGCGTGAGGCATACCAACGCACGGCCGGTATATCGTCTGAGAATACGCGCCCGGTCGCGCTTGGCCGGTCATGCCGCTGACTCAGCAACTCATTGAGAACCGTCTGATGAACCAAAAGATCCGCGGGGTGTGGCATCACCTTGCGACGTGGGTCGTCCAACACCTTTGGATCGGCAGTCAGCTTGCGGGGCAAATGAACTGCGTCAAAGGGCGCCGCTTGCTTCCATAGCTGGTCGCCCTCCATCATGGCCCGCAATCGATGCAGTGCCATCTGATCGAAGAGCCGGGCATTGCCGCCTAGCGTCTGCCACGTCTCTTCATCACAAGGCAGCTCTCCGCGACGCGCGCCGTGATAGGCCAGACTACGCGCCAGCGCGACCCGCGGAAGTGGCTCCTCAAGGTACTGCCCTCGCGAAGGCAAGGAGTTGCGAGCCACCTCGGATGTCGCCAGCTCAGCATGCAACCGACGCGCCCAGTCCCACTGACTGACCTGCAGACGATCAAACGCAACTTCCGCGGGGCGGGGGCCATATAGCCGCCGAAGGACCATGCCGACCCGGAACAAGGCACGCTCACGGACCGTCTGAACCAGCTGGCTGAACCGCTCTGGCTGCAAGTCTGAGGCGTCCTGGCCGCCAAGTGCTTGGGCCAACAGAACAGCCTCAGCAGGGAGATCAAAAGGTTGCAGCCAAGCTAGAGCTTCTTGTGCTGTGGTTACACCGCGCAGGCAGGTGTCTGGGTCCTTGCCTAACGCGGGCACACTTCGCCATGGCATACCCACCCAGCGCAGGTTCACGCCCCGCAAGTCCAACAGGCGGCGAACGAGGCGCTCCGAGCCTGCGAAACCGGCCGGATCATTGTCCAAGAACAAGCTGTACGACAGCTCGGCGCTTGACTCAGAGCTCTGTGCCAGAGCCGCCAACCGCTTCATAGGCTCATTGCCCAAGCTCGTACCCATCAACGCGACGGCTGGCAGACCAAGGGTGTGCAGTCGGAGCGCATCCAGAAATCCCTCTACGAGGTAGAGTCTCGATGGGAGGTTAGCTTTCTGTGCCCGCCTAACTGCATCGAAGGCAGCCGGCTCATTGAAAAGAACCTTGGCCTTCTCAAAACCCGCCGTAAGCAAGTACTTGGCGACGCCCTCCGGCGGAACAGTCTGCAGCGAACGTCCAGCAAAGCCCAGCCACTGCAGCTGCTTAATAGTCCCGCTCTGAATCGGAATGACGATGCGGCCATCATGAAAGCAGTCTTGGAACTGGTCGTGCAGGTTCAACTTCCACTGCTGTGGCGCTGAGCGCTGATAAAGGCGCTTGACTAGGCCGAGATCCTGCAGACCGTCCGTCAACTCAGCCCGTTCACCCACGCTCTTGAATTGCAGAGCTTCCACCAGAACGCCGCGTGTGATGCAGCGCAGGCCAAGGCTGTACAAGGAGTTTCGTTCGAATCCGCGCTCTTCGCACCAAGCCTGGAAGCGAACATCGTCATGCTTTTCGTCGTATGTATGAAGAGCAAATTTCAGCGCCGCATCTCTACCTACGGTTTCACTAGCACGCTGCTTGGACTGGCGGCTCGGGGATTTGATGCCGAACTGCTGAGCCAGCCATTGCACCGCCGGCAAGAAGTCCACCCCCTGAACTCTCTTGACCAAATCAATAGCATTTCCATGTGCGCCGCAGGCATAGCAATGGTAGTGGGCAGTAGAAGTACCGTCAGCCGGATAGACATTCAGCGACGGCTTCGTGTCCTGGTGAAAAGGGCACAAGGCTTGAATTGATGCACCACGACGTTCCGTCTTCAGCCCAAGGCGCTGCAACACATCGTCCAAAGCCACCTTGGCGAGCAAATCGCCTATGTCGTAACGGCCATCCATCGTCTCCCCCCACCCGTACCTTCATCTAGTTACGCTTACGATATCAGATCGATGGCCGACGCCAGCATACGTTGGTAAAGCTCAGGTTAGCTTCCTGGTAGATCTCAGCCACCGCGTATCCAACAGCACGGGTCTCCGCAGACATGGCACCGCCATGTCGTCGTTGGGTAGGCGCCGTCTTGCATTGCGGTGGCGCCGAAGCAAACGATGGATGACTCTACCTGAGCCGCCTCAGTGCGAAACCATTGCAAAAGGCCCGCCACTTCAAGGTGGCCAAGGCTGGACTCCCAGGGTAAGCACAGAGTGGTCTCAACCCCTCAATTGACGGCCAACACCGCGTCCGCGCCAAGCGATCAGGGGCCATTCCCGATTTGCAAAACGCGCAATGTTCCGCTCCCATCCGCGTCCCAACACAATCGCGTATAGAGATATTGGATAGAGTCTCCCAACCGGCCAATCACCAATCCGCCAATCGGCTACACAACCCCACCGCAAAGGACGCCGTCACTCCATGCGCACTCCACTCCTTGCATTCGCCGCCGCAACACTGAGCTGCAGCTCCGCATTCGCCCAAAAGCTTCCCCAGCCTTCTCGCGAAGTATTCAGATGCGAGGTCAACGGCAAGGTCACGTATTCAGACGCCCCATGCCTGGGGGCGAAGAAGGTCGACGTGGAGCCAACGCGGGGCCTGACATCCACCGGGAAGGAGGCTGCCGGTGCCGATGTGCAACGGGAGAGATTCAATGAGGGGATCGCGGAAGCCATCCGTCCGCTGACAGGCAAGGACGCAAAGCAACTCCAGGTGGACAGCAAGAGGCTCAATCTCGCCGCGCCCGCTCGCGCCGAATGCCGCCAATTGGACGCAGCCATCCCAGCGGCTGAGCAAAGGGAGCGGATCTCAGACGCCCGCACCCGCCCCGCAATCCAGCAAGAGCTTTTGACGCTGCGTCAGCGCTTCATCCAACTTCACTGCTAGGGCTGCCTCCCTGGACCCGCGGCCTATGACCCAGTCAGAGGCAGAGATCCGCGAGTCGAGGCCCCTCGCCTCAGCAATCCGCATGACCTCATGCGCAAACCTGCTTTGCCCGCCCACGGCCGTCCCCGTAGCCTCCGATCACCACAACCGGAGGAGCCCCCATGTCCCGCACCGACTCTCCCTCGCCATCGACATCGCCATCGCCGTCCCCCACTCCCTCGACCGCCCCCACCTGGCGCTTCGAAACCCTCTCCATCCACGGCGGCTATTCCCCCGACCCCACCACCAAGGCCGTCGCAGTCCCCATCTACCAGACGGTCGCCTACGCATTCGACAGCGCCCAGCACGGCGCCGACCTCTTCGACCTGAAGGTGCCGGGCAACATCTACAGCCGGATCATGAATCCGACCAACGATGTGCTGGAGAAGCGCCTCGCCGCGCTGGAAGGCGGCATCGGCGCCCTGGCAGTCGCCTCCGGTCAAGCCGCTGTCACCTACGCCCTCCTGACCATCGCCGAAGCCGGCGACAACATCGTCGCCTCCAGCGCGCTCTACGGCGGCACCTACAACCTGCTCGCCCACACCCTGCCCCAATACGGCATCAAGGCCCGCTTCGCCGACTACCGTCAGCCCGACTCCTTCGCCGCGCTGATCGACGAGCACACCAAGGCCATCTTCGTGGAGTCCTTGGGCAACCCGCAGGGCAATGTCACCGACATCGAACGCATCGCCAAGATCGCCCATGACCACGGCGTTCCGCTGATCGTTGACAACACCGTCCCCTCCCCCTACCTGAGCCGCCCGATCGAACACGGGGCGGACATCGTCGTGCATTCCCTGACCAAATACCTGGGCGGCCACGGCACCAGCATTGGCGGCGCCATCGTGGATTCCGGCCGATTCCCCTGGGCGCAGCACAAGGAACGCTTCAAGCGGCTGAATGAGCCGGATCCCAGCTATCACGGCGTTGTCTACACCGAGGCCCTCGGCCCGGCCGCCTACATCGGCCGTGCGCGCGTGGTGCCGCTTCGCAATACCGGTGCGGCGCTCTCGCCCTTCAACGCTTTCCTCATCCTTCAAGGCATCGAGACCCTGGCCCTGCGCCTGGACCGCATCAGCGACAACGCGCTGGCCCTGGCCCAACACCTTCAGCGCCATCCGCAGGTCAGTTGGGTCAACTACGCCGGGCTGGAAGATCATTCGGACCATGCGCTCGTTCGCAAGTACCTCTCCGGCAAGGCCTCCGGCATCGTCACCTTCGGCTTGAAGGGACCGCAGGGCGAAGGCCGCGAGCGGGGCGCGCGATTCCTGGATGCGCTTCAGCTGTTCACGCGCCTGGTCAACATCGGCGATGTGCGCTCCCTGGCGACGCATCCGGCCTCAACCACGCACCGCCAGCTCTCCCCCACCGAGCTCGACAAGGCCGGTGTCTCGGAAGACACGATCCGCTTGTCCGTCGGCATCGAGCACATTGACGACCTGATCGCCGATCTGGAGCAGGCCCTGGCTGCAGCGTCCCGCTAGACCGCCGCTCCGTGAGCGAGGGCCCCACGGGCTCTCACTCCCCCAGCACCTTGAAGAAGTGAGTGCCGTCCCGGGCGAGTTGATCGACCAGGCCGAACTCCCAATCCAGATAGGCCTGCATGGCCTCCTTCGGGTTGTCCGTGCCCTCGTAGGGGCGACGGTAGCGGCCAGCCACGGTGGCCGCTTCTGCGGCGGCTATTGCTGCGAATGTTGCTGCGGCATCCAGGGGCGGCCGCGCCAATGGCTCCGGGCCGGTGTCGGTATGTGCATCAGGATCGGGCGGCAGCAGTGCCACCTCCCATCCCATCTGCGCCAGCCAGGATGCCGCCATGGCGGCGCGAACGCCGTCGTCATCGGTCAACACCAGACGCGCACCGCGCACCGGCGCGTGATGGTCCGTCTCCTGCACCAGTTGCCCACCGGGCGCGTGGCGAAAGCCGGGGCGATGCCCCCCTTCGTACTCCGCGGCACCACGAACGTCAAAGCAGTAGGTGGTGCGACGCTCATCCGCGAGCCAGTCATTGAGCTGAGCCACATCGATCCGCCGTGCGCCCGCCCGCCGGGCCAGCGCTGCAGCCGCAACGCGCGCCTCGAATCCGTCGCCGGCGGGGAGGTCCTCATGCCGCTTGGACTGGCCATGCGCGAGCGACTGCCCGGCCAGCGTCCACCCAATGGTCCCATTGCGCAGCGCTGCCACCGGATTGGGCACACCCGCGTTGATCAGCGACTGCGCGCCAATGATGCTGCGCGTGCGTCCCGCACAGTTGACGATGATCTGCGTGGATGGATCCGGCGCCAGGTCGCGGGCGCGGCGCACCAGCTCACCGCCGGGCACGCTGATGCCGCCTGGAATGCTCATCGTCCGGTATTCATCGAATCGGCGGGCATCCAGCACCACGACATTGGCGCGCTGCTCGAGCAAGGCCAGCACCTCCGGCGCCGACAGCGACGGCGTATGCCGCTTCGCCTCCACCAGTTCGCCGAACGCCTTGCTGGGCACGTTCACGTCGCGGAACAGCTCCAGGTCCGCATCCCGCCAACCCTGGAGTCCACCAGCCAGCAGCGTCACATCGGTGTAGCCCAGGCGCTGCAGACGATGGGCCGCGTCCTCGGCGAGTCCCTCTCCGTCGTCATAGACCACGATCGGCACCTGCCGCCGGGGCAGCCGTCGGCCTGCGTCCAGTTCCAGGCGAGGCGCTGGCAGATTCGCCGCCCAAAGCGGGTGCGCCTGCGCGTAGCTGTGTTCATCGCGGACGTCGATCAGGGCGATCTCCTCCCGCCGCAGCAGAACCCCGCGGACTTCGTCGGCGGTCCGCTCCGCCAGTGGCAGCGGCGAATAGCCCGACACAAAGGGGCTCCGCGTTCCCTGCACGTCGTAGGTGTGCCGCTCCGCGCGGCCGATGTCTGCACCGTAGACGTGGATGCTGATCGACACCTCATCCACGTAGGCATTGCGAACCTGATGAATGTCCCCCAGCCGGGGCGAGACCGCCTCGACCTGCCCCGGTGAAAGGCGCACCGGCGGACCATCGGGCAGCAGTTGCCCTGGCCCCGCAAAGCGGTAGCCCTGCGAATACTCAGCGCCGCGCAGCATGCCGATCAGGCCCCACACCAGGTGGTCATGAATCGGCGTGGCCTGGCCCGGTCCCCACACAAAGGCCACAACGGAAAACCGGCCTTCCGGATCCACATGCAGCGGATATTGGCGGTAGCGGTCCTCGCCTGCCCGTGCATAAGCGGCCGGCCACCAGTCGTCGCGCTCCACCAGCATGGCCAGATGCGGCCGCAGCTGACTCAGCAGCTCCGCCTCCTCCAGCGGGCGGGGCACCCATCGCTCCAGTTGCTCGATCAACGGCCGCAGGCGCTCGCCCACCGATGCCGGCAGCGACCCAAAAGAATGAATGGCTTCAGCCATGGCAGGGACTCCAGAAAACGGACGGCCAGGCGGCTGCGACTCACGCCGGACGCCACACCGGCGACGCCTGGATCACCACCTTGCGCGGCAAGATCTGTGCCCCGGTGAAGGCATCCGCAATGCGCTGCTGCTCCACCAGCGACTCGCTGTCGACCGGTTGAACGGCATAGCTGCGGCGCTCATTGGCGGCCGCCACGGTCGCTGCATCCAGCCCGAGGACGGGCGCATGCCATTCCGCTGCGGCGGCCGGGTTCTTCTTCACCCACTCCCCGGCGCGTTGCAGCTCCTGGAACACGCGCTGCAGAACCGCCGGGTTGGCCTGCGCAAAGGGGGTCGATGCAAGATAGAAGCGGCGGTAGGCGGCGATGCGGGTGCCATCGGTCAGCACACGCGCCTGCGCATGCCGCTGCACCGCAGCCAGGAACGGATCCCAGATCACCCAGGCGGCCACCGAGCCATTCTCAAAGGCAGCGCGGCCATCCGCTGGCGCGAGATACGCCGGTTCAATGTCCCGGATGGACAGCCCCGCCTGCGACAAAGCCTCCAGCAGCAGGTAATGCGCCCCGGCGCCCTTGGTGAAGGCCACCTTGCGGCCCTTGAGCTGCGCCACTGTAGTGATAGGGGAATCGCGCTGCACCACGATGGCCTGCGCGGTGGGGGATGGCGTCTCGATGGCGTAGTAGGTCAGTTGCGCGCCCGCGGCCAGCGCGAAGGGCGGCACGGCGTCAGCGACATCCGCACTCAGATCCAGCGCGCCGACATTGAGCGCCTCCAGCAGCGGCAGGCCGGAGCTGAATTCATGCCAGTGCACGCTGATCTGCTGCGGCGCCAGCGCCTTCTCCAGCAGGCCTCTGGATTTGAGCAGCAGCGTGAGCGTGCTGGACTTCTGATAGCCGATGCGTAGCGTCCGTGCGTCGGCAGCGCGGGTCAGCGGAGCGCCGGCCAGCAGGGCTGCGGCGGCGCCGGTCTGCAGCAGCCACTGGCGGCGTGTGGCGGTGAGGACGGAGAGGGGGTCGATGGGTGGGAGGGTCATGGGCAGCAGCCTAAGCACCGGGCTGCGCGGCTTCAACGACGCATTTCGCCTATCCATACTCGGCCGCCGAGGCATGTTCGGAACTCGCGCATCGTTATGCCCATCCCTTCGTTGAGGCTGTCGTACACCGCCCCTACTCTGGCAGCCCTGTCCACTTCACGTCCGCCTGGACGCCACATCATGACTCTGACCCGCCGTGCCCTGTTGATCATTGCAACGTCCGCTTCGCTGCTGGGGGTGGCCCATGCCGACCAGTTGAGCGACATCCGCCAGCGCGGCGAGCTGGTGGTGGGTGTGCTGGGCACCGATGAGCCAAACAGCTTCATCGATCCCAAGACGCGTGAGATCGTCGGCTACGAGGTGGACCTGGCCAAGGCCATCGCGGAGAAGCTGGGCGTCAAGCTTCGGCTCAAGCAACTGGCCGTCGCCGCGCGGATTCCGGAACTGCAGCAAGGCCAGGTGGACCTGCTGGCCGCCAGCCTCACCCACAACAAGGAACGCGAAGCGGTGATCGATTTTTCGCTCACGACCTTCGTGACCGGACAGAAGGTGCTGGTGCGCAAGGACAGCGGCATTCAGTCGCTGGAGCAACTGCAGGGCCGCAAGGTGGTGACCATCAAGGGCGGCACGCAGGAACCCAACATTCGCAAGGCGGTGCCGTCGGTGGAGGTGGTGACCTTCGACACCGGCCCGCAGGCCTTCCAGGCACTGCAGCAGGGCAAGGGTGTGGCCTTCGTCAATGATGAGGTGTCGCTGCTGGACCAGTTCGCCAAGCTCGGAGCGGGCGCGGCGGACTACCGCATCCTGCCGGTCAACCTCAGCATCGAGCCGCTGGCGCTGGGCATCCGCAAGGGCGAGAAGGCCTTCAAGACGCAGGTCGACACGGTGCTGCGCGACCTGGAGAAAAGCGGCGCCGCGCAGCAGCTCTTTGTGAAGTGGTACGGCCCGAACACCCGGCTGAAGTTCCAGGCCCGCGACTTCAAGATCGACAGTGACCAGGTGCCGGGCTGATGCCGGAGATCGCGCTCGGGCACATTCTGCACGGGCCGTTTCTGGAGTGGCTGCTGGCGGGCGTTCGCTTGTCGCTGCAGCTGACGCTGGTGGCCCTGCTGTTGTCACTGCCGCTGGGGCTGCTGGTGGCACTGGCCCGGCTGGCGCCCTGGACCGCCCTGCGCGGGCTGGCCTGGGCGTATGTCGAGTTGGTGCGCAACATCCCGCTGCTGGCGCATCTGCTGTTCTGGTACTTCGCCGTGCCGGAGCTGCTGCCGCAGGGCCTCAAGGCGTGGCTGTATGCCGGGCACATCGAGGCGCTGGCGGCCGTGGCCGCGCTGGTGGCCTACACCGCGGCCTATATGGCGGAGGACATCCGCTCCGGGCTGCGCGCCGTGCCAAGCGGCCAGTGGTTGGCGGCGCGCTCGCTGGGCATGCCGTCGCTGAGCGTGCTGCGCTGGGTGGTGTTGCCGCAGGCGCTGCGCGCCATCGTGCCGCCGCTGATCTCGCAGACGCTCAATCTCTGGAAAAACACCAGCATTGCCAGCGTGATCGGCACCGCCGAGCTGATGACGCAGGCGCAGCGGGTGGAGTCCGCGAGCTTCCGCGGCTTCGAGACTTTTCTGGCAGCCACGCTGGTGTACCTGGGCGTGTCGCTGCTGATCACCGGCATCGGATCGCTCTACCAATGGCGATTCCCGGTGGCCGGGGCCATTCGTTGAGATCCGGACAGCGCGCATGAGCATCGCGGAGATGATCGATGTCTACTGGCTGTATGCGCTGGTGGGACAGTATCCACAGGGCCCGCTTGGCGGCCTGGTGCTGACGCTGCTGCTGGCCTTGCTGGGCATGGTGCTGGCGCTGCCGCTGGGGATTGTGCTGGGTGTGGCCCGGACCAGTTCGCGGCGTCGGCTGCGTTGGCCGGTGACGGCCTGGGTGTTCGTCGTGCGTGGCACGCCGCTGTTGATGGTGGTGTTCTGGGCGTATTTCTTCCTGCCCAGCCTGACCGGCCGCAAGACCGGTCAGTTCAGCACGATGCTGGCCGCGCTGGTGCTGTTCGACGCCGCATATCTGGCGGAGATCGTGCGGGCAGGCCTGGCCTCGCTGCCGCGCGGACAGACGCTGGCGGCGCAGGCCCTGGGCATGAGTCGGCTGCAGTCCTTGCGGCTGGTGCTGCTGCCGCAGGCGCTGCGGCGGATGTTGCCGTCGCTGGTGAATCAGCTGGCCAGCACCATCAAGCAGACCTCGCTGGGCACGATCATCGGCCTGTCCGAGCTGTCCTTCATCGCGGGGCAGATCAATGCGCAGGTGCTGGTGCAGCCGGTGGCGGTCTACGGCGGGCTGGCGCTGTGCTACTTCGTGCTGTGCTTCGGGCTGTCGCGGCTGGCGCATCGGCTGGAGACATCGACCTCGGCGCACGCTTAGCGGCACCCCAATCCCTTCGCCACAGAGCCTGGACTCTAGCGTTGTCTCTCAGAGATTGAGGGTGCTCTTGCTTGAGGCATTGGGACTTGCAAGCAAGCGCAGCCTCGGCTGAAAGGGCCTGGCAGATCGACTCGCCGACATCTTCATGGCCGATGTCAGCAGATCTACTTGACGCGCTTGAGCACCAGCCCCGGCTTGACCCGCTTGCCCAGCGGAAGTTCCTTGAGAACGATGGAGGTGCCGTCGGACCGACGTTCCACCAATTGGCCCTGGCTCGTCTTCACCACCACTGCGCCGGTACGCTTCAGCGTGGTCTTGTAAGCCTCATAGCCGGCTCTGGACGCCAGTTCGGGAATTCGCTGTTCCGCCAGTTGCATTGCGCGCTCGGTGAGAGGCCTGCTGGAACGGGAAGACATGAGGCTCCTCAGGACTTGAAAGTGGACATAGCGTATCAGGGCAGGACTGCCCTTGACCGCCCTACCCCTCTTCCCGCCGGCAAGACATTCCCCTTACGAGTAGGTTTGCAGGAATTTGTTGGCCGCAAACTGCGACAGCGGTAACTCATGTTTTCAGAGCGGCTGCAAGCCTTGTCGCGCCCATGGCCCGCTCGTCTAATCCGCGCCCATCAGGAACCTGGTTCCTCCTGGCTGCCTTCGGGCAAGCCGCTCTGTTCAAGGAGTTGAGATGGCGCGATGGTGGAAGTCCCCGACAGCACGGGATCCGTTTGAAGCTGCACAACCGGCCTCGCAACGGCCTGCCGCTTCGCACCGGTCCCGATCCGGCCTGCGCAGAGCTGCAGGCGCGACGCTGCTGTGCCTCTTGGCCGCGTGCGGCGGCGACAAATCCTCCACCGACCCCAGTGAGCAACCGACCGGTGGCCCCAACGCGTCCCCCACGGACACCGCAGCCGCCCCCACCGTGCCGGCCGGCCGCTACGTGCTGGCCCTGGCCTCTACCGGCCAATGCGTGACCGGCGCCTCGTCCGCCGCTGGCGCCGGCAGCCTCAGCCTCGCGGCCTGCGTGACCGGCACCAGCCAGGCCTTCGACCTGACGCTCAACACCGACGGATCGTCCCGCCTCACCCAGGTCAGCACCGGCCTGGCGCTGGACCTGGAGGCCATGTCCACTGCGGACGGCGCTGCCATTCAGCTCTGGTCCACCAACGACACCACCGCGCAGCGCTTCTCGCTCAGCCGCATCCAGGGCCATCTGTTCAGCCTGGTCAATGCCGCCAGCGGCAAGTGCGTCAGTGTTCAAGGTGCCTCGCTGCAGCAGATGAGCTGCAATGCGCAAGCGCCGCAGCAGTTTGTGCTCTATCCGCAATCGACGTCTGCAACCACCCGTGCGCTGCTGCCCTATGGCCGCTTCAGCCTGCAGTCCAGCCTCTCCAATCTCTGTTTGGACCTGACGGGCACCGGCTTGGCGGACGCGGACGCTGTGGTCCAGGCAGCCTGTTCCGGCAACGACCGCCAGCGCTTCGAAGTGGCGCTGACCGCCGACGGCAGCTACCGCCTGCGCAACGTCGCCAGCGGCAAGGTGCTGGATGTGACCGGCGCCGCCACCACCGCCGGCACCACCCTGCAGCAATGGCCGGACACCAACGGCAGCAATCAGCACTTCGCCGCCCTGGCCACCGGCGCTGCCATTCAGCTCAAGGCCCAGCACAGCGGCCTGTGCCTGGACCTGACCGGCGAACGCACCGATGCGGGCGCACCGATCCAGCAATGGGACTGCGGCACCGGCAAGGCCAACCAGCTGTGGCGCCTGGTGACCACGGACAACCAGGTCTGGACCCCCGTGCCCCCGCCCGTCTCCGGTGATGGGTCCGGCGGCACTGGTGATGGCGGCGGAGGATCGGGCGGCGGCAGCGGCGGCGGATCCGGAGGCGGCGGGACTGGTGGCGGCACTGGCGGCGGCGGCACCACCACGCCCCCAGGCACAGGTACATCGGCACCCACGCCCACGACTGCCCTCACCCTGCCCCTGGAGCTGCTTGGCGCCGGCCTGCCCAGCGCGCCGGTCATCGCCACCGCCAACCTCACCCTGGATGCCAACGGCCTGAGCGCCGCCACCGAGCTGTGGATGCGCTGCCACCGCTGCGGCTTCTTCGGCCCACCGGAATATGAAGCCACCGCAGAGACCCCGGCCCGCATCAAGGGCAGCCTGCGGGTGCTGGGCGGCACATCGGAGGCCAATGCGGCCACCATCCCCTGGGTGGACATCACCGATGCCACCATGACCCTGGCCGACCCTGAGCGGGTGCAAGGCGGCCTGCAGCGCGGCGGGCTCTACACCGTGCGCATGGCCCTGCCCCTGGATGCCGCCACCAAGGCGCGCCTGGTCACCGGCGTCAACCTCGTTCAGTTCCGCTTCAACGGCAGCGACGGCGAGTCCAATGGCTACCGCATCATCGACCTTCAGCTGCGCAACGCCCAGGGCGTGAGCCTGGCCACCAACCCGGTGCAGCGGGCCGACATCCAGGCCGAGAAGCTGGCCGGCCGCACCTTGACCGCCGACGTGACCGCAGGCGAGACGCTGTGGAAGCAGCAGGACAAGCTGCTCAAGTCCACGCTGGTGAACCGCCCCATCCATGCGGCCTGCGCGTCCTGCCACGCCTCGGATGGCCGGGACCTCCAATACTTCAACTACTCCAACAATGCCATCGTGCAGCGCTCCCGTTTCCACGGGCTGAGCGAGACCGAGGGCCGCCAGATCTCGGCCTACATCCGCTATGCGCTGCAGAACCTGCCGCATGTGGCGCAGGCGGCGCCGTGGAATCCGCCCTATCAGCCGGGCCCGGGCATCGACAGCCGACCGGTCCAGGAATGGGCCGCAGGCGCTGGCCTGGATGCCGTGGTGGAGTCCCCGACCCAGGCGGTCAAGGCCTTGTTCGGCAAACCGATGGACGGCTCTGCACTGGCGCTCACCCAGGCAGACGTCGACAAGGTGATGGACGCCACCGCCACGCTGAATGCGCGCGAGGTGGCCATGCCCATCCAGTTCCCGGACTGGAACTCCTACCTGCCGTCCATCCATCCGATGGACATCTGGCCCACCGGGGCCAATGCGCAAGGCTCCTTCACCGCGGGCGCCACCTTTGCGGGCAATGGCCGGCTGGATCCGCTGGGCACGTCCAAGCGCATTGCGGCCTGGTTCGAGTCGCACCGTTCCTCGACCTACGGGGACTGGAGTCACCTCACGCCGGCCCAGCGCAATGAGATCAAGAACATGATCCAGCCCTACGGCTTCGAGGTCTACGCCTTCCTGGGCGGCGGACGGGGCAATCACATTGCCAGCTCGGGGCAGTACGGTGCGCAGGTGGGTGCGGCGCAATTGCAGAAGCTCGCCTCGACCACCCGCATGGCGAGCGAGCCTGCCGCCTTCACCACCAATGCCTTCATTGAACGGGTGGTCGGCAGCACGCTGCAATGGAATCTGGTGCAGCAATGGGAATGGGCCCAGCGTTACGGCCTGGAAGGTGACCAGCGCTGGTTCATCGGCGACTATGACGCCGCCACCAAGACCTGGACCGGTCGCGGTGAGGCCCGCGGCTGGCCGTTCAACACCGTCAGCGCCTTCTTCCTCGCGCCGCACATGGTCTATCAGAACGACTATGACAGCAGCGGCAAGATCACCCGCGAATGGATCCTGGCCTGGGAGACTGGCAACAAGGCGGGCTCGTATTACCGCACCAATGCCTGGTACCAGGCGCAGGTGACGATCAATCCGGGCGGCCAGAGCGACTGGGTGAACTTCTCGGTGGACTGGCCGTATCTGACCGGCTTTGATGAGCTGCTCTCCAGCCTGATGGGCAACGCCACGCCGGCCCAGGCCACGGCGTCCTTGCTGAGCGACATCCGGCTGCTGCAGGCCCGCATCAAGTCGGCCCAGTATGTGAACAACGCCATTCCGCTGTATGTGTCCACAGACACCGGGTCACTGATCAACAACCGGGGCCGCTTCAGCCGTGCGCAGGTGCTCAAGCATCTGGCCCCGACCAGCTTCATGGACACCGCCACCACCCAAGGCAATGGCACCACCCCGTTCGTCAAGCTGGACCAGCTGCAGCCGGGCCTCTACCTGAAGGTGCTCAATGGCGCGTTCCGGCAGTTCAACCAGCTGTATGCCGGCACCGACCCCGCGCTCTGGCGCCGCTGTGATCCGAACAACAACGATCTGGGCGAGCCGGAGCCGACCGCCGGTTTCGCGTTCTGCCTGGATCGCAGCAAGCGGCAGTTGGTGGCGCAGTCCGGCGGGCTGTATGCGATGAACTCGGAGAACTACCGCACCACCGCCGAGCAGAAGCTGCAGTTCTCCGTCTGGAAGGGCGGACGACTGGGCGTGGAGGCCTCGCGCATCAACACCTTGAACGACTGGGTGCAGCGGGCCTGGCCTTGAACGCCGCGCGGCGTTGCATCACTCGGCGCTGCATCACACGGCGCCGCATCACACCGCGCTGCATCAGCCGGCGCGGCGTCACTCGGCATTGCATCGCGATCCCCGCGTCGCGATGCCCTGTTCCGCCTCGCCCTGCGTCGCCCTATGCCGCCCCGCATTGCACGGCTCGCTTCGTCACACTGTTTGTCTGGAGTCTTGTATGACTGTCTCACGTCGCCAGTTCCTGGGCACCGCCGCCGCCAGCGTCGCCGCCACCACCCTGACGCTGCCAGCAGCCCATGAGGCGCATGCAGCCCGCCGCCGCGTCGCCAGTGCCGTCGGCGATGTCGTCGGCAAGATCACCGTCGGCTACCAGGGCTGGTTCGCCTGCCCGGGCGACGGCGCCCCCATCCAGGCCTGGTGGCACTGGGCGCAGGACTGGAGCAAGACGCCCTCGCCCACCAACCGCGCCATCATCAGTTGGCCCGACATGCGCGAGTACACCGCCGCCTACCCCACCGGCTTTGCGCGCCTGGGCAACGGATCACCCGCCACGCTGTTCTCGTCCTACGACAGCTCGACCGTGGACCTGCATTTCCGCTGGATGCAGCAAAACGGCTGTGACACGGTGGCGCTGCAGCGCTTCAATCCGAATGGCGGCGAAGGCGCCACGCGGGACGCCATGGCGCTGAAGGTGCGCCAGTCCGCCGAGACCTATGGCCGCAAGTTCTACATCATGTATGACGTCAGCGGCTGGTCGTCGATGCAGTCGGAGATCAAGGCCGACTGGCTGAACAAGATGGCCGCGCTCACGGCCTCCGGCGCCTATGCGCGGCAGAACGGTCAGCCGGTGGTTGGCATCTGGGGGTTCGGGTTCAATGACAACAACCATCCCTGGTCGGCGGCCGCCTGCCTGGATGTCATCCAGTGGTTCAAGGCCCAGGGCTGCTATGTGATGGGCGGCGTGCCCACCTACTGGCGGGAAGGCAAGAACGACTCTCGCGCCGGCTACCTGGAGGTCTACCACGCCTTTCACATGCTGTCGCCCTGGATGGTGGGCCGCATCGGGGACGCGGCCGGGGCCGACTGGTTCTATCAGAACGTCCAGCTCGCCGACCAGGCAGACTGCAATGCCCGCGGCATCGATTACCAGCCCTGCGTGCTGCCCGGCGACCTCAATGCCGGCCAGCGGGCCCATGGCGACTTCATGTGGCGGCAGTTCTACAACCTGGTGCGGGTCGGCGCGCAGGGCCTCTACATCTCGATGTTCGACGAATACAACGAGGGCAACCAGATCGCCAAAACGGCCGAGAGTGCTGCCTTCCTGCCCACCAATGCCGGCATGCGGGCACTGGACGAGGACGGCGTGGCCTGCAGCGCGGACTACTACCTGCGCCTGACGGCCGACGGTGGACGCATGCTCAAAGGCCAATTGCCCCTGACCCCGCTGCGTCCGACGCCACCAGTGCCGGGCGGTGCCAACCCGGTGCCCACGCTGGTGGTGGCCCTGCGCTCACGCGCCAGCGGCTTCTATGTGACGGCGGAGAACGCGGGCGCGTCGCCGCTGATCGCCAATCGCAATGCCGTGGGTGGCTGGGAGCGCTTCCAGCTGCTGGATGCCGGCAATGGCCGGCTGGCGCTGCGCTCGCTGGCCAACAACCGGCTGGTCTGTGCCGAGAACAGCGGCAGCGCACCGCTCGTGGCCAACCGCGATGCCATCGGCCCGTGGGAGAGTTTCCAGTTGGTGCGCAATGCCGATGGATCGGTGGCGCTGTTGTCGCTGGCCAACCAGCGCTATGTGACGACAGACGCCGCAGGCGCATCGCCGCTGATCGCCAGTCGGGCCAGCGCCGGGCTCACGGAGTCGTTTGACCTGACGCCGGTGGCGTGATGGACGCTTCAGACGCGTCGCCCACGCGGGCGGCGGCGGCGGCGGCGGCGGAGGATGTGTCGGATGCGGCGGATGCGGCATTGGCCTGATCCACACAGCTCAGCCACAGCCGCAGGTCAAATTCCAGCTGGCCGTAATCGGGCGCCATGTGGTGGCACAGCTGATAGAACGACTTGTCGTGGTCGGGGTGCTTGAGGTGGGCCAGTTCATGCACCACGATCATCTTCAGGAAGTCCGCCGGCGCTTCCTTGAAGAGCGTGGCGACGCGGATCTCCCGACGCACCTTGAGCCGCAACCCCTGCTTGGTGGTGGCCCGGGTGTGGGTGCCCAGGGCATGCTGAACGACCTTGAGCTTGGCGTCATAACAGACGCGCGACAGCGGGTCCGCATTGCGCAAATAGCGCTGCTTCAAGGCCTGGGTGTAGTCGAACAGCGCCTTGTCGCTGCGCACCTCATGCGGCGCGGGGTATTTGCGGGCCAGCAGGGGGGCCAGTTCGCCGCTGTCCAGCAGCGCCCGGGCCTGCGCCACCAGGGCCGGCGGATAGCCCTGCAGATACTTCATCGTCATGCGGGCATGATATCGACATGGACGACACCCCCTTCCGCGTGACGGTGCTGCCGCAAGGCTGGACCTTTGATGCGGCCCCGGACCAGACCCTGCTGCTGGCTGGCCTGGCCGCCGGCATCCGCCTGCCCCACTCCTGCCGCAATGGCACCTGCCGAGCCTGCATGACTCAGATGCAGGCCGGTGAGGTCCACTACCGGATTGAGTGGCCCGGCCTGTCCCTGGAAGAAAAGCAGGACGGATGGATCCTCCCCTGCGTGGCTCAGCCGCGATGCAATATCACGCTGCAAGCCCCCGCCGCCACCCCAATCGTCAACGCTCCTCGCCCCGCTGTGCTCCATGCGCCCCGCCCGCCAGACCCGATGGCGACGGACCGGGATGACGATGTTCGTATATCGACGTGAAAATGACACACCCGGCGTGACGCTCGCGTGACAGCCTTCCCCTTGCGCGTCGCAATTCACAGAGCGTCAGCGTCAGCCCCTTCCGTGTTTCCCCCGAAAGAGTGAGGATCGCGGAAGAGACCGTGGACCTCCCCCGGGTCCTGACTACAAGGAAGAAGAATGCTGAAGCTCAATGCATGGCGGCTACGCAGCCGGGTACTGGCTGGTTTTGCGCTGGTCATCGTCTTGATGGCGGTGGCCTCCACCGTGGGTGTGGTGCGCGTGTCGATGCTGCACCAGCGCATCGAACGGCTGGTGGAAGTGGACATGCGCACGCTGGAGCTGTCGCGCCAGTGGGCCGGCATGACCGAGGGCAACATCCAGCGCCGCATCGTGCAGATGGTGATGGACGATGAGGCCTTCGTGAAGGCCTTCACCGCGCGCTCCAAGGAACTGTCGGCCCGCATTGACGCGGTGCAGAAGGAACTCGACGAGAACATCAAGGAGCCGGAAGCGGCCCGGCTGATCGACAAGATCGGCGAGGCCCGCAAGGCCTACCAGGACGCTCGCGAGGCGCTGGTCAAGGAGAAGGCGGCCGGTAACGACATCAAGGCTGGCGCGGCCACGAAGCTGATCCCGGCGATGAATGCCTATCTGGAGAGCATCGACGTCTTTGCCGAGCACACCCGCAAGCTGCTGCAGGCGGCTCGTGTGGAAGCGCAGGAGGAAGCACAGTCCACCCGCAACCTGGTCATCACGCTGATGGTGGTGGCCAGCGTGCTGGGCGTGATGATCGCGCTGGTCATCACCCGCTCGGTCACCGAGCCGCTGAGCGAAGCACAGAGCCTGAGCCAGGCGATTGCCGACGGTGACCTGCGTCAGACCCGCGAGGTGAATGGCAGCGACGAAATGGCGCAGCTCAACCGCTCGCTGCTGGAGATGCAGGAGCGCCTGGCGGCGACCATTGCTGGCGTGCGCTCGGCGGCGGACCAGGTGCGCCATGCCTCGACCGAAATCGCCACCGGCAATGCCGACCTGTCCAACCGGACGGAGCAGGCGGCCAGCAGTCTGGAAGAGACCGGCGCGGCCATGGCCCAGCTGAGTGAAGGCGTGAAGCTCAATGCCGAGGCGGCTCGTGAAGCCGACAGCCTGGCCAAGACTGCGTCGGACGTGGCCGGCCGCGGCGGCGCAATGGTGGATCAGGTGATCAGCACCATGAACGACATCCAGCAGTCGTCCAACAAGATTGCGGACATCATCGGCGTGATCGATGGCATCGCCTTCCAGACCAACATCCTGGCGCTGAATGCGGCCGTGGAAGCGGCCCGGGCTGGCGAGCAGGGTCGCGGTTTTGCGGTGGTGGCGGGCGAAGTGCGTTCGCTGGCGCAGCGCAGTGCCGAAGCGGCCAAGGAGATCAAGACGCTCATCTCCGCCTCGGTGGAGCGGGTGGACGGCGGCAGCCGGCTGGTCGGCGAGACCGGCAACACCATGCGCGACGTGGTGGCCAGCGTGCAGCGCGTGACGCGCATCATCGGCGAGATCTCCTCGTCCAGCGCGTCGCAGGCGCTGACGCTGGGCGAGATCGGCCAGGCGGTGTCGCAGCTGGATCAGATGACGCAGCAGAATGCCGCGCTGGTGGAACAGTCCGCCGCAGCCGCGGAAAGCCTGCGCGACCAGTCGGCACAGCTGGTGCAGGCGGTGTCGAGCTTCAAGCTGAATTGAGGACGGGCTGTCGGCGGTTGACGCTGCCGATGCGCACCTCCGGGCCGGCGCCTTCGAGAGCCTGTCTCCCCGCGTCTCCCCGGCCCGCAAACAAGGCCCCGCCCCGGCGGGGCCTTTGTCATTCTGGCGCGGCGTCCCGCATGGCCTGGGCCAGCATGGGGTTGCCTGCGGCCATCAGGCCGTCGATGGCGCCCTGCCGGTCCGCCCGGCTGTGGTGCTGGTTGAGCTTGCGCTTGCCGTCGAGCCGACTCACCTGGATCTCGATGCCGACGATGTGCTGCAGCAGCTCGTCGATGTAGTCGGTGGGGGCATCGCCCATCTTCCATGGGACAGGCTGGGTGGCTTCGTGGTGACGCGTCAGGCGGGCCAGCACGCCGCGCAGGAATCGCGCGTCCTCGCGTCCGTACATCCGCCCATGCGCATGCACGGCTTCGTAGTTCCAGGTGGGCACGCGGCGATGTGTCTCCTGCTTGCCTGGATACCAGTTCGGTGAGATGTAGCCGCTGACGCTGCGAAACACCACCATCACCGCCTGGCCGTCCGGGCCGGTCTGCCACAGCGGGTTGGCACGGGCGACGTGAGCCAGCAGCACGGTGCCGCCCTCCGGAGTGGTGTCGAGCAGGAAGGGGATATGGTTTGCATCCAGCCCGTCCGCGCCTTGCGTCACCAGCACGCCCAGGGGCTGCGCCTGGATGATGCGATGCAGGGCTTCGGTGCGGGTCTCGGCGTAGGGCTCGGGGATGTACATGGCGGGAGTCAGTGGCAGAAGCAGGGGACGCCCGAGTGCGCGCTCGAGCCAGGGAGCTTGAGATCAACGGCGCTCATACGCGCACGGTCAACCGTTGAGCCGGTCATCGGAACGCTTTCATGGCCTGCACGCCTTCCGGGGACAGGAAGCGCTGCACCTGCGGCAGGGGCAGTGCCAAGTCTTCAGCACAGGGCGTCAGTGCATAGGGTGCGGAGGTATGGAACACGAGCTGTCCCGGCAGTCCGTGGAGGGATGCGGCGCTCCAGCTGATCGAGTCCTTGCAGTCGCTGTAGTCCGGGCCAAGATCGGCCTTCTGATAGGTCTTGCGAAGCAGACGTCCCAGCGCAGAGGTGTCACCAATCTCTTTGCGATATTGAGGTTGGAGCCAGGTCGCCGTGTCCACCTTGTCACCGGTCTCCAGCGTGTAGGTGGTGGTGAAGGTGTCGTGCCAGGGATGCGCACCGCCGCAGTAGCCCTCGGTGTAGGTGCGGACCACGACATAGACGTCATTCCAGGCTTCCACCTGCTGACGAATGGCCGCGTCATATCCAGCCTCCGGGCCGCGCTCCAGACGGCCGGTGGATTTGCATTCCAGGTGGTCGCTCACGGCATCGGTGGCCGCTTCCCGCAAAGCGGCATTCACCGTTTCAAGGCCCACGCCAGTACCGATCAGACGCAGGCCTTCGGTATCGCCCCCTTGCGGCGCAAAGGTCAGAAGCTCGAAACGACGCTTCTGGAAGCTGCCGCTTTTTTTGGCGGTCGGCTTGATGCCCGCACGACGGGCGGCCGGATACTGATCGTCTGCAGCCGCACTGCCCACCACAGGTAGACGTCGGGCACCGTCCGCGGAGCGCCATTCACCTTTGAGACCGCGTGCGTCGCAGGACAGACGCAGACGTCCCGTGGACTTGCCCTGATCGTCCTGCTCCTGCCACTCGCCTGTGACGGCGTCCTGCGTCAGGAACAGATCAGTCGGTGATGCGCGGTAGTAGTAGCGGCCCACCGGCGCGCCCTCCTCCCGAGCCTTCAATTCCATGGAAATAGGAATGCCGCCCAGGGTCCCGGTCCAGACGCCGTGCGCGCAGGAGGGGGCTGTTGCCGGGGACGTGCCTGCCTGGGTGACCGGAAGATCTGCGGCCAAGGCCTCTGACGCGGTCAGTGCGAGGAACCCGGACAACAGCCCGACCACCAGTCCGGACATCAGCCTGGGCACCAGCCCCGACGGCGCGGGTGACCGCAGACGAAGCCTCGTCAGAACAAGGGGAGGCGCGACAGAGCGCAAGGAGGGGTTTCGCAAGCATGCAGCCATGCCAGGGACTGTAGCGACTCTTGCACCCGTCTCGGCTCCCCCTCAGGGGTGTCTTGGCCACTCAGGGCGAGTGCGGTGACGTCCCCACCGGCACACACGCCATCGCAATGCTGATCCACACCCCAAAGCTGAAATAAGGCGTCAGCCACATCGCATCCGCTTTCCAGGCGTCCCAGCTGCCGCTGTGCACCCGTCGCTCCCAGGCGTCGCGCGCCCCGTGATGCAGCGGCATGTAGGTGACGCCCTGCGCGCGTCCGTTTTGATACCGCCGCCAGTACATCGGCACATCGACCCGCAGCACATACGTCACGAAGCTCACCGACCCCAGCATGCCGAACACCGCCAGCCCCTGCACCCAGCCGCTGCTGCCCAGGGCAATCACTCCCAGCAGCGCCGCCATCCAGGAGAAGCCGGCCGCCCACAGCGAGGACTCCACCGCCTGCGTGATGTGATTGAGCGTCAGCACGCTGTGCCAGCAGAAGGCCTGCGCCACCGTCATGAAGATGGGAATGGACCAAGCCGCCTTCTGCACCCACGGCAGCCCGGCCTGGCCGCCCAGCTGATGCACGAACAGCCCCAGTTGCAGCGCAAAGCAGATCTCCGCCACGGTCGCCGCGCTGCGGCCCAGGAAGATGCTGGACAGGCGCGTGTCCACCACCACCAGCCGCTCCAGATCCACCCGCGGAAAGATAGAGCGGTAGGCACACACCAGCACATACACCCCGGACAAGGCCAGATGCGTCTGCGCATACGGCCCCTGCACCGGACCGAAGTTCAACACCAGCAGCCACAGGGCAATGTTCAACACGGCCAGGGCACGCAAGCCGCGCCACCAGGACAGCAGCATCCCATCGGCCTGCACCTGCGCTATCGGAAGTAAGTGACGAAATGATGACATGACGTCAAAGCCTACTCGTGCCGACCGCCACGGGGAAGCCCAGACAGCAAAAAGGCCTGCGGATGCAGGCCTTTGCACGCTGTCGTCATGGCCCTTTCGGACTAGCGACAGCTCCTTGGAACTACGCCGCACCGCCGCGCATGACGCGCCGATGCGACAGCGCCCCTCACTCCTTGGTGCCGAAGATCTTGTCGCCCGCGTCGCCCAGGCCCGGGATGATGTAGCCCTGTTCGTTCAGATGCGAATCGATGGCGGCCGTCCAGCAGCGCACATCCGGATGAGCCTTGGTCAGCGCCGCCACGCCTTCCGGCGCGGCCACCAGCACCAGGGCGCGGATGTCCTGGCAGCCCCGCTTCTTGAGCAGGTCAACGGTGGCGATCATGGAGCCGGCCGTGGCCAGCATCGGGTCCACGATCAACGCAGTGCGCGACTCCAGCTTGCCCACGAACTTCTCGAAGTAGTTCACCGGCTGCAGCGTCTCATGGTCGCGCGCCAGGCCCACCACGCTCACCTTGGCGTTGGGCATCATGTCCAGCACGCCGTCCAGCATGCCCAGGCCCGCCCGCAGGATGGGCACCACGGTGACCTTGCGTCCGGCAATCTGGTCCACCTCCACCGGGCCGCACCAGCCGTCGATGGTGGTCTTTTCCAGCGGGAAGTCGGCGGTGGCCTCGTAGGCCAGCAGGCGGGCGACCTCGCCGGTCAGCTCGCGGAACTTCTTGGTGGACATGTCAGCCTCCCGCATCAGGCCGATCTTGTGCTTGACCAGGGGGTGTTTGACTTCAATGACGGGCATGTCGGGACGCTCTTGGGGAGGGAAATGGGGGAAGAATGGGGGGACGGGAACCGTCTGGCCGGATTATCCCCGCAAAGATCATGCCGGGCCGTCCCCTCAGTCCGACGCTCAGTCCGAGGCTCAGGGCTTGCGCTGGCGCAAGGCCTCGTACAGACAGACGCCAGCCGCCACCGACACATTCAGGCTTTCCACCGCCCCCTGCATGGGGATGCGCACCAGCTCGTCGCAGGTCTTGGCGGTGAGTTGCCGCATGCCAGGGCCTTCCGCGCCCAGCACCAGCGCCACCGGACCGGTCAGGTCCAGGTCGTACAGCGTCTTGTCGGCCTGGTCGGACGTGCCGATCACCCAGATGTCCCGCTCCTTGAGCTCGTTCAGGGTGCGGGCCAGGTTGGTCACCATCAGGTAGGGCACCGTCTCGGCCGCGCCGCTGGCCACCTTGGCCACGGTGGCATTCAGGCCGACCGCATGGTCCTTGGGGGCGACCACCGCATGGGCGCCGGCACCGTCCGCCACGCGCAGGCAGGCACCGAGGTTGTGCGGGTCGGTCACGCCGTCCAGCACCAGCAGCAGCGGCGGGCCTTCCACGCCGTCCAGCACGTCATCCAGGGAATGGTGCTGCGCCACCGGCTTGACCCGCGCCACCACGCCCTGATGGCGGTGGGTGCCGCAGAGCTTGAGCAGGCGCTCGTCATCGCTTTCCACCAGACGGGCGCCGGCGGCTTCGGCTTTTTCGAGGAAGCCGCGCATGCGCTGGTCTTTGCGGGTGGCGTCGAAAAGAATCTCATGGACCGAGTCCGGAGACGTCTTCAGGCGGACGGTGATGGCGTGGAAGCCGAACAGGATCTGCGTCTTGCCGCCGGCCGCCGGGGCGTCTTGGCCACCGGCCTTGGATTGTCTGGATGCGCTCATGGCCCGATTGTCGCCGGTCTCAGAACCAGCCCAGCGCCTTCCCCCCCAACAGGGCGCCGATCAACACCGGTTGGTGCAGCATGTAGTAGGACAGCGACCACTGCCCCAGCACGCCCAGCGGCTTCAGGATGCGCGGCAACGGCTTTTGCAGCAGCGACTGCACCGCCCGGGTGCGCATCAGCACGCAGCCCCAGAGCATCGGGCCCAGCCAGGGCAGGATGGGCACGTAGTCTTCGGTCAGCGGTTTGCGGGTGACCAGGCCCATCCAGTTCGTGGTGCGAGCGTCAAAGAAGGGATGAGCGACCCACAGCGGCAGCAGCACCGCCACCAGGCCCAGCAGCACCAGCCAGCGGTTCGACAGCCGCGAGAAGCCGAAGCGCACCATGATCAGCATCAGGGCCATGCCGTGGAGCACGCCAAAGCTGATGAACGAGCGGGGGAACATCCACCAGGAGCCGACCGACACCAGCAGTGCGCAGAACATGATCTGCCCCCAGCGGCGCCAGAAGCGCTCGGCGGTCTGGCCCTGGGCCAGCGCCACGGCTTGGCCCATGCCGGCGCACAGCAGGAACAGGCTGACGATGGCGCTGCGTTGCCAGGTCCAGAACGGGTCGCGATAGAAATCCTGGTGGATGAGGCGGTAGAAGGCCAGGTCGAAGCAGAAATGGAAGACCGTCATCCACACCATGGCCAGCCCCCGCAGCGCATCCAGGCGAGCGTAGCGGGGCGTGGCGTCCGCGGGCTCACCGGCTGGCTCCCTCGCTGGGAAGGGGGCGGGGTCAGGGGTTGTCAAGGGAGTGGGGACCTTCGCATTCATCGGCCGGGAGTCTACCGAAGGTGGGCGCTTCCTCAGGATTTCGGACCGTTCGGTTGAGGGGAGTCGTCGGCCTGGGGCTCGACCCCGGTTGAGGGGGCATTCGTGACAAAGCCTTGCAGCTGGCCGGATGGCTTGCAAACAAGTGTGTGATTGAGGCGCCGGGCTGCCGCCACGACGATGCAGAGCCCCACAACCTCACCTTGCTTCATGCCCTTCATCCCCTTCATGCACCGTCTGGAGGCGTGCAGTGTCCGCCTTGCATGCACCGCTCGCTCATCGCCCTCGTCACTTGCTTGCGCAACGGCGCGGCCCGCCCGACTCTCCCTGGGTTCTCTGTGTGCAACAGTGGCGCTGCTGCTGCTGAGCGCTTGCGGAGGGTCTTCAGCCCCACCGCCGCCCACCCAGACCGACGTCATCGTGCCGTCCAGCCGCCCTTGCGCGGTCATGGCCGCCAGCCCGGCCTCCGGGGCGACGAATGTCCAGATCAACATCGAGCCGACCGTCCTCTACACCGGCCCTGCAGCCGGCGCCTGCGGCATCCGCCTGACCGACAGCGAGGGCAACACCGTTCCCACCCGCCCGCTGGTCGCCAGCGAAGCCGCCCATCCGGACGGCGGTGTGGTGGGCACCCAAACCCTGCAACCCCTGACCGATCTCGCCGCCGCGACGCGCTACAGCGTCTGGCGCGGCGATGAACCGCTGTTCAGCTTCAGCACCGGCAGTGGCCGGGCCGGCCAGCCGGTCTCGGTGACGGACCGCGCTGCGGCCATGAAGGGGCTTCCGGCGTCGGTCATCATCCAGCCGGCGGAGATCAACCACATGCTGGAGGCGCTGGCGCTGGACCTGGTGGACGGCAACGAAACCGTCGCCAAGCTGGTGGAAGAGGCGCTGAGCATTGAGCTGCCCAAGCTCGCCCGTCCTGACGCCCGATACGCGGCCCGCATCCAGGCCATGACCTACACCAGCACGCTGCCGGACGGCCAGGCGGTCACGCTGAGCGGACTGATGGTGCTGCCGGTGCAGCCGGACGGCAGCGCACCGGACTACGCCACCCTGCCGGTGCTCATCAGCCAGCACGGCGCCCAGGACAGCACGGCTGCGGCCCCATCCTCCGCCCGCCAGATCCAGTTGGTGGTGGCCTTGCTGGGAGCGGGCAAAGGCCACATCGTCATCGCGCCGGACCTGATCGGCATCGGCGACACCGCCCAGCAGGAGCAGGCGTATCTGGTGTCCCGGGACACCGGCGCCCAGACGCGCGACATGCTGCTGGCCCTGCGCACCCACCTGCGGCAGCAATACGGGGCTACCGCCTCCCAAGACCTGCGCATCGTCGGATCGTCCCAGGGCGGTCACTCGGTGATGGCTGCCCTGCCCTACCTGACGCCGCTGTCCACAGTGAAGCTGGTGAGCACGCTGTCCGGTCCGTTTGATGTGGACCGCACTTTCAACGGCGCGATTCTGGCCCTGGCCGGTGACGCCCGTGATGCTTACGCCGTCCACGAGAACCTGGACCTCGCACCGCAGCGGCTGAAGGCGTCACTGGACGCGCTCAAGGTCTACCAGCATCTGGACTACGACCCGGGCCAGGTGTTTGACGCCAGTGGCAAGCTGCAGGCGGCATTCCTGGCGGACTACAAGGCCGGCCGCTTCAACACCTGGCGAGCCCATTGGCGGGCCAACAGCATGGCCAGCACCTCGCAGCGTTATGACGCGCCGCAGGCCAAGGTGGTGATGTATCACTTCGGCACCGACGCCCTGGTACCGGCGCAGAACACGGCGGACATGCTCACCCGCCTGCGTGGGGGCGGCAGTGCACTCGGCTCGGTCGATCAAGGGGATTGCCGGGAGAAGTCGGCGCTGAGCACGCTGGTGCTCAAGCTCTCCAACAGTCCGCTCAAGACGCACACGGTTTGCGCGGCCTACCAGTACAACGATCTGGTTGGGGAGCTTTGATGAGCCCTGATCTGCCTTGATCTGCAGAGCCGCCTCCATGGAATAGCCCCACCTACGAGGAAAAGCGCTGACTTCGACTTGTGAACAGCAGGCCGAACTGCATGAAAGTGTGGCATTGAGAGGAAGGGTCGCCCCATCGACGATGACGCACTTTCATCAAGCGTTCCCATCTTTCACCATGAGACTGACCTCCCTGCTTCTACGTCCCCCGCCCTCCGTTGGCACCCTGGCAGTTGGCACGCGGCGCCCCGTCCCTCACCCGGTCCTACTCGCCGGACTGCTGTTGGCACTGGCCGGCTGCGGCGGTGGCGGTGGCGGCGAAGCGCCCCCTGGGGATGCATCCGCCCTGGCCCCGACCCTGGACCTGGATCCGATCACTCCCTCAGACCGGCCCTGCGCGGTGACGTCGTTTCGCCCGCGTCTCGGCTCATCGGTGGTGATCAACCCTGAGCCGACCCTCATCTACACCGGCCCCGCCCCTGGCGCCTGCAGTTCGCTCAGGATGACGGATGCGCAGGGTCAGCCGGTGGCCACGCAGGTGGTGGTCCAGAGCGAAGTGGCTCACCCCGATGGGGGCGTAGTCGGCCGCATCACCCTGCGGCCGGAGCGTGAGCTGGTACCGGGCCAATCCTATCGGGTCCTTTGGGGCGAGCAGGAGGTGAGCGTCCTACCGGCCATTGACCGCCGGGCCGGACGCCCTATCGAAGCCGTGGACACACCCGCCAAGCGGTGGGCAGTCCCTGAATCCGCGCTGATCCAGCCATCCGAAATCAATGGCCTTCTGGAAGCTTGGTCCATCGCAATGACCGAGGACCGTTCCACAAAGGCGAAAGCGCTGCGCGACCTCATGCCCGCGGAACTGCCTCATTTGTCCAACCCCGCTGCTCGCTATGCGGCGCGCATCCAGACGCTGCGATTTGAGACCATCGCGGAACAAGCCTTGCAACTCAGCGGCTTGATGGTGCTACCCGTGCAGCCGGACGGCTCCGCGCTGGACTATTCCAACATGCCCGTCGTGATTGGACTCCACAACAGCCTGGACAGTGACCCCATGGGCCCGTCTACGGCGGCCCAGCGCCAGTTGCTGACCGGCTTGCTCGCGGCCGGCAAGGGACACATCTTCATTGCGCCGGACCTGGATGGCCTGTCTGACAAGGGACATCACGGCGATCCCCCTTACCTGGTTCTTCACCACAACGGCACGCAAGTCCGCGAAATGCTGCTGGCCGTTCGTGAACACATCCAGCAGACCTATGGGGCCACGATCGGGAAGGACATTCGTGTCGTGGGCGATGGCTCGGGCGGTTATACCGCCATGGCGTCCCTGCCTTACCTGAGCACCGAGGGCACGGTGAAGCTGATGAGCACCTTGTCCAGCCCGTTTGATGTGGCACGCAGCTTTGAGGGCGGCATCCTTGCAATGGCGGGGGAGCCGCGCAACGCCTACGCCACCCACACGGAACTCTCGGCGCTTCCCGAACTGATCATGGGGTCGCTCAGTGGTCTGATCGACTACCAGGACTTTTCCCCCTGGAGCACGGAAGTTGTGGATGCACAGCGCCAAGTGCTGCCCAGCTTCCTCTCCGGCTACAAGGAGGGGCGCTTCAACGAGCTGCGGGCCCAATGGCGGGTGAACGGCCTGGTGCGGACCCCTCAGCGCTTTGTGTCCCCCCAGACCAAAGTTGTGATGTATCACCCAAGCAACGACGGCCTGTTCTCTGCGCAGAACACTGTGGACATGCTGACTCGGCTGCGCAGCCCCGATCACAGCCTGGCTTCAGTCCAACGCGGGGATTGCCGCGAGTCCTCGCCGCTCACGCTGGCCGCCCTGCCCTTGTGGCAGAGCCCGACGAAGCAAACCGCCGTTTGCTTCGGCTATCAGATGAACGATCTGGCGGCGGAGCTTTGATCAGCGCGGGGTGAGCAGCTGCTGCACCCGCTGGCGGTGCAGCCCCTGCACCGCCGGCAGCAGCGCCCCGAGCGACTGAAAGTCCAGCGTCTTCATGCTGCTGGTGATGTCGCTGACCAGGTCCTTGGCCTCGTCAGCGTTGGTGACCACGGGCTTGACGGTCTGCTGCCACTGCTGGCCCAGCGTCTGCCGCGCCTGGGCCAGCCGGGGCTCAGCCTGCAGCAATTGGCCCAGCGCCTCGCGCTGACCTTTGACGTCCTGCAGGTTCCAGCGCTGCGGTTGCAGGGCTTCCGGGGCCGGCTCCAGCATGGCCCGCACCGGTTGTCCGCTGGGGAAGCGCTTGCCTTCCCCGCGCACCGTCAGGCCGTCCCGAAGCGCTGGCCACTGGGCTTCGGACATCTGGAAGACGATGTCCTGCCCCTGCACCAGCACCTCCAGCCCGGCCGGGGCCAGGGCCTTGGCCAGCACATTCAACTGTTCCTGGGTGCCCTCGCCCTGCAGCGTCACGGCCAGTTGGACCGGTTTGCTGCTGGTGCCTTCGCCCTGCGGCACGGCCTGCCCGGGCAACTGCAGGCGCAGGGTCTCCCGGCCCCCCTGCTGAAGCACGGTCAGATCCAGGCCGCGCAACTTGAAGCGTTGCCGGGCGTTGGCGTCCGGTCCGTCGGCCGCCTGGAGCTGTGCATCCACCCGCCCCCCAGACGCCTCAGCGCGCTGCGACCACAGCTGACGCAGTTGCTCGACCTGCTGATTCAGGTTGTCCGATGGCGCCGCGCGGCGGGCCAGTGTGTCGCTCAAGCCATTCTTGATCTGCTGAACGGATGCGGCCAGACGGTCCAGATAATCTAGCCCCTGCTGCAGACGGCCCAGCCGCTGCTGCTGTCCGGGTTGCCGCGAGACGGGCAACTCGGCATCGGCCCTCAGTGCAAGGGACGGATCCGCCTCCGAACGCTCGATCACACCGGAAGCGCTCTGGGCAGCAGTCGCGTCCGGCGTGCTGGTCAGGCCAGGCGTGCCGAGACGGAACTCACCCGGCTGCAATGCACCCGCCGACGCTGCGAATCCGCCCGAACCCGCCAGGGCCTGGGACGGTGCTGAGGCGCCGGCCACCGCCGCGGCGCCGCTGCCGGCCGTGCTGCGCGGCAGGAGGGAGGGGGTGGCGGGGGCAAGCAGGGAAGCCATGGCGGTGTGTCGTGCGTCAGGAAATGGCGTCGAACAGGCTCAGTGCACTGACCTTGGCATAGGCCTTCTGGGTGGCTTGCAAGGCGAGCGTGTAGCTGTTGAGTCGGGTGGCGGCTTCGCCGTAGTCGATCTGTCCGATGTCCAGGGCGGCCTGCTGATTCGACAGGCTCACCGAAGCGTGGTTGCTGTCCAGCGTCTCCAGGATGTTCTGGCGACCGCCGAGCTGGCCGATCTTGCCGGACACCGAATTGAGCGTCTGGTCCAGCGCCGTGATCATGGCGGTGACATTGGCATGGGCGCCTTCGGCGGTCACACCGGGGGTGGCGAGCTGGCCGGTGAGCGCATTGAGCTGCTGCAGGAAGCCGCCCATGGTCTCCAGCGTCACGTTGGCCGGCACGGTCATGGTGTCGGCCACGGCCACTTGCTGCGTCTGCAGGCTGCCCTGGAAAGCGTAGGCGGCGTCCACCGTCGGCTGATCGCTGGCGGTACCGGAGAACAGATAGCGGCCTTCGGCATTCTTGCTGTTGGCCAGATACAGCAGGCTGTCATGCAGGGTCTTGAGCGAGCCGGACATGGCGTTCAGGTCATCGCCGGTATTGCCGGCGTCGGCGGCCCAGACCAGCAGGTCGCGGGTGGCTTGCAGGTCGTCCTTGATGCTGTCCAGCGTCACTTCGCTGGTCTTGAGGCGGCTCTTGAGGGCGCCGATGTTGTCCCGATACTGGGTGAGCGAAGCTTCCTCGCGCGAAAGGCGGGACAGGCGCAGCGTGGCGATGCTGTCGTCGGACGGCTTGAGCACGCGCTGGCCGGACGCCATCTGCTGCATCACATGCGTCAGGCCTTCGTTGGCGGCCTGCAGCGCGCTGTTCATCGTCGTTTGATATTGATTGCTGGCAATGCGCATGATGAGCTCCCGGATCAACCCAGCATGGCCAGGGTGCTGTCAAACAACTGATTGGCCACGGCCACCACCTTCATGTTGGCCTGATACATCTGCTGGTATTGCATCAGGCTGATGGCTTCCTCGTCGGTATTGACGCCGCTGCTGGACTTCCAGTTCTCCTCCGCCTGGTCCCGCACTGTCGTGGCAGTCGTCTGGGAGGCTTGATTCAGGCTGCTGGCCACACCGAGCTTGCCCACCAACTGCGTGAACACATCACCCAGCACCACATTGCTGGTGCCGATGGCGGCGCCCTTCGTATCGAAGGTGGTCATGGTCAGCGTCTTGTTCTTGAGACCGACCAGGGCGGTGAGGTTGCCGCTGTCGCCGCTGACGGTCGGGCTGCTGGAGAACGCCAGGTTCGCGGCGGACAGCCCGGTCAGCTTGAGCCGGCCATTGCTGGTGTCGAACAGGGGCTGACCTGGGGTGGCGGCGGGTGGTGCGAAGCCGCCGGCCAGCTGCGTATTGAAGGCATTGCCCAGCCCGAGCGCCAGCTCGGACACGGTGGTGGCCATGGGGGTCAATACCTGCTTCTGCAAGTCAGCCAGCCCGCCGAGCTGACCACCCAGGCCGACATCGGAGAAGGTGAACTGGGTGCTGGCGAACACCACTTTGAGCTGATCGGGGCCATCGGTCATCAGCGTGGCGGCGTCGGCGCCGACGACCAGCGGCTGACCGCCCTTGAGGGAAATGCTTTTGGCGCCATCGGGCGTATCCACCACTTGCAGCTGGACCAGCTCGGACAGTGCCTTGATCTTCTCGTCCCGGGCGTCTTGCAGGCCGGCGTCGTTCACCCCGGCGCTACGACCGGCGGCGATTTGCTTGTTCAGCAGCGCGATGTCCTGGGTGAGCGTATTGACTTGGCCGACCACCCCGTCCCGTTGGGACGCGATGGCGGTCTGCTGATTGGCAAACAGCTGCTGCAGGCTGTCGAAGCGCTTGACCAGCCCGTCAGCTGCGGTGATGACGGCTTCCCGCAGCGGGCCGGACTCCGGCTGAACGCTGGCGGCGTTCAGTGCCGCAAAGAACTGGTCAATGCCCTCATTCAGGTTGGCCGTGTCATCCGACATCACCTGTTCCAGCTGCGTCAGATAGGCCTGCCCGGACTTGTACTGCCCGAGATTGCTGGTGGCCTGCCACAACTGCAGATTCTTGTAGCCATCCGAAAACCGCAGCAGGGACGACACCTGCACGCCGGAGCCGCCTTGCGGCGTCTGCAGCGAACCCAGCAGCACGCCTTGGCGGGTATAGCCGGGCGTCATCGCGTTGGCGACGTTCTGGCTGGTGGCATTCAGGGCGGCCTGGGCGGCCAATGCACCGGTCAGACCATTCAGGATGATGCTCATGGCGTGTAGGGGTGGCAGTTGAAGGAAAAACCAGGGGAGTCAGTGCCGATCAAGGGGGTTGGTCCTTGATTTCACGGCTCCTTCTGAGAAGGCGACGCGGCGGGGCTTTCACTTAAATGCGGCAGCACCTGTTTGAGCATCAGGTCGGCGATGCCGAAGGCTCGTTGCTGGGCCATGGCATCGGCGACCAGTCCGTCGGCCAGGTCCAGCATGTCCTGGTTCACTCGTTTGCTGTCGGCGCTGTCCTCATCGGCGAGGGCGCGGGTGCCGGCGCGCATCTGACTGATCATCTGCTTGATGAAGAACGCCTCGAACTTCACGGCGGCGTCGGTCGCCTGTACTTTGACGCGGGCCTCCGCATCGGGGGTAGCGTCCAGCGGAATGGGCCCACTCTGGGGTAACTCGATCATCACGACCTCCAACGATCCAATCAATGGCAGCGATCAGATGACCTGCAACTCGCCTTCAATGGCGCCGGCCTGATCCAGCGCCTGAAGAATCGCCATCAGGTCATCCGGATTCGCGCCGATGCTGTTCACCATATCCACGATGGACTGCAGCGACGTGCCAGCGGGCCAGCGGAACATCCGCCCATCGCCTTGATCCACCCGCACCTGGGACTGCGGCACCACTTGTGTCTTGCCCTGGCTCAGCGGATTGGGCTGACTCACCTGCGGTGTTTCGCTGATCACCACCTTCAGCGACCCATGGGACACCGCCGCGGCGCGCACCTTCACCCCATCGGCGATGACCACCGTGCCGGTGCGCGAATTGAAGATCACGCGCGGCAGGGCTGCCGCCGCATCCACGCTCATCCCTTCGAGCCGGGCGACGAAGGCCACGCGTTCCGTCCCTGACAGGGGCGCGCGCACCGTCACGCTGGTGCCGTCGCGGGTCGTGGCCGTCTCGGCCCCGAACCGTTCATTCACTGCATTCACGATCTTGGTGGCCGTCTCAAAGCTGGGGCGCTTCAGATTCAGCACCACTTCCGGCCGCGTGCTGAAGTCCGACTCGATCTCCCGCTCGATGCTGGCGCCATTGGGCACCCGGCCGGCGGTCGGCGTATTCACCGTCACGCTGGACCCGCTCTGCCCTTGCGCACTCAACCCGGTCACCACCAGATTGCCCTGCGCGAGCGCATACACCTCGCCGTCGGCGGCATGCAGCTCGGTCAGCAGTAGCGTGCCGCCACGCAGGCTCTTGGCATCCCCGAGCGACGACACCGTCACATCGATGGTCTGCCCGCGCCGATACCCACTGGGAAACACTGCGCTCACCATCACAGCGGCCGCATTGCGTGACTTGGCCTCCGTCCGCTCCGGCAGTTTCACCCCGAACTGCTTCAGCAGGTTGCCCACGGACTGCCCGGCGAACTTCACCTGAGTGCTGTCCCCACTGCCATTGAGCCCGACCACTAGGCCGTACCCGAGCAGCTGGTTCTCGCGCACGCCCTCCACATTCACCAGTTGGCGAATGGTTTGGGCGGCGTGGGCGTTCAGGCCACAGGCCAGCAGCACCATGCACAACAGAAATCTCTTCATCACTGCCTCCTGGGGACAGAACCGTCACTTCGACATTCAGGGCGATGTGGATTGCCACTCGCGTCTTTGGACCAAACAGCCTTTGCACTGAGGACATTCGACGGATGGTGCATATGCTGAGGTTGCTTGGTCTTGATGGGGAAGAGGTTTGGATGCTCTTCCGCGTGAATGCTTCACTGATTTACTTGAACCGTGCTCGGATCGATTCGAGTCGGGTGGGATATGCGCACGGATCGGGATCGGGATCGGGATCGGGATCGGGATCGAGATCGAGATCGAGATCTGAAACGGTAGATGGAGCCTGCTCCAGGCTCCTCAGTCAAAGAAGCATTTCTCTCTCAACAACCTCGGTGGTGGCGGGGAGGGGATTGGGGCCCTGTTTTCGTAAGTCAAGGAAGGAATGGCCCGCGGAGCGGGACAGGAGGGACATGGAGAAAACAGGGCCCCAATCCCCTCCCTACACGCTCAACCCTAGGCAAACCACAACAACAAACCTAGTCCTTCCGCACCGACCAAGGCGGATCAAATCGGCGCCCAAGGCGACACAAACCACCTCGACAGCCACCCCGGCGTATTCGCATCCGCCAACGCCCCTCGCCCGCTGTAGAGAATCCGCGCATTCGCCACCCGCTGCGACGACACCCGGTTCTCGCTGTCCACATCAGCGGGTCTCACATACCCCGCCACCCGCACCAGCTCTTCGCCTTGATTGAGCGTCAGGCTCTTCTCCCCCGCCACCCGCAGCAACCCATTCCCCATCACTTCCTGCACCACCACCGTAATGGCGCCCTGCAGTGTGTTTTGCTGAGAACTTGTCGCGCTCCCGTTGAAGCCTCGCTCGGCCCCCAGCCCATACGCCCGGGTCTTGCCATTCAGATCGAGATTGAAGCCTGCACTGGAGTCCTTCCCCATCTGCGTATCGGCCTTCTTGGAAGCCTGGGTGGCCTCCTCCAGCACGACCGTCAGCACATCCCCCGACCGAAACGCTCGCGTATCTGCGATCAGACTGGCGCTGCGCCCCGCCACGAACACGCCCCCGCCGGCCGGCCGTGGCGTTGCCGCGATGGGCAGCGGCACGGCCCCCGGATCGTTGCTGGGCCACTCCGGCGGCGCGATCGCGCTGCAAGCGGACAACAGAACCAGCATGGCTGACGCCATGCCACCAAGGAGCGTACGCGCGGCCTTCATGATCAGCGCGCCGCCTGGGCCAACACTTGAAGCATGTTGTCCGCCGCGGACAGCACCTTCGTATTCATCTCATAGGTGCGCTGAGCGGCGATCATGTCCACCATCTCCTCCACCACCTGCACATTGGACCCTTCCAGCGACCCCTGCTTCAGCGTCCCCAACCCGTTCTCCCCGGGCACGCCCTCGGTCGGATTCCCGCTGGCCACCGACTCCTGGAACAGGTTGTCCCCCAGCGCCATCAAGCCCGCCGGGTTCAGAAAATTCGTCAACCGCAGCTGCCCCAGCTCCGTCGGCGTCGCACTGCCCGCCACCCGTGCCGTCACCACCCCGTTCTCACCGATGGTGATCGCCGTCGCATTCGCCGGCACCGTGATCTCCGGCTGAATCCGCAGCCCATGCGCATTCACCAAACGCCCGTCCGCATTGATCTGCAACTGGCCGGCCCGCGTGTAGGCGGCGCGACCATCCGGCCCTTCCACCTGCAGAAAGCCATTGCCCACAATCGCCACATCCAAGCTCTGCCCGGTCGACTGCAGGCTGCCATTGGTGAACACCTTCTGCGTCCCCACCAACCGCGTCCCGTTGCCCAATTGCACGCCCGTCGGCGCGGCCGTGCCGTCCTCCGCCTGCGCCCCCGGCTGACGCTCCACCTGATAGAACAGGTCTTCGAACATCACCCGGTCGCGCTTGAAGCCCACCGTGTTCACGTTCGCGAGGTTGTTGGCAATCGCCTGAAGCTTGGCGTCCTGCGCCTGCACGCCGGTCTTGCTGATCCACATGGCTGGGTTCATGAAGCACTCCTTGGCTTGATCTGGTTCATCATTCGCGCATCAGGCGGTCGCCGCTCTCGGCCATCCCGTCTGTCGCCTTGTACAGCCGCATCTGCAGCTCGAAATCCCTGGCGAGGTTCATCGTCGCCACCATCTCTTCCACCGCCGACACATTGCTCGACTCGAGCTTGCCCGACGCCACCTTCACCGACGGATCACTCTGCGGCGCCGCCCCGCTGCGCGGCACCAGCAGCCCGGCCTCGTTCTTGGTCAGCGTCGCGAAGTCCGGCTTGACCAGCTTGAGCTTGTCCACCGGCTGCATCTCCGTCGCACCGCCGCTGAGGATGGACACCGTCCCGTCGGACAGAATCTCCAGCCGGTCATGCGGCGGCAGCACGATCGGACCGCCCTCCCCCATCACCGCATGCCGCCCCAGCATCAGCCGACCTTCGGCGTCCAGCGTGAAGGTACCGGCGCGGGTGTAGGCCTCGCGGCCGTCCGGCCCGTCCTGCGCCACTGCAAACAGACCGTCGCCCTGCACCGCCAGGTCCAGCGCCCGGCCGGTCTCGCGCTGGCCGCCGGCCTTGGCGCTGATCACGTCCGATCGTTCCTGCGCCAGGTGGCGCGCGTCGTAGCCGTAGCCTTTGACCTGCGCGGCGCTGGCCTGCTCCAGATTGGCCCGGAAACCGGCGGTCTCCAGATTGGCCAGGTTGTTGGCATGCACGGCCTGAGCGCGCTGGATGCGCTCCGCGCCGCTCATCACGGTGTAGATCAGGGCGTCCATGGTGGCGTCCTCACACGGCCTGCATCAGGGCCTGCATCACATCGTTCTCGGTGGAGATCACCTTGGTGTTGGCCTGATAGTTGCGCTGCGCGCTCATCAGGTTGACCAGCTCACCGGTGATGTCCACATTCGACTGCTCCAGCGAGCCCGCCGCCAACTTGCCCGCCGTACCGGCACCCGGACGCGAATACAGCGCCACGCCGCTGGCCTGGCTGGAGGACCAGCTGGTCTCGCTGATCGGCGTCAGGGCGCTTTCGTTGGCGAAGGTCGCCACCGCCAGCGTGCCCACCGTCTGCTTCTCACCGTTGCTGTAGGTGGCCACCAGCGAGCCGTCCTCGCTGATGCTGGTGCCGGTCAGCGTGCCCGCGGCATACCCGTCGGTGGCATTGGTCAGTGTGGTGGTGTCCCCGGCGAACTGCGTGGTGCCGGTGTAGTCGATGTTCAGCGCGAGGGCGGCAGCGCCGTTGGTCGGCGCGGCATTCAGCGTCACCGTCGGCACGGCGGTCAACTGGCCCTGTGCGTTGAAGTTGAGCGTGGCGCCCACGCCGGCTGGTGCGCCGCCGTCGAAGCTGTAATAGGCATCGGCCGTGCCGGTGCCGGTCTTCACGAAGTACTGCGTCACGCTGTGCTTGGTGCCCAGCGAGTCATACACCACCGAGGTGACCGAGCTGTTGTAGGTGAGCGGATCGTCCTTGTTGAAGGGCGTTGCGGTGGGCGTGGACCAGTCCGCGCTCAGGTTGCCGTTGAAGTTCAGCTTCTGGCTGGCCTGGGCCGGAATCTGGCCGGTGGCCACCTTCAGGTCGCCGAAGGCCCCCAGACCTGCGCCGTCCACCGGCTTGCCGTTGGCATCCAGCACCGCGGCATACCCCTGCGCCTTGCGGCCCAGGCTGTCGATCACGAAGCCGTTCTTGTCCACGCTGAAGATGCCCACCCGGGTGAACACGGTCTGGCCGGCGTCGTCCTTCACCGAGAAGAAGCCCCGGCCCTGGATCATTGCGTCCATGCCGCGACCGGTGTTGAACAGCCCGCCGCCGATGTCAATGCTCTGCGAGTTGGAGCTTGCCTCCACACCGTTGGCCTGGCTGTCGGCATACATGGCCGAGAAGTTGGTGCGGCTCGACTTGAAGCCGTAGGTGCCGGAATTGGCGATGTTGTTGCTGATGGTCTCCAGGCTGGCGTTGACCGCGTTGATGCCGGAGCGTGCGATTTCGAAACTCATGAGGGCCTCCGTGGGACTGTGATGCGGACTGCTTGGAAAAGCGGGATGGATGAATCAGGACACAGGCGGTGCGACCGGGCCGGTCAGTTGCCGCTGCGTCCCTTGAACTGGGTGATCGACTGGCTGGTGACTTCCCCCACCCCGGCCAGTTGCAGCATGACGTTGCCGTCGGCGGACAAACGCACGCCGTCGAGCCTGGCCAGTGTTTCCACCGCCACGGTCTGCTTGTTCTGGGTCTCGACGCTCACGCTGTAGCTGCCGTTGCCCAGGCCCAGCTTGGCCGGATCCAGGGTGTAGGACTGCTCGCCCCGGCTCATCGAGCCCAGGTCCACCCGTTGCGCGCGGCCATCGCTGCCGGTGAGCACCAGGGTGTTGGCGGGGCTGGACGAATCCAGCGTGAAGCGCAGCTCGACCGGCTGACCGGAGAGCGACACCGACGACACCGCGGCCTGCAGCGTCGAGCCGACCTGCGCGCCCAGCGTCATCAGCTGCAGGCTGGCCAGCATGCTGGTGTTGGTCTGGCCTTGCGAGGTCAGCTGCTGCATGGATTCGACCTGGCTCAGCTGTGTGAGCTGGCTTACGAACTGGGAGGGGTCCTGCGGCGACAGCGGGTCCTGGTTCTTGATCTGCGCAACCAGCAGCGTGGTGAACAGGCTGCTCAGCTCGCCGTTGCCGGTGATGCTGTTGCTGCTGCCAGCGCTGCTGCTGCTGTTGGTGGTGTTGGTGACGGCGGTGCTCATGCGGGGCTCCGTGACAGAAGTAGGATCAATGACGAATCAGCTCTCGCCCAGGCGCAGCAGGGACTGCTGCATGGACTTCACCCGGGACAGCACTTCGACATTGGTCTCGAAGGCCCGTGAGGCGGACAACATGTCGGTCATCTCCGCCACCGGATTCACATTCGGATAGAAGACCTCGCCGTTGTCGTTGGCCAGCGGGTTCTCCGGTTCGTAGGCCTTGCGCAGCGGCTCCTGGCTTTCCACCACATCCAGCACCTGCACGCGGGCACCGGCGAGTTGCTGCTCGGCCAGCCCTTCGCGGGCGGCCAGCGCGGCGAACACCGGCTTGCGGGCGTGATAGGTGCTGGTTTCGCTGCCAGCGGCCGACTGCGCATTGGCCAGATTGCTGGCGATGGTGTTGAGCCGCACCGTCTGGGCGGACATCGCCGAACCGGCGATCTGGCTGATCTGCTTGAAGGACATGGGGTTGCTCCCTTATTGACCGTCGATGGCCTTGGCCAGGCCCTTGAGCTTCATCGTGACGAAGGTCAGGCTGGTCTGGAAATCCAGCGCGTTCTGCGCAAAGGACGCTTGCTCCACACCCAGCTCGACGGTGTTGCCGTCCTGCGAGGGGTGGTAGGGGACGCGGTACTGCAGGTCCTGCCCGCTGGTGTCCAGCGGCAACTCTTGCGCGAATCCGTCGCCGGCCCCCAAAGCGGAGGTCAGGGACGCGGCAAAATCAATGTCCCGCGCCTGATACCCTGGCGTGCTGACATTGGCGATATTGGAGGCCAGCACTTTGGTCCGCTCCGCCCGCAGGCGCAGCGCGTCGTCGTGCACACCGGCCGCCTTGCTGAAATCGATGCTCATGCGAGTTCCCCTTTTATTCCTTGGCCTGCTGGCCACCATGACGCTGGCCCAGGCGGCAATGCCTGCGGCCACCGCCGACCTGGACGGCCAGGTGGTGGAGACCGCCCGCCGCGCCCTGCTGGACCAGGCCGAGCAGGCCGGCCTGCTGGCCGCGGACGTGCAGTTGACCCAGCCCTCGCCGCGCGCGCGCCCCGCCTGCCCGGCCGGCTGGGACATCGCGCTGCAGGACAGCCGCAGCCTCAGCCGCCTTCGGCTGGTGGCCCGCTGCGTGGACGACAGCGCCAAGGTGCCGCCGCAGGACTTCCTGCTGCGGGCCAGCCTCAGTGCGGAGGTGCTGGTGATGACCCAGTCGGTCAATACCGGTCAGCCGGTCAGCGAGGCGGACGTGCAGCTGCAGCGCCGCGACATCAGCCAGACCACCGACGCACTGTCCACGCTGGACACGGGCCTGGCCGCCCGCACCAGCCTGCGTCCCGGCCAGGTGCTGCAAAAGCGGCTGCTGGTGGCGGCGGTGATCGTGCGGCGTGGGGATGCGGTCCGCATCCTGGCCAGCCGTGACGGCGTGCGTGTCGAAGGCCAGGGCGAGGCGCTGGACAGCGGCGCCCGTCAGTCGGTGATCCGGGTGCGCAACCTCAACAGCGGCCGCATCATCCAGGCACGAGTGCTGGACAGCGGACTGGTGGAGCCGGCCGAGTTGCGCTGAGACGATGCGGGCAGCCGTGAGCCCCGCGTACGGGCGCACGGACATGCGGCGATGACCGCTCATGGCGTGCCTCCCTGGATGCGGGCCGCCACACGGGCCAACTTGTCGGCATAGGCCGGATCGGTGGCGTATCCACCGCGCTGCAGCGCCTCACCGTAGGCGCGGGCGTCCGAGCCGGTGCCCAGGGCGGCCTGGTAGCGGGCACTGCCGCCAATCAGACTGGCCAGATCCTGGAAGGACTGGGCCGGTGATGCATAGGCACGGAAGCTGGCGTCTCGCGCCACGGCCTGGCCCCCTTCCACCTCGGTGGTGGCGGCCACGGTTACGTCCCCCGACCAATGGCTGCCGGCCTTGATGCCGAAGAAATTGTGGCTGCTGCTGCCGTCGCTGCGACGGATGGGGGAGCGCCCCCAGCCGGTCTCCAGCGCGGCCTGCGCCGTCAGCACTTCCGGCGCCACGCCCAGCCGGTCGGCAGCCTGACGAGCCAGCGGCAGCACCTCATTCACAAACGCTTCCTGCTGGGCTGGCGTTGCCGCCGGGGCACTGGCCAAGCCACCAGCCCGCAGCGCCGACGTCGCAACGGTCTCGTCCAGCAAGCTGGACCCCATGCCGCCCACGCCCCCCATCGCGCCCTCCATCCAGCCATTCAGGTCGCCGCCCGAAGACAGGCCAGCCAGCAATTGCTGCCGACGCCAGGCGCCCTCCGGCGACAGCGTGCCGCCGCTGTCACTGCCCTGCTCGATGTAGCGGGTGACCTCGCGCTGAAGCTGCTGATACAGGGCCCCAAACCGCGGGGTGTCCTGTCCGACCGATGCCATCGGGGTCGTGCCGGCGGCCATGCGCACCGCGCCGCTGGACGCCGCACCGCTGCGCGCAGCCGGTAAGGCGGGGAAGTCCCCCAGCGACAGATCAGCGCTGCGCATACACGTGCTCCTCACGGCCCATCAGCTGCTGCATCAGGGCCTGCTGCTCGCTGATCAGCTGGCAGTTGCGCAGGTTCAGCGTCTTGCAGGCGGTCAGCGCCTGCTCCAGCGCACGCCACTGCACGGCGATCGGCTGCGCCGTGCTGGCGGGCAGCCGCTGCAGCAGGCTGCGCACCGACGGCTCCACCGCGCTGCCCAGCAGCGACACCAGCAGCTCCCGGCGACGAGCCCGCTGCACATCCAGCGCCGCAACCTGCGTCAGGATGCGGGCGGAGAGTTCGCTCATCTGGTCGGCGTCGTGCTTGAGGGCCGCATTGAACTGCTGGTTCAGCAGCTCCCGAAGATCGTCATAGGCCGACAGGTCCTGCCGCAGGCCGTCGCTGAGCTGGCGCAGCATCACCGCAGCCGGGCTGTCCGCCCCGGGCCGCACCATGGACGACATCACCGCGCTCATGCCCGGCCTCCGTGGAAGCGCTGGATCAACTGCGCCAGGCGGTTCGCATCAAAGCGGATCTCGCCGTTGGCCAGGGCATCGCGCAGCGCCGCCACCTTCACCTCATCCACCTCCGGCATGGCCGCCAGGGCGGCCTGCGCGGGCTTGAGCGCGTCGGACTCAAGCGCCCCCGCCTGCAGCGCGGGGCCGGCGCCCTGGGGCGCTGCCACCGGGGTTTCGGCGGACACACCGCCGGCGCCTGTCACCGGATTCAAGGGGCCGTTGCTTGTGACTCTCATGCGATCACCTTTGGACTTGGTTTTCATGGCTGCTCCTCACCGCGCCGACGTGGGAGCGATCGAGAAGCCGCGGACCTGTTCGGCGGGGTCGGCCGGCGTACGGCTCCAGTCCCCCGGCCCATACATGCCGGCAATGGCGCGGGACTGGGCGCTGGTCAGCAGCATCAGTTCAATACGGCGGTTCACCGGGGACTTCGGGTCGGTCGTGTCCAGCGGCGCGGCATCGGCCATGCCGCTGACCTGCAGCACCGACGCCTCGGGCATGCCGCCCAGCAGCAGCTCGTGACGCGCCGCCATGGCGCGGTGGCTGGACAGGGCCCAGTTGGTGAAGGCGCCAGGGGCCTTGTCCTGATAGGCGGTGGCATCGGTGTGGCCGACGATCAGCACCTGGTTGCGCACTTCCGCCAGCAGCGGACCCAGCTTGCGCAGCAGCGCCCGCAGGCGCGGCGCGGGCAAGGCGCTGCCGCGTTCAAACATCCCGTTCGATTCCGTGTCATGCAGTTGCAGCCGCAGGCCCTGCGCGGTCACGGCGGTGCGCAGATGGCCTTCCAGCCCCTCTTCCGCCGCCAGGCCCGCAATGCGACGCGCCAGCGCCTGCAACTGCTCGGGCGACTCCAGGCTGGGTTTGCCCACGCGCGCATCGGACGGGCCCCGGGTCGGATCGCCCGGATTCGTCTCTTCACTGCGCGCGGGCACCGGATTGCGCTCGATCATGCTGCCCCGCGACCCGGCCGCCAGCGAGTTGGTCAGGCCCTGCCCGTCCTCGATCAGATTGGCGCCGGCGTTCTGAAGCACCACCTGCATGCGTTCGGAATTGCGCGATGCCAGCAGCCACAGCACCAGGAACAGGCACAGCAGGGCCAGGCAGAAGTCGGCAAAGGCGACCTTCCAGGCGCCGCCATGGGCCTCGTCCTCATGTTTGCGCGAGACCCGCTTGACGACCGTCTGATGGTCGCCGCGGGCGGGCTTGAGGCTGACGACGTCAGGCTGCACGGCGCTCCCCTTCCGGTGCGCGGTCGCTGGCGCGGCGGCGCGGCGCGCTGTCGCTGCCGTCCTGCTTGCCGTTCAGCGCGTCGATCCACGACTCCAGCTGCACAAAGGTCGGCTTGATGTTGAGCTGCACCAGGCGGCGGCCCGCATCGATGGCCAGCAGCGGCGGCTTGCCCGCCACATGGGTGACCAGCACCACCTTGACCGATTCCAGCGAGGCCAGCTCTTCATGCACCAGCTGCTTCATCATGTTGGAGATGGGGTCCAGCACCCCATAGCAGAAGAAGATGCCGATGAAGGTGCCCACCATGGCGGCCGCCACCATGACGGCGATCTCGCCGGTGCTGGCGCCCTCGGCCACGTTGTTCATGGCCATGACGATGCCCAGCACCGCCGCCAGGATGCCGAAGCCCGGCATGGCCTCGGCAATCTTGTGCAGCGAGCGGGACGGCTGGGTCAGCTCTTCCTGGATGGCATCGAGCTCCTGCTCCAGCACACCTTCCAGCTCATGCGCGCTGATCTTGCCCATGGCCATCAGGCGGAAGTTGTCGACGATGAAGTGCAGCAGCTTGGGGTCGTTCAGGATCAGCGGATAACGCTGGAACAGCGCGCTCTGCTGCGGGGCCTCCACGTGCGCATCCAGCGCCTTGAGCCCGCCGGAGGCCGCCTGCAGCAGCTCATACATCAGCAGCAGCAACTGGCGCTGGAACTCCTGGCCGTGGTGGTCCCGCTTGACCAGCTTCTTGAGCTGCCACAGCATCTCCGACAGCACATGGCGCGGGTTGCCCAGCACGATGGCGCCGACGGCGGCCCCCACGATGATCAGCAGCTCCACCGGCTGCCAGATGACTCTGAAACTGCCGCCATGCAGCATGAAGCCGCCAAACACACAGCCCAGGATGATGAGAATTCCGACAAAGGGTTGCACGGTCAGCCTCGCTGCAGGTGGGCACGCATCTTGGCGAGTGCGGCCTTGTTGATCTGCGACACACGGGCCTCGGTGAGATCGAGCACGGCGGCGATCTCCTTGAGGCTGGCATCGAATTCGTAATAGAGCTGAATGACTTTCTGCTCCCGCTCATTCAGCGCCGACAGCGCCTGGGCGATGGAGCGCGTCACCATCAGCTGCGCCTCCGGGCTGCGCTGCTCGCTGGGCAGCTGGGCCAGGTCTTCCACCAGCTCGTCAAAGCTGGCCAGTTCCTCCGCCACCTCGGCCTGCAGGAAGTCCTGGTAGGCCTGAGGGCTGAGCTTGAGGTGCTGCAGGATTTCCGCCTCGGTCGGCTCGCGGCCCAGCGTGCGGGTGAGCGCCCGCAGGGCATCGCGCTGCTTGTGGCTGTCCTGGCGCACGGTGCGGGGACGCCAGTCCTGGCGGCGCAACTCGTCCAGGATGGCGCCGCGCACCCGCAGCGCCGCGAAGCTGCCAAAGCCCGCATCGGGCGGGCCGTAGCGGCGCAGCGCTTCCAGCAGGCCCATCAGGCCGATCTGCTCCATGTCTTCCCGGTCCATCACCGCGCTGGCTTGCGCCGACAGCTGACGCACCACCCGCTTGACCAGGGGCGCATACTCGCGCAGCGCGCGTTGCTCAAGCTCGGCACTCAGGCCCGCTTGAGCGACGGCTCCCCATTCGGCGTAGGCGTGCTGCATGGTGGGTCGGCCTTATTCGATGATCAGCTTGCCGATCAGGGCTTCGGCGAACGGGGGTTCCCGACGCTCCGCCGCATAACTGGCCTGATAGGCCTTGTTCAGCAGCAGCGCGAAGTCCTCCACGCTCATGGCGGAGGCACTCTCCACCGTGTGCACCGACAGCGCCTTCACCGCCACCGTGCGCAGCAGCGGCAGATGCTCCTTGGTGCGCTTCTCCTGCTCGGGCAGGGCCTTGAAGACGATGTCCACCGCCATGTAATGGGACACCGCCGATCCATTCGGGCCGCGCAGCATCACCAGCACCTTGTCCAGCGTCACGTACTTGTAGTCCGGGGCCGGCTTGACCTCTTCCTTGGGCGCTTCGGCCTTGGCGTCCCCAGCGGGATGGGCACGATGCGACTGCATCCACCACACGGCCGCCCCGGCCCCGCTGGCGGCCAGCAAGGCCACGCCCGCGATGACGGCGATGAGTTTGGATTTGGTTTTCATGCGGGTGTTCTCCTGATCCTGGCGAGCGGGCCTCAGACCTGCACCTGTGACTGCGTCAGGGCCTGCCCGGCCAGCGCATCGCCGAAGCCGCCGGCGCCACTGCGTCCGTCATCACTCAAGCCACGACCGGGTTGGCGCTGGGCATCGCGCGGCTGGCCCTGGCCCGGCTGGCCTTGACCGTTGCCGGCGGCAGCGCCGTCGCGACCACGACCGTCGCCAGACGCCTGCGCACCGCTGGCCACCTGCACCGACACCTCACCGGTGTGGCGCTGGACCAGGTCCTGCCGCAGCGGCTCGGCGATCTGGCGCAGTTGCTGGCGCACCTCGTCATGGGTGGCGCTGAGCTGCACCTGCAGGGCACCGCCCTGCTGGCGGATGTCGATCTCGATGCGGCCCAGTTGGGGCGGCATCAGGTGCAGGCGGGCCTGCTCGCTGCGCTGCACGGCCTGCAATTGCAGACGGTCGCCCAGGGCCTGCATCAGGCTGCTGTGCCAGGCGTCACGCCGGTCGGGCAGCGTCAGGCTGTGGTCGGTGGTGGGGCGGGCGGACGCGGGTGACAGCGCAGTGCCGGAGGCGTCCATCAGGGCGGCACTCCAGCGCTGCAGGCCGGCCCAGGCCGAGGGGTCGGTGCTGGTCGGGGTGTCGGCCGCTGCGCGGATGATCGACGAATCGGCCGACAAGTCCTGCGCGGTCTGGGCCTTGAGGCTGAGCAATTGCGCGGCATCGGCAGCCACTGCGCCGGACAGGCCGGGCGACGAACCGGCACTGGATGCACCGTTACCGGTGGACAGGGCCGCGTCACCCGGGGCGCCGGAGCCGCTCCACAAGGCCGACGCAGCCAGCGCAACGGCAGGCGCCGGCGGCATCACCGTGGGCAGCAGGGTGGGCAGCAACCAGGCGGCGATTGGGGCGGCGTCTGAGGCGACGCTGCTCCCATCCGCCGCATCCGTACTGTGGTCACTGCCGGTCAGCGCGGTGGCGTTCTCGCCGCTGGCTGTCGATGGCTCCACTACCAGTGCGGGGACGGCGGCAGTGCCGTCCAGCAAGGCCGCAAGCGCTTGCGCCAATGCGGCTTCGGCACTGTTGTTGGCAGACCGCTGGGAGGCCTGCGGGGCCTGCTGCGCTTGTTGCGCCTTCGACGTTTGGAGAGCGGTCGGGTCCGACGTCTTATCCGTTGGAGTCGATGAGATCGCCTGGGTCTCACTATCGGCCTGCGAGGTGGCCTCGGTGTCGCGGCCATCAGCGGCGTTCGCGGAGTCGGCGGCGTCGGTGTCGTGGGCGTGGTTGGCCCGGACGCGCGAAGCATCGCGATCGCGGCCGTTGTCCACACCGCGGCGCTGCTGCGCCATCGCATCGGCAAAACCACGCCGTGCGTCGCGAGCGGCATCGGCCTGCCGGTCCGCGCGCGCAGCCCGCTCCGTCTGTGTTTCGTGAACGGTCGTCTCGCGGGCGGTCGTCACGCGGCCCAGGTCTGCGGCGGCGCCCGTTCCGGTGGACGGCTTCGCCGCTGCCGCCGAAGCGGCCCATGCGGTCATCGTGTTCATGCCTTGGCCTCCATGCCCCAGTCCTGACTTTCCGCATACGCCGACCAGCCGCCGCGCTGCTGCTGCATCTGCGCCAGCGTCTGCCGCACATGCTCCAGCTCATGGCTGCAATCGGTCCTCACCTGCGCATGCAGCGCCTGCAGTTGCTGCAGGGCCTTGCGTTCGCTCACGTCCAGCCGCTTCCCGTCCAGCCGACCCAGGAACTGCGCCAGCTCGGCATCGATGCTGGCCAGCGCCGCCCAGTGACCGCTGGCCGCCGCTTCCCGCAGGCGCTCGCCCAGGGACAGCAGACGGCCGGTCACCGGAACGGCCTGGTTGGTGGGGACGGGAACCGGGATGGGCATGGCGGTCCTTCTCATGCGTGACGGGCCATGACGCCCTGCCAGCCGCCGCGGATCTGGCCCAGCAGGCGCTGCACCTCGTCCACCACCGCCGGGTTCATCTCCACGCCGGCCCGGTAGAGACGGTCGGCGCAGTAGTCGTACAGCCGGGCCAGGTTGTGCACCACCTCGCCGCCCGCCTCCAGGTCCAGGGCGCTGGAGAGCCCGTTGATGATGCTCACGCACTTGTCCAGGCTGGCCGCTTTCAGCTCGAAGCGCCGGGCTTCGATGTGGGCGCGGGCACGGGCGAGTTCATCCAGCAGTCCGTCCATCAGCACCAGCACCAGCTGGAGCGGGGAGGCTTGGGCGGTCTGAGCATGCAGGTGAACAGCCTGGTAGCTCTGGTAGGCGTCGTAGCTCATGAGGTGGATGCGCTGATGGAATCGAACAGGCTGCCGGTATCCGCCAGCTGCGACTGCAGGTTTTGCAGCGCGGTGAACTGCTGGAGGTAGCGGTTGTAGGCCTGGCTGTATTGGCTGTCGAGACGGGTCTGGCGGTCGGTCAGGCTCTTTTGCTGGGCGCTGACGGTGGCCTGGCGAGACTTGATCTGGCCGGTGCCGGTGTCGGTCCACACGTCCACCGCCTTGTCAAAGGCACCGAGCAGGCCAGAAGGCGTGGACAGCGAGGCGGAGCCCAGCACGTCGTCCAGCGCGGTCGGGTTCGCCGTCAGGGCCTTGCTGAGCTTGGCGCTGTCCAGGCTCAGCTGGCCATAGCGGTCGATGTTGATGCCCAGGGTACGCAGGTTGGAGCCGCCGTAGTCGGCCCGCAGCAGGCCGGAGAGACGGTCTCGCAGCGCCCGCACACCCGCATCGGACGCAAAAGCGCCAGGGGTCGTGGCGCCGCTGCCCACGGCTGTGAGGTCGCTCAGCGCCTTGGACAGCGTGTTGTAGGCATCCACGAAGGTCTGCAGCTTGCCGGCGGTGGCGCTGTCGTCGCGGGAGACGGTGAGCGTGGTGGGTGCGTCACCGCTGGCCTGGGCCTTCTTCAGTGTCACCGTGACGCCGTCGATGGCGGTCAATGTGTTGGTGGACTGCTGCAACCGCACGCCGCTGCCCTGCGCGCCGAGCCAGACCACCGCGTCCTGCGCGCCCACCAGCTGCTTCTGCTTGGTGGTGTCGTCCAGGGCGGTCTTGAGCGGGCCGCTCAGGCCGGAGGTGTCCAGCGTGATCTTGCCGCCCGCGCCGCTGACGCCAGAGGTCAACATCAGCTGGGTGGCGCCGCCCACGGTGACCACCATGGCGGTGGCCTGGCCGTTGGCGGCAGTATTGATGGCGCGGGCAATCTCGGACTGGGACAGGGTGCCATCACCGTCGGAGTCGGCGCTGGCCAGGTCCACGTTGAACCCGCTGCCATTGGCCAGTTGCACCGACATGCTGCCCGGGCCAGCCGGTACCGCCGGCAGGTCCTGGAACGCCACCTGATGGGTGGTGGCCAGTTGCTCCACGAACAGCGGGGTGGTGGTGGCCTGGGCCTTGCCGGTGGCGGTGGCGGACAGCACGGCGCTGTCGCTGGCGGTGGCGCTGTACTGGGTGAGGGTCTTGCCGGTTGTGGACGACAGGCCCGACAGCGCCGTGCTGAACGCACTGAGCACGCTCTGCAGCTTGGTCAGGCCGGTCGAGGCCGTCTGAGCCGCCTTGGACTGCGCGGTGATCAGGCTCTGCGCCGACTGGGTGTAGGCGGTGGCCAGGTTGGTGGCCATGGTGGTGGGGTCGAAACTGGTCGTCATGTCAGGCACCTCCAAGGGGGTCGATGGGACTTCCCTGGTGCAAGGCGACCGGCCGGGCAGATTTCTTAAACATTCGACCCCCAGGTGGTGGGGCCGAAGCCGGTAGGACCGAAGGCGCTGAGGCCGCCGAAGCCGGTGGCGGCGCCCGCCCGGCTGTTCGCGGCGGCGGACTGCACCGCCTGGTTGGCCACTTCGTCGTCGCGCTTTTGCTCGCGGCGCTGGGCCTCGACCTGGGCCCGGGCATCGGCCAGGCTCAGCAACTGCTGCAGCGACGCCTGACGGCGCGCGGAGGCCATCGCCTCGGCCTGGGCCTGGGCCAGGTCGGCCTGGCGGCGGGCCAGCTCCTGGCGCTGTTGATCCGCCCAGGCCAGCATGGCCTGCTTGTAGACGGCACTGTTCTGGGCCAGCCCCGGCAACTGGCTGCCGGCCAGGCTCGCATGCGCGCCCAGGGCTTCCAGCCGCTGGACCGTGCCCTGCACGCGCTGGCAGAGCTGCTGCTGCGCCACGAGCTGGGCCTGCTGACGGTCCAGCTGGAGCTGCTGCAGCTCCAGCAGGCGGCCGAGCTGGCGCTGGGTGGAGGTGGACGAGCCGCTCATGCCAGCAACTCCTGCAGACGGGACACGGTCTGCTCCAAGGGCGCGCCTTCATGGGTGCCCTGGTGCAGGAAGGCTTCTATGCGGGGCCACAGGGCGACGGCCCGGTCGGTAGCGGGATCGGCCCCCGGGACGTAGGCGCCCAGCGGCATCAGTTCCCGCACCTGCTCAAAGCGGGCCATGAGCTGCTTCACCAGCCGGGCCGCTTCCTGCTGCGGACGACCGGCCACCAGCGACATGCAGCGGCTGATGGACTGCGCCACATCGATGGCCGGATAGTGACCGCGCTCGGCCAGCGCCCGCGACAGCACGATGTGGCCGTCCAGGATGGCGCGGGCGGTGTCCACCACCGGATCCTGCTGGTCATCGCCCTCGGCCAGCACGGTGTAGATGGCGCTCATGCTGCCCGACCCTTCGCCGTTGCCGGCGCTTTCCACCAGCTCGGGCAGCAGGCTGAAGACGGACGGCGGATAGCCGCGGGTGGCCGGCGGCTCGCCCAGGGCCAGCGCCACCTCGCGGCGGGCCATGGCATAGCGGGTGAGCGAATCAATCAAGAGCAGCACATGCTGGCCCTGGTCCCGGTAGTGGGCGGCGATGCTGTGGCACAGCTCGGTCGCCCGCAGGCGCATCAGCGGCGATTCGTCGGCCGGCGCTACCACCACCACCGCACGGGCCAGGCCCGCGTCGCCCAGGGAGAGTTCGATGAATTCACGGACCTCGCGCCCGCGCTCGCCGATCAAACCCACCACCACCACATCGGCGACGGTGTTGCGGGTGATCAGGCCCAGCAGCACGCTCTTGCCCACGCCCGAGCCCGCCATCAGCCCGACCCGTTGGCCGCGGCCCAGCGTCAGCAGGCCGTTGATGGCGCGCACGCCCACATCCAGCGGCTCATCCACCGGGCGCTTGCGCAGCGGATTGACCTTGGGCGGCGACAGGTTCAGCGGTTGGTCACCACCCAGCCGGCCCAGTCCGTCGATCGGCTCGCCCAAACCGTTGACGATCCGGCCCAGCCATTGCGGCCCGATCATCAGATGCGTGCGCTCCACCACCGGCAGCACACGTGCCCCGGCGGCCAGGCCATCGGGCTTCTTGAACGGCATCAGGTACGCGGTCTGGTCCCGGAACCCGACCACCTGGGCGGCGAGCCAGTCGCGCAGCGGCGCTTCGGTCCCTTCGGGCCGATGGTCCGATCCGGTCTCGATCAGGCAGCGCTGGCCGGTGCGCAGCGTGCAGCCGGTCGCTTCCAGCAGCAGGCCGGAGGCGCCGACCAGGCGGCCGGTGGGCGTGGCCACCGGCACGTCGCCCAGTTCCACGCGGCGCAGGGCATGGCTGATCATGGCTGATCCTCCAGCGAGGACATCGAGGTCTCGCCCTCGCCGTCGTCAGACTCAAGGCCGTCCGGCACCAACTGGCCCCGCACCTGGGTCATGACGGCGGACAAGCGCTGGCGGCAGCCGGCATCGGCCTCGCGGCCTCCGGCCACCACACGGCATTCACCGGGATCCAGTGCGCTGTCGGCGTGCAGGGTCCAGCCCTGGACGCGCTCAGGCGCCAGCTCCAGCAGGCGCTCGCGGTCTTCCGGATTGAGGAAGACCGCCACGCCCTCGCGGGTCGGTGACATGGCCGACAGGGTCTCGTCCACCAGCGCCAGCAGCTGGGCCGGACGCAGGGTCAGCTCCGCCCGGATGACCTGACGGGCCACCCGCTCGACCAGTTCGACCACCTCACGGCGCACCGCCGATTGATAGTCCTTCTGCAACTGGCACAGATGGGTCAGCAAGGTGTCCACCGCGGCCAGCGGACTGGCCAGCAAGGCCTTGGCATCTTCACGGCCGGCCGCCAGCCCCTTGGCATGGCCCGCCATCTCGGCGCTGCTGCGCGCCTGATCCTGCCCGCTCTGCAACCCGCTGGCATAGCCTTCCTCGTAGCCTCGGGCCAGGCCTTCCTGGAAGCCCTGGGCCAGGCTGGCCTGCAGCTCGGCGCCGCTGAGGCCGGCTTGCGCGTCCGGCCCCCGCGACCCGATCTGGGCCAGCGGCGGAAAACGGTGCGGGCGCAGAGTCTTCATTCGACGACCGCCTCGGCAAACAGCTGCACCTGGATCTCGCCAGCATCCACCAGCGCCTTCACCTGCGTCATGATCTCGGCGCGGGCCTGCTCGACGCGGCTCATCGGCATCGGGCCGCCGCGGCGCATCAGGTCCTCGAAGCTCTGCGCCTGACGACGCGGCATGGCGGCCAGGATGGCATCGCGCACCGCCGGCTCGGCGCCCTTGAGCGCCACGGCCCACAGCTCCAGCGGCACTTCCTCGATGAGGCGGGTGAGCGTGGCCTCGCTCTGGCGCGACAGCATGAAGAATTCGTACATGCTGGTTTCGATCTCGCCGACCACCACCGGGTCGTGCGCCCGCAGCAGCTCGACCATCTGCTGGCGCTGCTCCGGCATGCGGTTCAGGATCTCGGCCACCTGCTTGACGCCCTCGACCGTGGCGCCCTGCTGGCCGAGGCCCGCCAGGCAGCGCTCCACCAGCTCTTCGAGTTCGGCCAGCAGGTCGGCATCGACTTCCGACAGGCGCGCCATCTGCAGCAGCACCCGGTCGCGACTGGCGCTGGTGCTCTCCGGCAGGGCGGCCACCACCTCGGTGGCCAGGGCGCTGGGCAGGAAGGCCAGGAACACGGCCTGCATGCGCTGGTGCTCCTGGCTGATCTGCTCGGCCAGCCACTTGGGCGAGGCCCATTGCAGACGCTGCATCTTGGGACGGATGGCGTCGCCGTAAATGCTGTTGAGCACGCTGGAGGCGATCTGCTGGCCCAGGGCAAGGTCCAGCGACCGCTTCAGGTAGCTGCGCGACGCGCCATGCACGCCGCTTTGCTCCCGGTAGTCGTCGAAGAAGTCCTGCAGGGAGGTCTTGACCCAGTCGACCTTGATGCCCGAGAGGCGGGACATGACCTGGGTCACGTCCAGCAGCTCCTCGCGGGAGAGGCAGCGCAGCACGGCCGCAGCCGGCTCTTCACCCATGCTCAGCAGCACGATGGCGGCGCGTTCGACGGGGCTCAGCGACGCAGCGCTGCCCGGCGGAATGAAATCACTCGCTTCGGCCATTTTTCTTCTGCACCCATTGCTTGACGACTTCCGCCACCCGCTCCGGCTCCTTGGCCGCGAGTACCTTCAGGTGGTCCACCAGCACGTCCACCGGCGATCCCGGGGGCGGCAGTTCGTAGTTCTCCAGCAGCGGCATCACCGGCGAGCTGCGGCCGGTGGCACCGGTGTGACCCAGGGCCGGCGCTTCGGCGGACGGGCCGCCGACACCCACGGCGGTCGGGCCGCTGCTGCTGCCAGAGCTGCTGCCCAGGGGCTGCAGCGGCGTGATCTCCGGACCCTGACCCGGCTCGGTGCGGCGGTCGTCGCCCCCCGTGCTGCGGCGGTCAGCCCGTGCCTTGGCCGGGCCCATGCCCAGCGCGTGCTGGCCCATGCGCAGCAGCGGGCGTGCAATCAGCAAGTACCCCAACAGCGCAGCCACGGCCCACGCGGCCCAGCCGCCGACATCCACCAGGGTGTCGCGCTGCTGATACCAGGGCTCGACCACCGGTGCGCCCGGGAAGGCCAGGGAGGACACAGTCAGCTTGTCGCCGCGGGTCTTGTCCATGCCCAGGCCGTCATTGAGCAGACGCTCGACCTTGGCGACGTCCTCCGGCGACCAGGCCTTGGCGCCGCCGGGCGCAGCCGCGGTGTTGAGCAGCACCGCCACGCTCAGGCGCTCCAGGCGGCCCCGGCTCTTGCGCACCTGGGTGATGCTGCGGTCGTAGGCGTATTGACGGGTGGATGCATTCTTGCGGGCCACATTGCTGTTGCCATTGCCGGCGGTGTCGTCCGGGCCGACCTGCGAGGCCGATGCAGCCGCCGATGCCAGGGCAGCCGCCGGCCGGTTGCTCAGCGAGCCGGGAATGCCCAGCGCAATGCGCTCGCGGTCCTGCTCCTCGCGGGTGGCCTCGTTCGTCACCTTGGGCGCATCGCCGTACTGCTCGCGGGTTTCCTGCACGCGGTCGTTGTTGACCTCGGCGGTGACGCTGAGGCGGTAGTTCTGTTCCCCCAGCACCGGCGCCAGCAGCTCATGCACATTGCGCCGCACCTCGTCCTGCACGCGCTTCTGGGCCTCATTGCCCTGCGCCGTCCCGTCGAAGCCTTCGCTCAGGTCCACCCGCGACGACAGCAGGCTGCCCTGCTGGTCCACCAGGCTGACGCGCGACGGTTCCAGATTGGCCACCGAACCGGCCACCAGGTTGATGGCTGCGGCAATCTGCTCATGGCTGAGCGTGCGTCCCGGCTTGAGGGTCACCACCACCGAGGCCGAGCTCTTCTGGCCGTCGTTCAGCACGAAGGAGCTGCTGCGCGCAATCGAGAGATGCACACGCGCACTCTCGACCGCGTCCAGCGCCATCATGCTCTGCGCCAGCTCGCCCTCCAGGCCGCGACGAAAGCGAATGTCCTGCACGAACTGGCTCACGCCCAGCGGATCGTTGCGGTCCATCAGTTCCAGACCGGCCGGCAGCTTGGCGACAACGCCCTTAGCTGCCAGCAGCATGCGCGCCTTGCCCAGCTGCGACTCGGCCACCAGCACCTGGCCGCTGTCCGGATGGAGGCGATAGGCGATGTGTTCGGCATCGAGCACCGCCAATACGTCGGCGGTGGGCACGTGTTCCTGATGGCCGAAGACGGGCTTGTAGCCGGACTGGTCGCGCCACAGCAGCATCAGCACCAGGGCGGTGACCACGGCCGCCAGCACCAGCAGGGGCAAGGCGCCGCGAAGACCGGCGCCTGCGGCCGGACCGGCCTTGCCCAGGCCGCTCATCAGGCCGTCCAGCCGCTGGCGCCATCCAGGCGCGGCGGTGGTGGGCACGGTTTGCAGTTCGTTCATGGTCTGGGTCCCGCGCTCAGAGCTGCAGCTTGATCAGCTCATCCACGGCGCCGACCACCTTGTTGCGCACCTGCATGAGCATGGAGAAGGAAAGGCTGGCTTCCTGGCTGGCCAGCATGGCGCCCACCAGGTCGTCGCTCTCGCCGCGCTCCACCGCTTCCATCCGCTCGCTGGCGGCCTGATCCTTGTCGTCCACCCGGCGCAGCAACTGCTCAAAGCCCATGCCATCCGGGTTATGGGAGGCCCCACCCATGAGCGCCTGCGCGTCATTCTGGAGGCGGACGGCATCCTGGTTCAATAATGAATCCATGGCCGTCTGGGCCAGTGACGATTGAATCGCCGACACGGACATATCAAGCTCCCGATTGCACGCTGGCATTTTCTATATTCAAGAAAACGCCAATTTCTGGATGAGTTTGACCCTCCGGAATATCCGGATGATTTTCAAACTGATGGGTATTTCTTGCGCGCAGACCCCCTCACCGGGTCTGCAAGGTTCAAATATGTCTATTTAGTGAATATCGACATATTTGAAAGTGGAAGCACTGGCGAATGGATGGAGACGTGACCGACGCGCCTGGCCATGCAGCAGCCGCCCCGGACGATCGAGGGACGAACGCTCCAGCAGCCCGCCGATCGGGCACACCGCGAAGCGCGCCACCTGCCGCAAGTCCCGATCCAGGATCGAAGACCGACCTGCGCAGGCCGCTGAAAAAGACAGGGAAGTTCTTGTCTGCTGCATGGCTTGACCATCCTGTGTCACATCAAGTGTCAAGACGGGCTCACCGTGGCGAACGCCAAAAAGCAGGTCACAACAGGCCCGGGAGGGGCCTGGCAGGCATGTGCCCAGGAAGCACGCGTCACGTGCTTCGCAGACTCAGGTCTGGCAACCCCGCTATCGTGACCGGACGCCCCGCGAGGGGGTGCCGGTGGTAGACCGGAGGCTTTGCGACCCCGGCTTTCGCTCGGGTGTGCCCTGATGTGACGGACTGTAGTGGCTGCATCCGTACGCAACAAGGACTTCTTGTGCGGCGCCGCAAAGCAGTATTTGCCAACGTGAAGAAGTTCACATCCGGCAGGCACAAACTGACATCGAATCCTGACAATATGCGTGAATTGAACGGAGGATTGATAAATATGAAAACGCTAACACGATGCCCCTGCCTTCAGTAAGGCGACCAGGTAATAGCCTGACTTAAATTTGGAATACCTTCAGCAGACTCAGGCGGCAGAGCCCATTGCACAGTTCCTTGTGAATTTTTAACGTCCAGTGGATTTGCGAATATCCTTCGCACCTGCAAAACCCGCATTCGATTCCTAGAATGAAGTGGTTATGGCCTCAAGCCTTTATTAAGTCCGCCACGGATCCCCCATGACCAGCCCTGCCCTCTCTCCCCGGCCTGCCGCGCTTGATACGCGCAGCCTTGGCCGTCCGGTGCATCTGCTGCCGCGGGTGGCCGTCCGCCTGCGCGAGACGCTACATCGCCAGCTGTGCCTGCCCTGGAACCGGCGCTATCACGCCCACTACGACCTGCGCGAGGTCAGCCTGCAGCCCCTGGACCGCGCCGCCCGCGAGGCGGAAGTCCTGCTGGACCCGGATGCCGGTCGCTGGCTGCATGCCATGGGGCCGTCCGGCCTGGTGGCCTGCCGCATTGACCGGGCCTTGGTCAATGGTTTGATGGCCCGCCGCCTGGGCCTGGCCGGTGCCAGCACCGAGGTCCCCGGCACCGAGCTCAGCGCGCTGCCGATGACCGCCACCGAAGAGCGGCTGCTGCAAGCCCTGGCCCGCCAGGGCTGCCAATTGACACTGCAGGCGCTGGCCCAGGCCGCCACAGCAGCCGCCGACACCGATGAAGTCGCCTCGGGTGAATTGCCCCCGCTGCAAATCGGCGGTCTGCCGACCAACTGCACCGATGCCTGGGAAGTCGCCCTGCTGGTGCGCGATGCCGACGCCCGCCCCGAACGCGACATGCATCTGCGGGTGGTAGTGGATGGCGCCTATCTCACGCCGCTGCTGCGCCGCCTGGCCGCCCAGCACCGCGGACCGTCGCGCGCGGCGGTGGCCGTTCAGCCGCTGGCCCGCCGCCTCACGCTCAAGCTGCAGGCGCGCCTGCTGGAGCAGGAGATGGACCTGGGCAGCGTGCTGGACCTGGCCCCCGGCGCCCTGATCCCCATCCATCTGGCCGACGCCACCGTGCTGGTGGAAGGCTCGCCGCTGATGCGCGCGGCTGTCGCCGAACACCACGGCAAGCTGTGCCTGACCTCTTTTGAAGACCTGGAGTGATTGATGATGAGTGATACCGACCTGATCGCCGGTCTGCTGAATGAGCCGCCCGTGGAAGACGCCCCTGTGCTGGAGCCGCGGCCGCCCTCGCGCGACCTGCCCGCCCTGATGCGCAAGATTCCGGTCACGCTCACGCTGGAGGTCGGCGAGGCGCGCCTGTCCCTGCATGACCTGGCGCAGCTGCGCAGCGACAGCGTGGTGGAACTGGACACGCTAGCCGGCGCGCCGCTGATCATCAAGGTCAACGGCACGGCCATCGGCCATGCGGAAGTCGTGGTCAGTGGCGACAGCCATGCGCTTCGGGTGCTGGACATCGACGGGCTGGACCTGTCGTCGCTGGGCTGACATGGCCGCGGGCGCCGCAGGGCGGAACCGGGCGCTGGCGGGCACCGTCGGCGGGCTGCGCATTGCGTGCGCACGCCGGGGTGCAGGTCTGCTGAGCCTGACGCTGGGGCTGGGCTTGACACTGGCCTGCCATCCGGCAGTGGCCACCACCATCAAGATCGCCGGCGGCAACAGCGCGGGCGGTGGCGGCGAGTTCACGCTCAAGACGCAGGTGCTGGTCATCATGACGCTGCTCGGGCTGCTGCCCGTGCTGGTGCTGATGATGACCTGCTTCACCCGCTTCGTCATCGTGCTGTCGCTGCTGCGGCAGGCGCTGGGGCTCCAGCAGGGCCTGCCCAATCGGCTGGTGACCGGCGTGGCGCTGATCCTGACGATTCTGGTGATGCGCCCCATCGGCGTGCAGGTCTACGACGAGGCCCTCAAGCCCTACGACGACGAGAAGATCACCCTCAGTCAGGCCTTGCGTGTGGCGGAGGTGCCCATCTCCCGCTTCATGCTGGCCCAGACCAGCAAGAGCGCGCTGGCGCAGATTGCACAGCTCTCCGGCGAGACCGCCGTCACCAAGCCGGAGGACCACAGCTTCCCGGTCAAGCTCGCCGCCTTCACCCTGTCGGAGCTGAAGACGGCCTTCCAGATCGGCTGCATGCTGTTCATTCCATTCCTGGTGATCGACCTGGTGGTGTCGTCGGTGCTGATGGCCATGGGCATGATGATGCTGTCGCCGCTCGTGATCTCGCTGCCGCTCAAGCTGCTGCTGTTCGTGCTGGTGGATGGGTGGACGCTGACGGTCAACACGCTGGTCTCCAGCGTCCGGGGCGTGGGCGGCTGAGCCCGAACGGAGCGGATGATGACGCCGGACATGGCCATCGACCTCATCGGCGAAAGCCTCAACCTCACGCTGGTGCTGGTGCTGGTGCTCATCGTGCCGGGCCTGCTGGTGGGGCTGATGGTGGCGCTGTTCCAGGCGGCCACCCAGATCAATGAACAGACGCTGGCCTTTTTGCCGCGGCTGCTGGTCACGCTGCTGGTGGTGGGCGTGACCGGGCGCTGGATGGTGGGCCTGCTGATGGACTTCTGCGTGTCCGTCTTCGAGCGGGCCGCCCAGTGGGTCGCCTGACGCGCGGCACGGGGACAGCACCGTGGACATCGACTTCAACCAACTGACCGCCTGGCTCGCGGCGCTGTGGTGGCCCTTCTGCCGCACCATGGCCCTGCTGAGCGCAGCGCCGACCATCGGAGATGCCGGCATGCCGGTGTCGGTGCGGGCGCTGCTGTCGCTGGTGCTGGCAGTGGTGCTGATGCCGGTGTCGCAGAGCACGGCGGTGACGGTGTCGGCGTTTTCGCTGCAAGGCATCGTGGTGGCTGCGGAGCAGGCGCTGCTGGGTCTGGCGCTGGGGCTGACTTTTCATCTGGCCATGGCGGTCATCGGCGTGCTGGGCTTTTTGCTGTCCTCGCAATTGGGGCTGGCCATGGCGGTGCTGAATGATCCGATCAACGGCAGTTCGTCCGACGTGGTGGGCGCGCTGCTCAATGTGCTGTGCGTGCTGGCCTTCTTCGCCATGGACGGCCATCTGCTCTTCACCGCCGTGCTGGGCGAGAGCTTCCGCGCCTGGCCGGTGGGGGCCGGCCTGTCGCTGATCACGCTGCAGAACCTGGTCTACAACCTGGCCTGGGTCTTCGCAGCCGCGCTGCTGCTGGCCCTGCCGGTGGTGGCCGCCACGCTGGTCGTGCAGATCGGCATGGGCTTTCTCAATCGCGTTGCGCCCGCGCTCAATCTCTTCTCGCTGGGGTACTCGCTGGTGACGCTGTTCGGGCTCTTCATGCTCACCCAGATGCTGGCCTCGGTGCCGGCTCACTATCTGCGCATGACCCAGCACCTGCTGCAGCTCATCGAGCAGGGCATGCGCGCGCCGGGAGGTCCGCATGGCTGACGGCGGCAGCGGCGACAAGACCGAAAAGCCCTCGGAGCAGAAACTCCGCAAGGCCCGCGAGCAGGGTCAGGTCGCCCGCAGCAAGGACGTGGGCGCGGCAGTGGGCCTGCTGCTCGGGCTCAAGCTGCTGGTGTGGCTGGCGCCGGCTTATCTGGAGGACTTCGGCCGCCTGTTCCGGCTGGTGCTGGCGCCGCTGGACGAGGGGCCGGGCCTGGGCGCCCTGGATGCGCGCTGGGGCGCCACCGCCCATGAAGCGCTGTGGCTGATGGGCTCGATGGTGCTGCCGCTGCTGGCGCTGCCGGCGGCGGTGATCCTGGCCACGCAGCTGGGTGGGGGCCTGTCCTTCGCCATGCAGCACTGGGCGCCGCAATGGTCGCGGCTCAGCCCGCTGTCCAACCTGGGCCGTCTGTTCAGCACCAAGCATTACAGCGACCTGGGCGCGACGCTGCTCAAGACCGTCGGGGTGCTGGGGGTGCTGATCTGGCTGGTGACCGGCATGGCCCATGACTATGTGCGGCTGCAGGCCCTGCCCCTGCCCCAGGCGCTGCTGCAGGCCGGCCATCTCACCATGGACGCCCTGCTCACACTGGCGGTGGTCCTGGCGGTCTATGCCATGGTGGACGTGCCGCTGCAGCGCCTCTTCTTCCTGCGCGGCCAGCGCATGACCAAGCAGGAGGTCAAGGACGAATACAAGCAGAACGAAGGCCGCCCCGAAGTCCGACAGCGCATCCGTCAGCTGCAGCAGCAACTGGCCCGGCGCAGCATCCGCAAGGCAGTGCCGCAGGCCGATGTGGTGATCGTCAATCCGCAGCACTATGCCGTGGCGCTGCGCTATGACAGCGACCAGGCGGAAGCCCCGTACGTGGTGGCCAAGGGCGTGGACGAGATGGCGCTGTACATCCGTCAGCTGGCCCGCGAGTTCCAGGTGCAGCAGCTGGAGCTGCCGCCGCTGGCGCGGGCGCTCTACAACACCTCCCAGGTGCAGCAGCAGATCCCTGCGACGCTCTATCAGGCCGTCGCCCAGGTCCTGAGCTATGTGATGCAGCTCAAGGCCTTCCGCAGCGGTCACCGCAAGACCGAGCCGCGCCTGGCCACCGACCTGCCGGTGCCGGTGCACCTCTCCGACCCGCCCCCTTCTCCCGATCCGCGCCCATCCGAGGACCGCCGATGACTCCCTCCTCTTCGTTCCGCCAGCGCCTGGGCGACCTGCGTGAATTGCGGGTCGCCGCACCGCTGTTCCTGCTGGCCATCCTGGCCATGGTCATCCTGCCGCTGCCGCCGGTGCTGCTGGATGTCCTGTTCACCTTCAACATCGTGCTGGCCCTGGTGGTGATCCTGGTCAGCGTGAACAGCAAGCGGCCGCTGGACTTCTCCATCTTCCCCAGCGTGATCCTGGCGACCACGCTGATGCGCCTGTCGCTGAACGTGGCGTCCACCCGGGTGGTGCTGCTGCACGGCCATGAAGGGACGCATGCGGCCGGCAAGGTGATCGAAGCCTTTGGCAATGTGGTGATCGGCGGCAACTTCATCGTCGGCCTGGTGGTGTTTGTCATCCTGATGGTGGTGAACTTCATCGTGGTGACCAAGGGGGCCGAGCGCATCTCCGAGGTCTCGGCCCGCTTCACCCTGGATGCCCTGCCCGGCAAGCAGATGGCGATCGACGCCGACCTCAATGCCGGCCTGATCAACCAGGAACAGGCCCAGAAGCGCCGCAAGGAAGTCGGCACGGAAGCAGACTTCTACGGCGCCATGGACGGCGCCAGCAAGTTCGTGCGCGGCGATGCGATTGCCTCCATCCTCATCCTGCTGATCAACCTGGTGGGCGGTGTCGCCATCGGCGCCTTCATGCATGGCCTGAGCCTGGCCGAGGCGGTGCGCCAATACGGTCTGCTGACCATCGGCGACGGCCTGGTCGCGCAGATTCCAGCCCTGCTGCTGTCCTCCGCCGCGGCCATCATCGTCACCCGCGTCAGCGACTCGGGCCGACTGGAGACGCAGGTCAGCGAGCAGATGCTGGCCTCCCCGCAGGTGCTCTACAGCGCCGCCGGCGTGATGCTGGTGCTGGCGCTGATTCCGGGCATGCCGTGGATGGCCTTCAGCGCCTTCGCCGTGGCCCTGGCCTATGCGGCCTGGCGCATGTCGAGCCGGCCCCGGGAGGCGGTGCAGCCCGCCGCGCCGGTGGCCGCCGCGCTGGTGGCCGGTGCACCGCCCGAGATCGACTGGCAGGCCTTGCCGGTGGTGGAGGCGGTGTCGGTGAGCCTGGGCTACAAGCTGGTCAGCCTGATCGACCCGGCCCAGGGCGCGCCGCTGCAGACCCGGGTGCGCGGCATGCGGCAGTCCCTCAGCGAAACGCTGGGCGTGCTGCTGCCCACGCTGCAGGTGCGGGACGATCTCTCGCTCAAGCCCAGTCAGTACGCGATTTCATTGAGCGGCGCCGTGGTGGCCCAGGCGGAGCTGTATCCGGACCGGCTGATGGCGATTGCCTCCGGCCAGATCTATGGGGATGTGGACGGCATTCCGGGCTTCGACCCGGCCTACGGCATGCCGGTCACCTGGATCACGCCCGAGGACAAGGCCCATGCGCTGGGCCTGGGTTATCAGGTGGTGGATGTGCCCAGCGTGGTGGCCACCCATGTCTCCAAGGTCATCCGCGAGCAGTTGCCCGAGCTGCTGCGCTTTGACGACATGGCTGCGCTGCTGGAGCGCCTCAATGCCATCGCGCCCAAGCTCGGCGCGGCGCTGGACAAGGCCTACACCCATGCGCAGCTGCTGAAAGTGATGCGGCTGCTGCTGACCGAGGGCGTGTCGGTCAAGGACATCCAGACGATTGCCTCGACCCTGGTGGAGAACGCTGAGGCCACCAAGGACCCGATCCTGCTGGCGGCCGAAGTGCGCTGTGCCCTCAAGCGGCAGATCGTGGCCCAGTTGCAGGGACCGCAGCAGGCGCTGTCCGCGCTGAAGGTGTTCAACTTGGGCAGCGAGCTGGAGAACCATCTGCTCAACGCGCTCAACCAGGCCCGGGCCGCCGGCGCCAAAGTGCAGTTGGACAGCTTCCCGGTGGATCCGCAGCTGCTGTCCCAATTGCAACAGCACATGCCCGGCGCGCGCGACCAGATGAAGGCGCAGGGCAACGCACCCGCGCTGCTGGTGATGCCGCAGGTGCGGCCGCTGCTGGCCCGGTATGCGCGTCTGTTCGCGCCGGGGCTGGCCGTGCTGTCCTACAACGAGGTGCCGGATCAGAAGGAAATCGCGGTGGTGGGGACGCTGGGCTGAGCCCGGTGCCCACCTGCTGCATTCAAGGCTGCATTCAAGGCTGAATGAGCGGCTGGTCGCGCGGCCCCCTGGTGGGCTGGCCGCTGTCCATCGCGCCTGACCGGGCCTGATCCACCCAACCTGTCTGGGCCTTGCCAAACTCCTGCTGCACGAGTTGATCGTACAAGGCCTGCCCGTCGTCCCAGCACAGGTCCTGCGCCTGCGCGCCATTCCATGAGTAGCCCATCACCAGGGTGATGCCGCCGCTCGTGCGTGGGTCCAGCACCCGGGCGCTGAAGTCGGCCAGACCCGCCCAATGGGCCCGCTGAACGGCATCGGACGACTTGGCGGCTGCCGCTTGCATCTGCTGGCGCAGTTGCTTGATTTCCTCCCGCATCAGGGTCCGGCTGTCGTCCACCGCAGCGCCGGGTGCATTGACGCGCTCGGACAGCAGCTCCAGATAGCCGCGCTGCAGGTTGCGGCGGATCGGTGTGACGCGGTGGCCCGAGGGCAGCTCGGTGAAGATGCCCTGGCGCAGGTCCTGCAGCAGTTGATCCACGCCATAGGCCTTGTCCCCCAGCAGCGCGGACTGGTCCTGCATGCGGCGGGTGCGGGTCTGGTCCAGCAGATAGCGCAGCAGCGCACGCTGGTAGACCTGCAGCATCATGTTGGGTTCCCAGCTGCGCAGTCGCTCGGTGACCGTTGGCTCCAGCAGCCACTGCGGCGTAGCGAACAGCTGTTCATTGAGCAGCTTGACGGCACGGGCCTGCTGCGCGCGCGGCACCGCGTCGGATACCGGGCCGGGCTGGTCGTTGTGCTTGTTCTGCACGCGGTAGCCGCCCACCAGGGCGATCACATGGCTGAGTTCGCGCCCCCACTGGCCGGCCAGGGTGCGATAGAGCTCTTCCACCGTCCGGTCTTCCTGACCGTCGCGCTGCGGCGTGGCCGGCAGTTGCCGGACGATGCGCTTGAGGTTCTGGATGCCCAGGGTGGTGGCCGTCACCGCATCGGCATCGCCGATGGCCTCGACGTTCTCGCCGGCATCCCCGCCGTCCGCCTTGGGCGAGGAGAAGCGCAGCCAGGGCTTGCTGTCCTGCTCGCGGGCCCAGGCATTGAGGGTGGGCAGCTCATCGTCTGGTGTCTTGGCCGAGGGGATGGGCGTGTAGCCCCAGCGGGTGGCAAACACGTCATAGGGGCCGACGCCGGGAATCAGCAGGGCCGGGTCCACCTTGTCCTCGGGCTGCACCAGATAGTTGAAGCGCGCATAGTCCATCAGCGAGGGCACATGGCCCATCGTGCGCAGCCACTGCGGGTCGCGCAGCTTCTCCACCGGATAGAGCGAGCTGGACTTCATGTTGTGCGGAAAGCCCAGCGCATGGCCCACCTCATGGCTCACCACGAAGGCCACCAGTTCGCCCATCAGGTCGTCCGGCAACGGCAGCTGGCGAGCACGCGGGTCCGCGGCGCCGGCCTGGGTGATGTACCAGTCCCGCTGCAGCTGCAGGATGTTGTGGAACATCACGACATTGGCATTGAGGATCTCTCCACTGCGCGGATCACTCAGGTGCGGCCCGTAGGCATTGGCCACCGGCGACGGCACCCAGCGGATGATGCTGTAGCGCACGTCTTCCGGGTCGAACTCCGGATCTTCTTCCTTGGTGGGGAAACTACGGGCCTGCACCGCGTTCTTGAAGCCGGCGGCCTCGAACGCCTTGTTCCAGGCCTCCACGCCCTTCTTCAGATAGGGGACCAGTGCCTCAGGAGTGGCGCTGTCGATGTACCAGACGATGGGTTTGACCGGTTCGCTCAGGGGCGCGTCCGGGTCCTTCTTCTCCAGGCGCCAGCGGGTGATCAGTCGGTCGCGCTTGAGCTCCTGGCCGCTGGCGCCGAAGTCCACGCGGGACACGCTGAAGAAGCCGACGCGGTCGTCCATGTAGCGCGGCCGCATCGGCTCCTTCGGCAACTGGACGATGTTGTAGGCAATGTTGACGCTGCCCGCGCGCGACGGCGAGGACGGCGGCACCACCGGCATGCCGGGGATGATCAGCGGCTGCGCGCCGATCTGGTAGGTCTGGACTGCATCGATGCGCACGCTGGCGGGGAAGGCCTTGGTCTGGTCGATGTAGCTGCGCGAAGGGTCCGGACCGCTGCCGCGCAGCATGCTGCGGGCGCTGAAGTCACCGACCTCGCTGAGGAACAGGCGGCTGACCTCGATGACGGGGGCGCCGTCCTTGCTGAGCGCCTCGACCGGGAAGCTCGCCAGGATCGGGTCACGCTGGGAGCGCTGCACCGCGTCGGCATTGGGCTTGCCGGGGTCGGTGATGAACGCGTGGGAAATCTGCTGCAGATAGAGCCGGTTGTTCTTCTGCACAAAACGCACCACGTCCTCATTGAGGGCGCGGCCGACATGCTCCACCCCAGCCGGCACCTGGGTGGCGTTGGCCACCATCAGCAGGGGCTGGTCCAGCAGCGTTTTGGGGATTTCGAAGTAGAGCCGGGTCTTGATGCTGTGGATCTTGAACAGACCGTCCTGGGTCTTGGCGTCCGGGGTGATGACCTTGTCGTAGGGCTTCGGTTCGGACGGATCGGGCATGGTCGGCGCGCTGGCGGCGGAGGCGCCGGGCGTGGCCACCAGCGGCACGCGGGACAGAGGCACCACCCCGCGCGGGCCAGAGGCGGCCTGGGCGGGCGGCGTGGCGGCGGCGGTCTTGTCGGTGGCCTTGTCCGGGGCGTTGGAGGTGCCGGGGCCGGTGGCGGCACAGGCGCTCAACAGCGCCACCGACACCATGGAGAGTCCGAACTGTCGTTTCATCTATCCCTCGGGAAAACTTCCGTCGGGGTGATGCTAGCGCGTGCGGAGGGAGCGACGCGGAGGCAAGGGGAATTTTCGTGGCCGGACCACCGACCACCGCCCCCCAATAAGTGGGGGTTCCCATCAGGGATTGACCCTCCGGCTTGCCGTTATAGTGCGCCCCGCCCGGTCATTTGCAATCCAGACACATGGAACCGAGGCCAGAGGGAGAAAACACGTGCTTACCATCATTCGATCGCGCGCGGTGCGTGTGATTGCTGCCGCCATGTTCGCAGTCGGCCTCACCGGCTGCTCCAGCATGTATGTCGACAACACCGTCCCGGAAGTGACGACTTATCAAAAGCCAGCGCAACCCCAGCCGGTTCAGCTGTTCTTTGAGTTTCAGACCAAGGGCGTCATGAACCAGATGGGCACCGGGCATCTGAAGGCCCGTGTGACCGAGCAGGTCCGCAGCAGCGGTCTGTTCAGTGAAGTGTCCGAGGGGCCGGTGGCCAATGGCGCTTCGCTCACTGTGGTCGTGAATAACGTGCCGTTGACTGACGACTACTTCGCCAAAGGCTTCGCTGCGGGTCTGACCCTGGGTCTGGCCGGCACCCAGGTTGGTGACGGCTATGTATGCGCGTCCACCTACCGCGCCTCGGCCAGTAGCGCACCGATCCAGAAGAAGTCCAACACGGCCATCTATACGACCGTGGGCAATACGGCGAAGCCCGCCCATGCAGACAAGGTGGGGAACGTGGATGAGGCCATCACCCGCGCCATGCGCATTGCGATCAGCCAACTGCTCAATGAGACGTCGCGCGACGCTGCCTTCCAATAAACAAACAACGAGAGATTGAATCCATGTCCACTTTCATTCGCACTTCCCGTCTTTTCGTCGTTCTGGCTGCTGCGGCCGCCCTCTCTGCCTGCGTGACGGCCAAGCTGCCGCCGCCGAGCGCCAGTGCCACCAACGTGGAAAAACTCCGCGCGGCCAATGCCGGCCCGGCCCAACTGGGACAGTTCAAGCTAGCACCCGGCAAGCCGCAATCCATGGACACGACCGTGGGCGGACTGCGTGGGTCGTCGATCGCTCCGGCGGCGGGTACCTTCTCGCTGCAACTGCGCGACGAGCTGGGCGCGGAGCTGAAGGCGGCCGGCCTGCTGGATCCGGCCAGCCCGGTGGTGATTGAAGGTCTGCTGACCGACAGCCAGGTGGATGCCGCCATCGGCACCGGGACTGGACGTCTGGCCGCGCGCTTCATCGTCAAGCGCAATGGCGCTGTGACCTTCGACAAGGAATTGGCAGTGGATGCCAAGTGGGAGTCGTCGTTTGTGGGAGCGGTGGCCATTCCGGCGGCCATCAACCAATACAGCGCGCTGTACAAGAGCCTGATCACCAAGCTGCTGGACGACGAAGCCTTCCGCGCAGCTGTGAAGAAGTAAGTCTCGCGACGAAGCCGGACCTCCGGCTTGTCCGCCAGCGACAACGCCCGGTGCCTAGCATCGGGCGTTTTTCATTTCTGGATGGGAAACGTGCGTGGGGTGAGTCGGGGGGGCGGGGGTGTTGCACTTCTATGCGTTTCGATGGGTCGCATTCCGGTTTGTCGCATTCCGGTTTGTCGCATTCCGGTTTGTCGTATTCCGATTGCGGTCGATGTCGGATGGGAGAACCCGCGAGAATTCTTCTTCTTGAGGGCCCGGCGTCGGACACTTCCGGTGAATGGGTCAACACTTCATTAAAGCCTGAACCATGTCCTCGACCTGCACGCACTGCCGCATCCCGATCTTCTCGCTCAAGGCAGCCCTCACGGGTGGACGTTGCCTGCGCTGTGTCCTGCAGATTCGTCATTTCGCGACCGATCAACCGATGGCGGCGGATACGTCGCAGTGGTCTGAGGCGAGCCAACGGTCACGCTCGTTCGCCCGCGGTGCGGCGCTGGATTACTTCGACGAGTTCTATTGGTGCTGCGATTGCGGCGCAGCGGCTGTGTTCACGGGGGCGCAGCAGAAGCAGGCGTATGAAGTGGAGAAGCGGTACTTCCTGCAGAGGCGGAAGCGCTGTGATGCGTGCCATGCTGGCCGCTTGAAGGGGGAAGCCTGACTTGGGCTTGAGCTACGGATGGTCTAAATAACCCATCGCCGAGGTCTGCGAAAAGGATATCGCGATCCACGATGGGTTGGATCTGCGGGACTTCAGATTCAGGGGCCGTTCGCGATCTTCCGCCCCGCTGGCCCTCGAAATCGCCCTTGGGGCCATCGGACGGACTCATGCTACGCCCGCCAGCAATATGCGCCGCGCCATCTACAGATTGCTCAAGGCAGCTTCGGCCCGGCAGCCCACCGACTCCCAGTGTGAAGCTCGCCAGACTGTGCAATTTGAGGAAGGCCGCACGGCCCTTCTCGTCGAGCGAGACAGCCTCGACGAAGGGAATCTTGTTCTCCGGAGCCGCGGTCTGGCTTGCGTCCGGGGTGCTCGCCACCGCCATAAGCGGAATCAACCTGTCCGGCGCCCGTGAGCGGATGGCAGGACTCGGCGCGCGTCAAGGTAGTTGTCGCCTCAGTTATGCAACTCTTGGCTGAATATGTTGGTTCCCACGCTCGGCTGCGACGACCACATCCCGCTCCGGGTTGAGCGTGACCGTTGCGATCGGAGACCAGTCGCGCGTGCCGCGTGACCAGCGGGCTGGATGGCGTTGACGAGCCTGCTCGTAGACCGTGCTGCGCGCCGCGAGGATCGCCGTGTCATGGCCGGCATGCCGCTGCGCGGGGCTCACGTAGCGGATGCCGCTATGCCGGTGCTCAACGTT
>JAIXSE010000014.1 GCA_027484825.1 Rubrivivax sp. | reverse complement strand
GCGATTGCAGCTGCGCTCCTTGCATCTGCAGCGATGCAGCAGTTGCGGTCAGTTCCTCCACGGACGTCATCGCTCCGCTGAACTGAAGCTGCTGGGACGCCGCCACGGACAAGCGCCCGTTCTCTGCGAGCGTGTTGTCGCCGCGCAGGCCAGCAGCAAACCCACCGGACCCACTCACTTGCGTGGCAACAACACTCAGGTCACCTTGCGACGCGATCGTCCCCGGATTGATCACCTGATCCGCGCGGACCGCCGCAGCGCCCTGTGCGTACACCACCCCCGCGTTGTGCAACTGACCGGTAACTGCCAGATCGGCAGCACCACTGCTCTGGATCGCACCCGTGTTGGACAGCGCTCCAGCCTTCAACGACAGCACACCCCGCACCGCCTGCGCTTCAGCATCTGGCGTCAGGGTGCCGTCCGACCGCAGGCCAGCCGCCATCAAACCTGACGCGTTCACCTGATCCGCACGCACCTGGAGTGCGCCGCCCGCTGCCAGCAGCCCGGCGCTTTGCAGCAGCCCCGCCGTGAAGCTGGCCTGACCGCGCGCATACACCGTCCCGGCACCCTCCCACCGCGTCGCGTTCACGGTCAGGGTGGTCGCTTCCAGACGACCGTCACCCTGTTGCCACGCCCCGGCTTCGACAGCAGCGGCATGCGTGGCCGACACCACACCGCCAGCATTCATCACCAGCCCCGCGGTCACGGCCACCTCAGCCGCGCCCAGTTGCCCACCGGTGTTGTCCAGCAGCGCCGGCACTTGCGAGGCGCCGATGTCCAGCCGCTCATTCGACAAAACCAGCCCTGCCCGATTGCTCAGGCTTTGCGCGTCCACGCTCAGGCTACCCACCGACGACAGCACCCCGCTGCCGTTGTCCACCCTTGCGCCTTGAACCGTCAGCCGACTGCTGTTGGATTCGATGCGTCCGAGCCGGTTGTCGACCGTCCTCAGGCTGACGATGCGGGACGTCTCAAGCCCCGCGATTTGTGTATGCGCGCCCTGATGCGAGAGTTCCCCGGTCTGCCAGTCCAACGACTGGGCCACAACTTGCGCCTGATCGAGCGTCGCATTCCCCGCAGCCAGGTCGAAATGCCCACCCGTCAACAGCCGCGCGGCAGTGATATCCAGCGCGCCGTTCTGTGACGGGTCATCACCCAGCCTCCACCCCACCGAGCGCACGGACAAGCGCCCAGTGCCGTAGTGCTCAATGCTCGCGTCACGCGCGGTGATGGCGCCAGCCGTCAGGCTCAGATCGCTGGCATTGGCGGCGATACGCGTGCTGTCTGCCTTCAGTGGGCCGTCCAGGCTCAGGTTCAGCGCCTGCGTGCCAGTCTGCAGAAACGCTCCCCCGGAGAGATCAGCATGGTGGGCGGACAGTGCAAGCGCATCGGCCATCAGTCCGGCCTTCGTGGCCGACAACCCTTGCACCGCCGCGAGGGTCAGCCCCGAGGAAGCGGCCATTGCCGCCCCATCCACCTGAATCTCCCTCGCGGAGATCTGCAAGGTGCGTGCCTGTGCCTGAGCGTCTGCTAGATCCGCGAAGGCGCCAGCCACAACGTCCAGCTTGTCCGCGGCCACCAGCGTCGCGCCCCGGGCCACGACCCGGTCCGCGTTGAGCGCAATGGCATGGCCATTGGCCTGGACACCGCTCAGATCAAGCCAAGGCGCCTCTACCTCAATCCGGGACGGCGCAAGCAACTGCCCCGCGTGTTGCTGAGATCTGCTGGCCGTGAGCGTCAGGTTGGCCGCGCCCACACGCTCGCCTGCACCCGCGCTTCCATCAGCACCGGCGACTGAGCCTGGAACCGAGACCCTGCCGTCCGCCCCCATACCCGCAGCCGTCACACCGTCAACGGTCGATTGCAGTTCAGGGGCACGAAGAACCACCGACCCCTGAGAGGCCAACCACCCGCCATTGCGGATGCCCTCACCCGATGACATCCGCAAGCTGGGTGCGCCCGTCGCATCGGCTTGTTGGGCGTACACCGTGCCGGTGTTGTCCAGCCAGCCATCGGCGCTCAGCGTCAGTTGTCCACCGACGATCTGGCCGGCCTGACGAACCCCCAGCCCCGCCTCGGTTCCCACCAGCGTGATCCGCTGCGCATAGATCCCGCCCAGCGCTGTGCTGTCCAGGGCATAACGCGGTCGCTCCCCGCTTGGAACCAGGGCCGCCCCCGCCCCCTCCCCCGCGCTGGCGGTGTCTGTTGACATCACCTGCGTCCCGGTCTGGATTCGCGCGTCCTGGGCCCAGAACCCGGCATTGAGCGCCACCGCGCGCGACAGCAGGGCGGTGTAGTCCGTCGAGCTCCCGTCCAGGCCCGCACCCTCGATGCGGATCAGCCCGCCCTGCACCGCATAGCCGCTGATGTGCCCCGCCGCATCCATTCGCGGCGTGCCCGTGGTCAAAACGGCGCCACTGGCGTTGATGAAGCCCCCGCCATCCACCTGGATGCCAGCCGGGTTCGCAATGATCACTTCAGCACGCCGCCCCGCCACCTCGACATAGCCATTGAGCTGGCTCGGGTGGGTGCTGTTGACTTCATTGAGGATGACCCGCGCCTCCCCCTTGGCCAGCCACGGATTGCCAGACACCCAGCCACCGAGCTGGGTGGCAGCGTCGGTGCGCGAGTTGTTGAGGATGACGCCCTGCTCACCCACATCAAACTGGCCGTAGGTGTTGCGGGACACCCCCGCCGCGCTGGGAGACTGGATGTTGACCAGCGGTGTCCCGTTTGGTGCCGTCAACACAGTGGGCCGCTGATTCGCCGGGGCCGATGGGTCCGCCACCACGCGGGTCTGCGGTTTGCGCCACGGCTGTTGCGTAGCGCTCGACTGCATCGGCGTCGGAACCTGGGTCTGGGCTTGCGTTGGTGCAGGCGTTGGTGTTTGTGTCCGGGCCTCGGCAGTCTCAACAGGCCAGCCGGTCAACACGGCGCCGACCACCAACGCCGCGGCCAGCGCGATCACCCCCGGCGGGCCGCACGCGGCCGGCGCCACCGTCTCCACCGCGCTCGATGCAGGCCGCGACGCCCCATCCGTCTGCCCTGCCGCCCGAGTGTGCGCTCGGGCTGTCTCCGCCACCGCCATCAACTGGCCGCGCCGTTTGTTGAAAACAATCCGGAATTGAAGTTTGTTCATGGCTCGCGTGCTGGTTGGTCTGACCCATCCAGGACACGCACCACCGGACCCCCTTGAGGCGCGACCTTGAGGCGCGAACCTGAGTCTCGGCCTTGAATCGCGAGTGGTCGGATCGCACCATGCAGAGCATGGATGCTGTCCTGGAGCACCCGTCAGCCTTGAGGCCAGCGAGTGACATGCGAGCGAACTCTAGGGAGAGGCGCTCGGCTCACCTATGGCCTATGAATGCCAATTCGCTGCGGCATTCCCATGCGACAACGCCCAGGCAGGGGAACAGCGCCCCCTCGCGGTGGGGAGACCACATCCCCCGTCGCCCCACTCACCGCCTCAACCGCTCCAACACACGCAAAAAAAAACGGGCAGTCGCCTGACTGCCCGCTTCTCTATGGATCTGGCAAGGCCCGCTCAGGGCCGCCGCATCACGACTTGGTGATCCGCAACCAGTTCAGGTTGTAGCCCCCATTGCGCACCGCAATGCCAAACTTGCGTTGACCGGCCGGCAGTTGCACCGTGTGCTTGACCGTCACCCAGTTCTGCCAGCCGCCGGTGGACGGGATGTTCACCGAGCCATACACCACGCTGCCGCCCGCTTCTTCCAGTTGCAGGTTGCCGCCGCCATTCAGGCTGGCGACCCGGTATTCAATTGTGTAGGTGCCGGCCGTGGCAATGTTGACGGTGGGGTAGGACAACCAGTCGCCCGCATCCAGATAGCCGACGTTGAGGCCGCCGCCGGAATCGGTGGTGGCTTCGGTCTGCACGCCGCTCATCGCGTCGAAGTTTTCTGCCTGGATGGTGATGCCGCCGTCCACGGGATCGCCCGAGCGGCTGATGTCCACCCAGTTGAGGTTGAAGCCGCCCGACTTTGCGACCACCCCCAGCGTCTGCTGACTGGCCGGCAGCGACACCGTCTGCGTCACCGTCGTCCAGTTCTGCCAGCCGCCGGTGGACGGCAGGTTCACCGTGCCATACACGGCTCCGCCGCCGCCCTTTTCCATCTGAATGACACCGCCGCCGGAGGCGCTGGCCACGCGGTACTTGACCACATAGCTGCCAGCCGCCGGCACATTGACGTCATAGGTCATCCAGTCGCCGGTGTCGATGTAGCCGACATTGCTGCCGCCATTGGCATCGGTGGTGGATTCCACCTGCACGCCCGACATCTGGCAGTAGGCCTCCGCCTGGATCTGCGCCGGAATCGACACGCGCGTGCAGCCAGGCGTAGGGGCCGGGCCGGCGGGCCAGCCGCCGATGATCTGCTTGGTCAAGGCTCCCGAGGCGGTGAGCTGACCGGCGGACCAGCCGCCTTGGCTGCTGGCGCCGGGCACCAGGGCCGATGCGCCTTCGGACTTGTCATTCAAGGCCCAGTTGGCATTGCTGATGCCCTTGGCCTTCATGAAGTCGACCCAGGCCCAGGTTTCACTGGTGGCCACGCCGCCGTCACCGCTGGCGCCGACCGAGCCCCATTCGGTCACGAACAGTGCAATGCCGTTGTTCAGGGCGGTCTGGGCCTTGTCCCGCAGCCACTGGCCGTGACTGCCGGCGTAGAAGTGAAGCGTGTAGGCGATGTTGGCGCCGCTGATCGGATCTCGCGAGGCGGCATCCACATCCTGCGACCAATTGGGCGTGCCCACGATGATCAGGTTGTCCGGGTCCACCGCGCGAATGGCGTTGATCACGGCCTGTGCATAGGGCTTGATCGTGCCGCTCCACGAGATGTTCAGCGGCTCGTTGTAGACCTCATAGATGACGTGATTGTTCTTTCCGTAGGTGCGGGCCATTTCATCGAAGAAGGCCACGGCTTGCGCACGGTAGTCCTCTGCATGATGGCTGTGCCAATCGATGATCACATACATGTCGTTGGCAATGGCGGCATCCACCACCGCCTTGAGACGCGCCTTGTTGCCGGCCGGATCCTGCAGATATCCGCCCCCCTCGTCCACGCCCATGGCCACTCGAATGACGCGGGATTTCCAGTCATTCTTCAGCCAGCTCACAACATTGCCGTTGTAGTACTTTTCGCCGCCCCAGCCGGTGTTGCTCCAGAATAGACTGTTACCGGCAAAGCTGGCGGGCTGACCGCCGGCCAGGATCTTGTTGCCACTGACGGACAGCGGCGCAACGTCAGCCATTGCAATGGCGGTGTGGCCGATCAGCAATGCGGCCAGCAGCGCATGTCGCGCCGTGCATAGGGACTTCAGCTTCATGACAGGGCCTTTCTTGACCAATGAGTTGGAAGCGGACGAGCGCCCCTCCCAGGGCTTCTCAACGCCGGCACAGTGTTTCACGCAAGCTTGTTAACGTGCTCCCATCAACCCGCAACAGTTGGCAACTTCCCGCAGTGATTCCTCTGAATGGAATGGGGCCCAATGGCGTCGGCGGATCATGGAAACCCCTGAGACGATCGGGCGCAGGGTGGATTGCAAGAGTCGTCCCGCTGACAAGGCGAGCCTTCCGTCGGGTCGCGCTTTTCGCCGGGTTCTGTCTGCCAATGAGCAGCTGGGCTCTTTCGGGCCGGGGCGATGTCGAGATCAAGCTGCTGGCCACCGGCCAGCCCTGCTTCTCCCTCTCCGCCAAGGATCAGAAGCGGGATCCGAATGCACGTCTGGGAGCCTTGGCCGTGACCGACCTCTCGCTGCAGTCTCCCAAGGAAGTCTGGCGGATGACTTACCCGCCCATGCAAGGCGCACCGGTCTCCACGCTGTCCACCGTGGGGTGCATCGTGTATGGTGTCCCTGCGGAATCCGCCACTGCCGCACCCGCTGGAGAGTTGCAGGATGGGCGACCTTACAGCGTCTCGATCAGAGTCCGACCATCAGATCCTAACGATCCGATCTTCGGATATTCGACCACCTTCTGCGTCCTTGGTCAGGGCGCTGAGCGGCGCATTGCATTGATCGGGTCCGCAGACAAGTTCAGATCAACAGGACGCTGCGACTGACGCCAGCGCGCGGACGGGCCACTCCGGCCGTCTGAAGCTGCACCGCCGCGCCGCCGCGCCACGGTGCCCGCATCCACACATCGCACCCCGAGCAGCCCCGGAAAACGTTCAGACACCCAGTCGACGCAAAATGCCCCACAGGCATTCCTGCCGTCGCTTCCGGTGCCCTCCTGATGTCTTCCATCTCCCCGCCCACCGAGCCTGCCCAGTCCCCCGAATTCTCGTTCCGCAAGATCGCCGTTCCGGCGTTCGGACCGTCGCTGATGTTCGGTCTCGGTGAAGGGGCCATCCTGCCGATCGTGCCGCTGATGGCGCGGGACCTGGGCGCCTCGGTCTCGATGGCGGCCTTCATCGTCACGCTGATCAGCCTGGGGTCGCTGCTGAACAATGTCCCGGCCTCGCTGATCACCATGCGCTGGGGCGAGCGCGGCGCCATCATCGCGGCGGGCATCTGGAGCGCGCTGGGCATGTGCCTGTCGGTCTTCACCCATCAGCTGGTGTTCTTTGCGGCCGGTTGCTTCATGGTGGGCATGTCCCAGGCGGTCTACAACCTGGCGCGGCAGAGCTACCTCACCGAAGCGGTGCCGCCGCTATACCGGGCCCGCGCGCTGTCCACGCTGGGCGGTGTGATGCGCATCGGCATGTTCATCGGGCCCTTCCTGGCCGCGGGGGCCATTCATCTGTTCGGCGTCTCGGCGGCCTTTGCGGTGGGCATTGCCGGCGTGCTGTGCGCGGCCGCCATCGGGGCGCGCTTGCCAGACCTTCAAGCGCCGCCCGTGCCCGCTGGCCAAGCGGCGCCCGCACCGGTGAACTTCGGCAGCATCCTGCGCGACCATCGGCATGTGTTTCTCACCCTCGGCCTGGGCGTTCTCCTGGTGAGCGCGGTACGCTCATCGCGGCAGGCGGTGATTCCGCTGTGGGCCGATCATCTAGCGCTGGCACCGGCCGCTGCATCGCTGATCTACGGCCTGTCCGGCGGCGTCGAGATGCTGCTGTTCTACCCGGCCGGCCGTGTGATGGATCTCAAGGGTCGCCGGTGGGTGGCGGTGCCGTCCATGGTGATCATCGGCGTGGCCATGCTGCTGATGCCGTGGACCACCGGCATGACCTCGCTGCTGATCGCGGCCATGGCGGTTGGCATCGGCAACGGCATCGGCTCCGGGCTGATCATGACGCTGGGCGCCGATCATGCACCTCGCCTGGGCCGGGCCTACTTCCTCGGGGTGTGGCGTTTCCTGTCCGATGTGGGCGGCTCCACCGGGCCGGCCTTGCTGTCCGCCTTGATCGCGACGGTGTCCCTGTCCGGCGGCATTGCGGTCACCGGGCTGCTGGCCTTGTTGGCGGCCGGGCTGCTGGGGAAGTGGATTCCGCCGCGCACGCCCACGCGTCAGTGACACTGCCGACGGACGAAAAAAAGGCGCCGTGACGGCGCCCTTTCCCTGCATCAACCGGCGACGGATCAACCGTAGACCGACGCTTCCGGCCGCCGCGCCAGCACCGCAATCGGCGGCGCCCAGCGCTCACCGCGCGGCTTCTTGCTGGTCACCAGCGTGATCTCCGACGGCTCGAACACCTCCACGTTGTGGGTGATCGGTGTCGTCAGCAGATACTGCGCCCGCGTGCTCTTGAGGAAGTGGCCGACCAGCTGGATGTTGCGCACGTCCAGGTGGGCAAACGGCTCGTCGATGAAGACAAAGCCGCCCGGCGCGTCGTCGTCCTTCATCAGGCCCACCAGCAGGATCAGGCTCTTGAGCACCTGCTGGCCGCCAGAGGCTTCCCCGTCGTTCAGGCCCACTTCGCCCTTGCCGTCGAAGTTGAACTTCACATGCAGACCGGCCTGGGCCAGCACCGTGTCGTCATTGTCCAGATGCGGCAATTCGGCCTGGGCATGCACACCGGCCAGCTCGCCCAGCTCCTGCACATTCTTCTTGTAGCGTCGCACGGTGGCGCGCAGCACGTCGATGTAGCGCTCGCGGGCATTGAAGGCGGCAATCCGCGCCATCTCGTTGCTGGCGCGCCGGTCGTCCAGTTGCGTGGTCTGCTCCAGCACGGCCACCTGCATGCGGGCATGCCGGTCCTGCACCTGCGGGTCGGTTTCCCAAACGCCGGTGTCCAGCTCCTGCTGGACGTGACGCGCCGCAATCTCGGCCTGCTTGGCATTCTCGAATTCGTCGCGCAGCACCGCCAGGCGGGACGGGTGAGTCCAGCCGGCCGGGAAGCGCGCCTTGGCCTCGCGCGACAGACGGGCCTGGGCCAGCAGGTCATCGCGGCGGGACACCCAGTCGCGCTCGGCACGGGAGACGTTGTCCTCGCTGGCCTTCAAAGACGCCTGGGCGGCTTCATAGTCCCGCTCGCTGCGGGTGCCCTGGGCCACGGCGCGGTCATGCTCCTGGTCCAGCGCCGCCATGCGGGTGGACGCTTCGATGCGCGACTGACGCAAGCCCGGCAGCCGGGCGCGCGCCTGCGCGAATTCCTCGGCCCGCTCGATCAGCTCCTGCGCGGCCTTGTGGCCTTGCGCGGCCCGCTGGGCGTCCTTGAGCTGGCGTTCGATGTCGACCTGCTCCTTGGCAATGCGCGAGAGCTCCAGGTCGTAGCGCGCCAATTCCTTCTCCAGCGACGTCCGCCGGGCATCCAGCGCCGACACGCCAAACTGGAATTCGCGTGGCTCCACCCACAGGCTGCGACCGCCGCGGCCATCGCGGTAGTAGGCATCCGGGGTGATCCATTCACCGCCGATGCGGGCGCCCTCTTCCGTGTCGGCCACACAGCGGATCGAGGCCAGTTGCCGCAGCAGCCAGCCCGGCGCCTTGGCATTGAACTTCAGCACCGACAGCAGACTGTGCTTGGGGCTGACCGCCGGGGCCTGTTCCCCGTCGGCCACCACGTAGTGCCGATAACGCTCGCGCGAGGCCAGTCGATAGGCCTGCCCTTCATCGCTGCTGTGCGCCAGCACCACCACCCAGCGGGAGGGGCGCAGGAAGCCTTCAGCGGCGGCGCGCCACTGGTCGTCCGAGATGTCGATGCAGTCGGCCAGCACATGGTGGGCGATGCCGGCTTCGTCCAGCGCCTTGCGAAAGCGTGTGACTTCCTGCGGCGGCGGCGGCAGACGCTGGCCGCTGAGCGCATCCATGGCGGCCTGCGCCTTGCGCAACTGGTCGTTGTGGCGGGTGAAGCTCTCGCGCAGTTCATGCTGGCGGGTGCCCAGCTCTTCCAGCCGGGTGGTCAGGGCCGAGCCGTCGGTTTCGACGGCGGCCAGCGCCTTGAGGTCTTCCTCGCGCTTGACCAGGGCTTCCATCGGACGCTCGCCGTCACGCGCGGCTTCGAAGGCCTGCCGCGCTTCCTTGCGCTGCGTCTCCAATTCGCTCTGACGGGTGCGCGCAGCCTCCTGCGCCTGGAACAGCGACAGCAGATGGGCCCGCTTCTCGCTCATGCCGCGCTCGTCGGAGCGGGCGAACAGGCGCTGCCGGTGCAGGTCGCGCAGTTGCTGCGCGGTGCGCTGGCGCTGCTCGCTCCATTGCAGCACCGGCACCACCTCAGTGGCCAGGCGCTCGCGCTCCTTCAGGCGCAGCTGGTACTGCTGGTAGCTGTTGACCCGGTTGGACAGGTCGGACAGCTGTGCCTGCGCATGCGAGAGTTCGTGGGTGGCCTGCTCCACTTCCTTGAGCAGTTGCTGCTGATGGTTGCGGGCCAGTTCATAACGGTCCAGCACTTCCTGGTCGCCGAAGACTTCGAAGACCAGGCGCAGCAGTTCCTTGGACGAGAGCTCGCACAAGCGGTCGGTCTGGCCCTGCTCCAGCGCCAGCACGCGGCCGATAGCGCGGGTCAGGCCGGCAGCTTCCAGACGCTTCTTCCAGGCTTCGATGCCCAGCCAGTCCTTGTCGGCTTTCTGGTCCAGGGCCTCGATCTCATGCACCCCGTCCGCCAGGATGTAGCGGCGCACCCAGTCCCCGCCCTGGCGGGAGATGCGGCAGGCCAGGGTCACCTGGTCCGAATACAGCAGCGAGCTGGCAAAGGGCCGGCTGCTGTTCTGCCGCCCGCGCGGGCGGTTGTCCACCAGCGCGCGCAGCCAGGCGGTTTCCGCATTGGCATGGCGCGCATAGGTCTTGTAGGTGCGGCCGCCGGAGCATTCCAGGCCCAGCAGGGTGCGCATGGCATCCAGCAGCGTGGTCTTGCCCGAGCCGTTCGGGCCGGCAATGGTGATGATGTTGCCATCCAGCGGCATCGAGACGCGGCGGCAATAGTCCCAGTGCAGCAGTTCCAGGGATTGGAGATGAAACATCAGGAATCGCTCAGGTCAGATTCTTCGTTGTGGCGGGCTGCCAGGATGGCAGTGAGCAAAGGGCTCGACTCGCCGTCGGTGGAGCGGGCCAGGACGTCGGCCAGCGCGCCGTCCAGGATGCGCGGCGCCAGGGTGTCGTAGTCCAGCAGCAGGTCCAGCAGCGGGCCTTCGGCAATGTCCTCGCCCTTGCGGGTGATGAAGCCCTGACGCTCCAGCAGCTTGAGGTTGGCGTCCAGCCGCATCTTCTTGCCCAGCTGGTTGCCGAAGTCGGCCAGCAGACTGCGATAGGACAGCGTCGGGGCGCTGCTGGCGGCGCTGGGCATCGGCTTGTCGGTGGCGAACATCTCGCCCTGCCCTTCGGCGGCTTCTTCGGCGCGGGCCAGCTGGCGTTGGCGCTTGGGCAGCACGATCAGCGCCCACAGCACCACCAGCAGGGCCACGCCGTCGCGCGGCAGGTCCAGGTTGTTGTTGGACGCCAGGCCCGTCTCACCAAACACCGCCACCTCCGCCGGGCGCAGCATGGCCACGCTGATGTGGTCGGCATAGACGTTGTCCACGATGCGCATGCCCACGGCGGCCAGCCGCTCGTTGACGGCGCGCCAGAGCTCCTGATCGATCAGGGCCCGGCGCACCAGCGGCTGGTTGCGCGGCAGCCAGCGTCGGGCCAGCAGTTGGGCCGCCAGATGGGCGGCGTCGTCGAGGGAGGAACTCATGGCTGGGAGGAGGCTTCAGGGACCGGGGTGTCGTCGTCGCCGATAGGGGCGGCGGACGGCGTCGGTCCAGGCGATGAGAGGGGCGCTGGTGCGGCCGAAGGACCCGCGAGCGCATCGGAAGGGGCAGGCGGCTCGGCCGCATCGTCGTGCGGCGGGCCGGAGGTGGCGGTGTCTTGCGGCGCAGTCGCGGTCGTGGTCGCGGTCACAGTCGCATCCACGACCTTCTTGCGGCGACCGCGCTTGGGCGGTTCCGCCGCTGCGGGTGGCGGCGCCAGGGGTGAGCCTTCGGGTTCGCGCGGCGGCTCCACATCGGCGCCGTGCAGCACGCCTTCGCTCATCCAGCGGACATACTCGTCCTGCACCGGCCCCTGCTGCACGGACCAGCGCACCCGCCACGGCTGGCGGGCCATGTCGCCGGTGGCGCCGGCCAGATGCTGCGCCTGCGGGTCGCCCAGCAGCGGCAGCAACTGGGCGCGATACGCGGCGCGGGCATAACTGCCGCCGAGCACCGCCGGTCGCAGGTCGTTCATCGAGATGCCGGCCTGGTTCCAGGTGCCCAGCAGGGTCTGCAGCTCGCCCATGTCCGGCGGCAGGCTCATCACGGCCAGCTTGCCCTCGGGCGCTTGCAGCCCGTCCGGCAGCGGCTCCGCAGCGGGTGGCTTGGGGCGGTCACGTTCGAATTCGGCTTCGCAGGTGTCCAGCAGCTCATGCTGCGCCACAAACACCGGATGCACCGGGCGGGACAACGCGCCCAGCGCCAGGTTCTCGAGGAAGGGCACGTCCTGCAGCCAGCGCCGCACGTCGGTGGTGGTGATGCCGGTGGAGCCCAGCGTCACGCGCTGGCGGTCCGCCTGCTGCAAGGCGCGGTTGAACTGGCTGGCCATGGCCAGCAGACGGGCCTGCGCCAGACCCAGCTCACGCGCCAGCCGCTCCAGCCGTGCATTGCCTTCGCTCTGCGCCTGGGAAATGATGGCGGATAGGGCCTCGCTGGCTTTTTCCACCAGCTTGAGCGCCCGCTCAAAACGCATGCGGGCCCGGCGCAGGTGGAATTCCGAGCCGGACGCGATGGCGTCGGCGAACTCGTTGTACAGCCGCGAGAGCTGCGCCAGCAGATGCTGCAGTTGCGCGGGCTCCAGCGTGCCGAGCTGCTGGGCGCCGGCCACGTTGGCCAGCAGGCCGACGAGGTCGCCGTCCTGGTCCTGGGCTTGCGTCAGCGGGGACACCAGGGCCATCAACTGCTGCGCCAGCGGCGTCACGCCGTAATGCTGGTTGGAGCCGTCCCAGGCCAGCAACTGCGCGTCGCGCAGCCGCTTGAGGACGAGGTCCAGCGCCTCGTCACGCAGGACGTGGAAATGCCGGTTGAGGTCGTCGCGGGTCAGGCGCGAATGCGGCAGGGTCATCAGCTCGATGAACACCCACACGCGCAGGCGCACCAGCGTGGACGGGCCGTGGAACAGCGCGCGGTGCGCCGCCAGCAAGGCCTCGTTTCGCTCCAGCTGCCACCACAGGAGGGATTCCTGCGGCAGTTGCCCCTCGCGGAAATAGTCTTCGAAGGAAGGTTCGGGGAGATCGTCGCGCAGCGGATCGTCCGCCACGCTTCCCGGGATCGCAGTCATCCGGTGATTATCCCAGCCTCGGCGGTCCCTCTGAACCGTGCCGATGGGGGTGAACCCGAATCCGGGCGAATGCTTGACAGCGGGGGCGGGACTCGGTCCGGCTGCACTGTGGCGACGCCGGCCGTCGCTCAGGCCGTCGCTAAGGCCGTGCTTCAGGCTGTCGTTCAGGCCGCCACCAGGGAGCGGCGCATCAGACGGGCGTCCGGACCAAAGCTGGCCAGCTTGTCGCGCAAAGAGTCGGGCAGCGGGCCCGCAGCCTCCTTGAAGCCCAGCCGCTGCCAGTAGGCGCCGGAGTTCTGCACGGCCACCAGGGCCACTTCCTGCAGGCCCATGTCGCGGGCGCGGCGCAGCACCTGCTCCACCAGCTTGTGGCCGAGCTTGTTCGCACGGCCCGCTGGCGAGACCGCCAGGTCATGCAGATACAGGGTGCGCGGTGCGCGGGCGGGAGCCCATTCCGGTGCGTCCAGGCCCGGCAGCTGATCGTCATCGACCGGCAGGCTCACCACATAGCCCAGCGGCTCGTCCCCCTGGACGGCCAGGAAGGAGCAATGCAGGCCGCGCGTGGCGCGCAGCTTGGCCTCGAAGGCATCGGCGCTTTCATGGAACTGCGGCGTGTAGCACTGAGCCTGCAAGGCCAGCACGGCCGGCACGTCCGCCGTATCGATCACTTTCAACTGCAACATGACTCAGAACGCCCCCGCTGCATGCGACCTCAGCAGAGACGGCAGCAGCGGCGTGAAAACAAGGACAAACAACAGGATGTTGAGCACGGTGCTCAACCAGAAGAGGCGCCGGAAGCTGGGCTTGGCGCTTTTGTGTCTAAGCAAGTGTTGCGCCAGCAGGGCGCCGGGCCAGCCGCAGAGCAGCGCCAGGCCATGCAGCGTGTTTTCCTTCACACGCCACTGGCCGAGCTTGGCGGCCCGCTTGTCCAGCGCATACACGATGAAGGTGGCCAGACTCATGGCCATGTAGACACCCCACAAGGCATGGGGCAGTGGCCAGGCCAGGTGCGTCAGCAGCACCAGGCTGGCGAAGACAGGGATGAGCCAGAGTTCGGCGTTGCTGGCGGTGCCGGGCCCGGAGGCACCGGTAGCGCCTTGCGTCGCCGAAGAGCGGGGAGCTCGCGCGCCCCCGGATGCGGTCGATGAGGCCGAGGCCCGACCACCGGCCCGGCCCGATGCAGCACTGCCGGTGGACCGGCCCGTGCCACTCGCACCGGCGGCACCCCGGGTGCCACCAGCGCCAGGCGCAGGCCCTGCCGGTGCGGGCTTGGGCTCCAGGCTGCGCACATTCATGGCGCGCGATTTGCCCTGCCCGTCCAGCCCCAGCTCGTAGCTGACCCGTTCGCCCACAAACGGGCGACGCGAGCGCAGACCGAAAGCGCGGGCATGGACAAAGATCTTCGACCCACCGGCCGAAGGCGCAATGAAGCCGTAGCCCTTGGCGTCATCCCACTGGATGACCTTGCCTTCCACCCGCATCCGTCCGCTCCGCGCCGTCCGTCTCCTTCAGTCCCTCAGCGCGGGATCAGAAGCCCTTGCGAGGACCGGTGCGGCGGCCTTGGAAGCCACCACGGTCCTGACGGTCATCCGTGCGGGGACCGCGCGGAGCACCGGGCTTGGCCGCGAAACGCGGCGCGCCTTCCGGACGGCCTTCGAAGCGGGCGCGGTCGTCAAACCGGTTGTCGCCGCCACGGAAAGCCGGACGTTCCTGACGGTCACCCCGGGGCTCGAAGCCACGGGTGTCGCCGCCACGCTGGGGACGGGGCTGGAAGCCGGCGCCGTCACGACGCTCACCGCCACGGCCCTGGCCGTCACGCTGGAACGGAGGACGCTGGTCACCAAAACGCGGCGCATCGGGACGACGGTCGCCACGCGGCTCGAAGCGGCCTTCCGGACGGGCGTCCGGGCGACCTTCGAAGCGCGGTGCGCGGTTCTCGAAACGACCACCCTGGTCGCCGCCACGCGGCTCGAAACGAGCCTCGGGACGCGGGCCACGGTTGTCGAAGCGACCTTCCGGACGTGCATCGCCGCGCTCGAAACGCGGGTCCGCGCCGCGACCTTCGCCGCGGTTGTCAAAGCGGGCACCGCCGCCATGACCGTGGCCGAAACCACGACCCTGGCCGCCGAAGCCGCCCCGGTTGCCACCGCGGAAATCACCACGGCTGTCGCCGCCACGGCCATTGCCGCGCGTGGGATAGATGCGCGGCTCTTCATTGCGCGGCTCCAGGCCGACAATGCGAGAGACCGGGATCGATTGGGTGGTGAACTGCTGGATGCGCTTGATCATCGACAGATCCTGACGCTCGGCCAGGGTCACGGCGATGCCCGAGCGACCGGCACGGCCGGTACGGCCGATACGGTGCACGTAGTCCTCGGCCTTCATCGGCAGACCGAAGTTGATCACGTGGGAGATGGTGGGCACGTCGATGCCGCGGGCGGCCACGTCGGTGGCCACCAGCACGCGCAGGTCGCGGCGGCGCAGCATCATCAGCGTGCGGTTGCGCTTGCCCTGGGGCATGCCGCCGTGCAGGGCGGCGACGCGGTGACCGATCTCGGCCAGCGCTTCGGCCAGCCATTCGGTGTCCTGCTGGGTGCTGGTGAAGACCACGGCCTGGTCCACATCACGCTCGGCCAGGATGTGCTCCAGCAGCTTGCGCTTGTGCTGGCCGTTGTCGGCCCAGTGCAGACGCTGCTCGATGTTCTCGTGGGTTTCGGTGTGGCCGCTGACGTCGATGCGCTGCGGATCCTTCATCAGCGCCTCGGCCAGGCGACCGGTGTGGCCGGCGAAGGTGGCCGAATACATCAGGGTCTGGCGGGCCACCGGCAGTTGCTGGGCCACGAACTCGATGTCTTCGATGAAGCCCATGTCCAGCATGCGGTCGGCTTCGTCCAGGACGAACATGGTCACGTTGTCCAGCTTGCAGCGACCGCTGTTGATGTGGTCCAGCAGACGGCCGGGGGTGGCGATCAGGATGTCCAGCGGGCCGCTGAGCATGCGCAGCTGCAGGGCGTAGGGCATGCCGCCCAGCACCGTGGCCACGCGCAGACCCTGGATGTGACGACCATAGGTCATGGCCGACTTGGACACCTGCATGGCCAGTTCGCGGGTGGGAGCCAGCACCAGCACGCGCGGGCCTTGCACCTTGACCTTGGGGCCGGAGGCGCGGGCGGCGCGGGATTCCAGCACCTGTTGCAGGGCCGGCAGGATGAACGACGCGGTCTTGCCGGAGCCGGTGCGGGACGAGACCATCAGGTCAGCGCCGCCCAGGGCCGGCGGAATGGCGCGGGCCTGCACATCGGTGGCGTGTTCGTAGCCGGAGTCCTTCACGGCGCGCAGCAGCGCTTCATGCAGACCCAGGGTGGAGAAAGCCACGCCCGACGGGGCGGCGGCTGCGGGGGACGCCTCGACGTCGGCCTGCATATCCAGCGTTTCCAGCGTGCCGGTGTCGGCATCCATCTGGTCCTGGATCAGGTCGTCGTTCTGGGGGGCGTTCAGTTCTTGGTTCACGGTCATCTCAAGTCCAAAGAAGCGCCTGGCTGTCGGTGCGGCAATGCAATGCCCACGGATGGCCGGGTCGCTGTCCGCCCGCGGGACACACAGGTGCCGCGGCGGAGGGTCATGTCGCTGGGAGAAAGCTCGCGTCGATTACCTGGGCTTGGCACGAGAATGCGCAAGGAGCCGGGTGAGGCGCCGGGGAACAGTCATAGCGACGGCATCGCCGCCGACCGAACCCGAGGGCTTGCAGTGCGTCAAAACACAAAATGGCCGGGGAGGCCTGCGTGCTGCGGAAGAACCGCGACGGACTGCAAAGTGGTCAGAGGAGACGTACGAAACATCGGGCGGCTGCACGTGCTAAGCACAGGCCGGCCGATGAAGACCGCGAGTATAGCCTCACTTTCGGGGTTTCCCCTAGCCCCTCCCCCGGGTGCGGGGATAGAGGCCGAAAAAACCGGAAGAAAGGCCGGAAGAGCGGCCGCAAGAGCGGCCCTCCTTCACAGCCTTTCTTCACAACCCGTCAAGCAGCGCGGGCAGCACCGCCATCAGCGCTTGCACGTCTTCAGCATCCAGCCAGGTAGGAGGCGCATCCAGCCAGTGCGGGAAGCGCAGGCCCTTGGCATGGGCCTGGCTCAGGCCGGCATCCAGGGAACCGCTGATCAGCAGCAGCGCGGCGGGAATGCCGCAGCAGTCGTCGCCGCAGGCCTGCGTCACCCGCTCATCGAGGGTGGACGCCTGCCACGGCAGGTCGGCATGGATCACCGCCACGCGGTCCTGCGCCAGCAGCCCGGGCGGCAACGCAGCCAAGGCATCGTCGCTGGCCATCAGCACGCTGGCCGGCGCCTGACGCCAGGCCTGCAATGTGGACGCGCGCAGCTCGGCACTGTCGCCCGCGCGCAGGCGGTGCGGCGGCAGGCGACGCAGTTGCGGCGACTGGGCCAGGCTGTCCAGCAGGGTCTCGGATCGGCTGCAAACCAGCAGACGGCTGGCCGCCGGCGTGGCCGACTCCACCCAGTCGCGCCGCACAGCCAGCACCGCTTCCGCCTTGGCCGCCAGGGCCTGACGGGACGACGGCGGCAGCAGCGCCAGGGCTTCCATCAGCTGCTGCTGTTCGGCGGTGTTGAGGAAGGGACGGGAGGACCAGCGCTCCAGCGTCTGGCGCAGTTGCTTCAGCGGGCCTTGCGGCAGGCTGCTGCCGGCGGCGTCCAGCCACATCGGCGTCAGCAGGCAGGCGGGCAGGCGGTCCTGCAGCTCACGCTTGCGGCGGGACAGGATGACCGCTTCCAGCGCTTCCCGCACCGCCTTCTTGCCGGCGTCCGGCGGCAGCGCCGACAGGCGGGCCCAAGGGCCGCGCCGGGCGCTGTCCAGCCAGTCCACCCATTGCGCGAGTGCAGGTTGGCCGAGCGGCTCCTGATGCGCCAGCAGCAGCAACTGAGCACCGGTGCGGGCTTCCAGGTCGCGCAGGGTCGCAAGCCGGGTCTCGTCCATCATGTCGATGCCGTCCACCACCAGCAGCGCCGGGGCATGGCGCGCGGTGGGTGCTTCCACCACCGTCACTGCGGATGCGCCCTCCCCCAACCAGCGGGAGAGGTCACGCTGCCAAGCGGCATGGGCGGCGGCCGGTGCGATGACCAGGGCCGGGCTGGCGCCGAACAGGTGATCCCACAGGCGGATGGCGGCGATGGCAGCGCCCCGCTGGCCCAGGCCCAGATCGTCCGCCACCAGCGCGCGGCCAGCGCAGACGGCAAACAGCGCGGCTTCCCAGTGATGGGGCGACAGCGTGTCCTTCAGCAGGGCCTGCGCGGCGGCACCGTCGCCCAGGAAGGCCTCGAGGCGGGCCACTCGCGCCTGGGCATCTCGGCCCCAGGCCAGTTGCGGCCAGACCGGGGCGTCCACCCGCAGCGGCACACCGGCCGCGCGCGCCTGCGCCACCAGGGATTGCAGCCAGTCCTGCGACAGCTCCGCATCGCGGCGGTGACGGTCATCCAGTCCGGGCTGATCGCGCAGTGATGCCGGCACGTCATTGCCGGCAATCCATTGCAGACGGCGCTCGGCGCCTGGCACCAGCCAGACCTCGGCCTCGCGTGCGGGCCAGCCGGCCTCCAGGGCGTCGTACTGGTCATCGGTGAACAGCGACATCAGTTGATCGCCGTGCTCGCAGTCGCCGTGCGCGAGATAGCCGGCGCAATCGCAGCGCCACAGCGCGGGGCCCAGCAGTCGCAGGCGGAAGGTGCCGCCGGTCTCGGCGTCGCGCAGTTCGTAGTCGCCGAAGACGGCATCGTCCTCGCGGGAGCCGAGGGTGAAGCGCGGGGGCAACTGCGGTGCGTTGGGGTCTTGCGGTGTCGCGTCAGCGGGGCGACGCGGCCTGCGGCGGTGACGGGACGGCGCAGGCTCGGCAACGACGACGTCGTCTGCCGTCGATTCGTCGGCCTCGCCTTGGATGCGCGCGTCGGCGTTTGAGTCATCGTCAGCGTAAGTGCGGATGCCGGAGGCGGCACCTTCCTCTTCTCCAGGCTCATCACCGGGAGCAGCGCCGTCCATCAGCTCGCCCATTGGCGACGAGGCTGCGGTTCCCGCGGACCGGCGAGTCTTGGCCTGCGCTTCTGTCCTGCCGCCGCGGTTGCGGGCCGGCTTGGGGGCCGAGGGCTGCGCATCCATCGGCTCAGCGGGGCTGACCGCGAGGTCCAGCGCGGCGTCTGCCGTGAATCCATCGTCCTCATCGGACATCAGCGCCTGGAAGATGTCTTCCACCGCATCGTCGATGGACTCTGGCATCAGCGAGGTCGGCAGGACTGCTGGCAAGGGTGCAGCCGCGGCCGCGCGTCCAGAACGAGACTTGGCGGGACGCTTGGGAGCAGCGGGGGCAGGCTGGTCGTGATCCACAGCGGGATCCAGGCCATCGCGCAGTGCAGCAACGGATTCAGCGTCGCTGCGGGTGGCGGGTGCATCGGAGGTGTCGACGGTGGTGCTAGCGCTCGTTGCAGCAGTGGCAGCGCTCGCTGCAGTGGGCGCAGCGGCTGGAGCGTCTGCCTCGATGGCGCCGACAGGCGCTTCTGCACGCGTCGATGCACGTCGCTTCGAGGGCGATGGTGCCTTGCCGGCGGCGGTCTTTGCGCGACGGGTCGCCGGCGCTGCGGCATCGCCGGACGAAGAATCTGCATCTGCGACGACATCCGCATCCGCATCCGCATCCGCATCGGCAGCACCAGCACCAGTACCCACATGCACGTCCGCATCCGCACCAGCCATTGAACCTGCCGTTGCATCCGCATCGATTTCCAACGCATCTGCTGCCGGCTTGGACTTCGCTTTTGCCTTCGCCGTCGGCTTCGGCTTCGCGGTCGCCTTTGGCTTGCCCGTCGAACGGGCAGCGCCGATGTCCGAGGCCGAAGCCTCCACAGCCGATGCTGATGCCGATGCCGCATCCGCGGCCGCGGCCGCAGACTCACGGGCGTCTGCGGCATCAGTCGATGCCGCATCAGCCACGCGCGTCTTCGCATCAGCCACGCGCGTCTTCGACACATCCGCCGGGATCAGATCCAGCGACACATCGCCAACGATCTCTGCAATGGCTTCCGCCGGGGCCATCGCCGCACGCGGCTTGCGCGCCGGTGCACGGCGCTCGGGGGGAGTGGTGGTCATGAAAGGTCCTGAGGCAGCAGCCGGGCGTCTCGCCAGCCGCGCACACTGTTGAAGACGGCGAGCGCATGGGCCCGCCGCAAATCGTCGAGATGAAGCCGGGCTTCGCGGATGCGCCCCAGCTCCAGCAGTTCTTCCCGCATGACGCCCGGCAGCAGGCCGGCGTCCAGCGGTGGGGTGAGCCAGGGGCCGTCAGGCCCGTCCAGTTGCACCGCCAGGTTGGTCAGGCAGCCTTCGGTGAACTCGCCGTTCCGGTTGAACAGCAGCACATCCAGGCAGTCTGCCGGTTTGTGATCCAGATGCGCCTGATAGAGCGATCGGCGCGTGGTCTTGTGTTGCAGGAATTCCGCGTCCGGCCCGCGCGCGTCTACCGGCGACCGGGCCAGCGCCACCCAGACCGGCGAGGTGTCATCCACCAGCGGCTGGATCTGCTGCGTCCATTCGCCCTGGCGACCCACGGTGATCCGCACCCGCCACGCACCGTCCGGATGCGCCGCGGCGATGGCGGACAGTCGCTCCCGCACCGGCTCCAGAGAGGCTTGCAGATTGAAGTGGCGCAGCGTGCGGTGCAGGCGCTGCAGATGACGCGCTTCGCGCTGGAACACGCCGTCTTGCAGGCGCATCGTCTCGAGCGCCTCGATGGGAGCCTGCGCCCGCGACAGGAATCGCAGCTTGGCGCGCCACTCGTCGATCTCCGCCGCAGCGGCGGAATCCAGCGTGATGGCGCTGCCGACGCCGCACTCGGCCTCAGCGATTCCGACGCTGCGCTTGGCCTCACCGACACCGACACCGACACCGCACTCAGCGGCCTCAGTCTCACCGCGCCGCAGCGTCACCGTCCGGATCGGCACGTTGAAGGTCGTCACGCCGCCCGGCTGCAGCAGCCCCAGCGCGCCCGTATACCAACCCCGCGGCCCCGGCTCGAGCTCGTGGATGATCTGCATGGCCCGTCGCTTGGGCGCCCCCGTCACCGAGCCACAGGGGAACAAGGCGGTGAACAAATCGTCCAGCGCCAGCCCAGCGCGGCTGATGGCGCTGACGGTGGAGGTCATCTGCCAGACCGTGGGCAGCGCATGCAGCTCGAACAGACGCGGCACCCGCACGGAGCCGGTCACCGCCACGCGAGACAGGTCGTTGCGCAGCAGGTCCACGATCATCAGGTTCTCGGCGCGTTCCTTCTCGCTGGTGCGCAGATAGGCCTGGGCCGCTTCGTCCTCGGCCCGGTCGCGTCCGCGCGGGGCGGTGCCCTTCATCGGCTGGGTCGCCAGCAGCCAGGTGTGGGTGGCCTCCGGGGATTCGGGCAGCGGACGCCAGTCAAAGAACAGCTCCGGCGACACGCTGGCGACGGTCTCTCCGTCTGCAAGACGCAGCAGCAGCGCGAAGCCGCCCGGCTGGGCTGCATGCAGGGAGAAGAAGTAGGCGACGGGATCAAACGCCGGCCCCACCTGCGCCCGCACGCGGGTGCACAGATTGACCTGATAGCAATCGCCCGCGCGGATGTACTCGCGCACCCGCTCGATCTGGTCGGCCTCGGCATCGTCGGACTGCACGTCCCGCCAGGCCGACAGATCATGCGCACGCAGGGCATCTGGGGCTGGCCAGGGCTGTGGCGCCACGTCCCAGACCGCGAATTCCGCCAGCAGCGGCGGCTCGTCCACCGCGCCTTGCGGGATGACCCCCGACGCTTGCATCCGCAGCGCCGGATCCAGCGCCCCCGCCGCCTCATACCGCAAGCCACCCAGCACCCACGCCCCGGCCCGCGACGCCGCATGGGCCTCGCGCAGCACCGGCCGCAGCGACACCGGGTCGCGCGCGATCAGGCGACGGGCGGGCGGCTGCACAAAGCAGCCACGCACACGTTCACCGTCCTCGCGCGCCAGCGGGTGGCGCGGAAAGTCAAAAGCCGCCCACAGCATGGCCGGGCGGCGCGGGTCGTCCATGATGTCCGGGCTCAGTCGAGCTTGAGGAACTGCTCGCGGTAGTGAATCAGCTCGTCAATCGATTCATGGATGTCGGCCAGGGCCGTGTGCTTCTGGGCCTTCTTGAAGCCCTCCAGCGCAGCCGGCTTCCAGCGACGGGCCAGTTCCTTCAGCGTGGAAACATCCAGGTTGCGGTAGTGGAAGAAGTCTTCCAGCTTGGGCATGTAGTTGGCCAGGAAACGGCGGTCCTGGCAGATGGAGTTGCCGCACATCGGCGACTTGTTGGCCGGCACATAGGCCTTGAGGAAGTCGATGACGCGCGTCTGCGCTTCCTCTTCGCTGATGGTGGAGGCCTTGACCCGGTCGATCAGGCCGCTCTTGCCATGGGTGCCCTTGTTCCAGGCGTCCATCTTGTCCAGCGTCTCGTCGCTCTGATGGATGGCAAACACCGGGCCCTCGACCCGGATGGCCAGGGAGGGGTCGGTCACGACCACCGCGATCTCGATGATGCGGTCGGTGTTGGGGAACAGACCGGTCATTTCCAGGTCGATCCAGATCAGGTTCTGGTCGCTCGGGGCGAGGGCGGACGCGGCGGCGGTCGTAGCGGCTGTCGTTGCGGGAGTGGCGTCAATGCTCATGTGAATCCTTGGAGGCCTCATGGGGTCTTGCTGGGGCCTGGCTGGCCCTTGCGGGCGTGGCTGACACCGCACTGCGCACCGGCAGCGGTGTCAACCGACATTGGGCGCGATTGTCGCAGCCCTGCAAGGCCTGCGGAAAGAAGTCCTCAATCCCGCCTCGCCGGCACATCCGCCCCCTGGGACCTACACTCCGGCCCATGCTCAGTTCCGATTCCTGGTCCTTGTCCGCCCTCTCTGCCCTGTCCGTCAGTCTGGCCTTTGTGGCGGCGGTGGTGCTGTCCTTCCTGGCCAAGCTCTGGCTCTCCGGCCGTCAGGTCCGCCATGTGGCGCAGCACCGGGATGCGGTGCCTGCGGCCTTTGCCGGCACGGTGTCGCTCAAGGCGCACCAGAAGGCCGCGGACTACACCCGGGCCCGCAACCGCGTCGGCACCCTGCACCTGGCCTTCGACACCGCGCTGCTGGTGGGCTGGACGCTGCTGGGCGGGCTGGACCTGCTGAACCAGTGGGTCCTGTCCTTTGAACCGGTGATCGGCCCGATGGGCTACCAGCTCGGCCTGGTGGTCGGCTTTGGGCTGCTGTCCGGCCTGCTCGACCTGCCCTGGGAGCTCTACAACACCTTCAAGCTGGAGCAGCGCTTCGGCTTCAACCGCACCACCCTGAGGCTGTTCGTGATGGATGGTCTCAAGGGCCTGGGGCTGGGGGCGGTCATCGGTCTGCCGATGCTGGCGCTGATTCTCTGGATCATGGGCGCGGCCGGCCAGACCTGGTGGGTGTGGGCCTGGGCCGTGTGGATGGGCTTCAATCTGCTGATGCAGGTGCTCTACCCGATGGTGATCGCCCCGCTGTTCAACAAGTTCGAGCCGCTGGCCGACCCGTCGATGCGCGAACGGGTGGAAGCGCTGATGGCCCGCTGCGGCTTTGCCGCCAAAGGCCTGTTCGTGATGGACGGCAGCCGCCGCTCCGCCCACGGCAACGCGTACTTCACCGGCCTGGGCGCCTCCAAGCGGGTGGTGTTCTTCGACACGCTGCTGTCGCGCCTGAACCCCGCGGAAGTGGAAGCCGTGCTGGCTCACGAGCTGGGGCATTACAAGCGCCGCCATGTGCTCAAGCTGATGGTGATGATGTTCGCCCTGAGTCTGGCGGGCTTTGCACTGCTGGGCGCCCTCAGCACCCTGCCCCAGTTCTTCCTGGGCCTGGGCGTGCGCCCCAGCCTGACCGTGCCCAACGATGCGCTGGCCCTGCTGCTGTTCATGCTGGCGCTGCCGCCCTTCACCTTCTTCCTGACGCCGCTGATGGCCTTCTGGTCCCGCAAGCATGAATTCGAGGCCGACGCGTATGCCTGCGAGCACGCCAGCGGCCGCGACCTGAGCGCCGCGCTGCTCAAGCTGCATGAGGACAACGCCGGCACGCTGACACCCGACCCGGTGTTTGCGCGCTTCTACTATTCCCACCCGCCCGCCAGTGAACGCCTGGCCGCCATCGGTGCCCTGAGCGGGCTGCCCGCGGGTACGCCCCGTCTCGATGGCGGTGTCGCATGAAGCCGGCGCAGATCGGGCTGGTGGTGCGCGGTCACGGCCGCCACTATGTGGTGGAAGATGACAACGGTCAGCGGGTGCATTGCCTCACCCGCGGTAAGAAAAGCGACTGCGTGGTGGGTGACCGGGTCCGTTGGCAGCGCACCAGCGACCATGAAGGCGTCATCGACAAGCTGGAGCCCCGGCGCAACCTGCTGTTTCGTCAGGACGAGTGGAAGACCAAGAGCTTCGCCGCCAACCTGGACCGTCTGCTGGTGCTGGTGGCCGCCGAGCCGCAGTTCTCGGAATCGCAGCTGACCCGTGCCCTGATCGCCGCCGACAGCGCCGGCATCACCACCGACATCCTGCTGAACAAGACCGACCTGCCGCAGGCCGAAGCGGCCCGGCAGCGTCTGGCCCCTTACAAGGCCATGGGCCAGCGGGTGCTGGAGCTGAGCCTCAAGGGCCGGCCGGATGAAGCGCGCGAGACCTTGATGCCGCTGCTGGAGAACCAGGCCACGCTGGTGCTGGGCCCCAGCGGCACCGGCAAGAGCACGCTGATCAACCTCTTGGTGCCCGATGCGGGCGCGCAGGTGGGCGAGATTTCGCAGGCGCTCAATTCCGGGCGTCACACCACCACCACCACGCAGTGGTACTGGCTGGACGACCGGCGCGAGACGGCGCTGCTGGACTCGCCAGGCTTTCAGGAATTCGGGCTGCGCCAGATTCCGGCACCGGAGCTGGCAGGGCACATGGCGGACTTCAAGCCCTTCCTGGGCGAGTGCCGCTTCCACAACTGCAGCCATCGGCATGAGCCGGGCTGCGCGGTGCTCACGGCAGTGGAAGCCGGCAAGATCAGCCCGTCCCGCTACCGCATCTATGACGAGCTGTGGCAGGAGCTGAGCAGCCCGCCGCGGTATTGAGCCGCGAACTGAGGCTGAGCCGCGGCACTGCGCCGCGGTACTACGCTGCGTTACTGAGCCGCGGTACTCATCCGCTGCATCGATCCCCGGAGCGTTGATCCCCGCTGCTGCCGGGACTCAGCGCTCCAGCCGCGGCTGCTGCTGCGGCACTTCGCGCACTTCCACGTCCACGATGTCACCGGCCGGGGCGCCAAAGCCGCCGTCCCCACCGTGCATCGATCCTGCGGAACGCCGGAACGCCTGCGCGCGCATGTCCGCCGCCGTGCGGAAGACCCCCACGGTTGGACGCTGCAGGCGACGCCCGCGGATCAGGCTCCACACCAGCAGCACGCCGAACACGCACAGCCCGACCATCAACAGGGCCAGGAACAGCACGAGAAACAGCGCGCCCCGCAGGATGCGGGCCATCAGGGTCAGCAATTCAGCAATCGTGTTCATCATCCAATGTGTCATCCACGCCCAATATAGGGCATCTTCGTCGCCATGACCGTCAGGAAAGGCACGTTGGCCGACAGCGGTAATTCCGCCATGTACAGCAGTGCGCTGGCCGCATGCTCCACATCCATCACCGGCTCCGGCACCACGGCGCCATGGGCCTGCTGCAGGCCCTTGGAGAAGCTGGCGGTCAGATCGGTCTGCGCATTGCCGATGTCCAGTTGCCCGGCGGCGATGTCGTAAGGGCGGCCGTCCAGGGCCAGCGTCTTGGTCAGGCCGGTGATGGCATGTTTGGTGCTGGTGTAGGCCACGGAGCCCGGGCGCGGCGCATGCGCGGAAATCGATCCGTTGTTGATGATGCGCCCGCCCTGCGGCGACTGCGCCTTCATCATCGCAAAGGCCTCACGGGCGCAGAGGAAGCTGCCGGTCAGGTTCACATCGACCACCGCCCGCCACTGCGCGACGCTGAGCTGGTCGATCTCCATGCCGCGTGCGCTCATGCCGGCATTGTTGAAGAGCAGGTCCAGCCGGCCAAAACGTGCCTTGACCGCAGCAAAGGCGGCGGCCACCTGGTGCTCGTCACTCACATCGGTGGGCAGCACCAGCGCTTGTGCGGGTGCGGCAGCGGCGGTCTGCGCCAGCGCCTCCTCGCGTCGGCCCAGCAGTGCCACCTGCCAGCCGGCCTGCATCAGCTTGAGCGCCGCCGCCCGGCCGATGCCGGAGCCGGCACCGGTGACCACCGCGATGCGGGACCTGGGAGCGGCGGAGGGGTCGGCGCTGGACAGCGCAACTGCGGACGTCGGGTGATCAGTCGAGTTCATGTCCTGATGATAGGACGCCCGACGCTCGCCCGCCCCCAAGCCCGCATGCCCGCATGCGCTTAGGCGGGCAACAGCCCTCGCCCCTTGAGCATCGGCGCCACTTGCGCGTCCCGACCGCGGAAGGCCCGGTAGGCCGCGCCCGGCTCCCGGCTGTTGCCCACCGAGAGGATGTTGGCCAACAGCGACTTCGCTGTCGCCGCATCAAACGGGTCGCCGGCTTCGACAAAGGCCTCGTAGGCATCGCAGTCCAGCACTTCCGCCCAGAGGTAGACGTAGTACTGCGCCGCGTAGAAGCTGCCCGAGAACAGATGCTGGAAGTGGGTGAGCCGGTGGTTCATGCCCACCGCTGCCGGCGCGCCCAGGCGCTTGAGCGTGTCGCGCTCGAAGGCCACGACGTCCGGCACCTCGCCACTGCCCAGCGCATGGATGGCCTGGTCCACCAGCGCCGACGCGCAGTAACGCACCGTCTCGTAGCCCTGGTTGAAGGTGGCGGCAGCCTTGATCTTCTCCAGCAGCGCATCCGGGATCGGCTCGCCCGTGCGGTAGTGGCGCGCATGGCGCTTGAGCACGTCCGGCTCGGCCATCCAGTGCTCCATCAGCTGCGAGGGCAACTCAACGAAGTCACGCAGCACCTGCGTGCCGGAGAGCCGCTCGAACTCCACCTGGGACAGCAACCCGTGCAGGCCGTGGCCGAATTCATGGAACAGGGTGCGGGTGTCATCGAAGGACAGCAGCGTCGGCTCGCCCGGTGCACCCTTGGCGAAGTTGTTGTTGTTCAGGATGATGGGCAGCGCCTCCATCCCGTTGCGCGCCTGCCAGCGCAGCGCATTCATCCAGGCGCCGCTGCGTTTGGTCGGACGGGCGAAGTTGTCCTGCACAAAGAGCCCGCGCAGATGACCATCCGCCTGACGGACCTCGTAGACCTTCACATCCGGGTGATAGCCGGCCACCTGCGGCTGATGCACGAAGCGCAGGCCGTACAGCCGCTGGGCGCAGTCAAACATGGCCTGCACCATGGCATCCAGCGGGAAATAGGGCTTCACCTCCGCTTCGTCCAGCTGGTAGCGCTGCTGGCGCACTTTCTCGGCGTAGTAGCGCCAGTCCCAGTCCTCGATTGCATCGGCATGACCCAGGCGCAGCCGCTCGGCGTCCAGCAGCGCGCGTTCGCGCTCCACCGCGGCCTTGGCCGGCTCCCAGACCCGGTCCAGCAGGCCCTGCACCGCCGCTGGCGATCCGGCCATGGTGTCGGCCAGTGCGTAGTCGGCATAGTGCGCATAGCCGTGCAGCCGGGCCTGGTCCTGCCGCAGCCGCAGGATCTCGCGGGTGATTTCGCGGTTGTCACTCTCGCCGGCATGCTCGCCGCGGCTGACCCAGGCGCGCCAGGCCTGCTCACGCAGATCGCGCCGCTCGCTGAAGGTCAGGAAGGGCACGATCAGCGACCGCGACAGCGTGATCACATGCGCCTGCGCGTCGGTCACCCCGCGGTCCAGCGCCGCCTGCCGGGCGGCGGCGCGCACGAAGTCCGGCAGGCCGGCCAGCTCTTCCTCGCTGCGCAGCACCAGCTGATAGCCGCCCTCGTCCGCCAGCACGTTCTGGCCAAAGCGGGTGTGCAACTCGGCCAGCCGCTCCATCAGCGCCGCATACCGGCGACGGGCCTCGCCCTGCATGCGGGCACCGGCACGGACAAAGTCCAGATGGATGCGTTCCAGCACGCGGCGTTGCTGCGGGTCCAGGCCCAGATGGTCGCGCTGCTCATGCAGCACCTCGATGCGGGCGAACAGGGCCGCATTCATGTAGACCGCATTGCTGTGGGCCGCCAGCGGCGCGGCCAGACGGCGCTGCGCCGCCTGCAACTCCGGCGACGTGGCCGAGGCGCTGAGCGTGGAGAACAGATGCTCCAGCGCCACCAGGCGCCGCCCGCTGCGGTCGAAAGCCGCCACCGTGTTGTCGAAGGTGGGCGCCTCGTTCTGCGACGCCATCAGCGCCAGCTCCGCCCGGTGCTCGGCCAGGGCCTGCTCAAAGGCCGGCTCGAAGTGCTCCGCGCGGATCTCGGCAAACGGCGGCAGACCATACGGCCCGTCCCAGGTCTTCAGCAGCGGTTGGGTCTCAGGCGACGCAGGCGTGGCGCGGGTAGCGGTCATTGGCATTCCTCAATGGACATGGCAAGGGTGCGCGGATCTCGCACACCCCGGCGTGCCGGACCATTGTAGGAATGCCGCCCGGCCTTGCCAGTGCTCGAAAGAGGCAGTTGTGCGAAAGGGAGGGACTTGCGGACGGGCGGGTGCGCCGTCACACCGCCAGCAGGCCCACCAGTACGGCGCACACCAGCAGAAAAGGCAGGCTGATGCGATGGAATTCCCGCAGGCCGTGAGGCTCCCGCGCCAGACGCAGCGCAATCAGGTTGGCCATCGAGCCCAGCACAAAGCCGTAACCGCCGACGTTCACCCCCACCGCCAGCGCGGTGAGCTGCCCGGTGCCGCCGGCCAGCAGCAGGGTGGCCGGCACGTTGCTGATGACCTGCGAGGTGAGCAGGGCCGCCACATAGGTGGGCCAGGCCACATCGGTGGGCAGCTTGCCCATCAGCTGCGCGATCCAGGGCAGTGCCACCAGTTGATGCACCACCACGAACATCAGCACGAAGGTGGCCAGCAGGGCCCAGTCCAGGCGCATCAGCACCTGACGCTGGAAGAGTGCAAAGGCCACCACGACGATGGCCAGCGCCGGCCCCCACACATGCAGCTCGAGCGAGGCCACAAAGCCCACGAACAGCACGGCGGACAGCGCCAGCAGGCGCGGCTGGGTGGGCGCCTGGGCCTGGGCCGCGCCGAGCTCGATCTTCGTGCCCGGCATGGTGATCAGGATGGTGATGAACAGCAGCACCAGCATCACGCCGACGGCCGGCGCCATCATGGCCATGAAGCCACCAAAGGACTCGCCCGTGCGGTGCCAGAGATACAGGTTCTGCGGATTGCCGATCGGCGTCAGCGATGAGCCGGCGTTCACCGCCAGTGCTTCCAGCGCCACCAGCCGCGCCAGCGGCAACCGCGCCTGGGCCGCCAGCTCGCGGGTCAGCGGCACCAGCAGAAACAGGCTCACGTCGTTGGTGACCAGCGCCGCCAGCACGGCCGCCACGGCGCACAGCACCAGCGCCAGTTGACGGGCCGTATGGGTGCGGGCCAGCAGGGCGCGGGCGGTGCCCTGCAACACGCCGCTGCGCTCCACCCCCTGGGTGATGATGAGCAGCCCGGTCAGGGCGCCCATCGTCTGCCAGTCGATCATGCCCAACCACTCGCCGGGCGACACCGGACGCCACAGCGCAAAGCCGAGGGCGGCGACGGCCAGGCCCCACAGCAGCTGATTGCCGCCGCCGGGTGGGTTGTGAGTGGAGGGGGCTGTTGGGGAAGGCGTCGGGGAGGATGGCAAGGCAGCCCTCATCACTGGGAAGGCGATCGCGCCGCGGCCGCCGAACAGGGGGCAGGGACAGGCCCGCTGGAGACGGGCCCGTGTCCGCCCTGTTTACTTCTTCAGGCCCAGTTCCTTCTTGACGGCGGCTTCGTCCGCTTCGTCGTAAGGACGGTTGACGCAGCGCTTCTTCCAGTCGTCACGCTTGTCCTGCAGGGTCTCCACGGCTTCGTTGAAGTCGTCCAGAGACTTGGCCTGCGCATCCACGCGGTCGTTGAAGGTCTTGTACTTCTCGGCGCGCTCGTTGCGCTCCTTGTTGAAGGCGTCAATCTTGGGCTGCAGGGCGTTGGCGCGGGTCTGGTATTCCTCCTGCTTGGCCTTGAGCTGGTCCTTTTCCATCTTGGCGGCATTGGCCTGGATGTCGGCGGCGAAGGCGTTCAGGGCTTCGATTTCGGCCTTGAGGTCCTTGCTGCGGGTTTGCATCTCCTGCTCGCCCTTGTCCTGCTCGGCCTTTTCTGCCTTCAGGGCATCGCGCTGGGCCAGGACTTCCTTTTCCTTGGCCTTCAGGGCGTTGTTCTCGTCGGTCAGCGCCTTGTCGTCCTGCAGGCAGCTGCGCAGCTCGTCGCGCGTCATCAGCTTCTGCTTGGGCTTTTCCACCACGGGCTTGCTGACCTTGGCGTTCTTGGCGTCGGCCTTGGGGGCGGTGGTCGTGGTCTGGGCAAAAGCCAGGCCGCAAGCCAGGAGAGTGGCCACGGCAGCGGTTGTACGCAGGGTGTGCTTCATGAAGATTTCTTTCGGTCCCGGTCCGGGATGTCTCGTCGGTGAGGCAGGAATGATAATGCGCCGCTTCAGTGTCCCCGTTTCAAGGCCCCCCATGGCGCTCAAGGCCACCATTCACAAAGCCCAGCTTCAAATCTCGGACATGGACCGCCATGTCTACGGCGACCACAATCTGACCGTCGCCCGCCACCCGTCGGAGACCGACGAGCGGATGATGCTGCGCATCCTCGCCTACGCGCTGTACCAGCCCGAGAACGATCTGCGCGGCAAGCTTGAATTCACCAAAGGCCTGTCCGAGGCCGACGACGCCGACCTCTGGCAGATCGACCTGACCGGCGAAGTGGTGCACTGGGTGGAACTGGGCCAGCCGGACGAGCGGCGCCTGCGCCAGATCCAGGGCCGGTCCGAGCTGGTGACGGTGATCAGTTACGCGTCCAGCACGCCGGTGTGGTGGGCCAGCATCCAGAACAAGCTGCAGCGGGCGCCCAAGCTGGCGGTCTGGCAGCTTCCCGCCGAGCAGTCGCAAGCGCTGGCCGCCTTGGCCGAGCGCAGCATGCAGTGGCAGGTGAGCATCCAGGACGGCACCGCCTACATCACAACCGACAAGGGCGCCGTGGAAGTCACGTTGCAGCTGTTGAAGGACCGCGAACACTGAGCGGCCATGCCGCCACCGGCGGTGCCGGGCGCGCCGGTTGCAGGATTGCAGCCGCTGTCCCCGAACCCCATGACATTGATGGAGACTCTCGTGCCCGATACGACCCGCGCCACGTCCCCCGTTACGTCCCCCTCTACGCCCCCCGCCGCGACCGCCCCCGCGACCTCCCCCGCCAGCGATGCGTCGCCCCCGGACGAATTCCTCTGGCTGGAAGCGCTGGACGGTGAAGACGGCGAGCGCGCCCTGGACTGGGTCCGGGCCCGCAATGCGGAGTCGCAGTCGGTGCTGCAGGCCCGCCCCGACTACGAGCCGATCCGTCAGGAACTGCTGCAGCTGCTCAATGCGCAGGACCGCATTCCACATGTGGCCCGGCGCGGCGACTGGCTCTACAACCTGTGGCAGGACGAAGCCCATCCGCGCGGCCTGTGGCGCCGTTGCCGCCTGGAAGAGTATGCGCAGCCCGAGCCGCCCTGGGTGACGGTGCTGGACCTGGACGCCCTGGGCCAGGCGGAGCAGCGCAGTTGGGTGTTCCACGGGGCCATCTCGCTGGCGCCGGACTACAAGCGCTGCCTGGTGTCGCTGTCCGATGGCGGGGCGGATGCGGCCGAGCTGCGCGAGTTCGACCTGGAGACGCTGCGCTTCATCCCGGTCGAGGACGGTGGCTTCTTCGTGCCGGAGGCCAAGAGCGATGTGGAATGGCTGGACGAGAACACCCTGCTGGTGGGCACCGACCTCGGCCCGGGCTCGTTGACGGAGTCCGGCTACCCCCGCCAGGTGCGGCAATGGGTGCGCGGCACGCCACTGGCGCAGGCGCCGGTGGTGTTTGAAGGCGAAGCCTCGGATGTGTCGGTGGGCGCCAGCGTGGACCGCACGCCCGGCTACGAGCGTGTGTTCTTCAGCCGTTCGCTGGACTTCTACAACGAGGCCCGGTTCCTGTGGCGCGACGGCCAGCGTGTGCCGATCGACCTGCCCAGCGACATGAGCGTGCATGCGCACGGCCCGTGGTGGCTGCTGCGCCCGCGCAGCGACTGGACGGTGGCCGGCCACACCCATCCGGCCGGCTCCCTGCTGCTGCTGGAGGACGACGCCTTCTGGCGGGGCGAACGCCAGCCCCGCATCCTCTTCGCGCCTACGCCGGGCCGCTCGCTGGACGACTATTCCCTCACCCACCACCATGTGCTGCTGACCCTGAGCGAACATGTGGCGAGCCGGCTGGAGGAGTGGGACCTGTCGGTGAACCCGCCGGTGCTGCGGACCGTCCAGGCGCCCTTCCCCGGCACCCTCAGCGTGCAGACCCTGCACGACCCGGAACTGCCGCAGGACCGCTACGGCGACGACTACCTGCTGCACTACTGCGACTTCCTCACCCCGGACACGGTCAGCCTGGCCCATGCCGGCCGTGATGACCGCACGCCGCTCAAGCAGCGGGGCGCTCAGTTCAATGCCGACGGCATGACGGTGCAGCAGTTCTTCGCCCGTAGCGCCGACGGCGAGAACGTGCCGTACTTCGTCATCGGTGGCCCGGGCCACGGCGCGGACACGCCCACCCTGCTCTACGGTTATGGCGGCTTCGAGGTGTCGCTGCAGCCCTGGTATTCCGGCACCAACGGCCGCGCCTGGCTGACCCGTGGCGGACGGCTGGTGGTGGCCAACATCCGCGGCGGCGGTGAATACGGGCCGCAGTGGCACCAGGCCGCCATCGGGCCGCACAAGCAGCGCAGCTTCGATGACTTCATCGCCGTGGCGGAAGACCTGATCCGCCGCGGCCTGACCCGCCCCGAGCGACTGGGCATCATGGGCGGCAGCAATGGCGGCCTGCTGGTGGGAGCCTGCATGGTGCAGCGGCCCGAACTGTTCGGGGCCGTCGTCTGCCAGGTGCCGCTGCTGGACATGCGGCGCTACCATCTGCTGCTGGCCGGCGCGTCCTGGATGGCCGAGTATGGCGACCCGGACGATGCGCAGGACTGGGAACACTTGCGTCGCTACAGCCCCTATCAGAACCTGAAACCAGGGGTGCGTTATCCGCGGGCGCTGTTCGCCACCTCCACGCGCGATGACCGTGTTCATCCCGGCCATGCGAGGAAAATGGCGGCACGCCTGCTCTCCCTGGGCCAGGCGTGCGACTACTACGAGAACATCGAAGGCGGGCACGGCGGCGCTGCGGACAACCAGCAGCGGGCGCAACTGCAGGCCCTCGAGTTCAGCTATCTGTGGCAACAGCTCGGGGATGCGAAAGCCGGCCAGTGACCCTGGCCGCCCCTGGCGAGACCGGGGTCTTTCGACTGGCATGGAGAGCCTCTTGGACATCGTCATCGAGCACCATCCGGACCAGCACTGCTTCCTGGCGCATCCGCAGCCCGGCCTGAACTGCCGGCTGGACTATGAGCGCCACGGCGAGCAGTTGATCATCACCCACACCGGCGTGCCGGCGCAGCTACGCGGCCAGGGCCTGGCCGGCCAGCTGGTGGAGACGGCGGCGCGCTGGCTGGCGGCCCAGACCCTGCAACTGGTGCCCGGCTGCACCTATGTGCGGCACTGGCTGGCCCAGCAGCCGCGCTGGCAGCGGCTGACCGCGCCCAGCGCCGCCCAGCGGGTGCTCAACGAGTGGTTCGGCATGCCCGGCAGCGCGCAGGACGGTCAGATCCAGCAGAAGTGGTTCAAGAAGGATGCGGACTTTGATGCCGCGCTGCGCGAGCGCTTCGGCGCCGCGGTGGAGGCCGCCCTGGCGGGTGACTTTCAGACCTGGGACCGCAATCCCTGGGGCGCCCTGGCGCGCGTGCTGCTGCTGGACCAGTTCACGCGCAACATCTTCCGCGACACGCCCCGCGCCTTTGCCGGCGATGCACAGGCGCTGCAGATTGCACTGGCCCTGCGCCCCCGCCTGCCGGAGCTGACGACGCTGGGGCAGTGGTTCGCGCTGATGCCGCTGGAGCATGCGGAATCACTGGCGCTGCAGGACGACTGCGTGGCCGCCTTCGAGGCGCTGGCCGCTGAGGACGAACGGCTGGCCTCGGCGCTGGACTTCGCCCGCAAGCATCGCGAGGTGATCCAGCGGTTCGGCCGCTTCCCGCATCGCAATGCGGTGCTGGGGCGCGACAGCACGCCGGAAGAAATCGCCTTCTTGCAGCAGCCAGGATCGCGGTTCTAAGGCCGGGGCCTGAGCGGTCGCTCGACAGCGACCATCCCGGCCCGTGGCTTGGCTCCTGGCTTGGCTCCTGACTTGGCTTCTAAGTTATGCCCCGGCAGACGGCGGCTGCCCCTGCTCCTGCTCCTGCAGCAGCCGCCACATCACCTTGCCGGACCCCGACTTCGGCAGCGTCTCCACAAAGCTCACCAGTCTGGGCGCCTTGTACGGCGCCATGTGCTCATGGGCCCAGGCGATGATGTCCTGCTCGGTCGTCTTGCCCCGCGCCTCGGCCCGCAGCACCACCACGGCCTTCACCGTCTCGCCGCGATAGGCGTCCTTGGACGAGATCACGCAGGCTTCCTGCACCGCCGGGTGGCGGTAGAGCAGCATCTCCACCTCTGACGGCCAGACCTTGTAGCCGCTGGCATTGATCATGCGCTTGAGGCGGTCGGTGATGAAGAAATAGCCTTCCTCGTCCATCCGGCCCAGGTCGCCGGTGCGGAAGAAGCGCTTGCCGTCCAGCTCCACGAAGGCGGCCTCGGTGGCCTCGGGCTGCTGCCAGTAGCCTTTGAAGACCATCGGCCCGTGGCTGATGATTTCGCCCACCTCGCCCACCGGAAGCTCCTCGAGCGTGGTGGGGTCCACCACACGGGCATCCACCCCGAAGATCGGAATGCCCAGGCATTGCAGCTTGGCCCGCTCCGGCGGGTTGCCGTGGGTGGGCGCGGCGGTCTCGGTCAGGCCGTAGCCTTCGGCAAAGGTCAGGCCGAACTCCTCCAGCAGCCGCTCTGCCACCGCCTTGGGCATGGCCGCCCCGCCGCCGCTCAGATAGCGCAGGCTGGTCAGGTTGAAGCTGCGGTAGTTGGGGCTGGCGAACAGGTCGATGATCATCGTGGGGATGCAGGTCCAGTGCGTCACCCGGTAGCGGGAGATCAGGCTGCCGCACAGCTCGCGGTCCCAGCGCGGCATGATCACCAGGGTCATGCCCGCATAGACCGGCCCCAGCACCCCGTAGAGCGTGCCGGTGATGTGAAACATCGGCACCACGGCCAGGCCCACCGATTCCGCGCTGGCGTAGCCCCACAGGCAGCCGCCGCAGCTGTTGGACATCAGCGTGGCATTGGTGTGCACGCAGCCCTTGGGAAGGCCGGTGGTGCCCGAGGTGTAGGGCAGCATCGCCAGGTCGTCCGGGCCGGCGGTGTGCGGCCCTGGCTGCAGGCCCTGGCTCAGCGCGTCGCGCCAGTCCACTGCCCCGGCGGGCAGCTCGTGCCGGGCGGTCAGCCAGGCTTGCATCGTCTCCGGCACCTGGCAGTCGGGCGCGGGGCCGTCCGGCGGCAGCATCTGCCAGTACTGGGTGACCAGCACCGCCGCTGGCCGCTGCGCCGGCGCCAGCCGGGCCGACGCCGACGCCACCACGCCGGCCAGCTCGCCGCTGCAGATCACCACCTTGGTCTGCGGATCGGTCAGGTAATGGCCGAACTCGTCTTCCCGGTTCATCGGGTTGACCGGCACCACCACGGCATTGGCGCGGTTCACCGCATAGAAACTGATCAGATACTGCGGGCAGTTCTGCATGAAGAGCACCACCCGGTCGCCCTTGCCCACGCCCTGGGCCTGCAGCCAGCCGGCCAAAGCCTCGGCCTGCGCACGCAGCGCGTCGAAGCTCAGGGTGGCGCCGAGGAAGACGGTCGCCGGCTTGTCGGGATACCGGGCGGCGGAGACCGCCAGGTTGAACCACAGCGAAGTCCGGGGCACTGCCAGCTCACGCGGCAGGCGGCGCGGCCAATGGCTGTATTGCACCTGGGCCTGCGCCGGACGAGGGGTCACCACACGCGTCATCGTGTTTGTCTCCTTGGGTCATTGGGTCTTTGCCCAACCGTGTTCGATCTTCCCGCCTGCGGCCACGGATGCTTGTCCCGACAGCGACAAGCGCCTTCGCGCATTCGCGCCCAGGGCGACGAGCGCGCAAGCGCGGCTGATCTCGTTTTGCCGCAGCGCCCACGAGAGTGTGGTGTAAATCCTACTGGCCCTGCAAACGGGTGGTCCGGTGTCTCCCCATCGCCGACCGGTTGTTTAGCATCCGCACTTTCATCGACGGCGGGGGTCCCCGCCTGCCTGCTCATGCGTGTGTGGCGCCGTTCAGCACTGTGGATGTGGATGCTTGTGGGGGTCTCGGGCCTGTCGGCCTTGGCGGCGCCCCTGGCGGCCCGCGCGGTGCCTGCCGACAGCCCGCTGGCCAGCCCCAGCGGCCCGGTGGTGCTGAGCATCGGTGGGGCGCTGCGTCTGACCAATAAGGACGGTCAGGCCCAGTTCGACATGGCCATGCTGGAGCGCCTGCCCCAGACCAGCTTCCAGACCCAGACGCCCTGGTGGGGCCAGGCCCACAAGTTCACCGGCCCGCTGCTGAGGGACGTGCTCCAGGCGGTCGGCGCCAACGGCAGCATCATCGAGGCCCGCGCCCTGAACGACTACCGCGTGACCATCCCGGTGGAGGATGCGCAGCGCTATGACGTCATCGTCGCCCGCCTGATGGACGACAAGCCCATGCCGCTGCGCGACAAGGGCCCACTGTTCATCATCTATCCCTTCGACCGGCATCCGGAGCTGCGCAGCAGCCTCTACTACGGCCGGTCGGCCTGGCAGCTCAAGCGCCTGGATCTGCGATGACCCGCAGCCCCACGTCCCTGGGCCTGAGCCCGGCCCATCTGGCCGCACGTCGGCGGTGGCGCCTGGTCATGGCCGGCATCAGCCTGGTGCTGGTGATGGTCTTGGCCTCGGTGGCCTGGCTGCAGGCGCGGCAATATCAGTTGCTCAATGGCACGCGGCGCTACCAGGACGACTATCTGGTCTGGAGCCTGTTCCAGTTCGAGACCGAATACCTGAAGCTTCGGCTGGCGCTGGAGCAGGCGGCCGGCCCGAGCCTGGCGGTGGATCCGGACCAGGTGGCCCAGCGCTACGAGATCTTCGTCAGCCGGCTGAGCCTGGTGGAGAGTGAACATGCGGCGCAGGTGCTGTCCCACCATCCGGACTACCAGCGCACCGTCGCCCGCACGCAGGACTTCGTCCGCTGGGCCGATGCGTTGCCGCTCAATGCCGCCTTGATCCGGGAGCATCCGGAGCGGCTGAACGAAGTCATCGACCGGATGGAGCCGCTGGCCGATCCGATCCGCGAGCTGTCCCTGACCTCCACCCATCATGTGGCCGAGGATGTGACCGAGCGGGATGCCGTGGTGCGCAGCCAGAGCCGGGTGGGCCTGGCGCTGACCGCGCTGCTGACCGCCCTCACCCTGTGTTTTGCGTGGGTGGCCGTGCGCCAGTTCCGCCGCTTGGAGCGCTACGGCGTGAAGCAGCACAACCTGGCTGAGCGCCTGCACGAAGCCCAGCGGGAGGCGGAAGCCGCCAACCGGGCCAAGACGGTGTTTCTGGCCAACATGAGCCACGAGCTGCGCACACCGCTGCAGGGGCTGCTGGGCATGCTGGGCCTGATGAAGGAAGCGCCGCTGACGCCTCAGCAGCAGGACCATCTGAAAGCCGCCAACGACTGCGCCCGCCACCTGCTGGCCGTGCTGGCGGACATCCTGGATGTGACCCGCATGGAAGCGGGCGGGCTGGCCCTGGCGCCCGAGCCGCTGCAACTGGCGGCGCTGATGCGGGAACTGGAAGCGCTCAGCCGGCCGCAGGCCAGTGCCAAGGGCCTGGCGCTGCATATGTCCATGGCCGACGACGTGCCCTGCTGGGTGGAAGCCGACCCGACGCGGCTGCGCCAGATTCTGCTGAACCTTCTGAGCAACGCGCTGAAGTTCTGCGACCGCGGCCAGGTGACCTGCAGCCTGCGCTGCGGCGTGGGCCCGCTGGGCGAAGACCTGCTGATCTTCGACGTCAGCGATACCGGCCCGGGCATGGATTCGGCCACGGTGGCGCGGCTGTTCCAGCGTTTCAGTCAGGGAGATGCCAGCACGTCCCGGCGACATGGGGGTGCGGGGCTCGGGCTGGAGATCTCGCGGCGACTGGCACGCGCCATGGGCGGCGACATCGATGTGCAGACCGCGCCGGGTCAAGGCAGCCAGTTCAGCCTGGCGCTGCCGCTGCGGCTGGCACCGCAAGGGCCGCTCATGCCCGATGCCAGGGCTGAATCCAACGCAGAACGCAAGACTCCGTCCAAGGCGGACGCCAGAGCCGAGCCTGAAGCCCCATTCCAGACGCCGGGCACACTTGATCCGGATGCGGCCCCCTCGCCCGCCCGGCTGCAGGACTATCGCGACCCGCCGGTGACCGGCCTGCAGGTGCTGGTGTCCGAAGACCATCCCACCAACCGGCTGGTGGTGGAGGCGATGCTGTTGAAGCTGGGCCACCACCCCACCCTGTGCGAGAACGGGCTGCAAGCCTTGCAGCTGGTGCGTCAGCAGCGCTTTGATGTGGTGATGATGGACCTGCACACGCCGCAGATGGACGGCTTCGAGGCCACGCGCGCCATTCGCGAGTTGCCGCCGCCGCGGGGTCTGTTGCCGATCATCGCTTTCTCGGCGGACGCCTTTGAGGAAACGCGGCAGCAGGCGGACGAGGCTGGGGTGAGCCTGTTCCTGTCCAAGCCGGTGGAACTGGAGGCGCTGCATGCCTGCCTGCAGCAGGTGGCCGCGCGACCGGCGAGACCCGAGGCGGCTTGAAACGCAGCCCGCTCGCTGCGCTCAGATCACCACCGGCTCCGGCTCCAGCCGGATGCCGAAGCGTCCGTAGACGCTTTCCTGGATGGCCCGCGCCAGCGTCACCACTTCGGCTCCGCGGGCCTCGCCGCGGTTGACCAGCACCAGTGCCTGCTTGTCGTAGACCGCCGCACCGCCGACGCTTTTGCCCTTCCAGCCGCAGGCGTCGATCAGCCACCCCGCCGCCAGCTTGAAGCTGCCGTCCGGCATCGGGTAGTGAACGATGTGCGGGTCGCGGGCGATGATGTCGCGGCACTGCTCGGCGCTGACCACCGGGTTCTTGAAGAAGCTGCCGGCATTGCCGATGCGGGCCGGGTCCGGCAGCTTGGCGCGTCGGATCTCGCAGACCCAGTCGAAGATCTGGCGGGCGGACGGGACGGTGATGCCGGTCTCGGCCATCTTGCGCTCCAGGTCCAGATAGCCCAGTTGCGGCTGCCAGGGCTTGGGGCAGCGCAGGCGCACCTTGGTGATGACGCTCTTGCCAGCCAGACCGCCAAAGCCGGTCTGCTTGAAGACGCTGTCCCGGTAGCCAAAATTGCAGACGGACGCCGGCAGGGTGACTCGGCGGCCGGTGGTCAGGTCCACCACGTCCACATTCTCCAGGCGGTCCTTCACCTCGATGCCGTAGGCGCCGATGTTCTGCACCGGGGCGGCACCCACGGTGCCTGGGATCAGCGCGAGGTTCTCGAGACCGGGCACGCCCTGGTCCAGCGAGAACGCCACCGCGTCGTGCCAGGACACTCCGGCCCCGGCTTCAATGATCCAGGCGTCCTCCCGCTCCTCCACCTGCAGGCCCGGGATTTCCATTTTCAGCACGACCGCATCCACATCCCGGGTCAACACCAGGTTGGAGCCGCCGCCCAGCACAAACTTGCTGGCGCGGCCCAGTTCCGGATGGTCCACCACCCGGCGCACATCGAGCTCTTCCCGGATGCGCACCAGCCGACGGGCCACGGCGGGCAACCCGAAGGTGTTGTAGGGCTTCAGGTTGACGTCGGTCTCGATGAGCAGGCCGTCTCGGCGCTCGGTCGGGGGGGTGGTGGGGGCAGACTGCATGGCAGAATTCTCGCCGAAGAATGCCGGTGGCCCGGGGCGCTCCCCGCCCCGTCCGCCGTGCCGCCCCCAACAGACCCCTCAAGCAGTACATCCACATGCCCAGCTTCGACACCGTTCTTGAACCCGACATGGTCAAGGTCCGCAACAGCGTGGACGCCAGCGCCAAGGAAATCACCACCCGCTTCGACTTCAAGGGCACCAGCGCCTCCATCGAGTGGAAGGACAAGGAAAAGGAAATTCACGCCACCGGCGACGCCGAGTTCCAGCTCGAGCAGATCGAGGCGGTGCTCTACGGCAAGCTGGCCAAGCAAGGCGTGGTGCTGGGCTTTGTCGACAAGCAGGAGAAGATCGAAAAGCTCGGCGGTGACCGCGTCAAGCAGGTCTACAAGATCAAGGCTGGCCTGGAAGCCGCTGAAGCCAAGAAGGTGGTTGCCGCCATCAAGAACAGCAAGCTGAAGGTGCAGGCCGCGATTGAAGGCGACATCGTGCGCATCACCGGCAAGAACCTGGACGATCTTCAGGCCGCCCAGGGCGTGCTGCGCAAGGACCTGGCCGACCTGCCGCTGAGCTTCGACAACTACCGCAAATAAGACGGCCACGGGGCGCTGAGCCTGCGCACCGTGCAGGCCACCGCGGAGGAGACGGGATGAGTGCATCACCAACGCGCCGGCGCCCCGGCAGGCCGCGGACGTCGGTCACGGCCAGCGCCCTGGCTCTGGTCTTGGCAGGCGTGGGTCTGGCCCTTGGCCTGACAACGCCACCGGCCCGCGCCGACAGCGTCAAGGCCTCGCAGTTCTACGAGGACGCCCTCAAGCGCTTTGAACGCCAGGACGTGGACGGCGCCATCCTCCAGCTCAAGAACGCGCTGCAGCAGGATGCGCGGCTGCTGTCGGTGCATGTGCTGCTGGGCAAGGCCCTGCTCTCCCGCAGCGAGGCCGCCGCCGCTGAAGTCGAATTCAACGAAGCCTTGCAACTGGGCATCAACCGCGCGGAAGTGGTGGTGCCCCTGGCGCAGGCGCTGGTGGCCCAGGGCAAGCAGGCCGAGGTGTTCAAGCGCGCCGTGCTGAGCCCGGAAGGCCTGCCCGACACCACCCGCCAGGCCCTGCTGCTGGTGCGCGCCGGCGCAGCCTCCGACCTGGGGGATGCGGCCCGAGCCCAGGCACTGGTGGACGAGGCCCGGGCGCTGAACCCGGCGCAGCCGGACGCCTGGATCGCTGAAGTGCCGCTGCGCATCCGCGCCCGCCAGTTCGACAAGGCCGAGGCCGCGGCCGACCGGGCGCTTCAGCTGGCGCCGCGCAATGCCGAGGCGCTTTATCAGAAGGCCAGCATCGCCCATGTGCAGGGGCGGCTGGACGATGCCCAGCGCGGTTATGAGCAGGTGCTGGCGATGGACGCGCGGCATCTGGAAGCGCAACTGGCCCGCGCCGGCATCCTGGTGGACCTGGACCGCCGCGATGCGGCCGCAGCCGCCCTGCAAGCGCTGCTCAAGCAGGCGCCCAATGAGCCGCGCGCGCTGTATTTGAGCGCGGTGCTGGCCGAGCGCCGGGGCGACACCGCTGCGTCCTCCCAGTCGCTCAAGGCGGTGACCACCCAGCTCGACCCGGTGCCGATGGACTACATCCGCTACCGGCCGCAGGCCCTGATGCTCAACGGGCTGGCCCACTACGGGCTGGGCGAGCTGCAAAAGGCCAAGCCGTATCTGGAAGCCGCACTGCGCCAGCAACCGGCCAGCCCGCTGGCCAAGCTGCTGGCCCAGATCTATGCGGCCGAGCCCAATCCGGAGAGGGCCTCCGAAGTGCTGGAGGCCTATCTGAAGGCCTTCCCCGGCGACAGCCAGGCGCTGGTGATGATGGCCTCGCTGCAGATGTCGCAAGGCCGCCATGCGCGGGCCACGGCCCTGATGCAGGAAGCCTTGCGCGGCCGGGATGCCCCGGAGTTCCGCACGGCGCTGGGCCTGTCGCTCATTCGCGGCGGGCAGCTCGGCGGCGCGGCGCAGGAACTGGAAAAGGCCTTCAACAAGGATCCGAACCAGACCTATGCCGGCCTGTCGCTGGCCACGCTGTATGTGCGCAGCGGTCAGCCCGCGAAGGCCATCGCGGTGGCGGACAAGCTGGTGAAGTTGCAGCCGCGCAATCCCGGCGTCTGGATGATGCAGGGCGCGGCGCGGCAGGCGGCTCAGGATCTGGCGGGCGCCCGGCAGTCCTATCAGCAGGCACTGCAGATCGATGCCAGCCTGGTGGAGCCGCAACTGGCCCTGGCGCGGCTCGACACCGCGACGCGCAACTTCGATGCGGCCCAGGCGCGTCTGGACGGACTGCTGCGCACCGACGAACGCAACCCGGACGTGCTGTTCGAGCGCGCCCTGCTGAGTGAGGCGCGCGGCCAGACGGCCGAGGTGCAGCGCTGGCTGGCCAAGGCGGCGGATGCCAGCGGGCCTCGCCAGACCCGGGCCGACCAGGCGCTGGTGACTTGGCTGCTGACGCAGGACCAGGCCGGCCCGGCACTGGAGGCCGCCAAGCGCATGCTGGGCAAGGCCCCGGAAGACACGCTGGTCAACATCACCTATGCACGAGCGCAACTGACCAACCGGGATAACGCCGGCGCCAAGGCCACGCTTAATAGCGCGTCGCGCCGGGCTGGTTTTGAGCCGCAGCCGCTGGTGGACATTGCGGGCCTGCAACTCGCGGCCAAGGATCCGTCCGGCGCGGCCTATACGCTGGACAAGGCCCTGAGTGCGGCGCCGCAGCATGTGCCCGCCCTGGCGCTGTCATCGACGGTGGTCCTGGCGCAAGGGCAGGCGGCGCAGGCCGAGAAGCAGGCCAGGCAGGTCATTGCCCTGCAACCCGAACAGGCGCTGGGCCATCTGCTGCTGGCCGATGTGTTCCAGGCGCGCCAGCAGCCCGCCCAGGCCTTGGAGGCCCTGCGTAAGGCTCACGAGGTGCAGCCCAGCAGCGGCACCTTGCTGGCCTTGATGCAGGCCCTCTCCCGCCAGGACGGCGGCAACAAGACGGCCACCGATCTGGCCGAGCGCTGGGTGCGCAGTCATCCGACGGACCTGGCGGCCTGGAAAGCGCTGGGGGACAGTCAGGCCCGCAGCGGCAACTTCGCCGCCGCCCGCAAGAGTTATGACAGCGCGCTGCGGCTGCGGCCCTCGGACGTGGAGACGCTGAACAATCAGGCCAATGTGCTGATCCGCCTGGGCGAGACGGCAGCAGCGGTGCCGCTGGCGGATCAGGCCTTGAGCCTGGCGCCGCGCAATGCCTCGGTGATCGACACGGCCGGCTGGGCTCACCACCTGGCGGGTCATGCCGACCGCGCCTTGCAACTGCTGCGCGATGCCCGGCTGCGGGACCCCGCCAACCCCGACATCCGCTACCACCTGGCCGCCGTACTGGCCAAGGCCGGGCGCACGGCCGAGGCGCGGGAGGAAGTGGAGGCCGCGCTCAAGACCCGAAGCTTTACCAGCGTGAAAGAAGCACAGGCTTTGGCGTCGACCCTCAGGTGAGGGGCTGCGTACGGTGTCAGGAATATTTACATTGCCACCCCGACAGGGATGAAAAAACCAAGAAAACGGCGCCAAGTGCTTGTCAGACAAGGCCACGGGCTTTCTGGCCCAGGGTTTGCTTCAAGACAGTGACTCAACGCCAACGGCCTGAAGGCCGGAACGATTTCGGGGGATACACATGCGGTTTGCGACTCAACGACTGATGCTGTGCGCGGCAATGGCCTTCAGCACGGCAGTGCCCCTGGTGGCCCATGCGGATTCCACCTGGACCGCCAGCAGCTGCACGAGCAATTGCTCGGAGTCCGGCGACGCGGCACCGAATGTGAGCTACAGCGCCTACTCGGCGGCGATCAACACCACCAATGGCGCTTATGTCAGCACCGGCGCGTTTGCCGGCAGCACGCTCGCTTATTACAGCGGTAGCGGCTTTGGCGTGACGGCCCCGTCAGGTGACACCCAGTCGCCCAACCATGCGCTGGACAACTACGGCTACCAGGACCTGATCCTGCTGAAGTTCGATGATCTGGTGAAGCTGACGCAGGTGAAGGTGGGCTGGACCCAGTACGACAGCGACATCTCGGTGCTGGCCTATACCGGCAGCACGGCTGGCGTGAATGTGGCGAACACCATCACCGGCAAGACGGCGAGCACCCTGACGGGCAGCGGCTGGTCGCTGGTGGGCAGCTATGCCGACCTGGTGACGGGGACCAACAAGACGATCAATTCGCAGGGCGTGAGCTCGAGCTGGTGGATCATCACGGCCTACAACTCGCAGCTGGGCGGCGCGCCGACGGGGGGCGATGGCACCACGTCCGGTCTGACGCGCGGGCTGGGGACCAGCTATGCCGGGTATGACTTTGTGAAGCTGTATTCGGTGAGCGGGACGGCGACGACGACGCGCCAAAACGTGCCGGAGCCGGCGACGCTGGCCTTGTCGGCAGTGGCGCTGCTGGGCGTGGTGGGCGTGCGGCGGCAGCGGAAGCTGCGGGCTGAAGGGGACCGCGCGGAAGGTGATCGCGCGCAGGGTTAATGCGGCGGCTCGAGGACGGGCGGCATGAGAGGGATGAGACACCCCGATGGGTTGGACTGGGTCCGGCTTTCGGGGTGTTTTTGTTGCGCTGTCCTTGTCGCCGCTTGCGGTCTGCATGGCGACAACTCGGAGCAGAAGCAGAAGACCATCCGCTTGATTGAGGCGATGCGTCCGGTATTGATTGGGCCGCAAGACGCTTCCATCGGCGCTCCTGTGGAGCTCTTCGTACTGCCCTCGTATTCGCGTGCATGCTCAGCGGCAGAACCGCCAGTTCCTCAGCCTAGTTGTTTGAGTGTGGTCGTGCTGGGGCCGACCCTGCCTGTCGCGGAGCAGCAGACGCGACGACTTTCTGAACTCATTGAGCCGACGCTGCGTCCCGGCTCTGATCATCCTTGGGCGGGCGCTACGGTCGTGCTGATCTCGGCAGTGCGGAAGGATTCAGCAGCGTCCGGTCCGGTGACGCCGTATTCCCTTGGGCAGCAGTTCAAGGTCACGGGGCCGGTGGTTGTTCGAGTGAAGGGAAACGGGATTCGCTCTTAGGGTGAGGCGGCTGCACACAGTGAGGGGCGACATCCAGCGATTGCAAGCGGTCGAGCTTCCAACCGGGAGCGACGGTTGTGGGCCAAGTGCAGCAATTCGCCAGCGACCGCTCTGGGGACGACATGGGCGTGCCTGCGCAATCAACGCCCCGATAGCGGTGCATCGGGAAAAGTGGACGGCGGACGGCGCCCGACAGCCAACTCAATGTCAGTTCGCAGCGATCGTCGCCTGCAAGGCTGCCCGATCACACGATCGCATCATTCGAAGTGATCGCGCTCCTCACGGATTTCTTCCCTCTGAATCTCGCGATCATGACCTTCGATCTCTTGTTCAATCCATTGCACCACGGGGTACTCGAATCCAGCGGCCAGCCATTTGCGCAAGGTGTCTCTGCGGCCCTTCAGATGCAGGCTTGCAGGGCCCATCCAGCCTCCCGAATGGAACGACGCACTGATGCCTGATTTCACGCCCGAGATTTGCCCGTACCTGGTCAACAATTGCCGCGTCAACTTGCCGCCGTGTTCATCATCGAGCGTAGGAAGCGCCGCATGCGCAATCAACGCGGCTCGCTCGTTGGGGTCAACCTCGATCCAAGCCAAGATGCTGTGCTCCGGCATGGCGGCAATGGGGCCTCGCGGTTCGCGTTGGTCCATCTTGCCGATCCCGCCCTTCAGCCAGTGATACAGATCACTTCGCCACTTCGGCAGAGAGCCCTCGAATTGTCTGGCCGTGACCTGCCAAGCCCCTTCGGGATCCAGGGAAACCAACTTTTTTGCCAGTTCCTCGACTGTGTTGTCGTAACTCAGCCTGAATTCATTGCCCATCGCAACAAGGATCGCCTCAAGCAACGGCATGGCAAGAAAAGGCGCCTCCTTGACCAATCTTTCGCAAGCGCGACTCCAGCTGTAGCCGAAGTGATGCCCCAGGACGCGGGGGCCCGGAATGGTCTCCACCGCAACGGCAAAGATGAACTCCGGGCCGCAGGGCAAGGGTTGATCTGGCGCGCCCGCATTCATCAACCCAATGAGCATTTGCAACGCCTCGGGAGTCCTATGCGCGCGAAGCGACCGGAACAGCCGCTCCGTGCGTGACAGCGGCAAGGCCTCCATGGACCCGCCGAACTGCAGCAGGCCGAACGGCGAGGGGTCGATCCAACCCGACTCCAGGGCGTCAAGACAACGGTCGAAGTCGGCGTCGGCGTAGGGCGACCGCAGGATGACTTCTGCGCCCAGCGCTGCCGTGTCCTGGCTCTGAAACATCTCCGTCAACCAGGTGCCAAATCGCTCGGGCGATTGCGTCCTCATGCCCGTCAGATAGCCGTTCAAGCAAGTGACATGGCCAGTCTTGCGGGCCGATTCTGTCAGGGGGCAAAGCAGGTCGTTATGCGTATCGCTGCCGGCCAGTTGCTCGCCAAAGTACCAGATCGCCGGGCTCTGGAGGGTCGGCGTCAGCAAATGCGATATCTCAGTCAGGCGAAGCGGGTTCGCGGCCACGCGCCGCGCGAGCGCTGCAACCAGAGCCTTCGCATGCGTCGGCGCCGGCTTGCGCCTTTCGCGGAAGTCCTCCTCCCATTCGAGCCAATCCACGTCGAGGACGTAGCGCTGAAAGCGACTGGCCAGGTCGCGACGCGCGTAGCGACGGGCCAAACGCCGAATGCGCTGCTCGGTCTCGGCGTGTTGCTCGTCCGTGTCGCGATCCTGCCAGCGCCAGAAGAACTTGTTCAGCTGGCTGGATCCCATAGCACTGTCAGAGGTCAACTGTTCCAAGACCTGAAACGCGAGTTCGGCGCAGGGCTGCAGGCGGATCTGATGACTCACCGCATCAAGCAGCGCTGAGCAAACTTGCGGCCGCAGTGCCGCCGGCCATGTCGCGGTCTCGTCGACCAGCGCGCGGAAATAGAGCAAGTGCGCCCGCCACCAGTCGCCGTAGGTGGACGGACGCCACAGCTTCGCTCGCGGCTGGAGTCCTTGGTATTCCGGCCCCACGGTCCGAAATCCCCTGCCGCCTGCATTCAAGGCTGAGCTCATTGCCTTGAGACCGAGCAGCCGTTCGGCATCTGTGCTCCCTCTGAGCATCGCAAGCAGGGCGGGCAGCCGTTGCTCGGGACTGGCCTCCGTCGCAGCGGCCTCGGGTCCGATGAGGAAGAGCCCCAGTAGGATGCCGGTCGCGTTATTCGAGTAGCCCGAGTTCTCGTTGACCGCAAAGCGCGCCAGAACATTCAGAGCCCTCACGGTGTACTGCGGCCAAACGGCGATCTTTTCAAGGGCCCAAACGATGTTCTGGCGGTCCGACTTGAATTCCGCGAGCTCGGCATCCGACCACGCAGCCACCGTGTTCTCCAGCAGGCGCAAAACAGCGGCCGGGTTGGGTTCAGCCAAAGTGGACAGAAATCGTGATCCCGTCGCCGAAGTCAGCACCGCACGGCTGGAGAAGACGCCCTCCGGCTTCAGGATCTGCTCGACGACGAACGCCGCATCCTTTCCTTCGGCGAACCTGAACTTGTTCAAGAACCAGGCGTGGAGCGACGCGGGCATGGTCTCAAAAACCGACACGAAATCGAAGCCTCGCCCGTAGCGTGTCCAGAACTGCTTCCAAAGATATATGTGGAGCGCTTTGGGAACAAAGAACAGAGTTCGGCTGCCCTGCAGAACGCGTCGAGACCGGAGGCTCTGGACGATTTCCTGGAAACGTGCCCAGCCGATCGTCGGATCCACCTTGTGCACCAGCCCCGCGATGTAGGCGGCCTCATCCGAGACGGGGTCTTCAAATCCGAATCGGCTGAACAAGGCCAGGTGGTGAGCCACGCAGTCAACTTGCCTTGACGCTGCGTCCTCCTGTGCTCCATAGCCGTGCAGGAACCGCGACCAGAGCGGGATAGTCGCCGGTGGCCGCAGCAAATCAGCGGGGTTTGCCGCCAGATTCTCTGCAACGGCGTGCGCAACGCGCGGCGAGCCTTCACAGATTTCGACCCAACGCCTCAGTCCATCAGATTCGCCCACTCGGCTGGCGAGGATCTTGCGGATGGTCTCGTCGGGGAGTCGCGGCGCTTGGAGACGGACGATCTCGTCGTCATTTCCCTCGTCGTGGCCGTGATCCAGGGAGATCAACTTCAGCGCTCCACAGCGCGTCTTCAAATGGCGCCACACGTCGGACATATCGCCTTCCGACAGATCGTCGAGTACGAGCACGAGGGGCTTGGTCCAGCCGGTCCTCAGCAACTGTCGGAACAACGCCGTCTGACCGAATTGCGAGCCATGGCGCAGGTACAAGACCGCAGGAGCGAGATGTGGCGCCCTCAGGGCCTCGAGCACCATGCGCGTCTTGCCCAAACCCGGCTCACCCAGGACGCGGATGTGCTTCGCGTCGCCCTCGATGCCCGCCCGAATCTGATCGATCAGCTTAGCCTGAGCCGGCGCCGACTCAAACGCATTGCTCATGTGCGCATCGCGAAGCCACTCGTTGAGCACCCAGGCTTCCTGGATGGTGTCGAAGGTCAGCCCTGCCGCAATGCCCGGGTAACGCTCCGCAAAGCTTGCTAGCTGGCTGGCCCCCAGGACGTCGACCATCCCGGCACAATCTTCCAAGCCCAAAGACTCGAACACGCTGATGACGCGCTCGCAGGCGTCATTGCGCTGCTGAGGGGTGAGATCGTGCCCCGTGCACACGACCACGTAACGCCCTCCTCTTGCGATCAGCCGAGCCACCTCGGGGAAGAGGTTTCCGGCCTTGTCGATCAACTCTCCGCGAATTGAGCTCTCCGTCCACGGCTTGAAAGAGATGCCGGACTTCAGCTGAATGCCCGTCAGGCCAGCTGCAAAGAAGCAGTCTGCAGGAACCGGCACGCCCGCAGGAACGTCAATTTCTGCGTCGATGCCGCCATCTGCGACGGTGAGCCGACTCGAGATCGTGACGACGGCAGGACTGAGCTTGGCGTAGGCCGACTCGACCTTCAAGAGGCTCGTCAGCAAATCCACCGCGCCCTCTGCGGTGAGGGACAGTACGGTTGAAACGGGGACGCTGATCATTGCGGTCATGTAGACGTTCGGGAAGGAGAACTGCTCCGGAATTCTGGAACAACGCGGCGGCTCGGACGTCTGCCTCTCTGGGCGCCGATCAGGACTTCGTAGTCCAGTGTCGAAAGTCCTTTGGGACTGGTCGGCCAGAACTTGCTGTTCCGAATAGCTAAGGTGAACACAGGGCGTAACTATCCGCGAAGGCTCACGGCCTGAGCAGATCGAATTGAGCTGAAGGGGTTTCTACTTAGTCGACTGGCCGCTCTCTGGCAATTTATCCGACTGGTCCGCCGACGGCACTTCAACGCCATGATCGCGGCATTGATCTGCTCGGCGGTCTTCGGCGTGGCGCCACCGGTCAGTTGCTCAATGAGTTCCTTGGGGATGAACGGCAGCGCCGTCGTACCGGCCCAAGCCGGCTCCTTCTTGCTTCGCATAGATGCTCCTGGTCGTCAGGCTATGTCTCGCACACAAAAATCCTGACAGGCTCGGTTTCGCAGGACTCAATGTCAAGCTAGAGTGATTGCCCTTCGACCAAGGACGCACTGAATGCTGCCTCGGTCTTTGTTCGACATGAAGTCAGCCACGCTTCTTGGTGGCTAGCCTCTCCTCTCACACGTCAGGCATGGGAAGCCACACCATCCTCGCCAAACTCGCCGACTGGTTCCTCGGTCCGCCTCGATTCAGAGTCCCAGTCGATGCAGGAAGTCCCAACTTTCGGGTCCGCTTGCTGCGGCCCGATGACTACGCGATTTGCGAGGAGATTTATCTCTTGAATGAGGTCAAGCATTTCCCCGGTGTCAAGCGACATCGAAAACTAACCCCCTGACGACATCCAAAATTGACCCCCTGGGTTGATGATCAGGCTTGCGTGGCGGGCGCGGTGGCGTCTCTCACCAGACCGGACTTGCGCTTGGCCTTGAGCCTATAGCTGTCGCCGCGGATGGTGATGACGTGGCTGTGGTGTAGGAGGCGGTCGAGGATGGCCGTGGCGACCACCGGATCGCCAAAGACGCCTCCCCACTCCGCCACAGAGCGGTTGCTGGTCAGCAAAGTGGCTCCACGCTCATAACGACGACTCACGAGCTGGAAGAACAGGTGGGCCGCATTGGCCTCGAACGGCAGGTAGCCCAGTTCGTCGATGACCAGGAGCTTGGGCTTGGCCAAGTGGGTGAGCTTGTCCTCCAGACGCCCCTCCACGTGGGCCCGCACGAGCTGGGTGACGATGCTGGTGGCTGAGGCGAACAGGGTCGAGTAGCCGCGCAGGATGGCCTCGCGACCCAGGGCGACTGCCAAGTGGGTCTTGCCAACGCCTGGAGGGCCCAGCAGCAGCACGGTGTCACCGTTGGCCACCCAGCGCGAGGTTGCCAGCTCGCGCACCAGCTTCGGGTCGATGGAAGGCTGGGCATCGAACTCGAAGCCCTCGAGCGTGCGCACGCAGGGGAACTTGGCGATGGACATCCCCATCTGAATGCGGCGCTCGTCCTTGCGAGCCACCTCAGCCGCGCACAGCAACTGCAGCGTCTCTCGCATCGTCAGGTCGGCACGTGAGGCTTGATCCAGCAGTGTGTCGAGTTGGTCGCGGATGGCGGTCAGCTTCAGCCGCGTCAGCATGCCCTCAAGCTCGTCCGGCTGCGTGACTGGTTCGGTCTTCTTGCCGCGAGCCATCACCACGCTCCCCCAACCAGAGCCTCGTACTCGACCAGGTCACGCTGCAACTCGGCGGGTGGCGCAGGAGGCGGTGGTACCAGACGGGTCGCGCCAACGAACTGGCTGCCGACGATACCGGCCAGGTGGATGCGATCAATGACGCTGCTGCGACGCAAGGAACTCTGGGGATGCCGGGCCACTTCCTGGCCAGCGTAGAGCACCTGAACCTGACGGTCGGCCACCACGACACTGACCTGCTCGCCGATGAGCTTCCAGGGCACGGAGTAGCGGTTGGTGTCCAGCTCGATGCAGGCGTCGGTGTGCACGCGGCGCACGAGCTCGCGGACCTGAAGGAACGGCGCCTTGGAGGGCATGGGGCGCAAGGCTTGGCGCTCATCGCGCTCGAACCGTGCGATGGGCGACTCACCGGTGGTGCCATGCACGCGCACATCGGCCACCTCGCGCATCCAGCGGTCCAAGTGGGCCTGCAACGCGTCCAGGCTAAGGAAGGTATGCCCGGCGATGGCATTGCGCTTGACGTAGCCGACCCCGCGCTCGTCCTTGCCCTTGGTCTGAGCCCGATACGGTGCACAGGCCCGGGGCGTGACCCCCCAGTAGCGGCAGAACGCGCGGAAACGGTCATTGAGCTTGACCTCGCGCGTCTGGCGATTGTGCTGCTCGACCAGGGCCTTGGCGTTGTCGATGAGCACCTCATGCGTCACCCCGCCGAAGTGCCGGAACGCGCCATCCAGGCCGAGCAGCCAGGCCGACTGGCGCTCATGCAGGCTCAGCAGCACGTAAATGCGCCGGCTGTAGCCCAGCGTTGCAACGAATAGAAAGACGCGCGTGAGCTCCTCACCGACCTGCACATGGGTGCTGCCGAAGTCCACCTGAAGTTGATGTCCTGGCGCCGTCTCGAAGCGCACGTGCGCGACTGCCCGAGCCCGTAGGGCCATCCGCAGCGGCGCTACGGCGCGCTGCACGGTCCGAAGACTCACGGCGATGCCGAACTCGCGCAGCAGCTCCTGGCGCACCACGTCGGCATTGCCCTTGTGCTGGCGAAGCCTCTGTTCCAGCCAAGCTAAGTGGGGCCTCAGTGTGCTGGCCCTCCCTGAAACGTCCATCGGCTTCCACCCCCCGCTGCGCAGGTACTCGCGCACCGTGTTGCGGCTGCAGCCCAGCTCCTTGCTGATCCGCTTAGCTCCCCATCCTTGCGCCTGCAGCGCCAGCATCTTCTGCACCTCCTGTGGTGCCAACATCGTCTGCCTCCCTGCGTCGTCAACAACGCAGAGAGGATCGGTCAAAACGTCCATCATGCGGACCTCCTTCTAGTGAAGGGGGTCAGTTCTGGATGTCGTCAGGGGGGCAGTATTGGGTGTCGCCTGACACACTGTAGCGGACGGCCGTCCCTCGAGCTTCGATGTTGAACCGCAGCTTGAGGGCGGCCCACCGGGCCTTGTGCTGGGTGTGCTTTGGGTCGAGAAGAGCAGCAGTTCAGCGGCTGCTGTCATCGGCGGTCAGCCGCCGGGTTCACAATGCCTGGCATGTAGCAGTGGCTGGTGCACCTGACCGCCGTACGGCCGCAACGACCGATGTCGAGGGTGCTGCGGTGATCCTGCGCGGCTGTCCCAACAACCGGGCGCGAATGTCTGGTGCTTGAAGTGCTGGCCTGGCGCTATCGACCCAAAGGCAACGTCCGGCGATGAGGATTGGTCGCCGAAATGCAGACGTTCGGCCGCTGCCGTACCGCTCCCCTAAGCAAGTACAGTTGCTTCGGCAAATTTTCGGGAGGCACGATGCGAGTCAATGGTTGGCCTAGCATTTGGAACGAATCGGAAGGCTGGCTCCCTGTTGACCTTCGGGAGATTGACCTGCATGCCTCCCCCGGCGAACTTAGGTCTCTCGCGAGCTTCCTTGAGAGAGCTGCAGATGAACTAGAGGCGAATCTCAAGAATCAGGAGGGCTATCGCTCCGCGGCTGATTTCGCCGATGACACGCCGAATTCAGAGATGCCCATCGTCTTCGAGGTCATCGGCGACGATGCTCACCCTGATTGAAAGCGGTCACGTCGCACGAACAGCCTTTGACTGCCATCAGCCTTTCAAATTCACCGAGCGGATTCAAGACCGAATTCATCCAGCAGATGATCTGGTACGAAACTGACTTGGCATGAGGAGCACCAGAATCCATTGACGAAGTCGGGGCCCGCTGCTGCCGCGGCGCCCGGATCGATGTAGCCGAGCCCGATCGGTAGGGGGTGAAGCTTCCGGACCACCCCCTGTCTAATCGGCATTTCGGGCAAACGATCCGAGGCGTAGCAGCGGCCCCAGTTTCGCTTGCTGCTCGGACAGCGTGGACACCCTCCCGGTCGCCTCAAGGCATACAGCCATTGCCTCGTCGACCGAGAGTCCGAAGCCTTCCCGTTCCGCCTTGATTGCTTCCAGCGGACGCTTAGTGTCGCCGAGCACTTCTCGGAAGAGCTTCCGCGGGTTTGCTGTCATCGGATTAGGGTACCCAAAACCTGTCGCTCGGCGATGTGGACTTACTTGGGTACCTCGCCACGGCACAGAACTTCTTCTTGGCGGAGGCCATTGCAGTCGAGATCGCGAAGCGGCCAAGGAAGGAATTGCTCAGCGTTGCTGAGCGATGTAGCAATCATCCACACCCTCAGGCAGCAAGGGCCGGTATTGAAGCGGTTCGCGCGATTCGCAGGGCATTCGTGGCTAGCCCCGACGCTTATAGTCGGCGCTCGGAACGAGGCGCGAGCAGTTGCCAATCCGACTTCCGAGCGCACTTGCGCGGGTTGCTCCGTCAAAATGAAAGACCGCCTAAGGCCGGTCTACTTGAGCAACGGGTTGGGCTTCACTGCTGCTTCACAGGCGCCTGGAACACCGACCACTTGCCCTCCTTAAAAAGGAACAGCGCAGAGGACACCCGCAGCCGCAGGCTGCTGGCGTGCAGATAGGCAACGCGCCGTTTCAGCCCCTCGACAGCTTTGGTGCTTGACGCAGGCGCATACAGAAGGCCGCCGCGCTTGGCAACGGACACAACAAGCCCCTCGGGATGCGACTTGAGCAAGCCCTGCCAGTACGCCCGATCCAGGAAGTAGGAGCTGTTGAAATCAGCAGACTTACCCTCGACCGACATCAGCCCGCCTTGCCAAGGCGAGGCTGACGGCTCACCGTAGACGCGCTTGAGATTCACGAGCGCGACCGACAGCGCCTCATCGACTCCCTTGATGCCTAAACGCTCAAGGTCCTGGGGCGTCGCGTTGATCATGGTCTGAGGGGTATCGAAGACAAACCGAATATGCGTGTCTCCGATGAATTCCCACGCAGCCATCTCAACTTCGATTTCTCTGCCGTCCGGCAACTTCCCCTTCAACTTACCCATAGGGGTGAGTGCGTCCGCTGCCCGATTCATATCAACGGACTCGCGTACAACGACCATCAGATTGTCTCGCGTACGCTCATCCACAGGAGGCGACTGCGCGAAGGTCGTGGCGTGCACGAGGACAGCAAAGAGTGCTGCTAGGACATTTGAAATCGGCATGTTCGATTGAAAGGATCTGATGGTTGTGGCGCTCGTGACAAAACTGCTTCGTCGGTTTGCGGCGCCGCGAAGTGTAGGCGGCCAGGCAGCCCCTCGTTCGTCCGTTTGACCAGTATCGCCACCCAAAATGAATGCGCGGAACACTGGAAACGACCCCTGGCCGTTATGGAGCTCAACCCTGTAAGTCTTGAACAACTCAGCGCGTTGAAGCACGAGGTGTTGCTCCCAAGCCCTTCTGTCCGGACATGCGCTCCGTCTACGTGTTCTGGTTCTTCTTCTGTTCTGTCAGCCCCCCAGCCAGTTCCTACCCGATGCGCTCCCTGGATGGGCCGGCCCCAAAGTCCTGAACCCCAGCCGTGACATCGTTCATTTGGACCGCTTCATCGTGCCGCCTTCCCATCCGCAGGCAGCGCCGCTATGGGCCATGCACCCCTCAGCAGAAATGGTGGCTGAATTCCGCTTCTTGTCGAACAGCACAGTCACTTCGCAGACATCCGCTTGATCGACTTTCACGTAAGGGGAAAACTTGAGCACATTCCCGGACATCTTCCCAACCCCTGCGATGGATCCGGAGCAGCCCCCTTGTGTCACGACTGTCTCAGCAGCAATGACGCCCTTCTCCGAGTCCAGTGGAATGAGGCGAAGAGTCGTTGACGTCGAACGAAAGGTTCCGTCAATGTTGGCGTACTGCGCATTCGCCGAGGCACTGCAAACGAACAATGCAGCCCAAAGAGTGAACCGTAGACCCATGCTATTCAATCCTCCAATATCAACCATGCAGCAGCGGCTCCGCCAACGCTTGCACTGACGCCTTCGCTCTCTGCCCATCCGCCTTGTCCACCGCACAAGCCTGAACGTATTCCCGCGACGCGCCCCCCAACCCCGCGAGCAGCCGCAACCCCAGCCTGCCCACGCGCGGCGCGCGCGCCCCATGCTCTGGAATCCGTTGCCAGGCGGCCTCCGTCACCGACCGCCACGCCAGCGCCAGCGCGTCCTCGGTCATCCCATGATCAGCCCTGCTCCACAGCAACAGGCCGAGCAGGAGCTGTTCACTGTCCTCGCCAATCACCGCACCAACGCCGCGGCGCATGCGTGTGGTGGCCCACTCGGTTTTGCCGCTGTGGTGCTCGAAAGCATGGAGCCGATCCAACACCCACCGCCGCCAGTCTGTCCGGTGCTCAGCGGGTAGCTTGTCCACGTGGGTACGCAGGGCAGCCAGGGCGTGCGGTTTCGCTTCGACGCCGTCGTCGATCCAGCTCTGAAGCAGCAACTCCAGCGCAGCGCGCAGCGGTGGCGCAAGCCGCTCCCAAGCGGCGAGCGCGGGCCCGCCCCAATCGTCGGCCTCCCAATGCACGGGCTGCCGGCCGGTGTCCGGATCACAGCGCAGCCAGCGCCGCATGGCTTTCACCGCGGCCTTGTCCTCGGCCGCCAGCGACTGCTCGGGGTATGCCGCCAGGCGGGCCAGCGTCGCGGGCGTATCCCGCGCGGCCCTCTGGACGCGGTAGGCCTCCAGTTGCTCCAACCGGGACGCGTCATCAAAGGCCGCTGGATCCAACGGCTCGCTGTGACGGGCATCCAGCGCCTGCTCCAGTGCCTGATAGCGGGCGGGCATCAGCACCGACAGGGTATGCAGCCACGCCGTCATGCCCTGGCGGAGGGCGACGCTCTGGGGCTGTTTCGCCAGCCACAGCGCCAGCTTGGCAAAGCCCCAGGGATAGTGCGCCGTGATCGTGCCCTGCTGCAGGCGGTTTTGCAGTGCTTGCAGGATGTCGAACAGCCCCGGCAGTTGCTGAGGCGCCTCCAGCGTCGGCAGCAGGCACCCGGTCAGAGCGGCCACCGCGTGGTCCGGCTCGAACTCGCTGGGCGGCTCCTGAATGGGATCACGCCGAGCCTGCGCTTCCCGGTTCGCGAGCGTCTGCAGCAGCGCCAGCAGGACCGCCTCCCGCCCAGCGGCGTCCAACGCTGCCACGCGAACACCGATGGGCAGATCGATCAGCGGCTTTGGGTCGTCGCGCCAACGGGCTCGCCATTCAGACACCCAGGCCTGCGCCAGTAGCGTGGGGTTGGGCGCTTCTGCATCCAGTTGGGACGCCAGGCCTGCCGCGTGCGCCGCGTGTCGTGCGTCTTCGGCGGCCTCAAGGGCCTCCTGACGCAGGGTCCAGCTGTCCTTTTTAGGCGGCGAGCCCGGGGTAGGGAGCGACGCGCAATTCACACCAAGCGGCTGCAGCCAGCTGCGCAGACTCTCTACGTAGCTGGGCTGCGCCGATTCCCAGCGCCCCTTGAAGGCGTCCAGCAGCCGCTCAGCCGCCGCAGTGTCCTGCAGGGCCAGGGCCGCAGCGATACGCACGTCCACGTCGGCTACCACGATGGAGCCCTCGAAGTCCCGCACCGCCGCCACACTGGCGTGGCTGACGAACCAAGGCAGCGCCCATTGCGTGACGGCTTCGATCAGCGCACCCGCCAGCACCGGCAGGTCTTCATCCGCGGCGACCGCAATCTCCGAGCCCCACAGACGGTGGCCTTCGGGCACGAAATTCTGCAGGCGCTCCCGCAACTGGCCATGCTCTTCGCCGACCTTGTCGAGCAGCTCCCGCATCCATTCCTTCCCCGGTCGCGCCGCCTCCACCTGTTGGATCGCCGGGAACTGCAATGCGAGGTTCACATAGAACACGCCGCTTGCACCGGCGTTCCACTCGCCCGCCTGGGCATTGATGATCTGCCAGTGCCGGTCCAGCCCCTGTCCCACCTCACGCAGCAGGTTGCGCCCTTTGCGTTTGAAGCCCTGGGACACCAGGGCTTGCCCCAGTCGCTTGACCAAGTAGTCGATCTTCAGGCCGACCTTGCTGTCTGGCGCTGGACAAAGCAGTTCTGCTGGCATGTGCGTCTCATGTTTGGAGGCGATCTTGCCATGCGTCCATGTCAGCAGCCCGCGACTCAGCCCAAAATGGGCGCCCATCACCCGCAGCCCCATTAGGGACAAAGCCCCCACCCAAAGCCCGGTAGATAATCCCCCCAATGCGCCCCCTCGCCGGCCCACAAGGCCCGCACCGGGCGCCGGTTGGAAACGAGGCGCCCACTCCCGCGTCCCTGATTTCTATACGTGATGGTGCCGTCCGCCGGCCAGGCCCCGCAGCCGCCCTACCCTGGCGGTGATGCAGGCGGCTTCGCCCCGGGTCCTGCGTGACCCGTCGTGCGACGGTTCTTCAGACGATATTTATTTCAGCGACCCCCAATGCCCGCATACCGCTCCAGAACCACCACCGCCGGCCGCAACATGGCGGGAGCCCGCTCCTTGTGGCGCGCCACCGGCATGAAGGATGAAGACTTCTCCAAGCCGATCATCGCCGTGGTCAACTCCTTCACCCAGTTCGTGCCCGGTCACGTCCACCTGAAGGACCTGGGCCAGCTGGTGGCCCGCGAAATCGAAGCCGCCGGCGGCGTCGCCAAGGAATTCAACACCATCGCGGTGGATGACGGCATCGCCATGGGCCACGACGGCATGCTCTATTCCCTGCCCAGCCGCGACATCATCGCGGACTCGGTGGAGTACATGGTGAATGCGCATTGCGCCGACGCCATGGTCTGCATCTCCAACTGCGACAAGATCACCCCCGGCATGCTCATGGCCGCCATGCGGCTGAACATCCCCGTCATCTTCGTCTCGGGCGGCCCGATGGAAGCCGGCAAGGTCCGCTTGGCCGTGCCCGGCACCGCCACCGTGCAGATCAAGAAGCTCGACCTGATCGACGCCATGGTCATGGCCGCCGACAGCAAGGTCAGCGACGCCGACGTGGCCGAGGTCGAACGCTCGGCCTGCCCCACCTGCGGCTCCTGCTCCGGCATGTTCACCGCCAATTCCATGAACTGCCTGACCGAAGCCCTGGGCCTGTCCCTGCCCGGCAACGGCACGGTGGTGGCCACCCATGCCGACCGGGAGCAGCTGTTCAAGCGCGCCGGCCGCCGCATCGTCTCGCTGACGCGCGAATACTACGAAGAAGAGAACGACCGCGTGCTGCCGCGCTCGGTCGGCTTCAAGGCCTTCGAAAATGCGATGACGCTGGACATCGCCATGGGCGGCTCCACCAACACCATCCTGCACCTGCTGGCCATCGCCCGTGAAGCCGAGATCGACTTCACCATGGCCGACATCGACCGCCTCTCCCGCATCGTGCCGCAGTTGTGCAAGGTGGCGCCCAACACCAACAAGTACCACATCGAGGACGTGCACCGCGCAGGCGGCATCATGGCCATCCTGGGCGAGCTGGACCGCGGCGGCAAGCTGCACACCGACGTCCCGACGGTGCATGCCCCCTCCCTCAAGCACGCGCTGGACCAGTGGGACATCGTCCGCACGCAGGACGACGCGGTGCGCACCTTCTACCGCGCCGGCCCCGCCGGCATCCCCACCCAGGTGGCCTTCAGCCAGAGCGAACGCTGGCCCAGCCTCGATCTGGACCGCGCCGAAGGCTGCATCCGCTCGGTCGAACACGCCTTCTCCCAGGAAGGCGGCCTGGCCGTGCTCACCGGCAACATCGCGCTGGACGGCTGCGTGGTCAAGACCGCGGGCGTGGACGACAGCATTCTGGTCTTCGAGGGCAATGCCCATGTGACCGAGTCGCAAGACGAAGCGGTGGAGAACATCCTGGCCGACAAGGTCCAGGCCGGCGACGTGGTGGTGGTCCGCTACGAGGGCCCCAAGGGCGGCCCGGGCATGCAGGAAATGCTCTACCCCACCAGCTACATCAAGTCGAAGGGCCTGGGCAAAGCCTGCGCCCTGCTGACCGATGGCCGCTTCTCGGGCGGCACCTCCGGTCTGTCGATCGGCCACTGCTCGCCGGAAGCGGCTGCCGGCGGCGCCATCGGCCTGGTGCGCAACGGCGACCGCATCCGCATCGACATTCCCAACCGCAGCATCAACGTGCTGGTGTCCGATGAGGAATTGGCCCGCCGCCGCGCCGAGCAGGAGGCCAAGGGCTGGAAACCGGCCCAGCCGCGTCCGCGAAAGGTGTCTGCCGCGCTGAAGGCTTATGCCAAGCTGGTGATGTCGGCGGACAAGGGCGCCGTGCGCGACCTGTCACTGCTGGACGACTGAGGCGGGCCGCCGGGTCACTCCCCGGCGTAGATCCCAACGAACGGCGCCTGTCCCGGGCGCACCGACCCACGGTACATGCCCTCGGTGTTGAAGCCGAGGTGCACGGCACCGTGGCGGTCGACCGCGATCAGGCCGCCGTCTCCGCCCACGGACGGCAGTTCCTCGAACAGCACGCGCCGGCAGGCCTCGTCCAGCGACAGGCCGCCGATGCGCACCAGCGCGGCCACCTCATGCGCCGCCACGGCGCGGATGAAGGCTTCGCCGGTGCCGGTGCAGGACACGGCCACACTGCGGTCGTCCGCATAGCAGCCGGCGCCGGGGATCGGTGAATCACCGACACGGCCGGGCCGCTTGTTCGTCATGCCGCCGGTGGACGTAGCCGCGGCCAGGTGGCCATGCACATCCAGCGCCACCGCACCGACGGTGCCGAACTTGGTCTTCTCGTCCAGCGGTCCTTCGGAAGACTCCGCCTTGCTCGCGCTGGCGCCCGCTGCCGCGGCTTGTCCGTCATGGTCCAGCACCTGTCCTGCGGCATTTGCCTGGGCGTGGCGCAACTGCGCCAGCCGCTGCGGCGTGCCGAACCACTCCGGCGCCACCATCTCCACGCCCTGCCCGATAGCGAAATGCTCTGCCGCCCGGCCAATCATCAGCACATGGCCGCTGTGCGCCATGACTTCCCGCGCGGCCAGCACCGGATTGCGCAGCCGCGTCACCCCGGCCACCGCGCCTGCGCGGCGGTCGCGCCCGTCCATGACGCTGGCATCCAGCTCATGCCGCTCGTCGGCGGCGTAGACCGCGCCTTTGCCGGCGTTGAAGAGCTCGCACTCCTCCAGTTGCCGCACCGCCTCCACCACCACGTCCAGGGCGTTCTCTCCAGCTTCCAGTCGGCGGGACCCATCTTCCAGAATCCGCCGTAGCGCGTCCCGGTACTGGCCTTCCGCCTCGGCGGACATCGCCGAGCGGCGCAAGGTACCCGCACCGCCGTGAATGGCAAGTACCGCGCGTGCAGCGCGTACGGCATCGCTTGGTTGATCTGCGGCGGCCAGGATGTGGGGCAGGGTCATGAGTGTCTCCATCGCTTCACCGCCATTCTCGCCGCGCGCCTTGTCCCCCTTGAGACAGGATCAAAACGAACGCTCGTGCTAAAAACTGCGGCAATTCGAGGAGACACGCCATGGACCTGCAGTTCACACCGGAAGAACAGGCCTTCCGGGCCGAGATCCGCCACTGGGTGGCGGACCACCTGCCCAAGGACATCAGCCACAAGGTGCACAACGCCCTGCGTCTGACCAAGGACGACCTGCAGCGCTGGGCCCGCATTCTGGGCAAGCAGGGTTGGCACGGCTGGGCCTGGCCGAAGCAGTTTGGCGGCCCCGGCTGGAATGCGGTGCAGCGCCATCTGTTCGAAGAAGAATGCGCCCTGGCGGGCGCGCCCCGCGTGGTGCCTTTCGGCCCGGTGATGGTGGCGCCGGTGATCATGGCCTTCGGCTCCCGCGAGCAGCAAGAGCGCCACCTGCCCGGCATCATGAGCGGGGATGTATGGTGGAGCCAGGGCTACAGCGAGCCGGGCTCAGGCTCGGACCTGGCCTCGGTGAAGACCCGCGCCGAGCGCCGCGGCAACGTCTACATCGTCAACGGTCAGAAAACCTGGACCACGCTGGGCCAGTACGGCGACTGGATCTTCTGCCTGGTACGCACCGACTCGACCGTCAAGCCACAGGCCGGCATTTCCTTCCTGCTGATCGACATGAAGTCCCCGGGCGTGACCGTGCGTCCCATCATCATGCTGGACGGCGAACACGAGGTGAACGAGGTGTTCTTCGACAACGTCGAAGTGCCGGTCGAGAACCTGGTGGGCGAAGAGAACAAGGGCTGGACCTACGCCAAGTACCTGCTGGCCCACGAGCGCACCAACATTGCCGACGTGAACCGCGCCAAGCGCGAGCTGGAGCGGCTCAAGCGCATTGCCAAGGCCGAAGGCGTGTGGGAGGACGGCCGGTTCCGCGACCAGATCGCGCAGCTGGAAGTGGAGGTGGTGGCGCTGGAGATGATGGTGTTGCGGGTGCTGTCGGCCGAGAGCAGCGGCAAGCAGTCGCTGGATGTGGCGGGGCTGCTGAAGATCCGCGGCAGCGAGATCCAGCAGCGCTATTCCGAGCTGATGATGCTGGCCGCTGGCCCCTTCTCCACGCCCTTCATCCAGGAAGCGATGGAGGCAGGCTGGCAAGGCGACCACGTGGGTGCCGCCCACTGCGCGCCGCTGGCCAGCCACTACTTCAACTATCGCAAGACCACCATCTACGGCGGCTCCAACGAGGTCCAGCGCAACATCGTGGCGCAGACCGTGCTGGGCTGAGTGCCTTCATCGCCGCAAGGAGACTCCACATGGATTTTAATTTCACCGAAGACCAGGAATCGCTGCGCGATGCGGTGCGCCGCTTTGTCGAGAAGGACTACGGAGACGATCAGCGCCGCGCGATTCTCAAGGCCGGCGGCTTCTCCCGGCCCGCCTGGGACGGCCTGGTCAGCCTGGGCCTGACCGCGCTGGCGGTGCCCGAGGTGCACGGCGGCCTGGGCTTCGGCCCGGTGGATGCGATGGTGGTGATGGAGGAACTGGGGCGCGGCCTGGTGCTGGAACCCTATGCCCAGGCGGCCCTGGTGGCGCCCGCGGTGCTGGCCCATGCCAGCGGCGAGGTGCAGGCCGAGTGGTTGCCCCGCATTGCGGCGGGAGACGCCCTTCTGGTGCTGGCGCATCAGGAACGGGCCGCGCGCTACCGCCTGGACGTGTGCAGCACCCAGGCCAGCAAGGACCACCGCGTGACCGGCCACAAGAGCGTGGTGAGTGCAGGCGCGCATGCCGATGCCTTCATCGTGCCGGCCAGGACGGATGGCGGGATCGCGCTGTATCTGGTGGCCAAAGACGCCCCCGGTGTGGCCGTGCGCGCCTACCGGCTGCATGACGGCACCGCCGCCGCCGAACTCACGCTGACCGATGCGCCCGCCACGCTGCTGGTGCCGGCCGCCCACGGGCTGGCGGTGCTGGAGCAGGCCGTGGACATCGCCATCGCCGCCCAGGCCGCCGAAGCGGTGGGGGTGATGGACCGGTATGTGGCGCTGACGGTGGACTACATGAACACCCGCAAGCAGTTCGGCGTGGCCATCGCGAGCTTCCAGGCGCTGCGGCATCGCATTGCCGATGTGAAGATGCAGCTGGAGCTGGCCCGCTCGATGAGTTACTTCGCCACGCTCAAGCTCAATGAGCCGGCCGAGGCGCGGCGCCGGGCGCTGTCCCAGGCCAAGGTGCAAATGGGCCAGTCGATGCGCTTTGTGGGCCAGCAATGCACCCAGCTGCATGGCGGCATCGGCGTCACCGACGAATACATCGGCAGCCACTACTTCAAGCGGCTCGCCGTGATGGAGATGCAGTATGGGGACACGCTGCATCACCTGGGCGAGGTCAGCCGGCGCATGACGGACACGGCGGGTGTCTTCGCCTGAGGGCAGGCGCTGAGCGGCGTGTCCCAGCGGCCCCCGGGGCGGGCCTGTCTACACTGATCACTCCGCCTTGCAACCTTTCTGGAGTGGCCATGGCCTCCGCCCCGCCTCCGGCGCCTGAATCCGACGCTTCTGCTGTCCCCTCTGCCGCATCCGCTGCCGCCTCCTCATCGGCTCTGCCAGCGACCTTCTCGTCAGGCAGCCTGTGTGACGTCGCCGGTTTGAAGGTCGGCCACTATCAGCATCCCCACGCCCCCACCGGCTGCACGGTGGTGCTGTGTGAGCAAGGCGCCGTCGCAGGCGTGGACGTTCGGGGTGCAGCTCCCGGCACGCGTGAGACTGATCTGCTGCGGCCAGAGAACACTGTTTCCATCATCCATGCGCTGGTACTCAGCGGCGGCAGCGCCTTTGGCCTGGCGGCGGCGGACGGTGTGATGCGCTGGCTGGCAGAACGGGGGCACGGTTTCCAGGTGGGACAGGCCCGGGTGCCGATCGTGCCAGCGGCGGTGCTGTTTGACCTGTGGCTGCATGACGCGGCGACCGCGCCCGATGCAGCGGCCGGACGCGCGGCCTGCGAGGCGGCATGCCCGGATCAGCAGGCCCGCGGCAATGTCGGCGCGGGCGCCGGGGCGACGGTCGGCAAGCTGCTGGGGGTCCCTCGCGCGATGAAGGGTGGGCTGGGCATGGCCTCGCTGCGGATCGGCGGGGTGACGCTGGCAGCGATGGTCGCCGTCAATGCCGTCGGTGATGTGGTGGACCCGCGCACCGGCGGCGTCCTTGCGGGCAGCCGCGGCCCGGACGGGCGGCCTCGGTCGTCGGTACAGGCCCTGCTGGACGGAGAAGCGCTGGGCGGTGCGTTGTCTGGCAGCGCCACCACCCTGGGGGTGATCGCCACCGATGCCCGCCTCACCAAGTCCCAGGCCAACAAGCTGGCCCAGATCGCCCATGACGGGCTGGCACGCAGCATTCAGCCGGTGCACACGGTGATGGATGGGGACGTGATCTTTGCGGTGGCCACAGGCGCTTCGGGTCAGGACGGCGACATGGCCCTGCTCGGCGCCGCGGCGGCCGAGGTCATGGCGCGGGCCGTGGTGGACGCCATCCACGCCGCCCGCTCCCTGCCGGGCGTGCCAGCGGCCTGCGATCTGCCGGCCGCGGAGCAGCGACAATCGCCAGCATGAAAGCGTCCTCCCGTGCCCCCCGTCCCGTTGCCATCGACCAGATACTTTTCAGCCAGGGTTTTGGCACCCGGCGCCATTGCGCCGCCCTGATCCGCCATGGACTGGTGGCCGTCGCCGGCCGCGTCATTGAAGACCCGGACGAAGCCTTCCTCACCGACGGCCTGATGTTCGAAGTCGAAGGCAAGGCCTGGCCGTATCACGAGAAGGCCCTGGTCCTGCTCTACAAGCCGGCCGGCTACGAATGCTCCCGCAAGCCGACCCATCACCCCAGCGTGCTCAGCCTGCTGCCGCCGCAGTTCCGCGAGCGCGACCTGCAACCGGTCGGCCGCCTGGATGAAGACACCACTGGCCTGCTGCTGCTGACCGACGACGGCCCGTTGCAGCACAAGCTCACCAGCCCCAAGTACCACGTGCCCAAGGTGTATGAGGCCACCTGCAAGGCGCCGGTGGACGACGAACAGTTGCGCCAGCTGATGGCCGGCGTGCTGCTGGAAGAACGCGACCCGCGCCTGGCGGCCGAGCCGGTCCAGGCCGCGCTGGCCCGCCGGCTGCCGGACGGCCGTCTGGAGCTGACCTTGACGGAAGGGCGTTATCACCAGGCCAAGCGCATGGTGGCTGCCGTGGGCAACCGGGTGCTGGCGTTGCACCGCCGCGCCATCGGTCAGCTGACGCTGCCGGCGGACCTGCCCAGCGGCGGCTGGTGCTGGCTGGACGACACCGGTCGTCAGCAGGCCATGACGGCAGCAGCACTCAACGCGGGGGCCGCGGACCCGTCGTGAGCAGCAGGTCCGCCATCGCCATCAGGCTGGCCAGGTGCTGCGGCGCCTTGGCCAGGTCGATGCTGTAGTCGGTGCACAGGCGGGTCCAGAGGCCCCGGACCACCTCCGCCCGGTTGGCCACGCTGAGCCGTCCTTGCTGGAAACGGCTGTAGAGCTGGTCGGCCACCGCCACCACCACCGCGCGCGCGTCGCCGGGATCACTGTGCACCGCGATCGCATCCCCCGGCGCATGGGTGCGATGTCGATGCATCAGGCGGGCGATCTCGACCAGCGAGGTCGGCGGCACCGGCGCATCGCGCTGCAGCGGCACCTGGATCCACTCCAGCGGGCGGATCAGCGAACGGCGCTGCGCATCATGGGTCGAGGGCGGGTCCTGGCTGACGTCGCGCGTGACCGGTCGGCCCTGGATCTGCGCCGAGACCGCCATGCCCATCACCTTGGCGCCTGGCATTCGATCCTCGAGCGACAGCGGGCCCGGCGCCGCCCATGCAAAGCTGGCCTCGGTGCCGTCATCCAGGCGGTGCGTTCCATGCGCCATCGCCGGCGGCGACCGCTGCTGATCCCTGGCGGTCAGATCCACGACACTGCCGATGTTGTGCGTCATGCAGGCCGTGGCCCAGGCCTGGGACTGCATCCTGCCCGGGCGATCCATCACCAGTGTCCGGGGGGTGACCCAGGCGGCTGCCAGCCGCGCGCCCTGCACATGGCTCAGCCGTGGATCCGTCGCAAGCATGCGCTCCGGACGCACGCGCAATGAAGCGTCGGCACTGCCCTTGAGCGGGGAGAACGCTGCGGCGGACACCTCGGGGCGCTGCAGAATCTGCTGGCAGACGGCGCGGGCCATGGCCGCATGGGACGACGCATCCGGGCCGGGCGCCTGACGCGCGGCTCGCGACTGGGTCGTCGCGCCCGCGGCGCTGCCGCGCATCTGCAGCGCCATCGCCAGCAGCGAAGCCATATGTTCAGGCGGCTCCAGCAGCTCCGTGCTGCGATGCATGCGGATCTCCGCCACGGCGTCGAACACGATGTCCGCGACGTCCTGCTCGCCGAGGATCCGCCCCGCTTCACGCTGGGCCTTCAGTTCCCGATAGATAGTCCAGCCCGCGGCAAAGACGGCGGAGCGGTTGTCTCCACCGGGGGACTGGAAGGCCACCCGGTGACCGCGTGCGAGCGGGTGCTCCGCCATCCGGTCGAAGGTCTCCCGCAGCAAACCGGGCGGAACGGCGGTGTTCGGGTCCACGTCCACGTCCCAATGGCGGGAGAGAGGACGCAGGGTCGCGGCCCCGTTCTTCGACAGCGGCAGCAGGGACCCGCCGTCGTCCAGATGCAGACGATGGCTTTCCTTGCGCGTGCCCAGCCGCACGACATGGGTGATGTGGTGCGTGTCGGCGTTGTCGTGCCAGAGCTTGCGCTGCGACAGCGTCGGCGTGGCCATCACCACCGCCCCGCTGGGCAGACGATTGGCATGCAGGCGCTCCCCACGGGTCTTGGCGCCAGCATCCGGCCGCGCAAGCAGGGTGTCCGACTGGATGGGCAGCGACGGCCCGTGAGGGAGCCGCTTCTGCGTCAGTTGCGCATGGCGGATCTCGGGCAGGTCGTTCACTTCACCCACCAGCACTCGGGCCTGCCCCAGTTGGCCCTGCCAGGCGTGGTCGTCCGCCGTGGTGGCGCGCTGCGGCAGCGCGAGTCCGCGCGGCGTGGAGGACTTGAAGAACGACGGGCGGCTGGACGACGCCAGGTCGTAGGAGTGCCTGGAAAACAGGCGGCTGATCAGTCCCATGGAAGGCTCCGAAAATGTGAGGTCAGGACGGATGGTGCTTACTGCCAGCGCTGCGTGCGCTTGCCCGTGGCCATCAGCAGCTCGCCCATGTCCATCAGGCTGGCCAGTTGCTCCGGTTCATGGGCCAGGTCGATGCTGTAGTCCAGGCACAGCCGGGTCCAGATGTCCCGGATCGATCCATCCAGGGTCTCGGCGCTCAGCCGCCCTGCCTGGAAGCGGCTGTAGAGCGCATCGGCCGCGGCGACCACAGCGGCGCGCACGTCACCCCCCGGGCATTGCACAGCCACCGTGTGGCCGGGGCCGTCGGACCGGTAGCCCTCCATCAGCTTGGCGATCGCCAGCAAATGCTTTGGCGGCACCGGCTTGCCGCGCTGCAGCGGCACCTGCAGACGCTCCAGGGATCGCTCGGTGGGAATGCGGTGCTCCTCGTCCATGTAACTCGGGTCGATGCTCACATCGCGGGTCACCGGCTCGCCGCGGAGCGTGGCGGAAATCTGCATGCCGGTGGCCGTGGCACCCGGCAGCAGGTGGTCCAGCTCGACCTGGCCCGAGCGCCCCCATTCGAAGTTGAAGTGCGTGCCGTCCTGCACCGACTGCCGGCCATTGGTCATGGCATCCGGCTGCGCCAGCTCCGCCGCGCTGCTCACGTCCACCACCGCTGAGATGTTGTGGGTCAGGCAGGCCGTCGCCCAGGCCAGGGCCTGGGCAGGGCCCGGGCGCTCCAGCACCAGGGTGCGATGGGCGGCCCAGGCGCCGAGCAGCCCTTCGCCGGGCAGCGACTGCAGCCGCGCATCCGGCGTCAGCACGCAGTCCGGGTGGATACGTCGCGTCGCGGCCTTGCTCCCCTGAAGCGGCTCATAGGACTGTCCGACCAGTTCCTTCATCTCAAGGATGTCCTGGCAGAGGGCGCGCGCCGCCGCCGCATGGCGTGCCTGCTGCAGCGCCGCCCCGTCGGGCGGCTGGCGCAGGGTCTCGGTGCCCAGCGTCGCCACCCTCGGATGGGCCACAAAACGCACCGTGGGCTGCTTCGGCTGGTTGCACAGCTGCATGCCCATCGCCAGCAGGGTCGCCAGATGCTCCGGCTGCTGGAGCACCTGGGTGCTGCGGTTCATGTGGGTCTGCAGGACCGCGTCCTGGACCGCCTGCTGGACGGTGTGGTCATCCACCGGCAGACCCGCCTGGCGCTTGGCCTGCAGATCCTTGTAGACCTTCCAGCCTGCCCCAAACACCGCCGACCGGTCGTCCCCGCCGGGGGATTGAAAGGCCACCAGACAGCCGGCCTCGGGCGGATGGGCGGCCAGCTTGTCGAACACCTCGCGCAGCACACTGGGCGGGACGGCGGCATGGGGCTTGACGCACACCTCCCAGAAGCGCGACGGCCCCTTGAGCCCCATGGGGGCCCCGTGCCCCGACGCCGTCAGCGCCGTCAGCGCCGCCAGACCCGGCTCGCGGCCGGCCAGGTCCAGCGTCATGGTTTCCAGGTCCGTGCCCAGTCGCACCACATGGGTGATCTGGTGGGCCTTGGCGCTCTCCAGCCACAGCTTGCGCTGGGCATGGGTCGGCGTGGCCATGACCACCGCACCGCAGGGCAGACGGTTGGCATGGAGCCGCTCGGTGAGCAGCGCCGGATCTGAGAGGTGCGCCCGCTGAAGCAGGGTGTCGGGATGCACAGGCAGTGCGGGGCCCCGATGGATCCGCTTTTCGATGCTGCCCGCGAATGGCAGCGGCTCCAGGTCCTTCAGCTCCGCCAGCAGGTTCAGGGCATTGGGCAGTTCCGCGTGCCAGGCATGCCGGTCGGCCCTCGGCCCATCCATCGTGAGCTTCGGGCGGGCGTCGTCCTTCACTTGGGCCACTGCCGACGTGTCCATGTTCACGTCGCGGGGTGGGCTCGAAAAAATGCGGTTGAGCAGTCCCATGAGGATCTCCTGGTTGATGACATCGGCACCCCTTGAAACAGATGGGGCGGGTCCCAAGCTCAGTCGGACAGGAAAAGTTTTCAGTTGCTAACTGCTTCATGGATGTCGTCTGAAACTTGATGCAATCGACACCCGGAGGCAGGCCGGACTCAGGCAGGGATGGGCCGCGAGGCGCAGGCTCATGGCGCTGCGAGCCCCCCGACTTCAGTGGGAAACGAGCGCCAATCGCACAAGCCAGGGGCTTCGGTGCGCTCTATCGACAGGTCGAGGGAAGTTCCCAACTGCCGCCGCCCACGGACTTGGGTAGAACGGCGCCACAAAAGACGCCCCGACGCGGCCGATTCGAATGGGAGCCACCGTGAACGTTGCAGGGCCGGTAGACGGCGACACGCCTGTGGCCCTGGAGGTCCGGGCGGAGCGCTTGTCGGCGCTTCAGTCGCTGGTGCGCCTGCCGGCGGCGGTGGGCGCCCTGTTCAGCATCCTCCCGGTGGTGCTGCTCTGGCGGCATCTCGACCCCGCCGAGCTGCTGTGCTGGCTGGCGGCACGCTGGGCCATTTCCGCCTGGCGCGGACTGGAAGCGCGGCGCTATCTCAAAGCCCCGGTGCGCCTGCCGGATCTGCCGCGCTGGGAGCGCCGGTATCTGTCGGCCTTGCTGCTGGATGGACTGGCCTGGGGCATGGTGGGCGCCCTGTTCGCCACGCCCAATCTCCCTGAAATCGACGGCGCGGTCATGACGCTGCTGGTCGGTCTGGCCGCCTTCACCCAGGTGACGCTCAGTTCGTGGACCCGTGCGCAGGCGCTGTTCGCCTCGCTGGTGCTGGCGCCGCTGATCGTGCGGCTGGGCCTGCAAGGCGGCGCGGTGGGATGGCTCAGCGCCGCCGCGCTGGTGACCTTCTGGCTGCTGATGACGCTGGAGTCCCGCCGGGTGGAGGCCCGCACGCTGGAGCTGTTGCGTCTGCGCTTCGAGCAGGCCCACCTGGCTGAGCAGAGCCAGCTGGCGCTGCACGCGGCCGAGGAAACCAGCAGCAGCAAGAGCCGGTTCGTGGCCATGATGAGCCATGAGATCCGCACGCCGCTCAACGGCATTCTCGGCATGGCCCAGTTGCTGGAGACCGGCGACCTGTCCGAGCAGCAGCGCCAGCAGGTGGACATCGTGCGCCGCTCCGGCCGCCATCTGCTGGGCCTGGTCAATGACATCCTGGACCTGGCCCGCATCGAATCCGGCAAGCTGGCGGTCGAATCCCATCCGGTGGATATGCGGGAAGTGGTGGGCGACGTCTGCCGGCTGCTGGGGCAGACCGCCCGCGCCAAAGGCCTGCGCTTTGACTGGCAGGTCAGCGACACCCTGCCCCCGCGACTGATGGGCGATGCCTCCCGCATCCAGCAGATCCTGCACAACCTGGTGGGCAACGCCATCAAGTTCACTGACCAGGGCGGTGTGCAGGTGGACGTCTCGACCGTGTCGGACCTGCGGGGCGGCACGCTGCTGCGCTGCGCGGTACGCGATTCAGGGGAAGGCATTGCGGCGGATCAGCTGGAGCGCATCTTCGCGCCCTTTGAGCAGGTGGTGGCCCGCAAGGTGCGGCGTCATGACGGCACGGGCCTGGGGCTGACCATCGCCCGGGAACTGGCCCGTGCCATGGGCGGCGACCTGCGCTGTGCCTCGACGCCGGGCGTGGGCTCGGTGTTTGAGTTCCTGCTGCCACTGCAGGCTTGTGAGGCCGGTGCACCCGCAGAGTCCGCCGAGTTGGGCGATTCCACCGAGCCCGCCAGACCTTCCGCGGCCCCCGTCCGCAGCCTGCCCGCCCGAGAGCAGGTGCCGCAACTCAGCGGACATGTCCTGCTGGTGGACGACAGCATGGTGAATTTGCTGGTCGCCTCCGCGATGCTGGAGCACTGCGGCCTGACGGTGACCACCGCGGAAGATGGCCGCCAGGCGCTGGATCACTTGCGTGGCCAGGCCTTCGACATGGTCCTGATGGACTGCCAGATGCCGGAGATGGACGGCTTCAGCGCCACCCGCGCCTGGCGCGAGGAAGAGGCCCGCCGCCGCCTGCCGCGCACACCGGTCGTGGCCCTGACCGCCAGCGCCATCAATGACGACCGGGACCGCTGCACCCAGGCCGGCATGGACGACTTCCTGCTCAAGCCCTTTGAAATGGTGGATCTGCTGACCCTGGTGGGGCGGCATCTGCCAGCGGCTAGCGCCACCGTGGCTGGCACCAGTGGCACCAGTGGCACCAGTGGCACCAGTGGCACGCCAGGCACGGACGGCGCGCCTGGCACGGGGGCCATGGCAGCCGCGGCTGGCCCGTCTGCGGTCCTCCACAGCCCCACCATGCGGCCCGCAGCGCCCTGAGCCCCGCCTCGGCGGGAAGGCCCCTTGCCCCTGCGCGCGCCGGGGCAGCGCGGCCAGCAGATAATGACGCCCCATGCAGGTGTTTCGTGGCTTCCATCATCCGGGCATCGCGCCTCAGTGCGCGCTGACCATCGGCAATTTCGACGGCGTCCATCGCGGCCATCAGGCCATGCTGGCGCTGCTGCAGTCGGAGGCCCGTCACCGGGGCCTGCCCACCTGCGTGCTGACCTTCGAGCCGCACCCCCGGGACTTCTTTGCCCGCAAGATGGGCCGCCCCGAGCTGGCCCCGGCCCGCATCGCCACCCTGCGGGACAAGCTCTCCGAGCTGGAGCGCTGCGGGGTGGACCAGGTGGTGGTGCTGCGGTTTGACGAGGACCTGGCGGCCCTGCCCGCACAGGCCTTCATCCAGCAGGTGCTGGTTGACGGCCTGGGCGCCCGTTATGTGCTGGTGGGCGACGACTTCCGCTTCGGCGCCAAGCGCCAGGGCGACTACGCCACCCTGGACGCCGCCGGCCAGCGCCTGGGCTTTGATGTGGCGCGCATGATGAGCTATGAAGTCCACGGGCTGCGGGTGTCGAGCTCGGCCGTGCGTGAATCGCTGCAGCAAGGCGATCTGGACGGGGCGGCCCGCCTGCTGGGTCGGCCCTACGCCATCTCCGGTCATGTCATCCACGGGCAGAAGCTGGGACGCCAACTGGCCGAATCGCGCCCCGGCGCCCAGGACGGGTTCCGCACCCTGAACCTGCGCTTCGACCATGACAAACCGGCCGCCCACGGCATCTTCGCCGTGCGGGTGCATGGCCTGACAGGCCCCAACGAAGCGCCGCTGGACGGTGTCGCCTCCCTGGGCGTGCGACCCACGGTCGAGGACGCCGGACGGGTGCTGCTGGAGGTGCATGCGCTGGACTGGCCGGCCGCGCTGGCCGAGCGCCTGGGACCGGGCGAGGCCTACGGTAAACTGGTGCGCGTGGAACTGCTGCACAAACTGCGTGACGAAGCCCGTTTCGACGGTCTGGACGCCCTCACCGCCGCGATCTGGGAGGACGTCCGTCAGGCACGTGCGTACTTTGCCGATCAGGCCAGCACCCATGCGGCGGTGCGCCGCCAGACCACGCGCGACCGAATTTGAACCGCCCGCGTCCGCCGCGTCCTGAGGAACGGCGGGCCCCGGCTCTCACCCCTGCTCGCGCGCCGACCGCCGTTCGGTCGCGCTTCCCTGCATCCCCGGCGCTCCATGGCGCCGCTCCTGATTGCCACGCCACTTTATGACCGACGCCGCCGACGCCTCCTCCAACGGTTCCACTGCTGCGCCCACCGATTACCGGGCCACGCTCAACCTGCCGGACACCTCCTTCCCCATGCGCGGGGACCTGCCCAAGCGCGAGCCGGGCTGGGTGAAGGAATGGGAAGACCAGGGCATCTACAAGAAGCTGCGCGACGCCCGCTGCGGCAAGCCCAAGTTCGTGCTGCACGACGGCCCGCCCTATGCCAACGGCCAGATCCACATGGGCCATGCGGTCAACAAGATCCTCAAGGACATGATCGTCAAGGCGCGCCAGCTGGAAGGCTTGGACGCCGCCTACATCCCCGGCTGGGACTGCCACGGCCTGCCCATCGAAAACCAGATCGAGAAGACCTACGGCCGCGGACTGCCGCGCGACGAGGTGCAGGCCAAGAGCCGCGCCTATGCCGCCCAGCAGATCGACCAGCAGCGGGTGGACTTCAAGCGCCTGGGCGTGCTGGGCGACTGGGACCATCCCTATCGCACCATGGACTTCAAGAACGAGGCCGGTGAGATCCGCGTGCTCAAGCGGCTGTTCGAGCGCGGCTTCGTCTATCGCGGCCTCAAGCCGGTGTACTGGTGCTTTGACTGCGGCTCGTCGCTGGCCGAGTTCGAGATCGAATACGCCGACAAGCAGTCCCCCGCCGTGGACGTGGCCTTCCTGAGCGCCGAACCGCAGAAGCTCGCGGCCGCCTTCGGCCTGCCGTCGCTGGACAAGGACGCCTTCACCGTCATCTGGACGACCACCCCCTGGACCATCCCGGCCAACCAGGCCCTGAACCTCAACCCCGACCTGCCCTACGGCCTGGTCAATACCGAGCGCGGCTACTTCGTGGTGGCCGAGGCACTGGTGGAGAAGTGCCTGGCCCGCTGGGGCATCGAGGGCCAGGTGGTGGCCGTGACCCAGGGCCGTTCGCTGGAGCTGTTGAAGTTCAAGCATCCGCTGGCCCACGTGCATCCCGGCTTCGACCGCGAGAGCCCGGTGTATCTGGCCGACTACGCCACCGCCGATGACGGTACCGGTGTGGTGCACTCCGCTCCCGCCTACGGTCTGGACGACTTCAACTCCTGCATGGCCCACGGCCTGACCTTCAAGGACATCCTGAACCCGGTGCAGGGCAATGGGGTCTATGAAGCCGAGCTGCCGCTGTTTGGCGGCCAGCACATCTGGAAGGCCAATCCGGTCATCGCCGAGGCGCTGCAGAACGCCGGCCGCTTGATGGCCCATAGCAAGATCACCCACAGCTATCCGCACTGCTGGCGCCACAAGTCGCCGGTGATCTACCGCGCCGCGGCGCAGTGGTTCGTGCGCATGGATGAGGGCGAAGGCGTCTTCACCGTCGACAAGGCCCCCAAGACGCTGCGCCAGTTGGCGCTGGACGCCATCGACGTCACCAGCTTCTATCCGGAGAACGGTCGCGCCCGTCTGCACGACATGATCGCCGGCCGTCCGGACTGGTGCATCTCGCGCCAGCGCAGTTGGGGCGTGCCGCTGCCCATCTTCCTGCACAAGGACAGCGGCCAGCCGCATCCGAAGACGCTGGAGTTCATCGAGCGGGCCGCACAGCTGGTGGAAGCCGGTGGTGTCGAGGCCTGGTCCAAGCTGGATCCGGCCGAGTGGCTGGGCGCTGAGGCCGAGCTCTACACCAAGGGCCAGGACATCCTGGACGTGTGGTTCGACTCCGGCTCCACCTTCCAGCATGTGCTCAAGGGCAGCCATGCCGGCGCGGCCCATGAGACCGGTCCGGAAGCCGACCTGTATCTGGAAGGCCACGACCAGCACCGCGGCTGGTTCCATTCGTCGCTGCTGATCTCCTGCGCACTGAACGACCGCGCCCCTTACAAGGGCCTGCTGACCCACGGCTTCACCGTGGACAGCAAGGGTCGCAAGATGAGCAAGTCGCTGGGCAACGGGGTGGATCCGCAGGAGACTAGCAAGCAGCTGGGTGCCGAGATCATCCGCCTGTGGGTGGCGGCGTCCGACTATTCGGGCGACATCGCCGGCGACAAGAAGATCCTGGACCGGGTGGTGGACGGTTATCGCCGCATCCGCAACACGCTGCGCTTCCTGCTGGCCAACGTCTCGGACTTCGACGCCGCTCAGCATGCCGTGCCGCTGGACCAGTTGCTGGAAGCCGACCGCTATGCGCTGGCCCGCGCCGCGCAGTTCCAGGAAGATGTGCTGGCCCACTACCAGCGCTATGAGTTCCATCCGGTGGTGGCCAAGCTGCAGGTGTACTGCTCGGAAGACCTGGGCGCGTTCTACCTGGACGTGCTGAAGGACCGGCTCTACACCACCGCCCCGGGCAGCCTGGCGCGCCGCTCGGCGCAGACGGCGCTGTGGCACATCACGAATGCGATGCTGCGCTGGATGGCGCCCTTCCTGAGCTTCACCGCGGAGGAAGCGTGGAAGGTGTTCGCCGGCAAACAGCCGGGCGAGACGATCTTCACCGAAACCTTCTGGCAGTTTGACGCACCGGCCACCGAGCTGATCACCAAGTGGAACCGCATCCATGAAATCCGGGACGCGGTGAACAAGGCGATCGAGGATGTGCGCAGCACCGGCGCCATCGGCGCTTCGCTGCAAGCGGAAGTCACGCTGGGTGTGCCGGCGGACGACCTGGCCCTGCTGCAGAGCCTGGGCGACGATCTGAAGTTCGTGCTGATCACCTCGGCCGCATCAGTGGTCGCGGCGGAGACGCTGACGGTGACGGTCACGCCCTCCACCCATCAGAAGTGCGAGCGCTGCTGGCACTACCGCGCGGATGTGGGTGTGAACCCGGCGCATCCGACGCTGTGCGGACGTTGCGAGAGCAATCTGTATGGCGAAGGGGAGACGCGGCGGGTGGCGTGATGGCGTGATGGCGTCATGCCGTCATGGCCGACTGCCTGATCGCGTGATGTACTGATGTGAAGGGGCCCGGCAGGCTGACGCTTGCCGGGCCCTGTTGTTTGTGTGGTGGGAACGCTGTGTGGCGGGAAGGCTGGACGACCGGCGCCGCTCAGCCCAGCCAGGGCCGCACCCAGCTGAGCCCCGCCGTTGTTCCGCCTTCCGCGGGCGTCAGACGCGGCCGGTATTCACAGCCCACCCATCCTGACCAGCCGATCTCGACGCTGATCTCGTCGATGGCGTCGAAGGCCGCTGTGGCGGGCAACTCGCCTTGATCGGGCTCCGTGCGGTCGGGCACTCCGGCCACCTGGATGTGGTCGACCTGCCCGGTGGGCATCCACTTGCGGATCTGCGCCAGCACATCGCCTTCGGTGCGCTGACAGTGATAGAGGTCCATCTGCACCTTCAGCCGGTCCGAGCCGATGCGGGCCACCATGGCATGGGCCTGAGCCTGCTCGCGGAGCAGGTAGCCGGGGATGTCGTGGGGGTTCAGGGGTTCGATCATCAGAGTCAGGCCGCTGCCCTGGGTGGCGTCCAGGGCCCAGCGCAGGCGTTCCTCATAGAGCGCCCAGGCGCTTGCCAGGTCAGCGCCCGGCGCGGGGCAGCCCGCCAGCACATGCAGGCGCGGACATTCCAGCGCATGCGCCCAGTCGGCGCCCTGCCCCAGCGCGGCGCGGAAGTCGGCTTCGCGGTCCGGGAGGGCGGCCAGGCCGCGTTCGCCAGCGGCCCAGTCGCCACAGGGCGCGTTCATCAGCACCAGGCGCATCAAGGCGGAATCCAGCCGGTCTCGCAGCACACGCAGCGGTCGGTCGTAGGGGAAGGTGCATTCCGCCGCCTGGAAGCCGTCGCGAGCGGCCGCCGCAATGCGGTCCAGGAAGGGGAGATCCGGGTAGAGCCAGGAGAGATTGGCAGCGAACTGAGGCATGGCGGTGAGTGACAGTGAGCATCGCAGCGACGGCGCTGGATCCCTGTGTGGGCGCCCGATGGGATTCGGTTTCTACCCCCGCGGCGCTGGCTGTGGCGAACAGCTGACCGTCATCGTTTTAGAGTCAAATCGAAGCGCTCGGGTGGCCACTCCATCAAGCGCCCGAATTGAAATAGATCCGGGACAACACGAATGCGGCGCACACCCCGCCTACCAGCGCGCTGACCACCGTTGCCCACACGCGCACCGCCCTCCCGGTGGCCAGAAGCATCACGGCGACCACTGATGCCACAGCGAGCGCATGGGCGGAAGCGAACGCCAGCAGGTAGCCCACGACTACCAGTCCCCAGCCCCATTCAGCGGGAGCGACCTGGATCAACAGCAGCCAACACACCAAGAGAGCGACTGGGGCCCACACTCCGTTGATCGACAACCACTGCAGATATCTGAGCATGGAGCCCCTCCCGGCTGGCTTGCACGAACGCGCATGATGGCGACAGCCTATCAGAGCCCAGGAAGGGCGGAGCACGCGAGGCCCCAAAGAACAACGGCGAGCATCGCCCGCCGTTGTTGCCTCAGCAGCACCTCCCGGTGCCACTGTTGAACCGCGCTTCCTGCCGCTGCCGGAAGAACGCTTCATAGTTCAGTGGCGGCTGGTCCGGATGGGTGCGCGCCATATGCGCCAGGTACGCGCCGTAATCGGCGCCCACCATCTGCTGATGCACCCCGCGCGCCATGTAGCGCCCGGCCTGCAGCAACTGCGCAGCAGCTTCCCTGAGCATGATCAGGCGTGCCCGGTGGCCGTTGCGCCGGCCGGCAGCGGCTCGAACGGCGTTTCCTGCACCGTCGGCCGGCGCTCGGCACGCGCCGCCAGGATGGCCTTCACGCTGTAGACCAGCACGCTCACCACCACGAACATGAAGACGCCGCACAGGGCCGCATCCAGCCGGTCATTGAAGATCACCCGCTCCATCGCCTCCAGGCTCTTGGCCGGTGCCAGCACCTGCCCGGCCGCCAGCGAATCGGCGTACTTCTGCGCATGGGCCAGGAAGCCCACCTTCGGATCAGCGCTGAAGATCTTCAGCCAGCCGGCCGTCATCGTGCAGATCAGCAGCCAGCCCGCCGGCAGGATGGTCGTCCAGGCATAACGGTCCTTCTTCATCTTGAACAGCACCACCGTGCCCAGCAGCAGCGCCACCGCGGCCAGCATCTGGTTGGCAATGCCGAACAGCGGCCACAGCGTATTGATGCCGCCCAGCGGATCCACCACGCCCTGATAGAGGAAGTAGCCCCAGGCCGCCACGCACAAGCCGGTGGCGATCAGGTTGGCCGGCAGCGAATCGGTGCGCTTGAGCGCCGGCACGAAGGTGCCCAGCAGGTCCTGCAGCATGAAGCGGCCCGCACGGGTGCCGGCATCCACCGCCGTCAGGATGAATAGCGCCTCGAACAGAATGGCGAAGTGATACCAGAAGGCCATCATGGCCTTGCCGCCCACCACCTGGTGAAGGATGTGGGCCATGCCCACCGCCAGGGTCGGCGCGCCACCGGCGCGGGCCAGAATGGTGTTCTCGCCCACATCCTTGGCGGTCTGCACCAGCATCTCCGGCGTGATCACGAAGCCCCAGGTGGACAGCGTGGCCGCCACCGCATCCGGCGTCTTGCCCACCAGGGCCGCCGGGCTGTTCATCGCAAAGTACACGCCCGGTTCAATGCAGGAGGCCGCCACCAGCGCCATCACCGCCACGAACGACTCGGCCAGCATGCCGCCATAACCGATGAAGCGGGCATTGACCTCGTTGTCCAGCATCTTGGGCGTGGTGCCCGACGAGATCAGCGCATGAAAGCCCGACACCGCGCCGCAGGCAATGGTGATGAACAGGAAGGGGAACAGGTTGCCCGCCCACACCGGACCATTGCCCGCCGCAAACTTGGTGAAGGCCGGCATCTGCAGCGGCGGCGCCACCACCACGATGCCGATGGCCAGCGCGATGATGGTGCCGATCTTCAGGAAGGTGGACAGATAGTCCCGCGGCGCCAGCAGCAGCCACACCGGGATGGACGCGGCGATGAAGCCATAGGCGATCAGCATCCACGTCAGCGCCTTGCCGTCGTAGGTGAACAGCGGTGCCCACTGCGGGCTCTCATGCACCCACTGGCCGCCCATGATGGCCAGCATCAGCAGCACGAAGCCGATGATGGACACCTCGCCAATGCGGCCGGGGCGGATATAGCGCAGGTACACGCCCATGAACAGCGCCACCGGAATCGTCGCCGCCACGGTGAACGTCCCCCAGGGCGAGTCCGCCAGGGCCTTCACCACGATCAGCGCCAGCACCGCCAGGATGATGATCATGATCATGAAGGCGCCGAACAAAGCGATCACACCGGGCACCGTGCCCATCTCCTGCTTCACCAGGTCGCCCAGCGAGCGGCCGTCGCGACGGGTGGAGATGAACAGCACGATGAAGTCCTGCACCGCGCCGGCGAAGATCACGCCGGCCAGAATCCACAGCAGGCCGGGCAGATAGCCCATCTGCGCCGCCAGCACCGGGCCCACCAGCGGACCGGCGCCCGCGATGGCGGCAAAGTGGTGGCCGTAAAGCACGTAGCGATGGGTGGGCACGTAGTCCAGGCCATCGTTGTGTTTCCAGGCCGGCGTCTGGCGGTTGGGGTCCAGCCCCAGCACCTTGTTAGCCAGGAACAGGCTGTAGTAACGGTAGCCGATGAGGTAGACGCACAAGGCGGCCACAACGACCCAAAGGGCACTGACGGCTTCGCCGCGCGCCAGTGCCACGGTGGCCAATGCCACCGCCCCGAGAACGGCCACGCCCGCCCAGGCGAGGTGGCGACTCCAGTTGGACATGATGTCTCCTTATTCGGTGCGGCCGCAGGGGCGCGCACTCTGTATGCCAGTCGGGCAGTTTCGGTGCCTGACCGCTTCGGAACATCCGTCTTCTGGACTAGCCCGACGGCGTAGGACCACGTAGGGACTAACCCGGACCGCCCCTCGGGAACGTGACGCTCAGACGTCGTCGCGGTGCAGCCCGCGTGCATGCTCGACCGCATAACGGATCAGGTCCGCCTGACCGTCCAGCTCCAGCTTGCGCTTGATGTTCTGGCGATGCGTCTCGACCGTGCGCACCGACAGGTCCAGCGTCTTGGCGATCTGCTTGCTGGATTCGCCCCGGCCCAGCGCGGTGAGGATCTCGCTCTCCCGCGGCGACAGCAGCGGCCGCGGCTGCTGGTTGCGGAACATGCGGCGGGACACGCCTGGGCTCAGGAAGGTGCCGCCCGCCGCCACCGCATCGATGGCGGCCACGATCTCTCCGCCCGGCGCATCCTTGAGCACATAGCCCCGCGCGCCGGCCTGCAGGGCGCGCTGCACGTATTCGGGGTTGTCGTACATGCTGTACATCAGCACCCGCAGGTCGCCCTGCCGCTCCAGCATGGTCTGCGCCAGCTGGATGCCGCTCTGGCCGCGCAGGCCCACATCCAGCAGCACCACCTGCGGCTGGGTGGACACCAGCATCACCATGGCCTCTTCCGCCGAGCCGGCCTCCCCCACCACCAGATAACGCGACTCGCCCTGCAGCCGCGAGCGCACACCCTCGCGCACCAGCGGATGGTCGTCCACCAGCAGGATGCGCACCGGGCCGGGCTTGGCGGAGGGGTCGGGAACGGAAGTCTGGGCGTTCATGGGGCCGGATTCTCTCGCGGCAGGCGACGGATGGCGGCTTCGCCCACGAAGGCCTCCACCTGCGTGCCGTGGCCCGGGCTGGATTGCAGCTCCAGCCCGCCGCCCACCGACGCCATGCGCTCGCGCATGTTGCGCAGGCCGATGCCGCGTCGCGGGTCTCCCTGCTCGGCGGCATCGGGATCAAAGCCGGCGCCGTCGTCCTGGATGCGCAGCAGCACGCCGCCGGGGTCGCTCCGGTCGGAGCGGTCGGAGCGGTCGGCCCGGTCGGTGTTCGGGGCGAAGTCCAGGGTCATGTCGACCCGTGTGGCCGCCGCATGCTTGACCACATTCGTCAGCGCTTCCTGCGCCACCCGGAACAGCACCGTGTTGAGCAGTTCCGGCAGTTCCCGGGCCGGCCCGACCACATGCAGGTCCACCTGCGGCGGGCCCGCTTCATCCAGTTCCCGCGCCAGATGCGCCAGAGCGGCGGCCAGCCCCAGGGTGTCCAGCAGCGCCGGCCGCAGATGGTGCGACAGCCGCCGCACCTCCACCAGGCTGTGGTTGAGTCGCTCCAGGGCACGCGGCAGCAGCATCGTGTCCCCGCTTTGCTGCGCCGATTCGATCAGCAGCTTGGTCGACACCAGCGTCTGGCTCACGCCGTCATGCAACTCACGGGACAGATGCGCCCGCTCGTCCTCCTGGGAGCGCACCACCTGATGCGCCAGCGCCCGCAGCTTGGCCTCCGCCAGGCGATGCTCGCTGAGGTTCAGGGCCAGCGCACTCGCACTGATCAGCGCCACCCCGAACACCGCGATGGCGGCAATCCACCACATGGTCTGGGCGATGTTGGCCTGCGCTTCCCGGTCCAGCTGACGCAGCGTGGCCCGCATGCCGTCCAGATACAGGCCGGTGCCCACCATCCAGTTCCAACGGTCCATGGCCACCACGTAACCGAGCTTGGGCGCCATGTCCCTCGAAGACGGTTTGCGCCAGAGGTATTCGACATACCCGCCGCCGGCCTTGGCCTGTCCGATCAGTTGCTGGATGGTGGGGCGGCCCAGCGGGTCGCGCAGCTCCCACAGGTTGCGGCCGATCAGGTCCGGCTGCCGGGAATGCATCAGCACCCGGCCCTGCAGGTCGTAGACAAAGAAGTAGCCGTCTTCGCCATAGTCCAGCGCGGAGAGCAGGCGCAGGGCCTCGCGCTTGTCCGCCTCCACCTGGTCCGGGCTGCCCGCATGGGCATACAGCGGCTGCAGCGTGCTGACAGCCAGCTCCACATAGTGACGCAGCTCGTCGCGGCGGGCATCCATGTAGGTGCGCTCCATGGCCGCATGCTCCTGGGCCAGCAACTGCCGCTCCTGCTGGCGCACCGCCACCGCGATCAGCAGCAACGAGGCCACCAGGGGCAGGATGGCGAGCAGCAGGATTTTCAGGCGCAGTCTCATGGCAGTCGCACTGTAGCGGCTGCTGACGACCCCGCTGGCGGTACAGTTGCGGGTTTGATCCGCGTGCTCCCCCCATGGCCAAGTCCTCGTCTGCTGCCCCGTCCTCCGCCCGGCTGATCCAATGGCTGGGCCTGGCCCTGCTGATCATCATTGCGGACCAGTTCACCAAGGTGCTGATCCTCAACAGCTTCCAGTACGGGGACAGCCGCTACGTCACCAGCTTCTTCAACCTGGTGCGGGCCCACAACACCGGCGCCGCCTTCAGCTTCCTGGCGGGTGCATCGGGCTGGCAGCGCTGGTTCTTCGTCGGGCTGGGCGTGGCGGCCACTGTCTTCATCGTCTGGCTGCTGCGCCGGCATGGCCATCAGACCCTGTTTGCGACCGCGCTGAGCCTCATTCTGGGCGGAGCCGTCGGCAACGTGGTGGACCGCCTGCTGCACGGCTATGTGGTGGACTTCCTGCAGTTCCACTGGAACCAGTGGTACTACCCATCCTTCAACGTGGCGGACAGCGCCATCACCGTCGGTGCGGTTCTGCTGGTGTGGGACGAGCTGCGGCGGGTCAAGCGCAACTGAGCCAGGCGCCAGGCGCCCGTGTGACAGAGACGCTAAAAACGCGCCGCAAATCGCTAACTTGGGCAGCCGTGGGCGATTCCGAGGGGGTCTCGGGCGATTGCCGACAGGGGTGCCGAGGCCGCGCGTCCCGAGCATCGTGACGCTCGTCGCGTTGTTTGCCACGCTCGTCCACAGCGCAAGCGGGCCCGTGACGGAATAGGCATCAGGCCGGATGCGCAGGCACGCCGGCGCGGCGACAATGCCTGCGTCTGAATGTAACCACGCGGCCCCCGACCCCACCGCTCCCATGCTCGATTTCTCCTGTCTAACCCACTACGACTGGCTCGATGTGCCAATGTGGGTCTATGACCAGGAACGGCAACGCAACCTCTGGGCCAATGCCGCTGCCTTGCAGTTCTGGCGCGCTGACAGCGCCGAAGAATTCCTCTCCCGCGACCTGACCGACACCAGCTCGGCCGTCGTCCAGCGCCTGGCCGTCAATGCGGCCGACCATGCCCAGAACAAGGTGGTGCGGGAGCAATGGACCCTCTATCCCAAAGGCCAGCCCACCACGGTGATGCTGGTCTCCCGCGGCATCCGCACGCCTGACAAGCGTCAGGTGATGCTGTTTGCCGCCGACTCGCTGGTCAGCGGCGTGGACAAGAGCCTGCTGCGCGGCGTGGAAGCGCTGCAGCACACCTCCGTGCGGATCGCCGTGTTCTCGCTGCGCGATGGCAGCGTGCTGATGCGCAACCCGGCCGCCGCCATGTGCTTCAACGGCCTGCGCAAGACCATCGGCGCGACCGACTTCACCGCCATGTTCCCGGACCCGGATCTGGCCAAGCGCATCGTGGCCCAGGTGCGCGGCGGGCAGACCTTTGGCGCGGAGCTGGAGCTGCACACCGCCAACGGCCGCCGCTGGCATGCGGTGGATGCCCGCCCCATGCGGGACCCGGTCAGCGGCGAGGTGGTGCTGCAGCTCAATGCCCGCGACATCAGCGACTTCAAGGCCACCCAGGCCCAGCTGGAGGCCGCGCGTGAAGCGGCCGAAGCGGCAAGCCAGGCCAAGAGCTCCTTCCTGGCCAACATGAGCCATGAGATCCGCACGCCGATGAATGGCGTGCTGGGCCTGACCGAGCTGGTGCTGCAGACCGAGCTGAATGAGCGCCAGCGCAAGTTCATCGAGCTGGCACACAGTTCGGCCAAGGGCCTGATGGTCATCATCAACGACCTGCTGGACATCGCCAAGATCGAAGCCGGCCGGGTCATCATCGACCAGGCTCCTTTCAGCCTGCATGACTGCCTGCGTGAAGCGCTGCATCCGCTGCTGCTGCAGGCCCATGAAAAAGGTCTGCAGCTGCATGCCCGCATCCAGCCGGGGGTGCCCCAGCATCTGCTGGGCGACGCGCTGCGGCTGCGCCAGATCCTGGTGAACCTGGTGGGCAATGCCCTGAAGTTCACCGAGAAGGGCGAGGTGCGCGTGGAGATCGGACGCGCCGCGTCCAGCGAAGATCACATCGGCGGTCCGATGCGTCTTCGAATTGCAGTGCACGACACCGGCATCGGCATGACGCCGGAGCAGATCGCCCAGATCTTCAGCCCCTTCACCCAGGCCGATGGCAGCATCACCCGTCGATACGGCGGCACCGGGCTCGGCCTGACCATCGTCAAGCGCCTGGTGGAGCTGATGGGCGGCGAGGTGAAGGTGGAGAGCCAGGTGGGGTCCGGGTCCTGCTTCAGCTTTGAAGTGCGGATGGCTCAGCCGGTGGTACTGGACGAAGTACTGCGCACCGAGACGGTGGACCTGCCGGTCGCAGACGCGGACGAGGACACCGACAGCGACGGCATGGCGCCCACCGTGCCCGCCGCGCTCGACGAACTGCCCTCCACCGTGGGCATCACCCGCATCAGCACGCCGCCGTCAGCGGTGGAAGACCCGCTATCGGCCGACACCGTCGCCGCGGATTTCGACGACCTGCCGCCGGTCATCGGGCGTCAGCACACGGCCTGAGCTCACGCCAGCATCAGCACGCTGGCGCCGGTGGTGCTGCGGCTCTCCATCTCGCGATGGGCCTGCTGCACATCGTCCAGCGCATAGCGCTTCTCCACCGCAATCTTCACCTGGCCACTGGCAACGACCTGGAACAGATCGTCCGCCATGGCCTGCGTGGCATCACGCGAGCTGAGGTGGTGGAAGATGGACGGCCGCGTCAGGTAGAGCCCCTTCCCCGACAGCGCGGTGAGCGGCACCGGCGGCACCTTGCCTGACGCATTGCCGAAGCTGACCATCAGCCCGAAGCTGCGCAGGCAGGCCAGCGAGCCTTCGAAGGTGCTGGCGCCGACCGAGTCATACACCACCTTCACGCCCTCACCGCCGGTGATCTCCCGGACCCGGTCGGCGAAGTTCTCGCGCTGGTAGTTGATGGCCACCGCAGCGCCATGCTGCAGGGCCAGCTCGCACTTGGCATCGCTGCCGGCGGTGGCGATCAGTTGCAGGCCCAGCGCCTTGGCCCACTGGCAGGCGATCAGCCCGACGCCGCCGGCCGCTGCATGGAACACGACGTGGTCGCCCGGCTGCAGGCCGCCTTGCGGCAGGGTCTTGCGCAGCAGGTACTGCACCGTCAGGCCCTTGAGCATCATCGCGGCACCCTGCTCGAAGCTCAGGCTGTCGGGCAGCCGGACCACGCAGCGGGCCGGCATCACCCGCGCCGTGGCGTAGGCCCCGATAGGCTGGCTGGCATAGGCCACGCGGTCGCCGAGGCGCAGGTGGGTCACGCCCTCGCCCACCGCCTCCACCACGCCCGCACCTTCCAGGCCCAGACCGCCGGGCAGAGGGATGTCGTAGACGCCGCTGCGCTGGTAGATGTCGATGTAGTTGAGGCCAGCGGCCTTCTGGCGGATGCGGATCTCACCGGGGCCCGGGTCCCCGACCTCCACCGTCTGCAACTGCATGACCTCGGGACCGCCGGCCTGCGTCAGACGGACTGCACGTTCACTCATGGATGTCTCCTTCAGAGGGTGGAATCAGGGGCGCGCTTAGAAGGTGCCTGGGTACGCGCCGCCATCCAGCAGGATGTTCTGACCGGTCAGATAACCGGACTGCGCGCTGCACAGCATGGCGCAGACCGCCCCGAATTCTGCAGCGCTGCCGAAGCGGCGGGCCGGGATGCCGGCGGCACGCTGGTCCCGCACCTGATCCAGCGGACGGCCGGATTTTTCAGCGCCGGCGGCCAGGGTCTTCTGCAAACGTTCGGTGTCGAAGGCGCCCGGCAGCAGGTTGTTGATCGTCACATTGCGGCTGGCCAGCTGCGGCTGCCGCGCCAGGCCCGCCACAAAGCCGGTCAGGCCGCTGCGGGCCCCGTTGGACAGACCCAGCACATCGATCGGTGCCTTCACCGCGCCGGAGGTGATGTTGACGATGCGGCCAAAGCCGCGCTCGGCCATGCCATCGACCGTGGCCTTGATCAGCTCGATGGGAGTGAGCATGTTGGCTTCCAGGGCGGAGAGCCACTGCTCTCGGCCCCACTGCCGGAAGTCGCCCGGGGGCGGACCGCCGGCGTTGTTGACCAGGATGTCCACCTGCGGGCAGGCCGCCAGCGCACTGGCACGGCCCGCTTCCGTGGTGATGTCGCCCACCACCGCCACCACCTGCACCTGCGGGTTCAGGCCGCGCAGCCGGGCGGCCTGCGCCTGCAGCGCCTCTGCCCCACGCGCGGTGATCACCACATTCACGCCTTCGGCCACCAGGGCTTCGGCACAGCCCGCGCCCAGCCCTTTGGAAGCCGCACACACCAGGGCCCAGCGGCCCGACAGTCCCAGATCCATGTTGTTCTCCTGCTTGTGTTGCGGAGGCAGTATCCCGGAGCCTCAACACCCTTGGGCGGCCACGGTCACCGCGCTGGGCGCTGACCGATCCGCCCGGACTGTGGCGAAAACCCATTCGTCGGCTGTCCCCTGCGCTGTCCCCTGCCGCGTGAATTTTCCACGCTTGTTACGAAGCCCTGCGCAGTCGCCGCAAATTGACCTCAAGACGATTGGTTACAAGGTCGATCATCGCCTGACCGGCCCAGTACCGCTCGGCAGCAGGATGCGAGCACCTCCGCAGAGGCCGGCCAACAAGAATGATGGGAGCCGCCGACCCACCGGGCCCGGACGGCATCCTCCGCGAGAGAGGGACTCAGTGATGAGGTATTCGGAGAACATTGCCGACAGCGCCAAGGCGCTGCGAGCCGCCCTGCCGTTGATGTCGCGCCAGCGTGCGGCCTTGCATCCGGTCAGTTATGCCGTCTGGTACGAGCATGTGGTGAGCATGAATGCGGCGCTCAGCCGCGAGCTGCTGGCCCTGACCGAGGACGGCCGATGTCTGGATGAGGCGCAGACCTGGTCGCTGTACCAGCGCCATATTGCCGAGCTGGACGAGGACCGGGCGGTGCATCTGTCCCGCGAGGTGGGGCATGCGCTGGGCGGCGTGTCCGACTGCACCGAGCAGGCCGGCCATCAGGTCCACCACTACGCGCGGGCGCTGGCGCATTGGCAGAGCGCCCTGGCCAGCGCGGCACCGGGACAGCACACCCAGGTGATTGCCGCCGCCCTGCAGGGCACCCAGGACATGCAGTTGGCCGTCAGCGGCCTGCTGGCGCGGCTGGAGCTGACGCGGCAGGAGGTGGCCCGCCTGCAGCAGGAAGTGAATCGCGTGCGCAATGAGGCCCTGCTGGACCCGCTCACCGGGCTGGGCAACCGGCGCGCGTTCGAGAAGGCCCTGGCCGGCTGCCTGCGCAGTCCGGATGCAGGCACGCCGGTGGCGCCCTGCCTGGTGCTGGGGGACATCGACAACTTCGACCAGTTGCGTCAGACCCTGGACGACACCCAGTTGAACGACGTGGTGCACCAGGTGGCCAAGGTGGTCCGCAGCGTCGCCCAGAGCCATCATGTGGCGGTGCGGCTGGAGCAGCATGCGTTTGCGCTGCTGATGCCCGGCGCTGGCCTGCATGAAGCCCATCTGCTGGCGGAGCAGTGGCGCCACGGCGCGGGACAGGTGGGGCTGGTGGGCCTGGATGTGGCCCACCGGATCAGCCTGTCGGTGGGCGTGACGCAACTGGGGCGGGACGAGCCGGCCCAGCGCTTTCTGATGCGGGCGCATGAAGCCTTGCTGGCCTCCCGTGCGGAAGGTCGCAACCGGGTGACGGTGCTGCCCTCGGATGAGCGTTTCGCCGCATGAGCACGCCGGGCATGCCTCGTCATAATCAGGCCTATCCCCCCGTCCGGGAAGGAAGGCTGTCGTGACCCTGATCCGAAGCTCTCTGCGCAATGCCGTGATGCTGGCCCTGCTCGTCGGGCTGCTGCTGCCCACGGCGGCGGTCCTGCTCTATGAACAGCAGCTCAGTCGCCAGACGGTGATGGACGATCTGCGCCGGGACCTCAGCCGGGCGACCGAAGTGCTGGCGCTGTCGCTGGCGGAGCCGATCTGGCAGGTGTCGCCCGACCTGGCCGAGCCGATGGTGAAGGCGCAGGTGGACGACCCCCGTTTCGTCTCGGTGTCCGTCACCGAAATCGCGGCCCAGCAGGCCTTTGTGGAGTTCCATCGGGCGGGCGGCGATTCGCAGCTCACGCTGAGCGAGACCCGCCCGGTGCTACGAGACGGCCGCGAGATCGCGAAGTTGACGGTGGTGATGAGCGCCGAGCCGCTGATGGCCCGCAAGCGGCTGGAGCTGTGGAGCATGCTCTGGCGCAGCCTGCTGACGCTGACCCTGTCGCTGGGCCTGATCCTGGTGGTGCTGCAGCGGCGGGTGCTGCATCCGATGGCCCGCCTCTCGCTGGCTGCCGATGAACTGGCATCCGGTCAACTCGACAAGCCGCTGGAGCTGGGCGGCGAGGACGAGATTGCCCGCGTGGGCAAGGCGATGGAGCGGATGCGCCTGGCACTGCTCAAGGCCTTTGACGACCTGCGCGAACATGCCAGCACACTGGAGGACCAGGTCGCGCAGCGCACCTATGAACTGACCGAGGCCAATGCGGAGGTGACGCAGGCGCTGGCCAACCTGAAGACCGCTCAGCGGGAGCTGGTGGAGTCGGAAAAACTGGCCTCGCTGGGGCGGCTGGTGGCGGGTGTGGCGCATGAGCTCAACACACCGCTGGGCAATGCGCTGACGGTGGTGTCCGCGCTGGAAGACCGCTGGAACAAGCTGGACCGCATGCTGACCGACAACACGCCGATGCGCCGCAGCCAGCTGGAAGAGCTGGTGAAAGATACCCGGCGCGGCCAGGACATCCTGCATCGTAATGTGCAGAAGGCGGCGGATCTGGTGCGGGACTTCAAGCAGGTGGCCATCGACCAGACCAGCGACACCCGCCGCGACTTTGAATTGGGCCAGGTGGTGGAGGATGTGCTGGTGATGGTGGAACCCAGCTTCAAGCACACGCCCTACCGCATCCGCACGGACCTGGCGCCGGCCCTGCAGATGAGCAGTTTCCCGGGGGCGCTGGGGCAGGTGCTGACCAATCTGCTGATGAACACGCTGGTGCATGCGTTTGAAGGACGCGAGCGCGGGCAGGTGCTGGTCAAGTGCAGCCGCATCGACGCGAACGAAGTGGAACTGCGGGTGGAGGACGATGGACGCGGCATGGATGCGTCCGTCGTGCGGCGGATTTTTGATCCCTTCTTCACCACCAAGCTCGGCAAGGGCGGCTCGGGACTGGGCATGCACATCGTGCACAACATCGTGACGAATGTGCTGGGCGGTCAGATCGAGGTGACGAGCGCGGCCGGAGAAGGCACCCGCATGGTGATGCGGCTGCCGGTGAAGGCGCCGCTGCGGGCGCACGGGGACGACTCGCTCCGGGAGTGAGGGCAGCGATTACTGCGAGGCGCCCGACGCAGCCGGCAGTGCAGCGGAGGCTGCGGCCATGGCCGCGGACGCGGCTTCCGACGCGGAGCTGCTCAGCGGCGCGGCACTGGCCGCCGTGTCCGAATGGCCGCCGGTGACGTCATGCTTCTCCCCCGTCATGTCGATGTTGCCGCCGCTGCGCATCAGCACAAACAGCGCCACGCCGGCGAACACGATGAAGCCAAGGACGATTTTCCACATGGGGTTGAGTCTCCTGAATGCTGAAGAGGTGTCCCTGCATTCTTGAGGGGTTGGCTGACACGAGGCTGAGGAGCGGAACCGGGTCGTCGGGGCTTGCACTATCAGGGAGGCGTGAAAGCAGCAACGGATGACTGGACATGAGAGTTTCGGACAGGAATGAACTGGTTTTTAATGAACCAGAGGGCCTTGAGCCCGCTGAGGTGCCCGGCGACGCAGCGCTGCCTGAGGGCCGCAAACAACTGTTCATGTCGCGCCCCATCGTGGACGCTCGGCAATTGCCGGTGGAGACCTTCCAGCGGATCGCAGCGGACTACAAAACCCGGCATGGCATCGACATTCGATTCAACGGGGGTGAAGACAATCCGCTGATCGAGCAGGCGCAACGGGAGTGGATTGCTGCCCGCCGGGAAGTTTTGACCGGTCCCCGCGCCTATGTAGAGGTGGCAGTCAAGGCCTTCAACCGCATGAACGCAAATGAATGCTTGGCCTATCAGGCCGAGATGGGCGACTGTTTGTTCGGAATTCCTGAGGGCGTCGTTCAGCGCGAGAAGGCGGAAGACTTCATCGCAAGGATCAAAGCCTCAGCGCGTTGGAAAAGCATTTTCAACCAGGTCGTCTCCGAATCGCTTGCCGCGTTGCCCGCAGAAGCACGCAGGATCGGACTGGACATTTCGGCCACGGCGCGTTCCATCATTGCCCTGATGCCTGAGGCCTCCAGGTCACCCATTGGTTTTTTGCGCCCCTACGGGCACTTTGTTTTTGACGGCATCAACCAGGGATACGGCCACATCGCCAGTTACATCATTCACGGGCACTACGTCTTGGCGCCTGCAGAAAATGAGGACGACTTGATCATCGGCGAGCTGATGACTGCGTCGGTGAAATTCGCAAAACCGAACTTCAGCCACATGCTGCTGAATCCCCAGGTGGAGGTCTGCGCCCAGTCCGACCTCACCTCGTGCGGATCCTTGGCCGTCAGCCAGCAAAAGGAGCTGTTGAAAAACAACGCCCAGCAATTGCACAACGACTGTCTGATCATCTCGAACAGCGAGCGCCAGCCCCCACTCCGATACCCGCGGCCGGATTTTTTCCTACCCTCGGCGCAATCGCTGCGCTACAGCCAATCAACGCTCTTCATCAAGGTCGCCCGGGCTTTTGTGGCTGGCGATGGACCCATCGCCGAGGTCGATCACAAAGGCCAGACCTATCGCCTCCGAACGCTGATGGGTCTCCAGCAGGAAGGCGCCGACCTGACGATGGTGGACGGACGCCAAGCTGACTTGGCCGACTTCCGGCGAAGGTGGCTCGACAACATGGACCAGGTGGCCACTCCGAAGCGCGATGCCATGCAGTCCGGCCCCGAGGAGCAGGACCGCAATCTATATCTGGCCTATGTGGTGTTCCGCCATTCAAGGCGAATCCCCGCAGTGCACAACTAGCGTCTCACCCGTCGTGTCGTTGTCGCCGCCGCTGCACATCAACACAAAACAACGCCGCGTCGGCGAACACGAGGAAGCCAGGGAGGATTTCCACATGGGTTTGATTCTCCTGAACGTTGACGGGCCCCCTGCAGGAGGCGGGGGCCAGGAACCGGACTGCCAAGGCTTGCACTATCAGGGAGGCGTGAAAGCAGCAACGGATGACTGGACATGAGAGTTTCGGACAGGAATGAACTGGTTTTCAATGAACCAGAGGGCCTTGAGCCCGCTGAGGGACCCGGCGACGCAGCGCTGCCTGAAAGCCGCAAACAACGGTTCATGTCGCCCCCCATCATGGAGGTCAAGCCCGTGCCAGTGGAGACCTTCCGGCAGATTGCAGCGGACTATAAAACCCGACATGGCATCGACATTCGCTTCAACGGGGGTGAAGACAATCCGCTGATCGAGCAGGAGCAGAAGGACTGGATTGCGGATCGCCGGAGACTCTTGAGTGGTGACTGGGCCTATGTCGACGTGGCCAAGAAGTTCTTCCAACGTCTGGCGCCTGAAGACCGCGCCGCCTACCTGGCTGAGATGGGTGAGTGCTTGTATCAAAACCCTCCGGGCCTCGTTCGTTACCCCAAATGGAAAGAGTTCGTCGCAAAGGTCAAGGCTTCAGCGCACTGGAAAAGCAGCTTCGACCCATTCATTGCCGACTCGATCGCCAAGTTACCCGCAAAAGCCTGCAAGGTGGGACTGGGGCTGCAGGCCGCGGCGCGTTCCATCATCAGCCTGATGCCGGAGGCCTCCCCGTCACCCATCGGTTTTTTGCGCCCCTCCGAGGGCAATCGCAATCACGGCATCACGCAGGGATACGGCCACACTGCCAGCTACATCATCACCGGCCACTGCGTCATTGCTACAGCGGAAAATGAAAACGACCCGACCACGGACGAGCTGATGGACGCTTCGGTGAAATGCGCAAAACCGCAGTTCAGCCTCATGCTGCAGGATCCCAACGTGGAAGTGTCCGCGCAGGCCGACTTCACCTCATGCGGATCCATGGCCGTCAGTCAGCAGAAAGAGCTGTTGAAAAACAATGCTCAGCAATTGCACAACGACTGTCTGATCATCTCGAAGATCCCGGGCCTGCCGAAGATCCGAGACCCGCGGCCGGATTTTTTCCTACCCTCGGCGCAATCGCTGCGCTACAGCCAATCAACGCTCTTCATCAAGGTCGCCCGGGCTTTTGTGGCTGGCGATGGACCCACCGCCGAGGTCGATCACAAAGGCCAGACCTATCGCCTCCGAACGCTGATGGGCCTTCAGCAGGAAGGCGCCAACCTGACGATGGTGGACGGACGCCAAGCTGACCTGACCGACTTCCGGCGAAGGTGGCTCGAGAACATGGACCAGGTGGCCACTCCGAAGCGTGATGCCATGCAGTCCGGCCCCGAGGAGCAGGACCGCAATCTATATCTGGCCTATGTGGTGTTCCGCCATTCAAGGCGAATTCCCGCAGTGCCAAACTAGACCGCAGAAAACAGCAACGGCCCCGAAGGGCCGTTGCATCAGACATCTTGGTGCTCAGCGATTTCAGTCGCGGGCGTAGATGTCCACATCCTTGGTCTCACGCACGAACAGCAGGCCGATCACCAGGGTGAGCGCGGCGATGCCGATCGGGTACCAGAGACCGTGATAGATGTTGCCGTTCTGCGCCACCATCGCGAAGCTGATGGACGGCAGCAGGCCGCCAAACCAGCCATTGCCGATGTGATACGGCAGGCTCATCGAGGTGTAGCGGATGCGGGTGGGGAACAGCTCCACCAGCATCGCGGCGATCGGCCCGTAGACCATCGTCACATACAACACCAGCAGCGTCAGGATGGCCACCGTCAGTGGGGTGTTGATCTTCGCCGGGTCGGCCTTGGCCGGATAACCCGCGGCCTTCATCGCATCGGCCAGTTCCTTCTTGAAGGCAGCAATCTTCTTGGTGCTGTCTTCGTCGAACTTGTAGCCGCCGGCCGTCAGCGTAGCGGTCGGCACTTCGATGACGCGGTCGCCCACCTTCACCTGACCCGCACCCGCTGCGCCGGACACCGTTTCATAGGTGGCCGCCGCCTGGGCCAGGGCCCGCTTGGCAATGTCGCAAGGCGTGGTGAAGTCCACGTCGCGCGCCACCGGGCTACCCTGGAAGGAGCATTGGTTCAGGTCGGTGCTCAGCGTGATCTGCGCCGTGGCCTGGGCACGGGCCAGATCCGGGTTGGCCGCATTGGTCAGCGCCTTGAACAGCGGGAAGTAGGTCAGGATGGCCAGCAGCAGGCCCGCCATGATGATGGGCTTGCGACCGATCCGGTCCGACAGGGTGCCGAAGATCACGAAGAACGGCGTGCCGATCAGCAGCGCCACCGCCACCATGATGTTGGCCGTGGCCGCATCCACCTTCAGCACGCTGGTCATGAAGAACAGCGCGTAGAACTGACCCGTATACCAGACGACGCCTTGACCGGCGACCAGGCCGAACAGCGCCAGCAGCACGATCTTCAGGTTCTTCCACTGGCCGAAGGACTCGGACAGCGGCGCCTTGGAGGTCTTGCCTTCCGACTTCATCTTCTGGAAGGCCGGCGATTCATTCATCGACAGACGGATCCAGACGCTGATGCCCAGCAGCAGGATGGACACCACGAACGGAATGCGCCAGCCCCAGGCGGCAAACGTCGGTTCACCCAGCAAAGTGCGGGTGGACAGAATGACGATCAGCGACAGGAACAGACCCAGCGTGGCCGTGGTCTGGATCCAGGACGTGTAGGCGCCACGCTTGCCGTGCGGGGCATGCTCGGCCACATAGGTGGCGGCACCGCCGTATTCACCGCCCAGGGCCAGGCCCTGCAGCAGACGCAGACCGACCAGGATCACTGCCGCGGCCGGGCCGATGGTGTCATAGGTCGGCAGCACGCCCACGATGAAGGTGGACAGGCCCATGATCAGGATGGTCACCAGGAAGGTGTACTTGCGACCGATCATGTCGCCCAGACGGCCGAACACCAGCGCGCCGAAGGGACGCACGATGAAGCCCGCCGCAAAGGCCATCAGCGACGCAATGAACTGCGCCGTCGGATCCAGCCCGGTGAAGAACTGCTTGCCGATGATCGCGGCCAGGGATCCGTACAGATAGAAGTCGTACCACTCGAATACCGTGCCCAGCGACGAGGCGAAGATGACTTTCTTCTCCTCCGCGGTCATCGGCGCGCTGGTGCTGACTGCACTTGCAGTTGCCATGGGTTGTCTCCTCGTTGTCACCCAGAATCTCCGACCGGGGATTCTTGAGTTGCGACTATCAAGGGGCCCTCTGACCTCTGTCTGACGCGATGCTTTCCGCTGGCTGACAAACCTGGGCCCAACCCTGAGGCTGCATTTCTTGATGCGGAATTTGACAGCCCTGTGCAGTGCAGCAAAGGGTATGTCCTAGCCTGTGCCTGTCAGGCGCCTTCAGCGTGCCTCACGGGCCTCACTGGCCTCACGGGCCTCACTGGCCTCACGACGGGCGACGCGGGAGCGCGGAGGGCACCGCGGCGGCACGGTCCCAGTCGGGGCCGTCAAACCACGGGTCGCCCTCCACGCAGGCGCGCACCATCTCCAGCGCGTCCAGGCCCCAGAAGAGGCGCTCGCCCACGGCAACGCTTGGCACGCCGAACACGCCGCGGGCCACGGCGGCGTCGGTGGCCTCGCGCAGAGCCGTCTTCACCGCCTCGCCGGCAGGGTCCTGCTGCGGGGCCAGGCTTTGTGTGAGGCGCTGCAGGCGGTCGGGGTCGGCGGCATCTTCCCCGCCCCTCCACACATGGTGAAAGACCGTTTCCACCGCATGGCGCGACGGCGTCTGGCCCGGCTCCGCCGTGGCCCACAACAGGCGCAGCAGCGGCAGCGGATTGAAGGGATGGATGGCCGGCAGGGTCAGCGCGCTGCCCAGCCGGTGGCTCTGCCACAGCACCTGGCGGTAGATCCAGTCCCGCTTGTTGGGCACCTCGGCCGGCCCCTTGTTGTCATGCGCCTTGAGCACCGCGCCCAGGAAGATCGGCACATACCGCACCGCCACGCTGTGTCCCGCCAGCACCTGCGGCAATTGCTCGAAGGCCAGCGCGGCGTAGGGGGAGATCGGGTCGAAGTAGAAGTCCAGCGCGGTCATGGCAGCAGGTCCTGGGAGGGCAGCAGGCCGTGTGACTGCAGCTCCGTTCTCCGCTGCGGCAGCAGCCTCAGGATGCGGATGCGCTCAGCATCGCCCGCCTGCCCCCAGCCGGCGATCTCCGTGATGGTGCGGGCACAGCCTTCGCAAAAGCCGGTTGCTTCATGCATGCGGCAGATGTTGATGCAGGGCGACGCCACACGGCCTTCGGGCGTGCGAGGAATGGGGAAGCCCGCTTCATTCATGACTGCATCACCTCGATCACCGGGGCGCCGGTCAGGCCGACCAGTTGCTGCGGCGTCATCTGGAACACGCCGTTGGGATGGCCCGCGGCCGCCCAGATGATGTCGAAGCGGAACAGGCTGTCGTCGATGAACAGACGCGGCGCGGCGGCGCCTTCAGCCGGCGCGAACCCCAGTGGTGACACGCCTCCGATGGAGAAGCCCGTGCGCGCCTTGACGAAATCAGCGTCGGCGCGCCCCAGCGGGCCGGTGTGGACCTGCAGCTTGCGCTCGTCCACACGGCGGTCTCCGGCGGCGATCACCAGCACGGCGGTGTCGTCCGCCTTGCAGCGAAAGACCACGCTCTTGGCGATCTGGCCCAGCGACACGCCCAGCGCCTCGGCGGCTTCCTGGGCGCTACGGGCGGAGGTGGTCAGCCACAGCGGTTCATGGGCATGGGCCCGCTCGCGCAGGGCGGCGCGCACCCGGTCAAAACCTTCCGACCGGGGTTCAGCAAGAGGAGTGGACGGCACAGTCATGGACGGCATTGTGCCGTGTGGGAACGGGGCGGGCGCCGTGAGTGCGGACGCCCCGGCGTCCTAGACCGCGCTGATCCGGTACACGCAGCGCCGGGCGCCCGCCAGCAGATGCTCGGACCGCGCCACGCTCACGCCAGGCCCCAGGCAACGCTGGAACAGCGCGAGCTCCGAGCGGCAAAACCCCTGGCAGTGGGTGGCCGCCGCGCAGATGGGGCAGTGGTCCTCCACCAGCAGCCAGTCTCGCCCGGCCCGCTCGGCGCGGGCCATGTAGCCCTCTTCCGACCGCAGCCGCGCCAGCTCCCGCACCCGCTCGGGCAGGCTCTGGCTGCGGGACAGGGCCGCGGCATAACGCCGCTCGCAGTCCTGTTCCCGCGCTGTGATCAGTTGATCGAGACCGTCCTCACCGAACAGCGTCCGGGCCTGCTGGATCAGTTGCAGCGTGAGGTCGGCATGACGATCCGGGAATCGGCCATGGCCGGCTGCGGTCAAGGCCCACAGCTTGCGGGGACGCCCCACGCGCGCCGCTTCGGCCGCATCCCGCGTGTCCTCGCGGGCGTCCACCAGCCCCATCGCTTCCAGCCGCGCCAGCAGCTTGTGCGCCCCCATCGGCGTGATGGCCAGCGACGCGGCCAGCGTGGCGACGGCCTGTGGCCCCCGGCTCTTGAGTTCAAAGAGCAGGCGGTCGTCGTTGCTGGTCGGCAGGTCGGCGCTCATCGTGCGGGTCCGGAATGGGTCCGGGCGAAGCGGATGAAGCCCAGCGCCGCCAGCAAACAGGTGCAACCGCCCAGCAGCATGATCCACCGGGCCGACCACATGCCCAGTCCGCCGCCCACCAGGGCGATGATCGTGTTGGACAGGCAGAACACCGTCGTCAGCAGCCCCATCACCCGGCCTTGGCCGTAGGCCGCAAAGCGCTCGGACATCCAGGCCGGCATGAGGGCGTTGTAGAAGGACAGCGGCACGCCCAGCAGCGGGATCAGCGCCAGACCCATCCACGAAGGCGCGAGGCTCAGGGCCAGCAGCCCCACCGCGGCCACCACCGCAAACTGCGCGGCCCGCCGCAAGGGGGTGGGGCCGGAGCCGATACGCGCGGCCAGCATGCTCGCCGCCGTCATCGCGCCGCACTGGATGGCGGTGACCAGCGCAATGCCGCGGCTGTCCAGGCCCGCCTGCTGCACCATCCACAGCGGGGCAAATTCATACAGGGCATTCACGCCAAGGGTGTAGGCCATCTGCAGCGCGGCGAGGTGGCGAAGCACCGGGTCCGAAAGCAAGCCCAGCGATTGCTGTCGCCGCATGGCCGCCAGCAGGGGTTCGGTTCGGGTCGCGAGGGGAGCCTGAGCGGTCAGCGTCTGGGGCCTGTCGTCCGGCAGGCCGTTCAGCAACAAGGCCAGGCAGGGCACCAGGATGGCTGCGGACACCATGAACGGGACCGCCTCTCCCAGCGGCAGCGTCAACCCGCCCAGCAGCGGCCCTACCAGCCAGCCGATGTACAGGCTCGCATTGAGCCAGGCGAAGCTGCGGGTGCGGTCCAGCTGCGGATGCCAGTCCGCCAGCAACGCCCGCACCACGGCCACGTTGCCCTCGGTCAGCCCGGTGACGAAGCGTGAGAGCACAAACAGCGGATAGTTGCGCTCGGCCAGCGCCAGCGCGCTGAGGCCATAGCTGATCAGCGTGGCGGTGAGCGTGATGCTGAGCACCCGGCGGCGGCCGTAGCGGTCGGACATCGGCCCCACGAACAGACTGCCCACCAGAATGCCGGCCGGATTGACCGCCAGCGCCAGCCCCATCAGCAGCTCCGGCGCAAAGCCCGCGAAATGGGTGAAACTGTCCACCGGGCCGCCCACGAAGATGGGCGCGAGGATGGGATAAGGGAGCGCAACACCCGCCGTGCTCATCAGCGACAGGGCACACACGGCCCACAGCAGCAATTGCGGATGGCGCAGGGGAGCTTGCGGGGCGGGGGCGGGGGTGGTCGCAGACGAGCCGTCGGCGGCGTCGGAGGAGTCGGAATTCAGCACAGCGCTCATTGTGCGGCCCCCTGCGGCGCCAGACACAAGGCATAGCCCGGCCAGCCCCGATGCCGCCATTCCTCACGCGCCGCATCGGCCAGCTTGATGCGATGGTCGTTCAGACTGTCGAAGAGGGATGGCAGGGCCTCCTGCCAGTCTGCTTCGGCGGCGCTGCCCGCATGCACCAGGTCCCAGGCCGGCTCGGGACGGCGTATGGCGATGTAGGCGGCCAGCAAGGCGCCCCAGAAGTTGCGCAGGATGCGCGGCAGGTCCAGGGTCAGGCCGCGCGACTGGGCCGCCTCGATCAGCTCCCGCAAGGCATGGGTGCCGGTGACCAGGTGAAGCGCGGTGAAGTCGTGGGTGGCCAAGTAGATCGCCAGCGACGCTTCCGCCAATTCATCGAGCGACAGGCGCGGAGGCGACAGGTAGTCCTGGAATCCGGGCAGCGCCTGCGCCTGTCGCAGGCGGGTGACGAGCAGGCTGCCACTGACCACCTGAAGCTGCAGCCGCCCATCGGCCCTGACCCGTGCCAGGGCCTCACGCAGCGACAGGTCACCAGGGCTGGCAGCGCGCGCAGCGGCCCCAGGGGTCCCAGACGAATCCGCGTTGCCATGGCGGGTGGAAATGGGCTGATCGCCGGGGCTGGTGGGTGACGACAGCCCGTCGATGGCAGGCATGGCCAGCCAGGCTGCGAGCGCGGCCCGCTGTTCAGCGGCATGGCCGGACTGCAAGGCATAGGCCAGCCGGATCGCAGCATGGAAAGCGGTCTGCTCCGCCGACAACAGCAGACGCGGCAGGACGTCCTCGAGCACCGGCACAACGTCCGGCAGCGGCCCGGCAGGCACGCACAGAGCGCGCCAATGATCCAGCTGGCGGCGGTAGGCCTCGGCGGGTGCCCCCAGTCGCCCCAGCGCGCCCAGCACCATCGGCAGGTGGTTGAAGAGCCGCAGGGAGCCGGTCGGGTAGTAGGTGTCGTAGTGCTGGGCCTCATCGAGCGCATCGTGCAGCGGATTTGGCAGCGCATTGGTCAGGGAACGGTGCCGCATCAAGGGGTCGGTGCTCTGGACAGTGATCATGAAAGGCTCCTCGAGAGTCTCGGATGGAACGAAGCGCGCGTTCCATTCATCTTCCCCGATCGCCCTCAATAAATAAACTGTTTGTTTATTAACACCAACCGCGGCAGGGAGACTGGAGAATGGCGCCATGAGCTTTCGTGCCCTCCCCCTCCCTGACGACATCTCCGGCCGTCTATGGCTGCATTCCATGCCCGGGCGACGCGAACGCTGGCCGGATTTTCTGGACGGCGCCCGGCAGCAGCGGCTGAATCTGGTCGTGTGTCTGAATCCGCTGGATGAAGTCGAGTCGCTCTCGCCGCTCTACTTCAAGGCCATCAAGGAGGGGCGACTGCCCTTCCGGTGGCTCCATCTGCCGATGCTGAACTTCGGACTGGCGTCCGAAGCGGCGGTGTTCCGCCAGGGCGTGGAGCAAGTGGCCCAGGGCCTGAAGCTGGGCGACCGCGCGCTGGTGCACTGCGCAGCCGGCATGGGCCGAACCGGCACGCTGGCGGCCTGTGTGCTCAAACGTCTGGGACGCAGCGCCCAAGAAGCGGTGCAGGAGGTGCAAAAGGCCGGGTCCAACCCGCAGTCCGCCGTGCAGACCGGGTGGATCGAGCAGTTCTGAGCCGGCCCCGCGCGGCGCTGTTGGGGGTCAGGCCATCACGCCCAGCGTGCGCGCCGTCTTCCATCGACCGCGGGTGAAGTCAGGGAAGTCCTTGGCATTGCCGCGGTCCGCCACCGATTCGCAGGACAGCGGCAGCACCACGGACCACGCCGCCGCGTCGTACACGTCCTGGTCCATGGGCAAGCCCTGGCGCAGGTTGTAGATGACCCGCCACAGCATGACGAAATCCATGCCGCCCGCGCCGCCCTGCTGCGCCTGGGCCCCCAGCTGCTTCCACAGCGGATGGTCGAAGCGGTCGAACCAGGTCTTCATGTCGGTGTCCCACTCGCGGGAGGCGTCCTTCCCGGTGGGCGAGCTCAGCTTGCGGCCGTCCATCGTCTCGATGGCGATGCGGTCCGGGAAGCCGCTGAAAATGCCGTTGGTGCCCACCAAGGTGTTCAGCCGCGAGTAGGGCCGCGGCGTGGTGGTGTCGTGCTGCAGCAGGAGGGTACGGCCGGAGGCGCACTTGATCACGCTGGTGTTCACATCCCCCGTGATGTAGGGCAGCCGCGCATGCGGATGGCCGGGCGGCAGTTCCCGGCTGGCATAAGCCGCCAGCCCGCGGGCATTGGAACTTTGCGAGTTGAGGTAGTCGAAGCGGTCGCCCCGCTGGATGTTGAAGTACTGCGCCAGCGGCCCGAGGCCATGTGTGGGATAGAGGTTGCCGTTGTGCTGGGCATAGCGCAGCGTGCGCCACGACCCAGGGCCGCGCTCCAGATCCTTGAGCTGCTGGCGCAGGTCATGAAAGTACGCGCCCTCCGCATGCACCAGCTCGCCAAACAGGCCCTGGCGGATCATGTTCAGCAGCATCATCTCTTCGCGGCCATAGCAGCAGCTCTCCAGCATCATGCAGTGGCGCTGGGTGGCCTCGGCGGTGTCCACCAGCAGCCAGGCTTCGTTGACCGTCAGCGCCGCCGGGGTTTCGATGAACACATGCTTGCCGGACTTCATCGCCGCCACCGCCATTGGGGTGTGCAGCTCCCAGGGGGTGGCGATGATCACGGCATCCACATCGCTGCGGCCGATCAAGCGTTCCCACGCACCGGAGCTGCCGGTGATGACCTCGGGCCGGGCCCCACGGGCTTGTTGAATCAGCGACAAGGTCTTGTCGATGGCCTGGGCATCGATGTCGGCGATGGCGGTGATGCGGGCCCCTTCCAGCCGGCACAGGGTCTGGGCCAGTTCGGCCCCGCGCTGCCCCACCCCGATCAGGCCCAGCCGCACTTCCTGCAGCGGCGGCGCCTTCAGGCCCATCGCGCTCTTGTTGCCGGTGGGCAGCGGCGCGAGCGGGCCGCCCGAGGCGCAGCCCGCCAGTGCGGTGGCCGTGGCCGCTGCGGTGGCAGCGGTCGCGGCGGCCGTGACGGCGCCCGTGCTGAGCAGGCCGCCCAGCAGGCGGCGGCGGTCGGGTTGGTCGGGCCGGTCTTGGTCTTCCATCGTGCGCATCTCCGCGTCTTGTGCCGCGCGATGATACGGTCGCCGCGACAATCGCCCCATGTCCAACGCCCTCCCCCTGATGCATGTGGACGCACAGCGCATCATCATCCACAAACCCGCCGGCCTGCTGGCCGTCCCGGGCCGCGGTGACAACAAGCAGGACTGCGCCTGGCACCGGCTGCGCGAGCAGTTTCCGGAGGCGCTGGTGGTGCATCGGCTGGACCAGGCCACTTCGGGCCTGCTGGTCTTCGCCCGTGGTGAAGCCATGCAGCGCGCGCTCAGCGAGGCCTTTGCACAGCGACAGGTGGACAAGCGTTATGAGGCCGTGGTCAGTGGTCGGGTGGAGGCGGACCGGTTCGACATCGACCTGCCGCTGATCGCCGACTGGCCCAACCGTCCGCGGCAGAAGGTGGACTTTGAGACCGGCAAACCCAGTCTCACCCGAGTGATGGTGGTGTCGCGCGATCCACAGGGCCTGAGCACCCGGCTGTGGCTGGAACCCGTCACTGGTCGCTCCCATCAACTGCGCGTGCATCTGCTGGCTTGCGGTCACCCGATTCTGGGCGACACCCTGTATGCCCCGCCCCCCGTGCAGGCGCAGGCGCCGCGCTTGCTGCTGCATGCCCGTGACCTGTCGCTGCCAGCCCTGCTGGGCGAGAGCGCCCTGACCCTTCATTGCCCTGTCGAATTTTGAGGAGTTTTTTATGGCTGATTCACTGACTTCCCCCTCGAGCGAAGAGACCTCCAGCGCCGCCGGTCGCACGCTCACTGTCATCACCGGCAGCTCGCGTGGCCTGGGCGAGGCGCTGGCGCGCGAGTGCCTGCAGGCCGGTCATCAGGTGGTCGGCATTGCACGCGGCCGCAGCGATGCGCTCGAGCAGTTCGCCCGCGAGCACGACTACCCGCTGCAGCAGTGGCAGGCGGATCTGGCCGAGCCGCTGGTGATCGCCCGCCATCTGGGCGACTGGCTGCGCACCCAGCCGCAGGACTGGGCCGCTGTGAATCTGGTGAACAACGCGGGGGTGATTCCGTCGCCGGGGCCGGTGGAGGCGAGCACGCTGGAGGTGCTGTCCGGCGCCCTGCGGGTGGGGCTGGAGGCCACGGTGCTGATCAGCGCAGCCTTCCTGGATGCGACGGCCGCATGGCGCGGGGATCGCCGCATTCTCAACATCTCCTCGGGGCTGGGTCGCCGGGCCATGGCCGGGTCGGCGGTGTACTGCGCCGCCAAGGCCGGCATGGACAACCTGAGTCGCGCCATGGCGCTGGACGAAGAGGTCAAGGCCTCGCAGGGGCGGCCATTTGCGCGCGTGGTGTCGCTGGCCCCGGGCATCATCGACACCGACATGCAGGCCACCATCCGCGGCGGTGCCTCGGACGGATTCCCGGATCGGGACCGCTTCGTGGCGTTCAAGACGGAGGGTCAGCTCGCCAGCGCGCAGGACACCGCCCGCAAGGTGCTGCGGTGGCTGTCCAGAAACGACTTCGGCCAGCAGGTGCTGGCCGATGTGCGAGAGGCTTAAGAGGCGTGAGGGATGCGCTTGAGGGGCGGGCGTGAGGGGCGGGCTTGAGGGGCCCGAGCGGCCTGCTGCGCTTCCTGGGCCCGTGCGCAGACGGGCCCGGCGGGCGTGTCAGCCCAGCATGTTCGCGGCGCGCAGCAACCCCATGAGCAGCATCCACAGCACCACCGAGCGCCACACCAGGCCCACCACGCTTTGCAGGTGCCCCAGTTGCGGCGGCTGCCCACCGGTTGAGCCTTCGGCGCGGGTGGCGTCCATGTCGCCGCCGGCATCAAAGGTCTTGCTGCGGTCCGGGGTCACGCCTGGCGCAGCACTGCCGCCCAGTTGGACGCCGACCGCGCCGGCAGCGGCCGCCAAGATAATGCCCTCATTGCTGTGCGCCCACAGCGCAGCATCCCGGCGCCAGCCGTTCACCGCTTCCTCGAAGTTGCCGACGATGGCAAAGCCGGTGGCGGTCAGGCGGGCCGGAACATGGTCGATCAGCCCGAAGAGGCGGCGCGACAGCTGCATCAGCCGCTCATTGGTCGGTGCGTCCAAAGTGCGGCTCTTGAAGGCCCAGTACCTGCCGGCGAACTCGGCCATGCGGTAGAGCACGGCACCGGCCGGCCCCAGGCCCAGCGCCGACAGCAGCACGAACCAGAAGAACACCCCAAACACGTGACGATGTGCGGCCAGCAGGGAATGCTCCAGCACATGCCGCAGCAGCTCGGTGCGCGGCAGTTCGCTGGCGTCCAGGTGGCGCCATTCGGCCAGCAGGCGGCGGGCTTCGAGTTCGTCGCCGCGCTCCAGCGCGTCGCGGATGTCGGTGAAATAGTGGCTGAACTGCCGGAAGCCCAGGGTCAGGTAGAGCACCAGCACATCCAGCAGCAGGGACAGCACCAGGCTGTAGCGGTGCAGCAGCATGGCCAGCAGGCCCACCAGCAGCGCCGGCCCCACCACCGTGATGGACCAGACCACCGCCGCATGATGCGAGCGGCCAGCGTCGAAGTTGCGCCCCGTCCAGCGCACCCAGGCAATCATGCCCTGGTGGACAGGATTGCCGTGCGGCAGAGGCTTGAGCTGCTCGCAAATCAGAGCGAGCAAGACCGCGATGAGGTTCATGGCCCGGGATGATAGCGGGACACCGGCGGACCCAGCCGGATTCAGATCAGCAGGAAGCGATACAGATTGCGAAGCATGGCGGCCGTCGCCCCCCAGATGAAGAATTCGCGGGGCGCTGACGGCACCGCAGTGGCGCTGCTTGCAAGACCTGTCCCTGTCCAGGGCATGGAGAGGAACTGACGGGCGCCGCCGTCCCACTCGAAGCGGTGGCGCCGGTGGTGCGCCGGATTCATCAGGAAGGACAGCGGCACCTCGAAGGCTTCGGCCACCTCGCCGGAGTCCAGCCGCAGATCGAAGGACGGCTGCACCAGCGCCACCACCGGCGTGACCTCATAGGCCGTCACCGTCCGATACAGCGGTAACTGGCCGATGATGTCCACGAGCGGGGGCGGCAGCCCGATCTCTTCTTCGGCTTCGCGCAGGGCGGTGCGCTCCGGGGAGCCGTCCTCCGGCTCGGCCCGGCCGCCGGGGAAGCTGATCTGGCCGGCATGGTCCCGCAGGTGGGCGGTGCGCTGGGTCAGCAGCACCGACAGCCCCTGCGCACGCTGCACCAGCGGCACAAGCACGGATGCCTGCGTCGGCGCACGGTCCGTCAGCAGGCCGCCGTCACCGGGAATCTCGGGCTCAAAGGGCGGTGGGCGCAGGAAGCGCTCCCGCAGCGCCTGGGCGCTGAGCCGGCCCGCCGGGACCGCCGGCAGGTGGGCATCGGTGCCGGTGACGGGCACCAGCCAGGGTTCCTTGATGGCGGGACGGATCGGCAGGGTGGACATGGAGAACTTGGTCAGCGCCAGCAGTATGCCGGGAATGAAAAAACCGCTCCGAGGCGAGGCCTTGGAGCGGTTTTTTTGCATCAGCCGGAGCTGAGGCGTCTTGGGCACCGGCCGAAACCGGTGACCGGACAAGCAGCCGAAGATCAGGCCAGCTTTTCCTTGATACGTGCCGACTTGCCCGAACGCTGGCGCAGGTAGTACAGCTTGGCACGACGGACGTCACCGCGGCGCTTGACTTCGATCGAAGCGATCAGCGGGCTGTAGGTTTGGAACGTACGCTCAACGCCTTCGCCGCTGGAGATCTTGCGGACGATGAAGTTGGAGTTCAGGCCACGGTTGCGCTTGGCAATCACGACGCCTTCGTAGGCCTGCACCCGCTTGCGGGTACCTTCCACCACGTTGACGTTGACGATCACGGTGTCGCCAGGACCAAACGAGGGGATGGTCTTGTTCAGGCGAGCAATTTCTTCTTGCTCGAGGATCTGGATCAGGTTCACAAATGACTCCTAGTGATCGTGCCCGCGCAAATGCGTTGTCAGAGATGATGAAAGGAGCGTTGAACGCCCCGGCGCATCAGGTCTGGGGGGTGTGGTCTTGTTGCGCGCAGCGTGCGCACCAGTGACAAAACAGCACCGCCCTTGGTAGGCCCGAGGAATTCGGTAGCCTGGCCGGACAGAGGATCGGGAAAGCCCGCGATTATAGACATGCAAGCCGGACCGTCAAACACCGGGGTGGCGGTGGGCTGTGGTTTTCGTCGCGGTTGCTGTCGTGGCAGCCCGATCAAGGGCCGATCACGGGCGGTTCTTGGCCTTCGCCGGGTTGCCCAAGCCGGCCAGGAAGGCCTCATCCTTGCGGCTGAGCTTGCCCTCGCGCCGGGCGGCCTCGATCAATTCCGGACGACGCTGCTGCGTCAACGCCAGCGATCGCTCCCGCCGCCAGCGGGCAATGTCCGCATGATGGCCGGACAGCAGCACCGGCGGCACCGCCTGCACGCCACCCGGTGTCTCCAGCACTTCCGGCCGGCTGTAGTGGGGGCAGTCCAGCAGGCCGTCGGAGAAGCTGTCCTGCTGGTGAGAGGCGGCGTCGTTGAGCACGCCCTCCTGCAACCTCGTGACCGCGTCCATCAGGGCCAGCGCGGGCAGTTCCCCGCCGGAGAGCACGAAGTCGCCCAGGCTGACTTCCATCGTCACATGACGGTCCACAAAGCGCTGGTCGACACCCTCGTAACGGCTGCACAGCAGGATGGCGCCCGGGCCGGCGGCCAGTTCGCGCACCAGGGACTGGTCCAGATGGCGTCCCGTGGGGCTGAAGTGGATCACCACGGGGGCACTGTCCGCTGCAGCGGTGGCAGGAGCGGCAACAGAAGCGGCAGCAGGTTCGGGCGCAGTGGCACTAGCGGCGACACCCGCTGCAAGACGATCCGCCCGCACCGCCGTCATGGCACGCTCCAGCGGCTCCACCAGCATCACCATGCCGGGTCCGCCCCCGTAGGGACGGTCATCGACACGGCGGTAGTTGTCCTCGGCATAGTCGCGCAGCGGCCACAAGCGGACATCCACCTGCCGGCTCTCATACGCACGCCGCGTCACACCGACCCTCAGAAAAGGCTCGAAGAGCTCCGGGAACAGGGTGATGACGTCAAAGCGCATGGGGCCAGGCGGGACAGCAGAGCGGTGAGCAGTGAGCGGTCAGCGTGCGGTGAGCAGGTCAGGGACGCAGCGCCGCACCGTTGGCCGGATCAGTAGTCCAGGCCCCAATCGACCGTGATGCGACGGCCGGACATGTCCACATCGCCCACATAGGCGGAGACGAAGGGGATGAGAATCTCCTGCTCAGGCTTGACCGGCGGCGTGAGACCCGGGGGCACGATACGCAGGACGCAGTGCGGGCCGGTGTCGATCAGGTCGGTCACTTCGCCCAGGGTCTGGCCTTCGCGGTTCACCACGGTCAGGCCGATGAGGTCGATCCAGTAGTACTCGTCCGGATCGGTCTGGGGGAAGGTGGAGCGGGAGACATAGATGCGAGCCCCCCTGAGCGCCTCGGCCGCACTGCGGTCCGACACGCCTTCGGCCTGGGCGACGATACCGTCGCCATGGTCTCGCACCGAAAGAATCTTGAGCACCGGCGGGACGGAGGTCCCGGCGGATGGAGCGCCTGGGCGGGGCGGCGCGCCGTTCACCCGTTCGCTGGGCTTGAGAAACCAGCGGCGGGAATTGAACAGCGCGTCGGCATCGGCGGAATGGGACAGGATCTTGATCCAGCCCTTGATGCCCCAGGCGTCCAGAACGCGCCCTACTTCGATGGCGTCTTCCGGCATGGCCGTGGACAGATCATCGATCAGGTCAGGCGCGTTTTTCATCAGTCAGCTCAGGCAGCAGCGGCAGGAGCGACGGCAGCCTTCTTGGCCACGTCGACCAGACGAGCGACGGACGGAGACAGCTGGGCGCCAACGCCCACCCAGTACGCCACGCGGTCTTGAGCGACGCGCAGGGATTCAGCATTGCCCGAAGCCACGGGGTTGTAGAAACCCACGCGCTCGATGAAGCGGCCGTCACGGCGGTTGCGGCTGTCGGTCACAACCAGGTTGTAGAACGGACGCTTCTTGGAGCCGCCGCGGGAGAGTCGAATCACGACCATGATCAATCCTTCAGTGTTTTCTAGCGTTCCACCGCACCAGGGAGACACACAGGGGCAAGCAGATCAAAGGGTAGAGTTGCGATGTACGGCGCGCGTGTCGGGCGCATGCTTCCGCACAAAGACTCTGAAGTGGCACTGTAGATACGCCGTCAGCCGCCCAAAGCGTCTACCCAGGACTGCAGGAGGAAATTGTTTCCCCCGGCCCGGGCAACCTGCTCTGAACTCACACCTGTCAGCCAGCGCCAAAACCGGGCATTATAAACTCGGGTTTGACGCTTTGTCCTCCTCCCCCAATGACCACATCCCCAAGCAGTACCGTTCCCCTCGTGATTCGTCCCAGCATGGAGGGTGACATTCCCGCCATCCAGCAGATTTACGAGCATGCGGTGCTCCACGGCACCGGCACTTTCGAGACCGATGTGCCGGACCGCGCCGAGATGGCGCGTCGCCGCACTGAAGTCCTGAGCCGCAGCCTGCCCTATCTGGTGGCCGAGCGGGACGGTCAGGTGCTGGGCTACGCCTATGCCAACTATTTCCGCCCCCGACTGGCCTACCGCTATTTCGTCGAGGACTCGATCTATCTGTCCCCGCAAGCCCAGGGCCAGGGCGTCGGCCGGCTGCTGCTGGCCGAGCTGGTGGCCCGCTGCGAGGCAGCCGGGGCCCGGCAGATGATCGCCGTGATCGGCGATTCGCAGAACCTGGGCTCCATCGGCGTGCACCGCAGCCTGGGCTTTGAGCAGAACGGCCTGCTGAAGTCGGCCGGCTGGAAATTCGGCCGCTGGCTGGATGTGGTGCTGATGCAGCGCCAACTGGGCCAGGGCGACACCAGCAGCCCGATCGCAACGCCCGCAGCCGCAGCCGCGCCGACAGCGCCCGGCACGGCTGCCGCCTCAGCGCCGGCCGATCCCGCCGCCGACCCCGCCCCGACGGCATGATCACCGTGGCAGGTCCTGCGCAGGAGCGGTCCTATCGCTCCAAGACGGTGGCCACCTGGCTCAGCTTTGTGCTGGGCAGCTTCGGCGTCCACCGCTTCTATCTCTACGGCCTGCAGGACAAGTGGGCCTGGGCGCATCCCCTGCCAACCCTGCTGGGTCTGTACGGCCTGCACCGCATGGACGTGCTGGGCCAGGATGACCATGTCGCCTGGCTGCTCATCCCCTTGCTGGGGCTGATGCTGGCCCAGAGCATGCTGGCGGGCATTCTTCACGGCCTGACACCGGACGACCGCTGGAATGAACGCCACAACCCCGGCCTACCGCCCCGGCGCACCGGCTGGGGACCGGTGCTGGGCGTCATCGCCTGCCTGATGGTGGGCGGCGCCTGCCTGATGGCGACGCTGGCGTTTTCGGCGCAGCGCTACTTTGAATCTCAGGTGGAAGCGGCGCAGGAACTGAGCCAGTAGCGGGGGGCTGAACCACGCGGCCGCACTGCCCTTTGGCGAGCCGTACTGCCCACAACACCCTTGCCGCTCCACCAACACAAAGGCCCTGAGCCCCCGCTGAATCCAGCGTGCGGCATCAGGGCCTCTTTTGTTTGGTGACAGGCGGTGCGTGCGAGCTCGCAGCGCCGCCTGCGCGTCATCAGAACAGCGTGAAGCTCAGCCAGTAGAAGACACCACCGATGAACGCCGACGCCGGAATGGTGAACACCCAGGCCCAGACGATGTTGCCGGCCACGCCCCAGCGCACCGACGAGGCCCGCTGCGTGGACCCCACCCCGACGATGGCGCCGGTGATGGTGTGGGTGGTGGACACCGGAATGCCCAGGCCATTGGCCAGGAACAGCGTGATCGCCCCGCCGGTTTCGGCGCAGAAGCCGCCGACCGGCTTGAGCTTGGTGATCTTCTGACCCATGGTCCGCACGATCCGCCAGCCGCCGAACATCGTGCCCATGCCAATGGCCAGGTAGCAGGCGCCGATCACCCAGGTGGGCGGCGAATGGTCGGTGCCGGAGGCATAACCGGAGGCGATCAGCAGCATCCAGATCAGACCGATGGTCTTCTGCGCATCATTGCCGCCATGCCCCAGGCTGTAGAGACCGGCCGACACCAGCTGCAGCCGCCGGAACCAGTTGTCCACCCGCAGCGGCGAGCTGCGCCGGAACAGCCAGGCCACGATCACCATCAGCAGCGAGCCCAGCACGAACCCCAGCAGCGGCGACACGAAGATGAACAGCACCGTCTTGCCGATGCCGCTCATCACCAGCCCGTTGGTCCCGGCCTTGGCGATGGCCGCGCCCACCAGACCGCCGATCAGCGCGTGGGAGGAGCTCGACGGAATGCCATACAGCCAGGTGATGACGTTCCAGGAGATCGCCCCGATCAGCGCACCGAAGATCACATGGTGATCCACGATGCCCGGTGCAATGCTGCCCTTGCCGATGGTGGCCGCCACCTTCAGCTCGAAAAAGGCCACCGCCACCACATTGAAGAAGGCGGCGAACAGCACCGCCTGCTGCGGCTTGAGCACCCCGGTGGACACGACGGTGGCGATGGAGTTCGCCGCATCGTGAAAGCCGTTCATGAAGTCGAACAGCAAGGCCAGCACCACGAGCATGGCCACGACCCAGAAGGCCACCTGCATCGTTCCCATCAGCCGACCCCGGATTACGAGTTCTCGAGGACGATGCCCTCGATCAGGTTGGCCACGTCTTCACAACGGTCGGAGATCGATTCCAGCTGCTCGTAGATCGCCTTGAGCTTGATCAGCTCGCGCACATCCGGCTGCTCGCGGAACAGCTTGGACATGGCGGCGCGCATCACGCGGTCCGCATCCGATTCCAGCTTGTCGATCTCTTCGCAGGTCTTGATGGCGGCTTCAGCAGTCAGCGATTCGCTCAGCTTGGGCAGCAGCGAGACCGCATGCTGCACACGCTCGCAGCACTTGGCGGACAGGTCGCCCAGGCGCAGCACTTCTTCCGGGATGGAGCGCACGTCGTAGAGCTGCATGGTCTCGGACGAGTCCTGCAGCAGGTCCAGGATGTCGTCCATCGCATTGATCAGGCCGTGGATCTGTTCCCGGTCGATCGGCGTGATGAAGGTGCGATGCAGCAGCCGGTTCACCTCGGCGGTGATGCGGTCAGCGTGGTGCTCGGCCTTGTCGACTTCAGCGGCGTATTTTTCGCGCAGCGTGAGGTCGTTGTAGTTCTGGATCATCAGCATGAAGGCGCGCGCGCCTTCCACGATCTGTGCACCGTGCTGATTAAAAAGCTCGAAAAAATTGCCCTCACGGGGCAGCAACTTGCCGAAAAACATGGGTTCTCGTCACAAAAAGTTCACCGCCGCGTCATACGGCAAGCCCGCAAGTGTAGCCGGGCCCACCGAAATGGGGGACTGAGTGGGTTGCCTAGCGCGCCGATGGCCAGGGGACATGCGCGGTTTTTGCGCGATGGCCGCAGGGCTTGAGCGGGGGTGGGCGTCGGCAGGTCGAGGCGGCTGACGCCAGGGAAACCCTGGGACGGCGCCCCTTCTGGAGGGCCGAGGAAGGCGGGAGGAAGAGGCCCGAACGGGCCATGCCGGCCAGCGCCCGGCGCGGAAATCAATCAACCGCTGTGGGGAGGAGCCAACGGTTCCGGCGTGCGGGTGAGGGCTTGGTCCCGCACGGAGGCTTCGTAATGGCTCAGCGGGCCGAGCCCGGGCAGAACCAGCGTGGGGGCCAGTTCCAGCAGCGGCAGCACCACAAATGCGCGCTCCTGCAGCCGCGGATGGGGCACGGTCAGGCGCTCGGTGCGGATCTGCTGGTCGTTGTAGAGCAGCAGATCGAGATCGAGCGTGCGAGGCGCGTTCACAAAGGGGCGCTCTCGCCCGTGGCGCTGCTCGATGGCCTGCAGGGCGTCCAGCAGGGCCAGCGGCGTCAGGGTGGTCTCGATAGCAGCCACCGCATTCAGATAGTCCGGGCCTTCGCAGCCCACCGGGGCGCTGTGCCAGGCGCTGGAGACCGCCGTGACGCGGATGCCTGGCCAGGCGGCCAGCTCGGCCAGGGCAGCTTCCAGGGTCGCCCGCAGCGCACCGAGGTTGGCGCCGAGGGCGATGAAGGCGCTGGCGGGAGCAGGGTCAGGCGTCACCACCGGCGGCACCCCCGGCATCCCCGCCGGAACTGCCACCGGCGGCCTTCGGCTTGCGACGACGGCGACGCTTGCGCGCCGGATTGGCTCGCGGGGTGTCCCCGTCCGCGCCGAAATCGGCGGCGGGGTCGCGGTCGTCCAGATCATCCTCGTCGTCGCGGTCCGCATCACCCTGGCCCCGGGCCTCGGCCGATGCGCCCCGGGCAGGACCACCCGCATTGGCCGTCCGAGCCGACTCTCCATCCGCCTGACTGACTGCGCCACGCGGCACCTGATGCACCCGGCCGCCGCCTTGCTTGCCGCGGCTCTTGGGCGACGACTGGCGCTGCGATTCACGCGCCTGGTCCAGCAGTGCACGGCGCTCGTCCTCATTGCCCAGGGCGAAGTCTTCCCACCAATCGGCCAGCGTGGCGTCGATCTCGCCAGCTTCCGCCCGCAGGGCCAGGAAGTCGAAACCGGCGCGGTAGCGCGGCTGCTCGATCAGGCGGTGCGGACCGCTGCCGGTGCGGCGCTCGAAGCGCGGCTGCATCATCCAGATCTCGCGCATGTCCGCCGCCAGCTTGCCGCGGCCGGAGATGTCGCCCACGCGGGCGTCGAACACCAGGTCGATGGCCTGCTGCAGCGCCGGCACCGGGCCTTCGCCGCCGGCGATCAGGCGGGTCCAGCGCTGCTGCACCTCGCCCCACAGCATGCAGGCCAGCATGAAGCTGGGCGCCACCGAGCGGCCTTCGGCCACCCGCTTGTCGGTGTCTTCCAGCGCCATCCGGACGAAGCGGCCGTGGACGTTGTCCGGCAGCGCGCCGTTCTCGTCCAGCACGGCGTCCAGGATGGGGAAGATGCCCCGCGCCAGGCCCTGCTTGCGCAGCTCCTCCAGACTGGCCAGCGCATGGCCGGTCTGCAGCAGCTTGATCATTTCATCGAACATGCGCGAGAGCGGCACGTTGGCCAGCAGGGCGGACATCGATGCAATGGGCGCGCGCGTCTTGGGCTCGATGGAGAAGCCCAGCTTGGCGGCGAAGCGGACGGCGCGCAGGATGCGCACCGGGTCTTCGCGGTAGCGGGTCTCCGGGTCGCCGATCATGCGCAGGATCTTCTTGCGGCAGTCGGCCAGGCCGCCGTGGTAGTCCACCACCAGCTCGCGCTGCGGGTCGTAATACAGCGCGTTGACGGTGAAGTCGCGGCGGGCCGCATCTTCCACCTGCGGGCCCCAGACGTTGTCCCGCAGCACCCGGCCGCTGGCGTCCACCACATGGGACTTGCCAGCCAGGGCGTCCTTGGAGGTCTTCTCGTTGCCCTGCACCTGTTCGGCATCGTCCTGCGTGAGCAGTGCCCGGAAGGTGGACACCTCGATCACCTCATGCTCGCGGCCACGACCGAACACCACGTGCACGATGCGGAACCGGCGGCCGATGATGAAGGCGCGGCGGAACTGGTTCTTGACCTCTTCCGGCGTGGCGTCGGTGGCCACGTCGAAGTCCTTGGGGCGACGGCCCAGCAGCAGGTCGCGCACGGCGCCGCCGACGATGTAGGCCTCGAAGCCGGCGTCGGTCAGGCCCTTGACGACCTTCACGCCGCGCTCATCCAGCAGCTCGGGGTCGATGCGGTGTTCATCCGCGCCGATCTCGACGCGTTTGCCCAGCGGCGTCGCCTTGGAGGCGCTGCCTTCGGGCTTGCCCAGCAACTTGTTGATCAGTTTTTTAATCATTCGAACAACTTCAGTATTGGCCAGCCGCGCTCGCGCGCCAGCGAGTCCAGCGCCGCGCTGGGATTGGTGGCCACCGGATGGCTGACCTGCTCCAGCAACGGCAGGTCATTCATCGAGTCGCTGTAGAAATGCACACGCTCGAAGTCTTCCCAGCGCCGGCCCTGCTGCTCCAGCCACTGGCGCACCCGCACCACCTTGCCGCCCTGGAAGGACGGCACCCCGTCGATGCGGCCGGTGTAGCGGCCCTCGGGGTCCCGCTCCAGCCGGACCGCAATCAGATGGTCGATGCCGAAGACCTTGGGGATCAGCTCCGTCACAAATTCATTGGTGGCCGTGACCACCACCACCAGATCCCCGGCGTCCAGGTGCCGCTGCACCAGTGCGCGCGCATTGTCGCGCAACATCGGGGCGATGACCCGGTCCATGAAAGCAGCCCTCGCCGCCAGGGCTTCCTCCAGCGGGCGGGCCCGCCAGACGGAGGTGGCGAAGTCGATGTATTCATCCAGCTTGAGGGTGCCGTTCTGGTACTGCGCATAGAACTGGTCATTGCGCGCCGACCAGGCCTGGCCGTCCGCCCAGCCGATCTCCACCATGTAGGCGCCGAAAGCATGGTCCGAGTCCTGGGGAATGAGGGTGCCGTCCAGGTCGAACAGGGTCAGGTCCACGATGCAGGTTCCTTGGCAGGTAGGAGAGAGGGTTGGGGCCTCAATGGGCCGGCTGGGTGGACTGGGCGGGCTGGGCACCCTGGTCAGCCAGCATCTGGCGCAGCAGGGGCACGGTGACCGCCCGCTTGCTGGCCATGGAGAATTCATCCAGGCCGTCCAGCAGGGTCATGAGGTGCTTGAGATCGCGGGCGAAGCGGGTGAGCAGGTAGTCCATGACCTCGTCGCTCAGCACCAGGCCGCGGCGGTCGGCGTCGCGGCGCAGCACCGCCCGGATGTCGGATTCGGACAGCGGCTGCAGGGCAAAGGTCGGGCCCCAGGCCAGCCGGGTCCGCAGGTCTTCCCGCAGGGCGAGGTCGACCGGCGGCTCGGTGCCGGTGGCCACCACCGCCAGGCCCATGGTCGCGGCTTCCACGAACAGGGCGAAGGCCGCGTGCTGCTGGCCGGCATCAAAGCGCTGGCAGTCGTCCATCAGCAGCAGGCTGGGGTGGGACGGCAGTTCCCAGGGCAGCGGCGTGTCGGCGTCATACCAGCCGACCTGCGCACCAGCGGCCTGCCAGCGCTGGGCCAGGGCCCGCAGCACATGGGTCTTGCCCGCGCCGGGCGGCCCCCAGAGGAAGACCGGCGGCGCACCCGTGCCCAGGGTGAGCACGTGCGTCAGGGCCGCCACGTTGGCACCGGGCAGCAGATTGTCAAAGGTGTAGTCGGGCTCGGGGCCCAGCGACAGCGGAATTTGCTTCAAACGACTCAAGCCTTGGATGGGGGGCGCGGGCCAGGGGCGGCCTGACGTGCCGGGCGGCTGTCGGAGCCGGGCAGCGGTCAATGCCTGCCCCGCCCGTCCGGGCTGGGCCCTGGTGGTGCCCACGGACAGCAAGGCGGATTCTAAAGGTTCAGTGCAGGGTGGCCGGACCGTCCCGGTCGCGGATCTGCTGCTGGCATTGCGCCAGTTCCGCCTTTTCGGCCTGATCGTCCGGCAGCAGGGCCACCAGACGCTGCTGAACGGCCAACAGGCGTGGCAGGTCCCCTTGCTCCAGGTGGATCTGTTTGAGATTGCGCAGCATGCGGGCCAGGATCTGGCGCGGCGAGGCCGTGCCGAGGAATGCGTCCAGCGACATCGGCTCCCCGGGCGCGAGGCCCGCCCGGTCGCGCCAGGGGCTGAGGAATTCGTCCAGTTCGCTGCGCCCCAGGGACCGGCCGCTGAACGGATCCAGCACCACTTCCCCCTGCGGCAGGCGCAGCTTCATCAGGAAATGGCCGGGAAAGCTCACGCCCTTGACCCGCAGGCCGACATGCGCCGCCAGCTCCATATAGATGATGGCCAGGGTGATGGGAATGCCGCGACGGGTCTGCAGCACTTCATGCAGATAGCTGTTGCCCACCGCGTAATAGTCGTTGACGTTGCCGGCAAAGCCCAGTTCCCCATGGAAATACTGGTTGAGCATGCGCAGGCGGTGGCTGGGGCCGGCATCGGACGGCAGACGGCGCCGCAGGCGCTCGCCCAGGCGGTCCAGTTCGGCCATCACCTGCTGAACATCCAGATGGGGGACGTCCACCAGCGCGATGGCCGTTGCCGCCTCCGCCAGGTTCAGCCCCTCGTCATCGGCCACCAGGGTGGCGAAATAGTCGAGTGCCGACGGCACTGCCCAATCCAACGGCAAATTCATAAGCTGGAGTCTAAGCCCTGCGCGAGGATCGCACGAGCATGGGGGGAGGCCTGGTCATCCACAGAGGGAAGGAATAGGCACAAAGCCGCGCACGAAGCTGCGTGGAGAGGGTGTCGGCGTTGCGCGCGTGTGCCGCCGCCAGCTCAGGTCCGCTTGATGAAGTGACGCACCTGAATGCCGGACAGCAGCAGAAGTGCGAAATACAGCACGGCCGAGCCCGCCAGGCTGACCGCCATCCAGCCCGCACGCACCAGTTCATGCTGCCCCAGCGCCACCCAGTCGAAGTGACGGGCCAGCCACCACTGCAGGCCGCCCATGGCCGCGCTGGCCAGCACCACCCGCAAGGCAAACCAGAACCAGCCAGGCGCCGGCTTGTAGCTGCCCAGCTTGCGCAGCCCCACCAGCAGCAGGCCCGCATTCACCACGGCGCCCAGGCCGATGGACAGCGACAGCCCGGCCACGCCGATGCCCAGCCAGAAGACAAACACGCCATTGAGGATCTGCGTCAGCACCAGCACCAGGATGGCCACCCGCACCGGGGTGCGGGTGTCGAGTCGTGCGTAATAACCGGGCGCCAGGATCTTCACGCCCACCAGCCCCATCAAGCCGACGCCATAACCCATCACCGCCTGCGCCGTGTGATGCACGTCCGCCGCCTGGAAGGCGCCGCGCTGATACAGCACCGCTACCAGAGGTTCGGCAAACACCAGCAGGGCCACCGCACAGGGCAAGGCCAGCAGCAGCACCAGCCGCAGCCCCCAGTCCAGCAGATCGGAATACTGCTGGCCATCCCCTTTGGCCTGCGCGGCGGACAACTGCGGTGTCAACACCACGCCCAGCGCCACGCCCAGCAGGGCGATCGGGAATTCCATCAAGCGGTCGGCATAGGTCAGCCAGGAGGCGGCCCCCTCCCCCACCGAAATCGCGATCTGGGTATTGATCACCAGCGACACCTGCGCCACCGCCACGCCCACCAGCGCAGGCGCCATCTGGCGGCCCACCTGCCGCACGCCGGGATGGGCGAGCGCCTGGCGCAGGCCGGACCAGCGCCAGGAGATGCGCGGCATCAGATGGACCCGCTTGAGCGCCGGCATCTGCACCACCAGTTGCAGCACCCCGCCCAGCATCACACCGATGGCCAGTGAATAGATAGGGCGGTAGCCCCAGCTCTCCAGCCACGGGGACAGGCCGTAGCCGGCAGCAATGGAAGACAGGTTGAACAGCACCGGCGTGACCGCCGGCACGACAAACCGCTTCCAGGTATTGAGGATGCCGGCCGACAGGGCCACCAGGGACATGCAGCCGATGTAGGGGAACATCCAGCGGGTCATGGTGACGGCCGCCTCATGGGCCGATTCGTTGAGGCTGGCGCCCAGGGCCAGCACCAGCAGCGGCGCCGCCGCCACTCCCACCACGCAGATGACAATCTGCACCCAGACCAGCACGGTGGAGACGGCGTCGATCAGGCCGTGGGTGGCCTCGTCCCCGTCGCGCGCCCGGGCGGCGGCCAGCGCCGGCACAAAGGCCTGAGAGAATGCACCCTCGGCAAACAGCCGCCGGAACATATTGGGAATGCGGAACGCCACCTGATAGGCATCGGTCAGGGCGTTGGCGCCGAACAGCGCCGCAATCATCTGTTCGCGGACCAGGCCGGTGATGCGCGACATCAAGGTGAACACCGAAACCACCGAAGCGGTACGCAACAGATTCATGAGCGGTCAGGCGGGCCGGCGCAGTCTGCGATGCCGGGGGTGAGAGGCTCCCATCCCGGTCGTGCTGCCCCGGCGTCAAGAATGGGGACGGCGCATTATCAGCCGCTGCTTGTGCACCCCGGTTTGATTTTCACTGGCGCACTGCTATACTCTTTGTCTTTGCACCATCTGGACACCCAAGACAATGGCAAGCTCTTCCAAAGCCAAGAAGAAAACCGTGCGTCTGGCCTCTGGCCGTAAGCGCGCACGTCAAGACGTCAAGCTGAACGCCGCCAACTCGGCGCTGCGTTCGAAGTTCCGCACGGTCATCAAGAACGTGCAAAAGGCGATCGTCACTGGCGACAAGGCCAAGGCCGCCGACCTCTTCAAGATTGCCCAGCCCGTGATTGACTCCGTGGCTGACAAGGGCATCTTCCACAAGAACAAGGCAGCTCGTCATAAGAGCCGCCTGTCCGCCAAGATCAAGGCGCTGGCCGCCTGATAGCGACTTCCAGCTCTGGTGCAAATAAAAGCCCGCTCCGGCGGGCTTTTTCATTGGGGCTGTCCATGGGCTCGACCTGAGGTCATGGTTTCATCGGCTCCACCCCACAACGGCCTCACACTCGTGAGGCCGTTTGCATTGGGTTTGCATTGAGTTCGCATGGGGTCATGCCCGCAGCGGCATCGGCGCACTGCCCACCACTTCACGGGCATGCAGCCAATCCACCACATTGCGCGCCACCCAGTCGCCATCGTCCAGCGGCAGGTCATGCCCGGCGCGGGCATGCAGGCGTAGCGGCGCCCCCCAGGCCCGGCTGATGGCCTGTGAGCAGCGCCAGTCCACCAATTCATCCCCCTGGCTGCACAGCAGCAGCATGGGTGGATGCGGCCGGTTGTAGCTTGCCCGGTATCGCACGGCTGCCAGCAACTGGCGCAGCGCATTGCGGCGGCGCACTGGATGCTGGCGCTGCAAACCCACCCAGTGATCCAGCACCTGCTCCGGTTGACGCTGCAGCCGGGTGGTCATGGCCAGTACCCTCGCCTCCCGCTGACGCAAACTCAGCCGGAACAGGCTCAGCACCAGCAGCGACCAGTAATTGCCCGGCCGCAAGCGCCGGAAAAATGCACTGAACGGACGCAGGCTGGTGTTGATCAGCACCACCGACTCCAGTTCCTTCGGATAGCGCGACGCCCAGTCGCTCGCCACCATCGCGCCCAGCGACATCGCCAGCACATGGCAGGGCATCTGCACCCCACGGCGCTTGAGCTCGATGCGACACGCCTCCACCATGTCCGAGACACGGGTGGGGCTGGCCTGAGCGCACAGCTGCCCATTGCCGGGCAGGTCCAGCAATTCCAGACGCACCTCCGGCTGCTGGGCGCGCAGCGCCCGCAGCAAACGCACCGGAAAGTCGCCCCAGTGGCCACTTTCGCGCGTCAACCCTCTCAGCAGTATCCAGGTCGTGTCACTCATGCCCGGTTCCGTCGGTACCAGCGGATCAGGGCCTGCTCGCCATGATCCCAGCGCGTGTCGGGGCCCGGCAGCCACCGGGACGCGCTCTGTGTGGCGCGCATCATGAAGTCCATCCAAGCCATGTGTCTCCGCAGCACCCGCTGTTGTCGGTGTTCGATCAGCGGATTGAACATTCCGTGCCGGGAGAGTAGCTGCCTCGGATTTTTCTTCACCCACAGCCATGACCCCATTTCGAGCGTCATAGGGAGGAAGATCCCCCGATCCAGGGTGACGGACTCGTCATAGAGGTGGTCCCAGAGGTCGCCATGGGCCAGGTAGTGCTGGCTCTGCGGCTCCAGCACATAGGGATGAGGGGACAGCCCCTGGTCCAGCACCTCGCACAGCGCATGGATCTCCGCCAGATGACGCATGGGACGGCGGCTGCGGGCGTAGGGAAACCAGATGCGGTCATGCAGACCAAACCCCGAGTGGCAGTCAATGCTCAGCGCAAACGGGCGGCCCATCAGTTCTTCCCGCATCAGACGGCACAGGGCCTCGCTTTCGGGTTGCAGCGGCGCGCCGGCCGGTCCGCGGTACCAGGGCACCCAGGCCCCCAGACGATGCCCCCCGACCAGCCAGGGAACTGCGCGGTCGGCGTCCTGCGGGGCATTTCGCATCAAGTCCACGCCGGAGGGATTGGAGCGTCGCCCCAGCAGGATGCCGCCGGGATTGACCAGCGGCAGAAAGACCAGCCTCACCGATTCCAGCTGCTGATGCAGGCTCACATCCCAGCGCAGGCGGCGCACCAGGCTGCCCAGATAGGCCAGCGCCACCTGCGCGCCGATGCGCTCCAGGCCATGCACCCCGCCGATGATGGCCAAGGCGGGGATGGACGGATCGGGATTCCCGAGGGTGACGGACAGCACCGGCAGCTCCCCGCCACCGGCAGAGATGCGCGTCAGTTCGCGGCAATGGAGCAAGGCGCCGCCCTGCTCCACGAGGCGAAGCAGTTCATGCAGTTCCGGGAGCGCGGGGGCGGCGCGGGCCGCCGCCTCGGGGAGGACCACGGCCATGGCGGGGGATTTCCGACGAAACCCGCAACACTAGGCGCTATTGGAAGAGAAAGCGATGGCCCGAAGGGATCAACCCGGCAGGCAGAGGGTCAGAGAGTCAGAGGATCAGGGGCGATCAGCGCGGCGCAGGTCCGCCAGCGGGCGGATCCGGCAGCAGACAGGCGTCCACCACCTGCAGCTTGTTGTCGCGGGCGAAGTTCATGACGAAGTCCCAGGCCATCGGTTCCACGGCCTTCAGTGCTTCGCTGACGATGACGCATTTCACGCCGTTGATGACCCGCGGCACGCAGTAGGGCGAATAGCCGATGTGCGCATCCCGCCCAGTCCTGACGCCGCCGGGGCGAAAGCAGGACATGGCGCCCGCCAGACGCTCAGCCCAATCGCTCGGTCGAAAGGTGCGGCCATCCGTGGTGATTCCCTGGATGAACACTTCTCGCGGCTTGGGCTGCTCAGTCATGCGTCACTCAATCATTCCTAGCCCGCGCCGCAGGGCGCCAGGCAAAACCGTTATTGTGCCTCGGATGTGTTGCGTCGCAGCACATGAGGGGCACTCTGCGCCCGGATGGGCCGTGTGCGATCCCACGCAGCCGACCCATTTTTCAAACACGACCCGTAGAATCAATCGCTCCTTTCGAGGAGCTTTTTTCATGGCGCTGCCCGTGTTTGCGCGGTCTTCGCCATGCCCACCGACGTATTGCCAACCCTGTCTCTGGAGACTTGATGAACGCCCAGGAGTCCACGTTCGCCGCCCCGACCGAACCCCATGTCATGCAAACCTACGGCCGCCTGCCCATCGCCCTGTCGCATGGCGAAGGCTGCCAGGTGTGGGATACGGCCGGCCGACGATACCTGGACGCGTTGTCAGGCATCGCCGTCAACACGCTGGGGCACAACCACCCCCGGCTGGTGGCGGCCCTGCGGGACCAGGTCGGCAAGCTGATCCACACCAGCAACTACTACCACGTCCCGCTGCAGGAGCAGCTGGCGGCCAAGCTCTGCGAGCTCTCCGGCCTGACCAATGCCTTCTTCTGCAATTCCGGCCTGGAAGCGAATGAAGCGGCGATCAAGATCGCCCGCAAGTTCGGCCAGGACCGGGGCAACACCAACCCGGCCATCGTCGTCTTTGAGAAGGCCTTCCATGGCCGCTCGCTGGCGACGCTGTCGGCCACCGGCAATCCGAAGGTGCAGGCCGGTTTCGGTCCGCTGGTCCCCGGCTTCGTGCGGGTGCCGCTGAACGACCTGCCCGCGCTGGAACAGGCGCTGGCCCAGAACCCCAACATCACCGCCATCTTCCTGGAGACCATCCAGGGCGAAGGCGGCATCAACCCGGCGCACATGCAGTTCCTCAAGGACCTGCGCCGCCTGGCCGACCAGCACGATCTGCTGCTGATGCTGGACGAAGTGCAGTGCGGCATCGGCCGCACCGGCAAGTGGTTCGCGCATCAGTGGGCCGACATCCAGCCGGACGTGATGCCGCTGGCCAAGGGCCTGGGCTCGGGCGTGCCCATCGGGTCGGTGGTCTGCGGGCCGCGTGCCGCCAAGGTGCTGGGCCCGGGCAACCACGGCACCACCTTCGGCGGTAACCCGCTGGCCATGCGCGCCGGTGTGGAAACCCTGGCCATCATGGAAGCGGACGGCCTGCTGGACAACGCGACGCAGCGCGGTGCCGAGCTCAAGGCGGCGCTGCAGGCGGGCCTGGCCGGTGTGCCGGGCTTCGTGGAAGTGCGCGGCTACGGTCTGATGATCGGCATCCAGCTGGACCGCCCCTGCGGCGCCCTGCTCACCCAGGCGGCGGAAGAGGCCCAGTTGCTGATCAGCGTCACCGCCGACTCCGTCGTGCGCCTGCTGCCCGCCCTGATCCTCACCAGCGAGGAAGCTCAGGACATCGCGAACCGCCTGGTGCCGCTGATCAAGCGCTTCCTCGCGGCCCCCGCGCCATGAAGCCGGGAGACCGCCTGATGCGCCACTACCTGCAGTTCAAGGACCTGCGTGCGGAGGAGTACGCCTACCTGTTCGACCGGGCGTCCATCATCAAGCGACGCTTCAAGAACTACGAGAAGTACCAGCCGCTGACCGACCGCACGCTGGCGATGATCTTCGAGAAGGCCAGCACCCGCACCCGGGTGAGCTTCGAGGCCGGCATGTACCAGATGGGCGGCTCGGTGGTGCACCTCACCACCGGGGACAGCCAGCTGGGCCGCGCCGAGCCGATCGAGGACAGCGCCCGTGTCATCAGCCGCATGGTCGACCTGGTGATGATCCGCACCTTCGAGCAGACCAAGATCGAGCGCTTTGCGGCCCATTCGCGGGTACCGGTCATCAACGGCCTGACCAACGAATACCACCCCTGCCAGATCCTGGCCGACCTGTTCACCTTCATTGAACAGCGCGGCATGGACCGACGCGGCGCCATCGACATGGACTGCCTCAAGGGCCGTGTGGTGGCCTGGGTGGGTGACGGCAACAACATGGCCAACACCTGGCTGCAGGCGGCGGAGATCCTCGGATTCACCGTGCATGTGAGCACCCCCAGCGGTTACGAGATCGATCCGGCGGTGGCCGGCATCCGCAACCGGGACTGCTACAAGGTCTTCAAGGACCCGAAGCAGGCTTGCGCCGGGGCCGACCTGGTGACCACCGATGTCTGGACCAGCATGGGCTACGAGGCGGAGAACGAAGCCCGCCGCACGGCGTTTGCCGACTGGTGCGTGGATGCGGACATGATGGCCCGAGCCAAGCCGGACGCGCTGTTCATGCACTGCCTGCCGGCGCACCGCGGTGAGGAAGTGGCGGCGGAGGTGATCGACGGTCCGCAGTCGGTGGTCTGGGATGAAGCGGAGAACCGCATGCATGTCCAGAAAGCGCTGATGGAGTATTTGCTGCTGGGCCGGATCGGCTGAGCAGAATCGGCGGCATGGGCGACATGGGCGGCAAACGCCCATGACAAAAGCAATCTCGCACAAAAGGGGTCTGGTCTGAACCAGACCCCTTTTTCTTAGGCCGGTGGGTTTTCATGTGCTTACCCACCTTCGGGGGAGTCGCTTAGGGACGAGTCCCTATTAGCGCGACAGATGTGGCACAAACCCCGCATGCAGTGCTTTCCCAAGTAGCAAGCGACGTGCCCAATCGGCACACTTCGGGCTGCTGATCTTGTCATCCCTCTCATGTCGACTTTCCGTGTTTCTCGTTGGGCCGCCTGGTCATCGGGGCTGCCCACCCAGGAGCAGTGGCAGGCATGGTGCGGGACGCCAGACCTGGCCGCCCTGTCCGGGGATGCGCAACCTGCGCTGCAGGAGCTCCCGGCCATGACGCGCCGGCGCATCGACCCGGTGGGCCGCGCCGCGCTGCAGGCCGCCTTCCAGGCCCAGGGCCCGCACAGCACCGGCCCGGTGGTCTTCACCTCGCGCTGGGGCGAGATCACCCGCTCGGTGTCGCTGCTGCGCGAGCTCACGCAGGGGCAACCCCTGTCCCCCACCGCCTTCAGCCTGTCGGTGCACAACGCCCACAGCGCCGTCTATTCCATCGCACGGGGCGACACCGCCAACTACACCGCGCTGTCCGCCGGCACCACCAGCGCTGCGGCGGGCGTCTGCGAAGCCCTGGGCCTGCTCGCCGAGGGCGCGACGCAGGTGCTGGTGGTGAGCGTCGAGGCGCCCCTGCCCGATCCGTACCAGGGCTTCGAGACAACAGCCCTGCCCCTGCGCGCATGGGCGGCGCTGCTGGAGGCCGGCGGTCCGCTGCGGCTGGAGGCCGTGCCCATGCTGGCCGAGGACACGCGAGGCGAAGAAGCACTGCCCGCCGACCTCGCTGCCCTGCGCCTGCTGACCGGCGCGGTCCGCGAACTGCACCAACCCGGCTGGCACTGGACCCGTCATGACTGAATGGCTGGCCTGGCCGGGACGGCTCTGGCGCGTGGTGGCCACTGCCATCGCCTTCACCACCTTCGGCGTGTTCGGCCTGCTGCTGGGGCTGATCGTCTTCCCGCTGCTGAACCTGTTGGTGCGCGCCCCCGAGCGACGCGGCCATCTGGCGCGTGGCCTGATCTGCCGCCTGTTCCGGCTGTTCATCGGCTGGATGCGCCTGCTCGGCCTGATCACCTATGAACTGCACGGCCTGGAGCGACTGCAACGCCAGGGCCTGCTGGTGCTGGCCAATCACCCGACGCTGATCGACACCGTCTTTCTCATCGCGCTGGTTCCAAATGCCAACTGCGTGGTGAAGTCAACACTTGCCACCCATCCATGCACCCGCGGACCGGTGCGGGCCACCGGATATATCTGCAACAATTCAGGGTCCGATTTGTTGCTGAACTGCATAGATGCAGTGAAGGCCGGCGGAAACCTGATCATTTTTCCCGAAGGGACGCGCTCGCGCCCCGGGCAAGCCCTCACGATGCAACGGGGTGCCGCGCAACTCGCAGTGCGAGGCGGACTCGACATCACCCCGGTTCACATTCATTGCGAACCTCTGGGTCTCTACAAGGGACAGCCCTGGTGGCGTGTGGCCGAAAAGCCCCTGCATTTCAGGATCGAGGTGGCGCAGGACCTGCCCACCGCCCCTTTCCTGGAAGCCACCGGCGGTGAGGCGGCCCTTGCGGCACGCCGTCTGACGGAACACTTGGTCCGGTATTTCTCACCCATCCCAAAACACCAAAACTCGATCTCGGGGAGCCATGCAAGCGCTGCAGAAAGAAATCAAGGAGCTGCTGATCGCAGCACTCCAGCTGGAAGATATCGGTCCTGAGGACATCGACGCGGAACAAGCGCTGTTCGTTGAGGGACTGGGGCTCGACTCGATCGACGCACTGGAGCTGGGCCTGGCCCTGCAAAAGCGTTATGGCGTGAGCATGGCGGCCGACTCGGCCGAGACGCGTCGCCACTTCGCCAGCATTCGTGCACTGGCCGAGTTCGTCTCCGCCCACCGAAAAGTCGCTGCCTGAGCGGCCCTGCCGCCCCCACCGAGATCCGGCCATGACCGACCAAGACATCTTCGAGCGCCTGCGCGCCATCCTGATCGAGACCTTCGACATCGACGCCGAGCGCATCACGCCGCAAGCGCGCCTGTACGAGGACCTGGACATCGACAGCATCGATGCCGTGGACCTCATCGTGCGACTCAAGCCGCTGGTGGGCAAGCGCCTGCAACCGGAAGCCTTCAAGGCCGTGCGCACACTGCAGGACGTCATCAACGCCCTGCAGGGACTGATGAAGCCGGAGGCCGGCACGGCCGCCAGCGACACCTTCGAGGGCGCGACCGCGTCCTGATCCGGGTCCCGACAAATGCGCTGGGCCCTTGTGCTGGCCCTGACGGCCGCTTATCCCCTGCTGGTGTTCGCGAGCCTCGGGCATGTCGAGCCGCGCACCATGGCGCTGCTGCTGCTGGTGCTGGGCCTGCTGCGCATGGCCAGCGGCGGCGGCTCCAGGCTGCAGGCGCGCTGGATCGTCGCGGGCGCGGTGCTGCTGGCCGCGCTGACCGCGCTGCTCAACCGCAGCCTGCCGCTCAAGCTCTATCCGGTGCTGGTCAACCTCGCCATGCTGGCGGTCTTCGCCCTGAGCCTGGTGCGCGGACCCAGCATCGTCGAGCGGCTGGCCCGCCTCACCGACCCTCACCTGCCTCCCGAGGCCATCGCCTACACCTACCGCGTGACACAGATCTGGTGCGGCTTTTTCCTGATCAATGGCGGCGTGGCGCTGATCACCGCGCTGTGGGCCAGCGAGCGCACCTGGGCCCTGTACAACGGTCTGATCTCCTATGGCCTGATGGGCCTGCTGATGGGCGGTGAGTGGCTGGTCCGCCGGCGCGTGCGCGCCAGGATGGCGGCTGCATCATGACACCCAGTCAACGTCTCACCACCTTGCTGCAACAAGCGGCGGATGTGCCCGGCCTCGTCGGCTGGCGCGGGCAGGATCCGGTGTCCTGGCAGGATTTCAGCCGGCTGGCGCGCCGCTGGCAGGCCGCTTTCGAGCAGCACAACGGGCAGCGCTTTGTCCTGTTCTTTGCCGACGGGCTGTTGTTCTCCGCCGCGCTGTTCGGACTCTGGCAGGCCGGCAAGCAGGCCTGGCTGCCAGGCGACCTGACCCCCGCCAGCCAGGAGGCCTTGCGGGCCCAGGTGGCCGGATGGGCTGGCGACGGTGCCGGTGTGGACGGTCTGCCGCGCGTGATGCCGGCGGACGAACCGGCGCCCGTCCCCACGCAGCCGCTGGACCCGCAGGCCGAAGGTCTGGTGGTGTTCACCTCCGGCTCGACGGGCGTGCCCAGTGCCTGCACCAAGCGGCTGCGTCAGTTGTTTGACGAGATCAATGCGCTGGAGCAGGCCTTCGGCACGCCGCAGGTGCGCTGCGTGGTGGCCAGTGTGTCGCCGCAGCATGTCTACGGCCTGCTGTTCCGCGTGCTGTGGCCGCTGGCCACCGGCCGGGCCCAGCAGGCGCGGACGCTGGTCTATCTGGAAGATCTGGCGGAGTTGCTGCCGATGCACGGGGGCGAGGCCGACGGTGAGGGCGCCGCGCTCATCGCCAGCCCGACGCATCTGGGCCGTCTGCCGCTACAACCTCCGGCCGGCACCGCCCGTCTCCATCAAGTCTTCAGCTCCGGCGCCCCGCTGCCGGATGCCGCCGTGCCCGACACCCTGCGTGTTTTCGGCCATGCGCCGATTGAAGTCTTTGGCAGCACCGAAACCGGCGGCGTCGCCTGGCGCCAGCGCCATCCGCAGGCGCCCGTGTTCTGGCAGGCCCTGCCGGGCGTCGCCTGGCGCATCGACGACGACCGCCTGGAGATCCGCTCTCCGCATCTGCCCACCGACGCATGGACCGCAGGCGCGGACCGTGCGGCCGCGGTGGACGGCGGCTTCGTGCTGCAGGGCCGGGCGGACCGCATCGTCAAGATCGCCGAGAAGCGCGTGTCGCTGCAGGCCGTCGAAGACCGTCTGCAGCAGGGCGGGCTGGTGTCGGCCTTGCGCCTGGTGGTGCTCAGCGAGCCCCGAGAGCAACTCGGCGTGGTGGCCGTGCCCACCGCCCAGGGCTGGGCACTGCACGATGAACAGGGCCGCCGCGCCCTGGCCGAGGCCCTGCGCCAGCAACTGCTGGGCGTGGTGGAACGGGTGGTGCTGCCGCGCCGCTGGCGTTTCCTGCCGGAGCTGCCGCGCAATGCGCAGGGCAAGTCCACCCTGGCGCAATTGATGAATGAATTCGATCCACGCCGCCCCGCCGTGCGCGAGATCCGGCGTGAGGTCCCGGGCGAGGGCCGCGAAGGGGCCATCGTCACCCTGACCCTGCTGGTGGACCCCGCCCTGCCGCAATTCGACGGCCACTTCCCGGAGCACCCGGTGCTGCCGGGCGTGGCGCAGTTGGACTGGGCCGTGATGTTCGGCCGCGAGCATTTCCCGCTGGCCGACCGCTTCGCCGGTCTGGAGGCCATCAAGTTCCAGCGCGTCGTGGTGCCGGGCACCCGCCTGATCCTCACGCTGGAATCCCCCGGTGCCCATCGGCTCAGCTTCCAGTTCCAGTCCGAGCTTGGCCCGCATGCCGGCGGACGTGTCCTGTTCGGAGACTCTCCATGACCGCAGCCTCTCCCATGACCGTGGGCGCGGTGATTCCCGTCTACAACCATGCGGTGCCGGTGGTGCGCGTGGCCCATGCCCTGCGTGCCCACGGCCTGCCGGTGCTGCTGGTGGACGACGGCAGTGAGCCGGTCTGCGCCGCTGCGCTGGACCGTCTGGCCGCCGAGGACGGCATCGAACTGCTGCGCCTGCCCCACAACCAGGGCAAGGGCGGCGCGGTCATGGCCGGCCTGGTCCATGCGGCCAGCCTGGGCTGGACCCATGCGCTCCAGATCGATGCGGACGGCCAGCACGACACCGATGACGTGCCGGCCTTCCTGGCCCAGTCGCGCCTGCATCCGGACCACTTCATCTGCGGCTGCCCGGTCTACGACGCCAGCGTTCCCAAGGGACGCCTCTACGGTCGCTATGCCACCCACATCTGGGTCTGGATCAACACCCTGTCCTTCACCGTGCGCGACTCGATGTGCGGCTTCCGCATCTATCCGCTGGCGCCCACGGTCGATCTGCTGCGGCGCACCCGCATCGGACGGCGCATGGACTTCGATGTCGAGATTGCGGTCCGCCTGGTGTGGGCCGGCGTGCCGGTGATCAACCAGCCGACCCGGGTGCGTTACCCGGAAGACGGGGTGTCCCACTTCCGCGTGCTGGGCGACAACGTGCTGATCTCCGCCATGCACACCCGCCTCTTCTTCGGCATGTTGTGGCGCGCGCCGCGTCTGCTGTGGCGCAGGTGGGCGGCATGAGGCCTCGTCACTGGGCGGCCATGGGGGAAAGCACCTTCGTGGCCGGCATCTGGATGCTGTTTGTCGTGCATCGCCTGCTGGGCCGCACCGTCTTTCGGATGCTGCTGTGGCCGGTGGTGCTCACCTACTGGCTGACCCGCCCGGAGCTGCGGGCCCACAGCCTGGGGTATTTGCGCCGGCTGCAGCCGGACGCCGGCTGGCGTCAGGGCGTGGCCCATGTGCGGCTGTTCGCCGAGACCATGCTGGACAAGCTGCTGGCCATGGCCGGGCGTTATCCGATGGACCGCGTGGAAGAACGCGGGGCGGAGGTGGTCCATGCCCAGGCGCGGTCCGGCCGCGGCGGCGTACTGGTCACCGCCCACATGGGCTGCCTGGAGCTGTGCCAGGCGCTGGCCGAGCGGCGGCCCGACTTCAAGGTGAACGTGCTGGTGCACACCCGCCATGCCGAGGCCTTCAATCGCATCCTGCGTCGCCTGCGGCCGCACACCGAAGTGGCGCTGATCGAGGTGACCGACCTCGACATGGCCCTGACGCTCACCCTCGCGGCCAAGGTGGAGGCCGGTGAATTCATCGCCATCGCGGGCGACCGCGTGCCGGTGCGCGGCAGCAAGACGGTGAGCGTGCCCTTCCTGGGCAGCGTCGCTGACTTCCCGGTCGGCCCCTACCTGATCGCCAGCCTGCTGCACTGCCCGCTCTACCTGATGCTGAGCCTGCATGAAGGCAAGGGCTACGCCCTGGAATTCGAGACCCTGGCCGACCGCGTCGAGCTGCCCCGCCGCGCCCGTGATGCGGCCCTGACCGCCTATGCCCAACGTTTCGCCGATGCCCTGACGCAGCGGCTGCAACGCTCTCCCTATGACTGGTTCAACTTCTATGCCTTCTGGGATCGCCCCCGGACCGACGCCCATGCAGCCCATCACGTTTGACGGCCAGCGGCTGCGGATCGAAGACATCTGCGCCCTGTCCCGCCGCGAGGCGACCGCCCGGCTGGGTGGCGCTCCCGCCTTCCAGCAGCGCATCCAGGCGGGGGCGGACTTTGTCGCCCGGCTGCTGGCGGAAGACGGCGTGATCTACGGCGTCACCACCGGTTATGGCGACTCCTGCACCGTGGCCGTGCCGCCCTCGCTGGTGGCCGAACTGCCGCACCACCTCTACACCTACCACGGCATCGGCGCCGGTGCGATGCTGACCGAGCCGCAGACCCGCGCGGTGCTCGGCGCCCGTCTGGCCTCGCTGTGCCAGGGCATGTCCGGCGTGAGCCTGGATCTGCTGCGACAGATCGAGCTGCTGCTCACCCACGACCTGCTGCCGCTGATCCCCAGCGAAGGCTCGGTGGGCGCCAGCGGCGACCTGACGCCGCTGTCCTACCTGGCCGCCGTGCTGTGCGGCGAACGGGAAGTGCGCATGAACGGCGAGACCGTGCCGGCTGCCGAGGCCCTGCGCGCGGTCGGCGCCACGCCGCTCAAGCTGCGTCCCAAGGAAGGCCTGGCCATCATGAACGGCACCGCCGTCATGACCGGGCTGGCTTGCCTGGCCTTTGAACGTGCAGAGTACCTCGCGCAGCTGGCCACCCGCATCACCGCGATGAATGTCGTGGCCAGTGCCGGCAATGCCCACCACTTCGACGAGACCCTGTTCGATGCCAAGCCGCATGCCGGCCAGCAGCGCGTGGCCGAGCGCCTGCGCGCCGACCTGGCCAGCGAGCGCCCGTCCCGCAACGACCAGCGCCTGCAGGACCGCTACTCCCTGCGCTGCGCCCCGCATGTGGTGGGCGTGCTGGAGGACGCCCTGCCCTGGCTGCGCCAGCTGATCGAGAACGAGCTCAACAGCGCCAATGACAATCCGCTGATCGACCCGGTCAACGAACGCGTGCTGCACGGTGGCCACTTTTACGGCGGTCACATCGCCATGGCGATGGACACGCTCAAGACCGCAGTGGCCAACCTGGCCGACCTGCTGGACCGTCAACTGGCCCTGATGGTGGACGCCCGCTACAACCACGGCCTGCCGGCCAACCTGACCGGCGCCAGCGGCGAACGGGCCCCGATCAACCATGGCCTCAAGGCACTGCAGATCAGCGTGTCGGCCTGGACCGCGGAAGCGCTCAAGCAGACCATGCCGGCCTCCGTCTTCAGCCGCTCGACCGAATGCCACAACCAGGACAAGGTCAGCATGGGCACCATCGCCGCGCGAGACGCCCTGCGGGTGCTGGACCTGACCGAGCAGGTGGCCGCCGGCGTGCTGATGGCGGCGCGTCAGGGTCTGGGCCTGCGGGACCGCATCAGCCCGCTGGCGCTGTCCCCGTCGCTGGCTGCCATGCAGGCCGACCTCTGCGCCCGCATGCCGCTGGTGGTCGAAGACCGGGCGCTGGACCGCGAACTGCGCGCCCTGGTGGAGGCCATCCGGACCCGCAGCTGGAGCCTGTATGCCTGAGCTGTTTCATGAGATCACGCTGAGCCCGGCGTTCCATGACCTGGACCCGATGGACATCGTCTGGCACGGTCACTACGTGAAGTATCTGGAGCTGGCCCGCAATGCGCTGCTGGGCCGCTTCGACTACGACTATCCGCAGATGCGCGAATCCGGCTATGCCTGGCCGGTCGTGGACATGCGGCTCAAGTACGTGGACATGCTGCCTTACGGTCGCCGCGTGGTGGTGCGGGCCGAGATCGTCGAGTGGGAGAACCGGCTCAAGATCGACTATGTCATCCGTGATGCCAACACCGGCAAGGCGATCAACAAGGCCTACACCATCCAGGTGGCGGTGGACATCGCCTCGCGGGAGATGCAGTACGTCTGCCCGCAGGTGCTGTGGGACCGGCTCGGCGTGAGGCCCGAATGAAACGACGCCCTCTGATGCTGGCCGGCCTGATGGCCGCCGCCCTGCCGGGACTGACGCGCGCCGCCGGGACGGCCGCCACTGCGGCGGGGTCCCCTGCAACTGCTTCAACTGCTTCAACGGCTTCCGCGACGGCACCTGCGGCATCCACAGCACCGGGCGCGTCCGACGTGGCGCAGAAGGTGCGTCGCCGTCTGAAGCAGCCCGAATGGCTGCGCGGTGATTTCATGCAGACCAAGAAGGTGCCGGGCTTTGCCAAGCCGCTGGTGTCCCGGGGCGACTTCGTGCTGGCCCGCGGCCTGGGCGTGCTGTGGCGCACCACCAAGCCCTTTGCCAGCGAGCTGCGGCTCACCCGCGAGGAAATCCGCGCCACCCAGGGCGGTCAGACGGCCATGCGGCTGGACGCGGCCCGAGAGCCGGCGGTGCGAGTGATCAACACGCTGATGTTCTCGCTGCTCAATGGCGACGTCAGCAGCCTGGGCGAGCTGTTCGAGGTGAGCGGCGACCTGCAGGACGACAGCTGGCAGCTGTCGCTGCTGCCCAAGCCGGGTCCCTTGCGCCAGGTGCTGCAACGGGTGGTGCTGGAGGGCAACAGCTTCGTGCGGCGCATCCAACTGTTCGAGGCCAACGGCGACGAAAGCCTGATCCAGCTCGACCACCTGCGACCCGACGTCGCGCCTGAACCTGCCCTGTTCCAGTGAGTCTTGAACGCATCACCCGGCGCCTGGCGGGCCTGTGGCTCGTACTCGTGCTCGCCTGTCTGGCCCACAACGTCTGGTACTGGGGCGTGCAGGGCCATGCGCCGGTCACCGATGTGCTGGCCATGCTGCCCCGGGACGAGCAGCGGCCGGAAGCCGCGCAGGCGACACAGGCCCTGGCCGATGCCGGCGCCCGCCGCATCAGCATTCTGGTGGGCGGTGGTGATTGGCCGCAGGCCCAGGCCGCGGCCGACGTCTTCCTGCGGACGCTCGGTGACCTGCCCGCCCGTCACCGGGTGGCGGAGGCCGAGCAGCAGGCCTGGCTGGATCTGTTCGGGCCGGTCCGCAGCGGGCTGCTGACCCCGACCTGGCGTGAGCGACTGCAGGAGGCCCAAACGGCCGCCCTCGCCGACGCGGCACTGGCCGGGCTCTATCAACCGATCGCGGGCCCACGGGCCGGTCGCTGGTCGGACGACCCGCTGAATCTGTTTGGCCAATGGCTGGCCGAGCGAGCCCAGGGCAGCCGTGTGCGGGTGCAGGACGGGCGGCTGATGCTGACCGACCCGCAACAGCCGAAGCGCAGTTATGCGCTGATCCTGGTGGAGCTACCGGGCTCGGGCTTCTCGATCAGCGCGCAGCGCGCCGTGCTGCCCCGGCTGGAGGCAGCCGCGCAGGCGGCGCGGGCCCAAGGGGCTCAGGTGATCCAGGCCGGCGTGCCGCTGTTTGCCGCCGCCGCCTCGGAGCAGGCGCAGTCCGAGATCCACACCATCGGCCTGGGCTCCTTCCTGGGCATCGTGGCCCTGACCCTGCTGGCCTTCCGCTCGGTGCGGCCGCGCCTGCTGGTGATGCTGTCCATGGCCGTCGGGCTGCTGGTGGCCACCTCGGTCAGCCTGCTGTGCTTTGGCGAGCTGCATCTGGTGACCCTGGTGTTCGGCGCCAGCCTGCTGGGGGTGGCGGAGAACTACGGCAGCAACTACTTCAGCGCCCGCCAGGGTTTGGCGCCGCATGAGCGCTGGACCATGCTCCAGCGTCAGATTCCGATCGTCAGCCTGGCCATGGGCACCACCGTGATCGGCTATGCGCTGCTGGCGCTGCCGCCCTTCCCCGGTCTGCGTCAGGTGGCGGTGTTTTCCGGTGCGGGCCTGGTGGCGGCCTTCGTGACGGTGCTCTGGTGGGTGCCGTTGATGGACGGTCCGGGGCACATGGCGCCGACCCGCTTTGCCCAGTGGCTGGGAGCGCGACGCGCCTGCTGGCCCAGCTTGAGCCGCCGCGCGCTGATGCTGCTGAGCCTGGCCTGCGTGATGCTCACCCTCGCGGCAGCCACCCGGTTGCGGGTGGATGACGACATTCGACAGTTGCAGTCGGCTCCGGCCGCCATGCTGGATCAGCAGCGCGAATTCGCACGGCTGATCCAGGCCCCGGGCGTGGCCCAGTTCTTCGTGGTGCGCGGCGACTCCGAGCAACAGATGCTGGAACGCGAGGAGGCCCTGACCGCGCGGCTGCGCAGCCTGGGCGTGCAGGTGCAGGCGGTGTCCGACTGGCTGCCGTCGCTGCGCCGTCAGCGGGAGGATTCGGCCCTGGTGCGGCGTCGCCTGAATGAGCTGGCGCCGGAACTCTCCGCACGCCTGGAGCAGCCGGTGGCGCCCCCAACGGCCAACAACAGCCCTGAACTCAGCCCGCAGGCCTGGCTGACCAGCCCCGCCAGCGAACCGCTGCGGGCGCAGTGGCTGGGCCCGATCGGTGACACCAGCGGCACGACCGGCCAACCCGCCACCGCCGTCCTGCTGCGGGGCACCCTGTCCGCCGACACCCGCCACGCCCTGGCCACCCTGCAGCTGGACGGGGTCACCTGGATCGACAAGGTCGAAGAGGTCAGCCATCTGCTTGGACGCTACCGCCAGCTGATGACCGGCGTCCTCGTCCTGGCCTACCTGCTCACCTGGGCCGCGCTGGCCTGGCGCTTCGGCGCATCCGCCTGGCGCGCGCTGGCGCCGACCGCACTGGCCAGTCTCCTGACCGTGGCGCTGCTCGCGCTCACCGGCCAGGTGCTACAGCTGTTCCACATCCTGCCGCTGCTCATCCTGCTGGGGCTGGGCGTGGACTACGGCATCTTCCTGCTGGAGCAACCCGGCCGCGAGGACACCCGCCCCTTCCTCTCGGTGACCCTGGCTGCGGCCTCCACCTTGCTGTCCTTCGGTCTGCTGGCCCTGTCCGGCACGCCCGCCCTGCATGCTTTCGGGCTGACGCTGCTGTTCGGTGTCTTCCTGACCTGGCTGCTCACTCCGTTCTTCATGCCTGATGCTTGAGACCAAAAAATTCTCGCCCCCGCGGCAGCGCGCCTTCGATGCCCGCTTCGAGGCCCAGAAGATTGCCTTCGGCCCGGTGGTGTTCCACTGCGTGCGTTACGCCTGGAAGCGCGGCATGCTGCAGACGCTGGCCGAAGCGGGGGAACGCGGCGCCACCATGGACGAGCTCGTGGCGCTGGGTCGCTGGAGCCGTTATTCGCTCAAGCTGGTGCTGGAGTCCTGCCTCTCGGCCGGTGTGGTGCTGATCGAGGAAGGCCGCTGGCAGTTGGACAAGACCGGCTTTTGCCTGATCTCGGACGACATCACCCGCATCAACTTCGACTTCGTGCACGATGTCTGCTATCAGGGCCTGTTCGAGCTGGAGCGCTCGCTGGACGCCGGCAAGCCGCTGGGCCTGAGCCACCTGGGCGACTGGACCAGCATCTATCCGGTGCTGTCCCAGTTGCCCGAGCCGGCCAAGTCCAGCTGGTTCGCCTTCGACCATCACTACTCGGACACCTCCTTCCCGGACATCCTGCCCGACGTCTTCGCCACCGTGCCACGCCGCGTGATGGACATCGGCGCCAACACCGGCAAGTTCAGTTGCGCGGCCCTGGGCCACGACGCGACCGTGGAGCTGCATCTGGTGGACCTGCCGCCCCAACTGGCACTGGCCGAGGCCACGCTGACCCAGGCCGGCCTGCGCGAGCGGGCCCACTTCCATCCGCGGGACCTGCTGGATCCGGACCTTGCGCTGCCCGCCGGCATGGACCTGGTGTGGATGAGCCAGTTCCTCAGCTGCTTCGGCGAAGAACAGATCGCCAGCATCTTCCGGCGCGTGCGGGCCGCGCTCGGCCCCGGCGGCCAGGTGCTGGTGATGGACACCTTCTGGGACCGCCAGCGCTACGACATCGCCGCCTACTGCCTGATCAACACCTCGCCCTATTTCACCGCCATGGCCAGCGGCAACAGCAAGGTCTACGAGAGCGCGGACTACATCCGACTGGCCGAGGCCGCCGGCCTGCGGCTGCAGACGGTGCGCGACGGCATCGGCTACTGCCACAGCCTGATGAGATTCGTGCAGGCATGACCCGACGTCGCGACCTCTTCCCGTTGGCCGCGCTGGCGCTGTCCACCGCGGTGATCGCGCCTGCCGCCGCACTGCTGGCCGGCTGCGCGGCACCGACGGCGCCGCCCCCCGCTGCGCCGCGGGTCGAGCTGCCGCCGCTGCGGTTGCCGCCTTCGGCCCTGGGGACCGCCAGCTACGCCTACAGCCAGCGGCTGAGCGTGACCCGGCTGGACCGCCCGCAGGCCCGCGCACAGCAGGTCGACCTGCAATTGCAGTTGGATGCTTCCGGCCTGCTGCTGGCCGGCTTTGCATTGGGTCAGCGGGTGCTGCTGATGCAGTGGGACGGCGAGCAGTTGCAGGTGACGCGGCATCCACGGCTGCCGGCGGAGGTCGACACCGATCGCATGCTGCGCGACCTCTGCCTGGTGTTCTGGCCCGTCGATGCGGTGCGCGCCGCCCTGCCCGCCGGCTGGACCTGGGTCGAGACGGCGGACGGCCAGGTCTTGCGCCAGGGCGACACCGTACACCTGACGGTGCGCCGACCCTCGCCGCAGCAGGTGGACCTCCTCAACACGGCGGAAGGCTATCGCCTGCTGATCGACTCTCAGCCCCTGGGGGCGCCATGAACGACATCCTCTATCTCCACGCACCGGGCGTCGTCTGCGCCGCCGGCGCCGATCTTGATTCGCTGCGCACGGCCGTGTGGGCCTCGCAGCCATCGGGCGTGGCCCTCAACACCAGCGTCTGGCCCGGCCATGCGGTGCATCTGGGCGCCGTGCAGGCCGCCCTGCCTTCGGTGGACCATCTGCCGCTGCAGGCGCGCAGCCGCAACAACGCGATGCTGCTGGCCGCGCTGGCCCAGATCCGCAGCTCGGTGGACGCCGCCATCGATGCCCACGGGGCACACCGCATCGGCGTCGTGCTGGGCACCAGCACCTCCGGCGTCAGCGAAAGCGAAGCCGCGATGGCGGTCCTGACCCGCGACGGCGCCTTCCCGCCCGACTTCCATGTGGCGCAGCAGGAACTCGGCTCGCCCGCGCAGACCTTGAGCCGTCTGCTGGGGCTGGGCGGCCCCAGCTATGTGGTGTCCACCGCCTGTTCCTCCGGCGCCAAGGCGCTGGCCAGCGGCGCCCGGCTGATCCGCGCCGGCCTGTGTGATGCGGTGCTGGTCGGCGGTGTGGACACGCTGTGCGGCATGACGGTGGCCGGCTTCCATGCGCTGGACTCGGTGGATGCGGCCCTGTGCCGCCCGATGAGCGCCACGCGCGCCGGCATCAACATCGGTGAAGGCGCGGCGCTGTTCATGCTGAGCCGCAGTCCCTCGCCGGTCCGGCTGTCCGGGTATGGCGAGAGCTCTGATGCCCATCACATCTCCGCGCCAGAGCCCACCGGCCGCGGTGCCCTGGCCGCAATGCAGACGGCGCTGCAACGGGCGGGACTGAGCCCGGCCGACATCGGCTACCTCAACCTGCACGGCACCGCCACACCGCAGAACGATGCAATGGAAAGCCGCGCCGTGGCGTCGCTCTTCGGGCTGGATCTGCCCTGCTCTTCCACCAAACCGCTGACTGGCCATGCGCTGGGAGCGGCGGGCGCGATTGAAGCGGCGATCGCCTGGCTGACCGTCACCGGCGACGGTCGGCTGCCCGTGCATCATTTCGACGGACAGCGCGACGCCGACCTGCCCGCCATCCGCCTGGTCTCGCCGGGTGAGCGCCTGCCGCAGGCGCCGCGCCATGTGATGAGCAATTCCTTCGCCTTCGGCGGCAACAACGCATGCCTGGTGTTGAGCCATGACTGAGGCCCTGCCCCCCATCACCGAGCTGGTGCCGCATGCCGGACCCATGTGCCTGCTGGACCGCGTCCTCGAGGCCGAAGCGGAACGCCTGCTGGCCGAAGTGCAGGTCAAGGGCGACAACCTGTTCTGCCGCGATGGCGCTGTCGACGCCTGGATCGGCCTTGAATACATGGCGCAGGCGGTGGCCGCCTGGGCCGGCTGGTGCGGGCGCCGCGAAGGCAAAACGCCTCGCATCGGCTTCCTGCTCGGCACCCGCCGCTACCGCAGCGCGCTGGCCCGCTATCCGGTCGGTCAGGTGCTGCAGGTGGAGGTCCGCCGCAGCTACCAGGCCGACAATGGCCTGGGTCAGTTCGACTGCCAGATCCGCAGTGGCGAGACCGAGCTGGCCAGCGCCACCATCACTGTTTTCGGTCCGGAGGACCCCAGCGAATTCCTGAAGGGAGAGACATCTTGAGCACAGTCCTGGTGACGGGATCCAGCCGCGGCATCGGCCGCGCGATTGCGCTGCGCCTGGCGCGCGACGGCTACGACGTGGTGCTGCATTGCCGCCGCGAACTCGGCCAGGCCGAGTCGGCCGCCGACGAGATCCGGGCGCTGGGCCGCCAGGCCCGTGTGCTGCAGTTCGACGTGGCCGACCGCGCCGCCGCCGCCGAGGCGCTGCTGGCAGACGTGGAGGCTCACGGCTGCTATTACGGCGTGGTCTGCAATGCCGGCATCGCACGCGACGGCGCTTTCCCCGCGCTCAGCGGCGAGGATTGGGACGATGTCATCCACACCAACCTGGATGCCTTCTTCAACGTGCTGCAGCCGCTGACCATGCCGCTGGTGCGCCGCAAGGCGGCAGGCCGCATCGTCACGCTGGCCTCGGTCAGCGGGCTCATGGGCAACCGCGGTCAGGTCAACTACAGCGCCGCCAAGGCCGGCATCATCGGCGCCACCAAGGCGCTGGCGGTGGAACTGGCCAGCCGCCAGATCACCGTCAACTGCGTGGCGCCGGGCCTGATCGACACCGACATGATCGACGCCGCCCTCACCGAGGAAGCGCTGAAGATCATCCCGGCACGCCGCGTCGGCCGCCCGGAGGAAGTGGCGGCCACGGTGAGCTTCCTGATGAGCGCCGATGCGGCCTACATCACGCGGCAGGTGATTTCGGTGAACGGGGGGATGGTGGGATGAGCAAGAAGAGAGTCGTCATCACCGGCATCGGCGCGCTGTCGCCGCTGGGGCATGACGTGGAGACGATGCTGGACAGCCTGCGGGCCGAGACCAACAAGGTCCAGCGCATGCAGGCCTGGGCCGACTATGAAGGCCTGAACACGCAGGTCGGTGTGCCCTGCGCCCCGTTTGAACTGCCGGCTGACCGCTACAACCGCAAGAGCATGCGCAGCATGGGCCGGGTGGCCCAGATGGCCACCCGCTCGGCGGAACTGGCGCTGGAACAGGCCGGTCTGCTGGGCGACCCGCTGGTCACCAGCGGCCGCCTGGGCGTGAGCTTCGGCAGCTCCAGCGGTACGCCCAGCGCCGTGGGCGACTTCGGCCGGATGATCACCTCGCGCAGCACCGAGGGCATCAATGCCAACACCTACGTGAAGATGATGTCGCACACGGCGACCGTGAACATCGCGGTGTTCTTCGGCATCACCGGGCGCATCATCACCACCAGCAGCGCCTGCACCTCCGGCAGCCAGGGGCTGGGCTACGCCTACGAAACCATCCAGAGCGGCCGCCAGGTGGCCATGCTGGCCGGTGGTGCCGAGGAACTGGACGCCACGCAGGCCGCCGTCTTCGACACGCTGTTTGCCACCAGCACCCGCTACAACCAGCAACCCCGCACCACCCCGCGCCCCTTCGATGCGGAGCGCGACGGCCTGGTGCTGGGCGAAGGCGCCTGCACCTTCCTGCTGGAAGACTATGACCATGCCAAGGCGCGCGGCGCCCGCATGCTCGGTGAAATCGTGGGCTACGGCACCAACTGCGACGGCACCCATGTGACGCAGCCGCAATCGGCCACCATGGCCCAGGCCATGCGCCTGGCGCTGGAAGACGCCGGCCTGCCGCCATCAGCCATTCCCTACATCAATGCCCACGGCACCAGCACCGATCAGGGCGACGTTGCGGAGAGCCAGGGCACGCAGTCGGTGTTCGGCGAGAAGGTGGCGATCTCCTCGCTCAAGAGCTACATGGGCCACACGCTGGGGGCCTGCGGCGCCCTGGAAGCCTGGATGACGCTGGAGATGATGCGCACCGGCTGGTTCGCCCCCACCCTCAATCTGCAGCAGGTGGACCCGCGCTGCGGCGACCTCGACTATGTCAAGGCCGGTGGCCGTTCGCTGCACACCGAATTCGCCATGACCAACAATTTCGCCTTCGGAGGCATCAACACCTCGTTGATTCTGCGCCGGCTCGATTGATGTTTCTCCCGCGGCTCCCCGGAGCCGACTCCTTGACTGCAACCCTCAGGAACCTTTGCATGAAGACGCTTCTTCTGGCCACCGCCCTTGCCGCCTCCACCTTCGCGGCCCCCGCCATGGCGCGTGACACGGTGCTCCACATTCCGCTGGCCGATGTGCTGTCCATGCCGGAAGCCAAGGACAAGCTGGACCCGTCCATGAAGTTCTTCCTGGCCGGCGCGCCCACGCCCAAGATCGTCAAGCGCCTGTCCACCGACGTCAGCAACCCCAAGACCAATGGCGTGGGCAAGTCGGACGAATTCGGCTGCAAGTGGGCCGCCCTGTCGGCGCTGATCAGTCTGCAGAACAGCGCCAAGCGCGAAGGCGGCAATGCCGTGGTGGACATCGTCAGCTACTACAAGAAGAACGAATACCGCAGCGCCACCGACTTCGAATGCCATGCCGGCTCGATCATCATCGGCGTCGCGCTGCGCGGCACTTACGCCCAGATCGCCGACTAAGCATCGGGCACACGGTCCCGTGGTCCGTTTGTGTTCCTTTTTTCAACCACCACACTCAGAGGGAGTTCCCCATGTCGATGATGAAGAAGATGATGGCTGGCCTGGCGCTGGCCCTGGTGTTCGGCGCCGCCCAGGCCCGCAGCACGGTGGCCCTGGTCGAGCCGGAGCGTGTGGCCGTTGCCGCCACGCCCGAGAGCCTGACGGCCGATCAGGTCAAGCAGGCCATCGTGCGCGGCGGTGCCAAGTACGACTGGACGGTCGTGCGCGAGGAAGCCGGCAAGGTCCAGCTCAAGTACGTCAAGCAGAACAAGCACGAAGTGGTCGTGGACATCAGCTATGACGCCACCGGCTTTCAGGTCCGCTACGTCAACAGCATCAACATGAAGTACGAAGTGGTGAACGGCACGGCCATGATCCACCCGTTCTACAACACCTGGGTGGCCAACCTGAGCCGCGCCATCTCGACCGAAGCGACCGCACTGGCCGCCACCAAGTAAGCGGCGCGGACGGGTGCCATGACGCAACCCTCGGCCCAGGCGCGGACCACGTTGAACACGTGGACTGCGCGGAACACTCTGGGCACGCGTGGCACCCGGCTGCTCTGCCGGCTCGCCGATCAGCAGGCGCTGATCGCGAGCCTGCCCCCACCGGCCTCCTGGCTCAGCGCCAGCGAGCAGGCGCGGTGGGACAGCTTCAGCAGCGAGGCCCGTCGCCAGACCTTTCTGGCCGGGCGATGGTTGGCCCGGCAGACGGTGGCACGCTGGCTGGACTCACCAGATCTGCCTTGCTTGCTGGTCGCGCCCACGGGGGCCTGCGAGGTCGCGCCCACCGGCGCCTGTGAGGTGCCCGGCAGCGCGTCCGTGTTTGTCTCGATCAGCCATCACGGCGGTCATGTGGTCTGCGCCGTGGCGGACGTGCCGGTCGGTGTGGACATCGAAGGGCCGCGACCGCGCAGGGATGTGCTGGCGCTGGCCGCGATGGTGCAGGGCGATGCGCAGAAGGCCGCCCTGGCACGGTTACCGCCCGCTGAGCGGGAACACGCATTCCTTCGGGATTGGACGCTCAAGGAGGCCTGGCTCAAGGCCCGGCAACAAGGCCTGGATTTTGCGCTGATGCGGACCCTGGTCTTCGACGAGCGCCCGCCTGGCAGACCCGACGAGCCGCAGGGCGACCTCCCACACGAGCCGGACGGCTCACCATCGCAGGCCCCGGACACCGCCGTCGCCCATCACGGTGATCTGGTCATCGCAGTGGCCGGCCTGCCCTGCCTGCCATGGATGCTGGACAGCGAGCCGACGCTGCACTGGCGCCGCTACCGCTACCGCCGCAGCGCCGCCGATCCGGAAAATCCTGACACTCCGGACAATCCGCAAGATCAGGACAAAGCGGCCTGACCGTTCAACCCGGCTTGCGCACGACGGTATTGAGCAGCGTCTCTTCGCGCTCGGTCGGCACGCCAAACCCCAGCCATTCGCGCGCGCCCAGGTCGGCGCGGCTCCACCACAGATAGGGCGTGCTGATGCGGTCGTCCCGCACTTCAAAGCCGGCCTGGCGCAGCATGGCCAGGAATTCCGGCGCCGTGCGCTGCACCTGCATCGGGTGACGGAACAGCAGGCGGATGATCCAGCTGTGGATGTAGGCCCGGGTGCTTTCCGCCAGCAGGAAGTGGCCACCCGGCTTCAGCACACGGAAGATTTCGGCCAGGGCTGCGGTCTGGTCCACGATGTGGTGCAGCGACTGGTGGCAGAGCACCATGTCCACCGACGCATCGGGCAGCGGAATCCGCTCGGCATGGGCCTCATGCAGCGTCACCGGCACCGGGCAGGTCTTGTGCATGGGCGCGCAGTGTGCGGGGAAGTCCGGCTCCGGGTCGAGCGCATGAATGTGGGTGGGCTTGAAGCGCTGCGCCAGCTCATGCAGTGAATGGCCCTGGCCCGTGCCGATATCCAGCACCACACCGCCTTGCGGCAGATCGGGCGCCATGCGCTGCAGGTCATTCAGGGCCCGGGCCAGCACATGCACGCGCCAGGTGGCGGTGGAGAGGAACCAGATGCCAAAACGCGTCTCGGGGACAAAGGCCAGCTTCCGGGTGGCCAAGGAAGGCGAAGTCATGGAGGTCATGAGCGCGTCAGGCCGGCGGCCCTCGAGCTTTTTATCAGTGTTGGAGGCCGCAAAGTTTATCGGACCCACCCCGGTGCGGACCGTGCGAAAGTCGGGCTTTCGTCAAGCTAGCAAGCGTAAAACAACGGTCGCCGGCCCAGGGGCGGCTCATCAGTGTTTGGGATGACGAAACCGCCGCCCCGCACCAGCATGTCCTGCTGACCATGGCCCCAGGAGGCAGCATGCTCAATGCAGTCATCGACCTCTCCCACCACAATCATGTGTCGAGCTTCGACACGGTCGCTGGGGCGGGCATCATCGGCGTCATTCAAAAGGCGACCCAGGGCTTTTCCTTCAAGGACCCGACCTTCGCCACCAACCTCAAGCGGGCCAAGGCCGCCGGGCTGCTGGTGGGCGCCTATCACTTCGGCACCTCCGGCGACCCGACGGCCCAGGCCGAGTTCTTCCTCTCGTCCGTTGGGGACACCTCGCTGCTGGTGCTGGATTTCGAGCCCAATCCGCAGGGCCACGACATGTCGCTGCTGGAGGCGGAGCAATTCGTCCATGCCATTGCCGAGCGGACGGGTCGCTACCCGGGTCTTTATTCCGGGCACACCATCAAGGAGGCCCTGGCCGCGGCGGGCATCACCTCGCCCGGACAGACCGAGCTGTCGAAATGCTGGCTCTGGTTTGCCCGCTACGGACAGCCGCCGCTCATTCCCAAGGTGTGGGACCGATGGACCCTGTGGCAATACACGGACGGCGCCGCAGGCAACGAACCGCATGAGGTGGCCGGCATTGGCCGCTGCGATCGGGATTTTTTCAATGGCACGGAGGCCGAGCTGCGCGCATTCTGGGCCGGCACGCCTGTCTAGCGCTTCCCACCGGCTCAACGACCACTTATTTCGGACCGGACGCCGTCGGCGTGGGGACCGGCGCGAGAGCCTTCATGCCCTCTTCATAACTGCCCGGCGGATAGTGGCGCTGCACCGTCTTCCAGAACAGCCCGCTGCGGGCCGCCTTGTCCAGCATCTCCGCCAGCAGTTCGCGGTCGGTGGGCGGCAGTTGGGGCGACAGGTAAATACCGCTGTCCCCCCAGCCCATGTCGCTCAAAGGCTCGTAACGCAGCCGCTCCAGCAGCGCCCGGGTGCGGCTGTCCTGCTGCAGGGTGCCGGTGAAGATGGAAGGCACCATCAGGGTGACGTCGGCCAGGCCCCGTTCCATGGCACGGGCTACGGCGCCCACATCCGCCTCCATCACCAGACGCTGCTGCTCCTTGAGCCGCGTCATCAGCTGTTGATAGGCGTCTCCATAATCGAAGCCGCGCACCAGAGCCACGCGCAGGTCGCGTCGCTCAAGCAACTCCTGGAGGGTGGTGACGGCGGGGCGGTCCGATGCCAGTGAAATCAGCACCGGACGGGCCTTGACCAGCGGCACGAACTGCCCGCGGCCCTCCCGCGCGGGGGTGCGCGAGGCCGGCATCAGCAGGTCGGCCTGGCCGCTGATGAACATGGCCTCCAGCCGCGCCCGCGGCACGACCGAGAATTCAAACCGGCAGCCGGTGTCCGCTTCGATGCGGCGCAGCACATCCGGGTAGACCCCACTCACCGCACCGCCGGAGGTGACCACGCTCAGCCCGATGGGCGCCACCGGAACCCGGATGCTGCGGGAGCAGCCAGCCTGGGCGTTAGCCGCCAGGCCCAGCAGCATCGAGCCGATCAGGCCTGCCAGCCCCGCGCGCCGTCCTTGAGATCGATCGGCGCGGCGACCGTCACGCGGGCCGGTAGCGCCTGCGCCTGCGCCTACGCAACCTGTCGCGCCCGTGGGGCCTGGGGATGCGCCCTGCACCCATCCGCCTCGTGCCTCGACCGTCCGGTCCCGGCGCGACGCCCTGTCAGCCTCTGCTTGCATGTTCTTGATGTCCCGTTGCGGCACTGCACCGCTGTCGCCCCGGGTGTTGCCCCGATGTTGGCTGCGAGCGTAGCAAACTGAGGGCCTCCCGGTCACCTCCAAGCGCGGGGCTGTGGCGCGGAGCCCGGCATGTCCTTTGCCGCCTCTCAGCCCATCGTCAGCCAGCCGTGGCATGCTTGGGCCGTCATGAAGATTGCATTGATTTCAGATCTCCACGCCAATCGCGAAGCGCTCAGCGCGGTGCTGGCCCATGCGCGCGCCCAGGCGGTGGACGGTTTTGCCCTTCTGGGCGACTACGTGGGCTATGGCAGCGACCCCGGCTGGGTGGTGGACCAGGTCCTGGCGCTGAAGGCGCAAGGGGCGGTGGTGGTGGTGGGCAACCACGACCTGGCGGTGGCCCGCGGCCCCAACCCCACCATGCATGAGGATGCGCGCAACGCCATTGAGTGGACGCGCAGCCAGCTCACGCCCGACCAGCTCCGCTTCCTGGGCGACCTGCCGCTGCATGAGGTGCGGGAGGACTGCCTGTTCGTCCACGCCAATGCCTTCGACCCCGCCGGCTTCGCCTATGTGCAGGGCCGTCTGGAAGCCATGCGCAGCCTGCATGCCACCGAATGCCGCTACACCTTCTGCGGCCACATGCATGAGCCGATGCTCTACCACCTGTCCGGCACCGGCAAGGCGGGGGACTTCCGGCCGCAGCCGGGCATTCCGATTCCGCTGCTGCCCAACCGCCAGTGGCTGGTGATTCCCGGTGCCTGCGGCCAGCCGCGCGACGGCAACCCGGCCGCCTGCTACGCCATCTTCGACCACGACAGCGGCGACCTCAGCTTCCAGCGCGTGCCGTACGACGTCGAGGCGGCCGTCGCCGCCATCCGCGCCGCCAAGGGTCTGTCACCGGCTTTGGCGGAACGACTGGCCCAGCGACTGGTGCTGGGGCGCTAAGCTCGCAGCGTTTGCGCCAAGGACCCGACCGCCTCGATGACCGACACGCCGGCCCCCCTCCCCTACCCCTTGCAGCCCGGACAGGTGTTGGACGGTTTTGTACTGGAAGAGCGCCTGCATCAGGGCGGCATGGCCAACCTGTGGAAGGTGCGTCGCGAGACGCCGGTGGCGGGCGAGGACTTCCCGCTCATCATGAAGGTGCCCCGCATCAAGGGCGGGGAAGATCCGGCCAGCATCGTCGGCTTCGAGGTGGAGCAGATGATCCTGCCCGCGCTCAAGGGCCCGCATGTGCCGCGCTTCGTCGCGCGGGGCGACTGGCGCCGGCAGGCCTACATCGTGATGGAGCACATCCAGGCCGACAGCCTGCGCCCGCTGCTGGACCGGGCGCCGCTGCCGCTGGTGGAGGTGGTGGAGATCGGCATCCAGGTGGCGCATGCGCTGACCGACCTGCATCACCAGCATCTGGTCCATCTGGACATCAAGCCCAGCAACATCCTGCGCCGCGCGGACGGATCGGTGGTGCTGGTGGACTTCGGCCTGTCGCGGCACGACTTCCTGCCCGACCTGCTGGAGGAGGAGTTTTCGCTGCCGATGGGCACGGGGCCCTACATGTCGCCGGAGCAGGTGCAGTTCGTGCGCAACGATCCGCGCAGCGACCTGTTTGCGCTGGGGGTGATGCTCTATCACCTGGCCACGGGCGAGCGGCCGTTCGGCCAGCCGACCTCGGTGCGCCAGTTGCGGCGGCGCCTCTATGTGGAGCCCATTCCGCCGCGGGCGATCCGCCCGGAGCTGCCGCCCTGGTTCCAGGAAGTGGTGCTGCACTGCCTGGAGGTGCGGGCCGAGCGTCGCTACCAAAGTGCCACGCAACTGGCCCTGGATCTGCAGCGGCCCGATGCCGTGCCGCTCACCGCGCGGGCGCACCGGGTGGAGCGCAGCGGCATGGTGCGGCGCTTCAAGCGCTGGTTCCTGGCGCTGGGGGCGGAGCCGCAGGCGCCGGCCTCGGTGGGCGCGCAGGTGTCGCGCAGCCCGGTGATCATGGCGGCGGTGGATGTGCAGGGCGCCAGCGCCGGACTGCTGGAAGCGCTGCGGGACGTCGTGCAGCGTCTGCTGCTCACCGAACCCGGTGCCCGGCTGGCCTGCGTGGGCGTGATGAAGACGGCTCGCATCGGCATGGACGAGCTCACCGATTCACAAGGCCGCAGCCACCATGTGCAGCAGCTGATCGCGCTGAAGAACTGGGCCCATCCGATGACGCATGACCTCGCGCTGGAAGACGGACGGCTGACCTTTCATGTGCTGGAAGCGCCGGATGCGGCGGACGCCTTGATTGAATTCGCGGCGCGGACCGGCGTGGACCATGTGGTGATGGGCGCGCGCGGCAGCTCCACGCTGCGGCGGTATCTGGGCAGCGTCTCGACGCAGGTGGTGACGCAGTGCACCTGCACCGTCACCGTGGTGCGGGAGCCGCCGCTGCCGGAGCCGACGGTCAGCCCGGTGGCGACCTGAGCGCCCCTACACTGACGCCATGTCCTTCACTGCCACCGAGAACCCTTGTACCGCTTGCGGTGCCTGCTGCGCGAGCTTTCGTGTCGACTTCTCGCGGCAGGAACTGCTGAGCGAAGGGGGCACCGTCCCGGACGGGCTAACGGTGAGCCTCACCGACCACCTCTGCCGCATGCGCGGCACTGACCATGCTTCCCCGCGTTGTGCCGCCCTGCAGGGCCAGGTCGGACACAAGGCCGGTTGCGGCATCTATGAATGGCGACCCTCGCCGTGTCGTGAATTCGGGATGCGGGCACCGCTGGGCCTGGGCGACGAGGCCTGCAACCGTGCGCGGGCCCGTCACGGCTTGCCGCCGCTCACCGCCTGACGCGCGGCCCCTCGCCGGGGCGCTCGACGGCCTCAGTGCACCTTGGCCCGCAGGCTCTCCAGCTTGGCCGCATACAGCTGCCGCTGACGCACGCTGGTGCTCAGGTCCTCCGCCCGCGCCAGGGACGAACGCACCTCGTCCCACCGACCCAGCTTCGCATTGGCCAGCGCCAGCCAGAAATGGAACTCGTGGTAGTAGGCTGAGCGGTCGATCTCCTTGAGGAAATATCGGCGCGCAGTGGCCGCGTCGCCGTCGCGCATGGCCGCCACGCCCAGATCGAAGAACTTGAAGGGCGGATAAGGCTCCAGCCGGGCCAACTGGTCCTCCAGCACCTTGGCTTCGGCAAAGCGGTCCGCACTGCGCAGCAACTGCGCGAGGTTGGCCATCGACTGCAGATTGCCCGGCTCCCGCCGCAGCACTTCGCGGAAGGCCTGCTCGGCGGGGCCGACATCGCCATGGCGTCGGTACACCACGCCCAAGGTGTTGAGCGCCGAGGTCAGCCGCGGGGATTGCAGCCAGGCGGCGCGTGCCCACCAGTACGCCCGGTCCAGCATGCCCTGGGCCATCCACTCCGCCGCGCGGTTGTTCATGTACATGGCCACCACCGTGTCCTCGTCCAGTTCCATGGCACGCTGACGGCGGATCTGCGCGCCCGGCACGAAGTCCACCACCAGCAAGGCCTCCTGGTCGCCCAGGACGCGGAAGTCGGTCGGACGGCGGCCCAGGCCGATGTTCACATGGCCCGAGACCACCTGGAGGTCCCCCACCCGGCTGACCTGGTCCTCCTGGTAGATCTGGCGGAACAGCACCGGCACGCCCAGCTCGCGGGCGAAGGAGGCCGTCATCAAGGTCAGCGACAGGCAGTTGCCCATGCGGGCGTCAAAGGCTTCGGACGCGGTGCGGGTCATGTCCGCGTCGTATTCGAGCTTGAGCTCGCCCGGGGCGCTGAGCGCTTCCACCAGCACGTCGCGGGGCTCACGGCCGCGCAGGCCATGGGTCAGGCGCTGCTGGATGAAGGTCCGCATGCCGGCGCTGGGGGCCAGGATGCGGTCGGCGCTGATCAGCTCCCGATTGGGCGGGAATAGCTCGTCATGCAGCAGTGCCGTGGGCGGCAGGGGTTCCTGGGTGGAGAGGGTCGAGCAGGCCGAGAGCAGTGCGGCGCCCGACAGGGCCGCCAACGTGGTCAGCACCCGCGTCAGGGATTGAGTCAAGGATCGAGCAAGCGGACGGACCATGGCACTCTCCGACGCAGCCTCTGCAACGGGCCGCTGTGGCCCATGCTAGACCCATCAGGCTTGCAATGCACGTTTGATGCGACGGGCTGCGGAGGGTGCGCGTGGTTTGCTGCGGTGCCACAAATGGCGGAAGAGTCGCAGGCGCCAGCGTTGGCCGTTTGCCCGCGCATCAGCCCGTCAGCCCGTCAGCCCGTCAGCCCGGTAGCCCGGCAGCCCATCAGCCCGTCAGCGCTTCACCGCATCGGCTGCACGACAAACACCACCACGCTCCGCGCCGGCACCGCAAAGTGGCCCGTCGCCGAATCGGCTTGCGCCTGTTCGGCCACCACCCGGTCCGCGGCGGTGGCCGCGGCCTGCACCGGATGGAGGCGCCAGGGGCGGCCCGCCTCCTCAGGCAGGGTCACCGAGGTGGCCTGCGCATTGGCGTTGATGAGATACAGCACCCGCTCGAAACCCGTATCCGCCCGCCCACTCCCGTCGAGCCGACCAACGATCAGCCCAGCCTGCTGCTGCGGCCCGGTGTTGTAGAAGCGCAGGCGATGCTGCACCTCCTCGGCGCTGCGCAGCCGCAGCAGCGGCGTGCTGGCGCGGACGCGCAGCAGATCCAGGAAGGCCCGGCGGGTCCAGTCGATCACCGCCGGCGACGGCTTGATCCGCGCGTCAGCCAGCAGCGGCTTGAGCAGCGGGTAGTCGCTGCCGTTGTCGGCCTTCGGGGGCAGTCCGCGCCCAAAGCCGTTGTCCTCCCCCCGCCAGTCCAGCGCATTGAACCAGTCGCCCGAGTCATAACTGTTGCGGTCCATCGACTTGGACCGCAGCAGCTCCCCGCCCGCATGGAAATACGCCACGCCCTGGCTCAGCGCATTGATGCCCAGCGCCAGCAGTTGCACCCGCGCGCGGTCTTGCGGCGAGGTGTCCTGCGGCAGCTTCAGCACCAGCGCATCGAACAGGGTCTGGTTGTCGTGGTTCTCGACGTAGTTGACGGTCTCGCCCGGCTCGGACGCGTAGCCGGCCGGCTGGTCCCCATAGCGCATCTTCTCGCCGCTGCGGGTCTGTCCGTTCAGTGTCTCGAAGCGATAGCTGCGCAGCGTCCCAGCCAGCGCCAGTCGCAGCAGATCTGCCTGGGCCCGCCATTCGGCCTGGCGCGCTTCATCGCCAGGAGCGGCCGGTACGATGAAACCGGGCCGCATGCGCGAGGTCGCCGCATCGTCCCCCGCCGCCCCGCCCCGCACCGCATCCCGGCCCCGGTCGCTGAAAGTGCCGATGCCGGTGCCTTTCAGCGACAGTTGCGAGGCCTGCACAAACCGCGCGCCGTTGGCCACTTCGCCGAAGTTCCAGCCCTCGCCGATCAGCGGCACCTCATGGCCCAGCGTCTGGCGAAGGCGGGCTTGCAGCCGCTCCATCACCGCGCGGGGCTGATGCCCCATCAGATCGAAGCGGAATGATTGCATGCCGTAGGCCTGGGCCCACAGCACCACCGAATCGATCAGCAGCCGTCCCATCATGCGGTGCTCGGTGGCGGTGTTGTCGCAGCAGGTGGAGCGCTCCACCCGTCCCAGCCGGTCCAGGCGGTGGTAGTACATCGGCACGATGCGGTCCAGCACCGACTGCGCCTGCTGGCCGGCCGCGGCCGTGTGGTTGTAGACCACATCCATACCCACCCGCAGGCCGGCGCGATGCAGGGCCATCACCATGGCCCGCACCTCGCGGATGCGTGCGGCGCCGTCGTCCGCATCGGTGGCAAAGCTGCCTTCCGGCGCGTTGTAGTGGAACGGGTCGTAGCCCCAGTTGAAGCAGTCGCGCCCCGCGACCGCCTGGACAGCGGCCTGCTGCTGGTCGCTGTCGGGGGCGGCGGTGGGAATGGCCGGCACCCGGCAGCCCTGTTCCGGCACCGAGGCCAAGTCGAAGATCGGCAGCAGGTGGATGTCGGTCAGCCCCGCCTCCGCCAGGGCGCGCAGATGCCGCATGCCCAGGGACTGGTCTTGCGTGAAGGCCAGATACTTGCCGCGCAGGGGTTCAGGCACCGAGGCATCGTCGCGAGAAAAGTCCCGCACATGCAGCTCATACAGCACCATGTCAGTGGACGATGCAGCCGGGCGGGGTGCGGGATGCTGCGCCCATCCGGCGGGGGCGAGCGACGGATCGGACAGGTCGGCGACGTAGCTGCGACGGGAGTCCGCGGACAGGCTGATCGAATACGGGTCCGTCACCAAATTGCGCACCCAGCCGATGCCGGGCACAAACACGTCCACGAGGTAACGGTAGTACTGACCGCTGCGAACCTCAGGCACCGTGGCCTGCCAGACGCCGCTGCGGTCATCGCGGCGCAGAGGCGCCACTCGCGTTGCCGCCGCCTGCGGGCCCGGATACACGCAGACCGCGACTTGCCGTGCGGTGGGTGCCCACAGCTTGAAGGCGGTACGTCCATCCGACAGGGGTTGGGCGCCCAGTGCAGGCGCGTCCTCGGCCGCCGCATACAAGGCATCGAGCGCACGTGCCGGCTGCACAGCGGTAGCTTGCAGAACGCGCCCGTCCGAGGTCTCCAGCGTCAGCAGCAATTGCCCCTCAAGCAGGCGCTTGCGGCCAGCCCTGCCCAGGTCGGGGGGCACCGCGCCCTCCGCGCCCTCCGCTCCATCACCCAGATAGGCCGTGGCGGCTGCAATGTCGGACGGCAAGGGCCGGCTTGGCCTTCCGAGCGTGATCACCTGCTCGGCACCGGACAGACGTCCCGTGCGTGCGTCCAGCACCAGGCGGCCGGACTGCGCATGATGCAGTCGCAGGCGCTGCCCCGCCGCCACCGTGACGCCAGGCCAGCGCAGGCGGCCGTCCTCCAGCCACACCGCGCGGGCGGGCGCGTCCTTGTCCGTGAGTCCTGGTGCTTCCGCCGTCAGCACGGTGACGGGCGGTGCCTCGCATGCCGACAGATCCTGAGCAACCGCTGCCGCCTGCGACAGCCCGGCCCCACTGAGCGCCAACGCGGCGACCACCCAGGGACGCAAGCCTGAAAACACGGACGGCGCAACACACACGGGCATGAAGTCTCCTGATCGAATGGGATCGGTGACCGCCTCTGGCGGGCGGCCACTCGTCGCGGCGGGCGGCTCATCGGCAGGCAGCTTCAGCGCTGCCCCTCCATCGGCGTCTCGAGCCCTCGTCGGAGCGCCTCGGAACGTCCTGAGGCCTCTCCGGAAGCGCTCGGGCGACGTCTGAGGACAGCCCGCCTGTCGCCCGAAGCATAGTAGCAAAACTACATCGCCGGAGCTCACCGGGTTTTCAGATGGCGACGTTCACCCTATGCTGTGGGTAGAAACGCGGAAGAATCGTGGGTAAGTCGGCGGATATTGCGACAGCAACGTGGGCTGAAATCGACGTACTTTTGCTACAAATATCGATGGAGACCGTGTCGTGATCACCCCCCACACCGCTGGCCGCGATGGCGAGCCTCGCCAGCCCAACTCTCTGCCCAACTCTCTGCACCAATCGCCGCCCGAATCGCCGCCCCAATCGTCGCTCTTCTCGGCGTCAGCTCCCCGCGAGACGGGCGGTGCCAGACACACGGATCCGCGGCCGGTGGCCCGGGGCCAGTCTCTGCGGACGCGGCTGGGCGCACTGACCATGGCCGCTGCTGCGACCGCAGCCTGGGCCGCTGCAGGCAGTGCGATGGCGGAAGGCGCTGCCTCTATGACGCCGGCCCCACCCCAGACTGCGGCGGTGGACCTGAGCCCAATCGCCCAAGCCCCTCAGCCAAGCCCCTTGCCCGACGGCTGGGAACACGGCGCCTTCATGGAGATCTTCGTCCGGGGCTACCAGGACAGCGACGGCGACGGCATCGGGGACCTGCGCGGCCTGATCAGCCGCCTGGACTATCTGCAGGCGCTGGGGGTCAAGGGCCTGTGGCTGATGCCCATCCAGGCGAGCGCCGACCATGACCACGGCTACGCGACTGTGGACTACCGGCGGATCGAGCCGCAGTACGGCACGCTGGAGGATTTCGACACCCTCATTCGTGAGGCGCATCGCCGCGGCATCGGCGTGGTGATGGACTACATCCTCAACCACAGCGCCCGTCAGCATCCGCTGTTCACTGCGGCGCAGTCGGACCCGCGCAGCCCGTGGCGGGACTGGTTCGTCTGGTCGCAGGCCCCGCTGAAGGACCTGCAGGCCTGGACCATCTTCGACCAGACACCTTGGTATCTACCTGACGGTGCCGCAGCGGCGGGGTCGGGGTCGGGGTCAGCGTCAGTGCCAGCGTCGGCGCCGAATGCCAGATCGAAATCAAAGCCGATGTCGAAGCCGAAGGCCAACGCCAAAGGCCGTTCCGCACCGACACCGGCTCGCTACTTCGCCACCTTCGGCAAGGACATGCCCGACTTCAACATGCGCAACCCCGCTGTGGTGCGCTATCACGAGGACAGCCTGCGCTTCTGGCTCAATCGCGGTCTGGATGGATACCGGCTGGACGCCGTGCCGCATCTGATCGAGAACAACGCCCGGGACTGGAACGACCAGCCCGAAAGCCGCGTCCTGACCGGCGCCTTCACCCGCCTGATCAAGTCCTACCCGAAGCGCCATGTGGTGTGCGAGGCCACCGCCGAGCCCACCGTCTATGCGCAGCCCGACATCTGCGGCAGTGCATTCGCTTTCGGGCTGGAGCGGGCCATCATCACCGCGGCCAAGGGGGATGGACAGGCGTCGGTGGAGGCGACGGCCCAGGTGGCCGGCTGGTTCACCCGGGCGCCGCTGTCGATGGCCACCATGCTGAGCAATCACGACATCTTCGCCGGCCAGCGGGCGTGGGACCAGTTCGGCGGCGACGAGCAACGCTACCGCCTGGCAGCCGCCACCTACCTGCTGCTGCCGGGAACGCCCTTCATCTACTACGGCGAGGAGATCGGCCAGGCGGGCCTGACCGACCTGCCCGGCGACCAGCCCCTGCGCGCCCCGATGAGCTGGACGACCGAGGGCGGCTTCTCCAGCGGACAGCCCTTCCGACCGCTGTCGCCCAATCGCGCGACCCACAATGCGCAGGCGCAAGCCGCGGATCCGCAGTCGCTGCTGCATTTCTATCGCGACATGCTGGCTTTGCGGAATACGCAGCCTTCGCTGGCGCGGGGCAGCTATGAGCAGCCGGTCGCGCAGGGGCAAGTGCTGTCCTTCCAGCGTGAATGGCAGGGGGAGCGGACCTTGGTGGCGATCAACTATGGGCAGACGCCTGCCACGCTGTCGGTGCCGACGACGGCGGATGTGGTGCTGCGGCAGCTGTATCCAGTGGCTGCAGTGGCGAACGGCGCTGCATCGGGATCGGGATCGGGATCTGCATCAGCGATAACCGCGATGTCTTCGACAGCGGTCCTCGCACCGTGCGCCGATGCGTCCAGCGCCATGCGTGCAGTGACTGCGTCCGGTGCATCCTCGGCCGCCACCGCCACCGCCGTCACCGGCACCACCAGCGTCACCGGCGTCACAGCGGAGACCGCCATAGCCCGCATCCCCGCCGCGCCAACCGCGCCAACCGCGCAAGCCGCACAACCCGCGCCAACCGTGCAAGCCGCGCAAGCCGCGAGTCTGGACCTCACGCTCCCGCCGCTGTCCGTCCAGGTCTATCGCCTGCGCTGAGCGGCGACATGAAGCGTCGGCCTTTCCTTCTTGCAGCCTTCTCGGCCCCGCCTGCCCTCTCTGCCCTCTCTGCCCTTTCGGCCGCCCTGGCCTCCCATGCCATGACGAACACTTCCTCCGCCGCATCCGCCCACCCCGCCGACACTGGCGGCACGTCGGCGCCCTCCTCCAGCAGCGTTGTCGGCGCTGGAGACACTAATGGCGCTGCTGACGCATTCACCGGCGATCCGGCCTCCGGCAACGCCACGCCCGGCCCCGGCCCCGGCCTCAGCCTCGACCATGTCGAGCCGCCCCACTGGTGGGTCGGCATGGCGCGACGCGAGCTGCAGGTGCTGCTGCACGGCGCCGGCATCGCCGCGCTGGACGCGGCCCTGCTGCCCACACCTGGCGTCACGCTGCGCGGGGTCCAGCGGGGCGACAGCCCCAACTACCTGTTCCTCAACCTGGACATCGCCCCGGACGCCCCTGCCTGTGAGTTGACGCTGCAACTGCGGCGCGATCACGAGCTCGTGCTCACCCATCGCTACGCCCTGCACGCTCGCCGCCCAGGCTCCCGGGACCGCAAGAGCTTCGGCCCCGCCGATGCGATCTATCTGGTGGTGCCCGACCGCTTCGCCAACGGCGACCCCGGCAACGATCAGGTCCCTGGCATGACCGAGGGCGTGGACCGCAGCCACCCGGACACCCGTCATGGCGGCGATCTGGCCGGCCTGCGCCGCCACCTGCCCTACATCGCCGACATGGGCTTCACCATGGTGTGGCCCACGCCGCTGGTGGAGAACAACAGTCCGCGCTACAGCTACCACGGCTATGCCGCGACCGACTTCTACCGCATCGATCCCCGCTTCGGCAGCAACGACGACTTCCGCGCCGTCGTGAAGCAAGCCGCCAGCCTGGGCCTGGGTTTCATCCACGACATCGTGCTCAACCACATCGGCAGCGAGCACTGGTGGATGAAGGACCTGCCGACGCAGGACTGGATCCACCAGTGGCCCGTCTACACCGAGACCCATCATGCGCGGATCTCGCTGCAGGACCCCTATGCGGCGCCCAGCGACCGTCAGCGCTTCTCCGACGGCTGGTTCACCCGCACCATGCCCGACCTCAACCAGCGCCAGCCGCTGCTGGCCACCTATCTGACGCAGATGACCCTGTGGTGGATCGAGGACGCCGACCTCGCAGGCCTCCGCACCGACACCTACAGCTACTCCGATCCGGCCTTTCTCACCGCATGGTCCGCCCGGTTGCGCGAGGAATATCCGCAGCTCAACATCGTGGGCGAGGAATGGAGTCCGCACCCGGCAGTGGTGGCCTACTGGCAGGCGGGCAAGCGCAATCACGACGGCTATGTGTCGTCCCTGCCCAGCCTGATGGACTTCCCGCTGTACGGCGCGCTGCTGGCCGGCCTGATGGAGACGGACACCCATGACGGCGGCCTGATGCGCCTGTATGAGACGCTGGCGCACGACTTCGTCTACCCGCGGCCCGATCAACTGGTGCTGTTCGAGGGCAACCACGACACCCCGCGGCTGTTCAGCCTGCTGCATGAAGACCTCGCGCTGACCCGCATGGCCTGGACCTGGCTGGCCTTCATCCGGCGCATTCCGCAGTTCCTCTATGGCACGGAGGTGTTGCTGACCAGTCCGCGCCACCGCGACGATGGCGCGGTGCGGGCCGATTTCCCGGGCGGCTGGCCGGGGGACCGGGTCAATGCGGTGACCGGGGAAGGCCTCACCGAGGCGCAGCGGCAGGCGCAAGCCTTCCTCAAGCGGCTGCTGAACTGGCGCAAGCAGGAAGCGCTGGTCCATGAAGGTGGGCTGATGCAGTACGCCCCGCTGGAGGGTACCCATGTGCTGTTCCGCCACGCGCCAGGCGACACCACCGGACGCCAGCGCCGGCTGATGCTGGTTTTGAACAAGCGCCCGGAGGCTCAGCCTCTGGCGCTGGACAGGTTCCACGACATGGTGCGACCGGGAGACCAGGCCATGGAGGTGATGAGCGGACGCCGCTACACCCTCGGCCCGGTGCTGGAGGTGCCTGGCAAGACGGCGCTGCTGCTGGAGCTGTCCTGACCCGCCCCACTGCCCCCCTCCCGGGGGCTCCACGACGCCGGGGCGGTGCGCCTACACTGCGAAGCAGTCACACACCGCACCACACACCGCAACACACACCGCAACGGGAGGACGCATGCCCATCAGCCTCGATGACAACGACGGTGATCTGGTGATCGCCGCCCGCCATCTCTCTCCCACCGAAGCGCACATGCTGTGCGGCTGCCTGACTGCCGCCGGCATCCCGGCCGAGACCGGCGACACCCACATCGTCCAGGCCCACTCGCTGCTGTCCCTGGCGGTGGGCGGCGCCTGCATCCGTGTGCCCGAGCGTTATCTGCCGCAGGCGCATGCAACCCTGGCGGCGCTGAAGGATGGGGATTTCAGCCTGGACGAGAACTTCGATCCCGGCGCCCCGCACGCCTGATCAGAAGTTGTGACGCAGGCCCACCGACATCAGGGTGGGATGCGACCCAAGCGTCGCCCCGGGGCTGTTGATGGCGAAGTCGTACGCGGCAGCATCCTCATTGCGGATGCGACTGGCGATGGCAAAGACCGAGGTGCGGCGAGACAGCGCATAGGACGCGCCAACCGTCAGTTGCGCCGCGCCGGTGTCGTCCCCGCTGCGCAGGGCACCGATGCGTGCCGTGAACGGCCCCTTGCCCTCGCCCGCCAGCGTCAGTCCGCCCATCAGGCTGAAGGCCTGCCACTGATGGACCACGGACAGATACAGCGCATCCCGCCGCAGCCAACCGCTGGCGCTTCCATAGTCCAGCCGCTCCAGCAGGCCGGACAGCCGTGTGGCGCCGAGGCTCCAGCTGGCGCCGAGCTTCCATCCGCGGTCGGTGGAGTTGGCGGTCTGATAGTGCTGGTGCAGTTCATGGGCCAGCACGGCGGTGAATGCGCCGCTCACATAGCTGGCCGACCCGGACCACAGGGAAGGACGCGCGCCGGTGAGCGCCGACACATCTTCCCCCGGTGAATAGGCCAGCTTGCCGGACCAGCCCTGCCAGGTGGGTGTCCAGTACTGCAGCACGTTCTGCTGGCGTCGGTCGAAAGACGAGGTGTCGCTCACATTGCTGGCGATGGAGGCCGAGCCATTGCTGATCAAGGACATGTAGCCCGCCGTTGTCGGATAGAACGGGTCGAAGCCGGCGGTGGCCGCGTTGTACGGCAAGGTCCACACGCCGGCGAAGGCGGTGCCCCAGGGGCCGGTCAGGCCGATGCGGGTGTCGCGGTTGGCCAGGCTGGTGCCGCCGCCAGTGTCCACCAGCACCGAGCCTTCGATCTGCCAGACCACGCTCAGCCCGTCGCCCAGACCCTCCCGTCCCTGAAAGCCGATGACCGAGCGGTAGTTGCTGAGGCGGGCCTGGCGCCCGTGCCCGCCACCGCTGACCGATTCTGCGGCCACGTTCAGCCGGCCGTACAGCGTGACGTTGCTGGCAGCGCCGGCGGTGGATGCCTCCGTTTCCGCATGGGCCGACATCGCCGCCAGTTGGATCGCCGCGCCGGTGCACAGCAGCACCACGGCGCGAGGCAGGCGCCCGGGCGGGAGGGTTGAATGCGGATGGCAGGCCGGCGGACGCACGGGTGACGGCCGGGCGGAAGCAACTCTGGAGACAGGAAGGGCGACACGGGCGGGGAAGGACTTCATCCCCCCATGCTCCCTGGCCGGACGCGTGTGTTCCAGGCCCGTGCTAGCGGTTCCACCACGCCACTGATGGCGGGGACACGCCCCCCGCCATTCGGGTGAGCCCTCCCCCGAAAGCTGCTGACATGCAGTGGCAGCACCCAACAAATGGCGATTGAAATACTGGATGCGCATCCAGTATTCTTTTGCCTCAGACGCAAGCAGAGAGGAATGCCCCATGCGCAAATATGAAGTCATCCTGGACCGGGTTCCGGTCCCCTATCACGAGCGGGACCTGGCCCGCACCATCGCCAGCCAGGTGCTGGACGCGCGGCTGGGCGGCCCCCAGGGCGTGGTCAACGCCTACGCCGCCTGCCTCGCCATCACCGGCGGCGATGCCCGCTGGACCATCCCGGCCAGCGCGTCCCGCACCGATTGCGCTGTCGTCAAGCGCTGGCGGCGGGCCACGGAAGCGGCGCTGGACGCCATCCACAACGCCTTCGCCCAGGTGTTTGTCGGCCTGTCGGAAGAAGACCTGAACCTGGCCCGCGCGGATGAGCACCTGAGCATCCGGGCCCTGGAAGACAGCACTCCGGCGGCGCCGCAGCAGATGCTGGCGCAAGCGCGCGTGGGGCTGCCCTGGACAGCCACCGCGGCGGTGCTGGTCACGGCGGTCAGCAATGCTGCCGCCATGGCGCATGCGGGGGCGATGGCGCGGTAAGGCCCGTGACGGACGAAACGAACGAAACGACCGGACCGACCGGAACGCCCTGGATGCCCGTAGCACCCGCCAGCCGGGTTCATTCCGGAAGCGCGGGCTCACCCTCCGTCTGCCGCTCCGGCTCGGTCGTCTGCAGGATCTCGTTCAAGACGGACGTCGCATAGTTGCCGGGCGGCAAGGTGAAGCTCAGCACCAGCTGATCCGGCTGCGGCCATTCCCAGGCCATGTCCAGCGGACGCGCCACCAGCGCCCGGCGCTCCTGGTCCAGCCCGGCATGTTCCATCCCGTCGCACATCGCGGCGTATTGTTCGGCGATGCGGTTCTCCAGCGCTTGCGCGTCCTCGGTGGTGGACACCCGGCCCCGCCCCCAGAGCGGCCCGGTGGGCTGGCCGGCCTCGTCCATCACGTCGCCCGGCAACGTCTGGCCCCACAGCCCCTGCTGAATACGCGCCGCCAGCACCTCGTTGAACACGAAGGAGCGCACCGCGGACAGATAGATCCCCTTCTTCTTCGGATTGCGCACGCGGATTTCCCGCGCCAGCATCAGCCGTCCCTGCTCCACATTGCCGCCATCATGGCCAAAGCGCTGGGCGCCGAAGTAGTTGGGCACGCCTTGCGACGCGACCGCCTGAAGATTGGCTTCGATGGCGGCGCGGTCGCCGGTCACCTCACGCAGCACGATGCGGAAGCGGTTGCCCTGCAAGTCGCCCGGGCGCAGCTTCTTCACATGACGGCTCTGGCTCAGCACCTTGAACTCAGGATGCTGAAGCTGGGTGAGATCGGGCGTGTCCCCCTTGGGCAGATAGATGCTGAACCACTGCCGGGTGATGGCGTAGCGGTCCTTCAGGCCCGCGTAGCCCACATCCTTGTCCTGCACGCCGGCGGCTTGCGCCAGCTGCTGCGCCACGAAGGCGGTGTTGGCGCCGTTTTTCTCGATGTCGAGCCAGATGTGCTCACCGGCACCCGAGGGCAACTGCAGCGGCAGTTCGGTGACGTTGAAGTCCTCGTTGAGGCTTTTCAGGGTGGCCGTGGCGCCGCTGGCCGGGTAAGCATGGGGCCAGGATGGCAGGCTGGGGGAGTGAATGTCGGTCATGAAGGCTTTGACGGCACCAGCTGTCGACCGCACAGGCTGTGTGGTTGATCAGGGGCGGTCCCAGTGCGGGATTCTCCCCGATCCGCGGCCCTGACCACGCGGGAGGAAGGCGCGGGAGTAAGGCGCTGGAGAAGGTCGCTGGATGAAGGCCCCGCTAACTGGCCCGCAGCACCAGCGCCTTCATCCGCGCCAGTCGTGCCGACACCATCGGCATGGTCAGCACGGTGGATGCCACCGCCATCAGCAGCAGCGCGGTGAAGGTCTCGCCGGAGATGATCCGCTTGTCCAGCAGCACATTGGCAAAGATGATCATGATCAGCGCCTTGGTCTGCAGCAGCCAGCCGATGACACTGGCCTCGCCCGGCCCCCAGCCCAGCAGCCGACCCGCCGCCCGCACCCCCAGCAGCTTGCCCGACACCGACGCCAGCAGCAGCAGCCCGGCCGCCCCGAACACCAGCGCGCCTTCCACGCCCCAGCGTGTGCGCAGACCCGTGCTCAGGAAGTAGACCGGCATCAGCACCAGCAGCACATGGTGTCGCAGGGCGTCCCGCTGCTGTTCCTCGAACCACTGCGCGTCCATCACAACGCCGGCCAGGAAGGCGCCGACCATGTAGTGCAGGCCGCACCAGTCGGCCCCGAAGGCGCACAGCACCAGCCACACCAGCCCGGCCATCCAGCGGTCGGCGACGCCCAGGCGCTGCATCAGGCGGCGCATGAGCACCGTGGCCACACCGAAGGCCAGCAGGAACAGCAATTGGCGCCCCACCCGCTCCCAGTCCATCAGGATGACGGCCAGCACCGTCCAGATGGCCAGGTCGTCCAGACTCGCATAACGCAGGATGCGCTGGCCCATCGGCTGGCGCAGGATGTCCAGCTTCTCCATCAACAGGATGAGAATCGGCAGCGCGGTCACGGCGCAGGACATGCCCACGCCCACAATGAATTGCCAGCGCTGCGCCTCGGCGCCCATCCAGACACCGTCCATGCCCAGCAACAGGGTCGCGGCCAGGGCGCCAAAGACCATCGGCACGCCCAGGGCCAGCCCGGCGGTGATGCCGCTCTCCACGCGGTGCTCCCAGGCCTTGCCCAGGTCCAGCTCCATCCCCGCCAGCCAGACAAACAGCAGGATCGCCCACCAGGACACCCCGTTCAGCGCCAGCACCACCTCCGGCTTGAACAGCGCCTGGAACAGGTCGGGAAAGGCGCCGCCCAGCAAGCCCGGGCCCAGCAGCACGCCGGTCAGGATCTGCACCACCACCAGCGGCGCAAAGTGATCGGTGCCGCCCAGACGCCAGATCAGATAGGGAACGGCCAAGGTGACCGCCAGGGCGATCAGGAACAGCTCGGTGGTGGCCATGGGTGTCTCCGGCAACAGGGGCCTGCCGGATTTTGACAACGTTGTCGGCCATTCGCATCCGGGGGAATGCCCTCAGGCTTGCGCCCTTCTGCCCCCCGTCCTTACTCCGGCAGATGCGCCAATGCGATCGGCGCGCGTCCGGCCGCGGCGCTGATCAACCCCAGCACCCGGCCCGGTTCACTGCCCACCATGTCCCAGGTGAAGCGCCAGCCCCAGTTGCCGCCCAGGATGCCGGGCACGTTCATGCGGTGTTCGCTGCCCAGTCCCAGCACGTCCTGCATCGGATAGACCGCCATGTTGGCCACCGAATTGGCACAGGCCCGGATCATGGCCCAGTGGATGTCGTGGTCGCCGCAGGCCAGGTAGGTGCCGGCGAAGGCCCGTTCGCGGGCGCTCGCCTGGTTCCACCAGCCACGCACCGTGTCGTTGTCGTGCGTGCCGGTGTAGGCCACGGCGGCGCGCGGCCAGTTCTGCGGCAGAAACTCGTGGGTGCCGTCGCCGCCAAATCCAAACTGCAGGATCTTCATGCCGGGGTAACCCAGCGCATCCCGCAGCTCATGCACGTCCGGTGTGATGAAGCCCAGGTCTTCCGCCACCACCGGCACCTCCCCCAGCTGCTTGGCAATGGCGTCGAACAAGGCCTTGCCCGGGCCGGTCATCCAGCGGCCCTGCGTCGCATCCGGGCTGCTGCCGGGAATCTCGAAGTAAGCCGCGAAGCCGCGGAAATGGTCGATGCGGAACACATCCGCATTCACCAGCGCACGCTGCACCCGTGCGGTCCACCAGGCGAAGTGCTCGTGAGCCATCTTGTCCCAGCGGTACAGCGGATTGCCCCAGCGCTGACCGGTGGCCGACAGCGCATCCGGCGGCACCCCCGCCACCACGGTCGTCTGGAACTGGTCGTCCAGCTCGTAGAGGTCGGGGCGGGCCCAGCAGTCGGCGCTGTCGTGCGCCACGAAAATGGGCAGGTCGCCCATGATGAAGACGCCGCGCTCATTGGCATATCGCTTGAGCTCGCCGCATTGCACGTCAAAGCACCACTGCACGAACTGCCAGAAGGCGATCTCGTCCGCATACTGCTCCCGGGCGCTGGCCAGGGCCTGCGGCTCACGGGCCGCCAGGTCGCGCGGCCATTCCCACCAGGGCTGACCGTTGCGGGGCGAGCGGATGGCCATGAACAGGGCGTAGTCCGGCAGCCAGTGCTCCTGGCTGTCGCACCAGGCGGCAAAGGCGTCGCGCTGCTGCGGCGTGGCCTTGCTGAAGAAGCCGGCGGCAGCGGCGCGCAGTTGCTGCTCACGCCAGGGCAACACCTGACCAAAATCCACCCGTTGCGACGGGAAGCCAGCGGCCGGCAGCACCGGCTCGTCCAGCCAGCCCTGCGCCACCAGTGGCTCCAGCGGCACCATCCACTGGCTGCCGGCAAAGGCCGATACGCCCTGATAGGGACTCTCGCCAGGGCCAATCGGCGTGCTGGGCAGCCACTGCCAGATCGTCTGGCCGGCCGCCTGCAGCCAGTCCACAAAATGGCGCGACTCCGGACCGAAGTCCCCGATGCCATGCGGGCCCGGGAGGGAAGTGATGTGCAGCAGCACGCCGGAGTGGCGCTGGTTCAGGTCGATGCTCATGGCGGTCTCGGACTGTCTCGGGATGTTGTTGGAAGTGTCAGGGAATCTTGGGGGGACGGCTTGAGGGGACGGCCGCCGCCGTCATGCGGGTGCTGCGGCCGTCATCAGCAGCAGCGAGCGGGCCGGGACGGACAAGGCCAGCGACTCGACACGGCCCTGCGGCGTCACTCCGCTGCTGTCGATCCGCAAGGTCCAGGCCTGGCGGCTGCGGCCCATGGTGGGAGGCGGCAACTGGAAGCCATGGTCACACGCGGACGGATTGAAGAGCAGCAGCAGGTCTTCCGTGCCGTCGCTCAGACGCACGGCCAGGGTCTGCTGGCCGCCGTCATGCCAGTCTTCCTGGCGCATGTCGCGCCCAGTGGGATGGAACCAGCGCAGGCTCACCGCGTCGTCACCGACGCTGCTGAACCAGCGTCCGTGGCGCAGCAGCGGATGTTCACGGCGGCAGCGCAGCACCTCGCCGACAAAGGCCGCCAGCGGCAGGTCCGCCTTTTCCCAGTCCAGCCAGCCGATCTCGTTGTCCTGGCAATAGGCGTTGTTGTTGCCGCCCTGGCTGTTGCCGATCTCGTCGCCCGCATAAAGCATGGGCGTGCCCTGCGACAGCAGCAGCGTGGCCAGCAGCGCGCGCTGCACACGGCGACGGGTCTCGCGGATCTGCGGATCGTCCGTCGGGCCCTCGGCACCGAAGTTGTGGCAGAGCTCTCCGTCGCGGCCGTCGCGGTTGTCTTCGCCGTTGGCCTCGTTGTGCTTGCGGGAGTAGCTCACCAGATCGGCCAGGGTGTAGCCGTCGTGCACCGCCAGAAAATTGATCGACGCCAGCGGCGAGCGCTGCCCTTGCTGGAACACATCACTCGACGCGGTGAAGCGACGCGCCAGCGCGCCCCGGTCCACCGGCACGCCGTCCGGACCGCGACCCAGCCAATAGCCGCGCACGCCATCGCGGAACTTGTCGTTCCATTCCATGAAGCGGCCCGGGAACTGGCCGAGCTGATAGCCCTGCGGCCCCGCATCCCAGGGTTCGGCAATCAGGTGCACCTGCGCCAGCAGCGGGTCCTGCCGCAGCGCGGTGTAGAACGCCGCCTGCGGATCGTGGCCGCAGTCGGTGCGGCCCAGCACCGGCGCGAGGTCGAAGCGGAAGCCGTCCACGCCCATCTCCGCCACCCAGTAGCGCAGCGAGTCCAGCACCAACTGCGTCACGCGCGGATGCTGCACCCGCACGGTGTTGCCGCAGGCGGTGAGGTTCTCCAGCTTCGACGGGTCGTCCGCCTGCAGGCGGTAGTAGCTTTTCTGGTCCAGGCCGCGCAGGGACAGCGTGGGCCCCCATTCATTGCCTTCGGGCGTGTGGTTGTAGACCACGTCCAGCACCACCTCCAGGCCGGCCGCATGCAGCGCCTGCACCATGGCGCGGAATTCCTGCGCCACGGCGGTCGGGTCGTGCCGCACGGCCTCGCTGGCCAGACGCGGGTCGGGACAGAAAAAACCCAGGGTGTTGTAGCCCCAGTAGTTGCGCAGACCCGTATGCGCCAGATGCGGTTCATCGATGGTGTATTGCACCGGCAGCAGCGACAGCGTGGTCACGCCCAGGCGCTTGAAGTGGGCAATCGCGGCCGGATGCGCCAGGGCCGCATAGCTGCCGCGCAGCGCTGGCGGAATGTCCGGATGGCGCATGGAAAAGCCCTTCACATGCACTTCGTACAGCACCACCGTTGCCGGCGGGTGGCGAGGCGCATCGGCCCGTGGGTCAAGCGGCCCCTCGGGCCAGGCGGATCGCGGCGGGGCGACACGGGCCTTGAGCGCGATGGGCCCGTTGTCCCGCGCATCCAGCATCAAGGGCCCGTCGGGATGACCCAGCGGATAGCCGTGATGTTCCGGCTGCCAGCTGAACTGGCCGACGATCTCGCGGGCATAGGGGTCCAGCAGCAGCTTGCTGGCATTGAAGCGGTGCCCCTCCAGCGGCGCATGCGGACCATGGGCGCGCAAGCCGTAGACCAGCCCCGCCTTCGCGCCGGGCAGAAAGCCGCACCAAAGGCCGTCCACCGGACCGTGCAGCGGATAGCGGGCCAGCTCGCGCTGGCCGGCGTCGTCATAGAGGCAGACTTCCACCCGCCAGGCATGAGCGGAGAAGACGGCGAAGTTCACGCCGCCATCACGGACATGAGCGCCCAGCGGCTCATGCCGTCCGGGCTGGAGGGGAAGGGTCTTGGCCATCATCGTCATCGAAGGTCGGGAGCGGCGTGCGCGAGAAACAGCGTGGACATCGGCGGCAATTGCAGCACCAGGGCGCCGTCCTCCACCCGGGGCGCGGGTCGGGCGGACAGCCAGCCGGTCCCGTCGAAGCACTCGGCATCGGTGTCCAGCAGCACGCGCCAATCGCCCAGGGAGGTCACGGCAGCAGCAGTGCCGACGGGAGTCGCAGCACTATCGGCCGCTGCTCGCTGCAGGGACGGTGGCAACGGCAGTCGATAGTCTTCCCGTGCCACGGGCGTGAAATTGCTGACCACCACCACTGGCCCCGCACCCTGGCCCTGGCCATCGCCATCACCCTCGCCCGCCCCAGCACAGCGCCGGACAAAACCGAACACCGACTGCTCCCGGTCCTGATCCTGCAGCCACTCAAAGCCCGCGGGTTCCGCTTCCTGCCGATGCAGGGCCGGCCAGTGGCGGTACAGCGCATTGAGCGCCCCCACCAGCCGCTGCACGCCGGCATGCGCCGGATGCTCCAGCAGCGCCCAGGGCAGCGCCGATTCAAAGTCCCACTCCTGCGTCTGCGCGAACTCCTGGCCCATGAACAGCAGCTTCTTGCCGGGGTGGCCCCACATGAAGCCGTAGTACGCGCGCACCCCGGCGAAGCGCTGCCAGTCCCCGGGCGACGTCCAGTGGTCCGGCCGCGCCTGCACTGGCGCGGGCATGTCCTTAACCGGCCGGTCGTCCGCCGGCATCTTGCTGATCAGCGAGCCCTTGGCATGCACCACTTCGTCGTGGGAGAGCGGCAGCACGAAGTTCTCATTGAAGGCATACACCAGGCCGAAGGTGATCTTGTCGTGATGCCATTGGCGGAACAGCGGCAGCTCCCGCATGTAGTGCAGTGTGTCGTTCATCCAGCCCAGGTTCCACTTGTAGTGAAAGCCCAAGCCGCCTGACGAGGTCGGCGCGGACACCAGCGGGAAGGCGGTCGACTCCTCGGCAATCGTGATGAAGCCAGGCGCTTCCCGGCCCAGCACCTCATTCATGTGGCGCAGCAGGGCCACCGCTTCCAGGTTCTCGCGTCCCCCATGCACATTGGGGATCCATTCCCCGGGTGGGCGGGAATAGTCGCGGTAGAGCATAGAGGCCACCGCATCCACCCGCAGGCCGTCCACGCCGTGACGCTCCGCCCAGAAGAGCGCGGCACCGCAGAGGAATTGCCGCACCTGCGGCTTGCCGAAGTCGTAGATGCGTGTGTGCCAGTCGTGGTGCCAGCCTTCCCGGTCGTCGGCATATTCGTACAGGGCGTTGCCGTCGAAGCGGGCCAGGCCGTGCGGATCTTCCGGAAAGTGGGCTGGCACGAAGTCCAGCAGTACGCCCAGCCCGGCGGCATGGCAGGCCTGGACGAAACGCTGCAGACCTTCCGGCGGCCCCAGCCTGGCGGTGGGCGCGTGCAGCCCCAGGGTCTGGTAGCCCCAGGACGGATCGAACGGATATTCAGTGACCGGCAGCAGCTCCACATGGGTGAAACCCAGCGCGGCGGCATAGGGTGGCAGTTCACGGGCCAGCAGGTCCCAGTCCGGAAAGCCCTCGCCATCGCGGCGCCAGGACGTGGGATGCAGCTCGTAGATGGACAGCGGCGCCTCACGCCGGTTGGCCGCGGCCCGGTCCGGTGGCAGCGCCGTCGGCGGCGGCAGGCCGGCCACGATGCTGGCATTGCTGGGACGCAGCTCGCCGCGGAAGGCGTAGGGATCGGCCTTGAGCGGCAGCGGCTGGCCCTGCGCATCGGTCACCGCGAACTTGTAGAAATCCCCAACTGCGGCCTGCGGCACGAACACTTCCCAGATGCCGGCCTGCGGACGCAGCCGCATTGGATGCCGCTGCGGGTCCCAGTCATTGAAGCTGCCCACCACGCTGACCTGCTGCGCCGCCGGGGCCCAGACGGCAAAGCGCACGCCGTCCACCCCCTGCCACTGCAGCGGATGCGCGCCCAGCCACAACCAGGGCCGCAGATGCTCTCCTGCCGCCAGCAGGCGCAGGTCCTCTTCCGGCAGCAGATCCATCAGCGGCGCATCAACAGCGGACATGGTGGACGGACAACTTCCCAGGGATCACACCCAGAGCAAACGACGGGCTCAGCCCAGACTCTTGGCGGACCAGACCCGGTCCACGTATTCCTCGATCGTACGGTCCGACGAGAACAGCCCCATGCCCGCCATGTTCAGCAGCACGCAGCGCGCCCAGGCCACCGGATCGCGGAACAGCGCGTCCACCCGCTCCTGCGCCTTCACATAGTCGGCGAAGTCGGCCATCAGCAGGTAGATGTCCTGGTTCAGCAGCTTGTCGACCAGCGCGCGATAACGGCCGGAATCGCCTTGCGAGAAATCGCCGCGCGAGATGGCCTCGATCACCGCCCGCAGCTGCGGGTTCTGCTCCACATAGTGGCGCGGCTCGTAGCCCACCTGCTTGAGCGCTTCGACTGCCTCGGTCCGCAGGCCGAAGGTGAACATGTGCTCTTCGCCGAAGGACTCGGCCATCTCGATATTGGCGCCGTCCCAGGTGCCAATGGTCAGCGCGCCGTTCAGGGCGAATTTCATGTTGCCGGTGCCCGAGGCTTCGGTGCCGGCGGTGGAGATCTGCTCGGACAGATCGGCCGCCGGAATGATCAGCTCAGCCAGGCTCACGCCGTAGTTGGGCAAAAACACCAGCTTGAGGCGGTCGCCCACGCGCGGGTCGCTGTTGATCACCCGGCCCACGTCATGCGCCAGCTGAATGATGGACTTGGCCATCACATAGGCCGAGGCCGCCTTGCCCGAGATGATGACCGTGCGCGGCACCCAGTCGGCCGTCGGGTTGGCGATGATGGCCTGGTAGCGCGCAATCACATGCAGCACATTCAGCAACTGCCGCTTGTATTCGTGGATGCGCTTGATCTGCACATCAAACAGGCTGTCCACCGCCACCGCCACACCCAGGTCGCGACGGATGCGGTCGGCCAGGCGCTGCTTGTTCTCGCGCTTGACGGCCATGAGCGACTCCCCCAGCGCGGGGTCGGCCGCCAGCGGCGTGAGACGGCCCAGTTCGTCCAGCCGCTGACGCCAGCCGATGCCGATGTTGCGGTCCAGCAGGGCCGACAGGCCGGGGTTGGCCTGCTGCAGCCAGCGACGCGGCGTCACGCCGTTGGTGACGTTGTGGAAGCGCTCGGGGAACAGGCGTGCATAGTCGGCAAAGATGGTCTGCACCATCAGCTCCGAATGCAGTGCCGCCACGCCATTGACGCGATGCGAAGCGACGATCGCCAGCGAGGCCATACGCACCCGACGCTCGCCGCCCCAGTTGCCCTGGTGGCCGCCTTCGTCGATGAGCGAGACCCGGCGCACCAGCTCCCCGTCACCGGGATACTGCTGCTTCACCTGCTCCAGGAATCGGTGGTTGATCTCATAGATGATTTCCAGATGGCGCGGCAGCAAGGCCTCGAAGAGGCGCACCGGCCAGGTCTCCAGCGCCTCCGGCATCAGGGTGTGGTTGGTGTAGCTGACGGCCTGCCGGGTGATGGCCCAGGCCTGGTCCCAGGACATGCCGTGTTCATCCAGCAGCAGACGCATGAGCTCCGCCGGCGCCAGCGCCGGATGGGTGTCGTTCAGGTGGATGGCATTGGCGCGGCCCAGTTGCTCGAGCGTGCCGAATTCCTGCAGGTGACGGGCGATCAGGTCCTGCAGCGAGGCACTGACCAGGAAGGCTTCCTGCTTGAGCCGCAGCAGGCGCCCGGCTTCGGTGCTGTCGTCCGGGTACAGCACCCAGTTGAGGGCGTCCGCCGCAACACGGTGTGCGGCGGCGGCGTGATGGTCGCCGCGGCAGAAGGCGGCGAAGTCGATCGGCGCTTCCGCCTGCGCATGCCACTGGCGCAGCGTGGAGACGCGCTGGGTGTGGTGGGCCGGCACGATGAAGTCGTAGGCCTGAGCGACCAGATGGTCCGCCGGCACCCAGCGTCGGGCGCCGCCGGCATCCACTTCCACATGGCCGCCGAAGCCGACCAGGTAACGCAACTCGGGCCGCATTACTTCCCAGGGGTTGCCCTGCGCCATCCAGTCATCCGGTGCTTCGACCTGACGGCCGTTCTGGATGCCCTGCGCGAACATGCCGTATTGATAGCGCAGACCGTAGCCGAAGGACGGCAGGCCCAGCTCCGCGAAGGAGTCCAGGAAGCAGGCCGCCAGACGGCCCAGGCCGCCATTGCCCAGCGCCGCATCGGGCTCACGTTCCAGCACGTCCGGCAGGGTGTGGCCCTCGGCGCTGAAGGCCCCGCGCACCGTGTCCTCCAGACCCAGCGCCGCCAGGGCATTGCCCAGGGCCCGGCCCATCAGGAATTCCATCGACAGGTAATGCACCCGTCGCACCGAGGCCTTCAGGCCGCGACGCGCATCTTCGGCCTGCGTGTCCGCCCAGCGCTGGGCCAGCAGCTCGCGGCAGGCATGCGCCGCAGCGCGCAGCAGGGCTTGCGGGCTGGCAGATTCGCCGCCCACATGCAGCTCGCGCTGCAGCGCCAGTTGAAAAGCGACGCTCAGGTCGGAAGAGGCGGTGGGAGTCGTCATGGCATCACCGGTGGGAAAGGTGGACAGGGCACGGGAGGCGGCAGTCATAGGGTGTTCAGCGATGGGGCCGGCAGCGCGCGACCTCTACAGTGCGGTAGACGGCTGAAGTATCCACCAAGCGCCTGTAGTTTTCTGTAGTTTGACTACATCGGGTTATCCCGAACACTTCGGCAAGTGATTGATTCATATGGATTCGACTGCGAACACATGCGGTTTACCGCGTTGTGACGCTGCAGTGCGCCATGTATATTCTCTACAAATGACAGCCACAGGAGGGTGCCTGACCGTCCTGCCGTGCCGTCACATCCATATCTAAACGAGCGAGACAGGCAGCCTCCCGCCCACGCGGGCCGCTGCGGAGGTATCAAGTGGCGGACGTGAAGCTGCAAGCCGTGGTCAAGGCCTATGGCGAGACCAAGATCCTGCATGGCATCGACCTGGAAATCCGGGACGGCGAATTCATGGTGTTCGTGGGCCCGTCGGGCTGCGGCAAGTCCACCCTGCTGCGCACCATCGCAGGTCTGGAAGACATCACCGGTGGGGAGATGCGCATCGGCGGGCGTCTGGTCAATGAGGTGCCGCCGGCCGAGCGCGGCATTGCCATGGTCTTCCAGAGCTACGCCCTCTACCCGCACATGAATCTCTACGAGAACATGGCGTTCGGGCTCAAGCTGGCCAAGGTGCCCAAGGACGAGATCGACCGTGCCGTGCGCTATGCCGCCCGCATCCTGCACATCGAGCATCTGCTGGACCGCAAGCCCAAGGACCTCTCCGGCGGTCAGCGCCAGCGGGTGGCCATCGGCCGCGCCATCGTGCGCAAGCCCGAAGTCTTCCTCTTCGACGAACCGCTGTCCAATCTCGACGCCGCCCTGCGGGTGCGCATGCGTTATGAGTTTGCCAAGCTGCATGAGGACCTCAAGACCACCATGGTCTATGTGACCCATGACCAGGTCGAGGCCATGACGCTGGCGGACCGGATCGTCGTGCTGTCGGCCGGCCGGATCGAGCAGGTGGGCACGCCCATCGAGCTCTACGAGCATCCGGACAATCTGTTTGTGGCCGGTTTCATCGGCAGTCCGCGGATGAACTTCATGGCGGCGGAGGTGGTGGAAGCCTCCGAGGCGCACGCCGTGGCGAAGCTGGCGGGCGGCGCCCTGATCCGGGCGCAGGTCGAGGCCGCGCGGGCCCGTGTGGGCGACAAGGTCACCCTCGGCATCCGGCCGGAGCATTTCCAGGTGGGCGGCGACAGCAACCTGCTGCAGACCCGCGTGACCTTTGTGGAATCGCTGGGCGGCACCACCCATGCCTATTGCGACTACCCCGGCATGGAAGAGGCGCTGACCTGCGAGTTTGACGGTCGCACCCGGGTGCGCTCGGGAGACGCACTCAGCCTGTGCCTGCCGCCGGACGCCTGTTATCTGTTCGATGCCCAAGGCCTGGCCTTTCGGCGCCTCGGAGTGCCGGCATGAGGGCGGATCGCATGAGGGCAAGTCGTATGAGAGCGGGTCGCTGGCGCGGCGCCCGGGCCACGGCTTTGCTGCTGCCGATGGCGGCATTGCTGGGCATGATGGGCACGCCCTCGATGGCCCACGCCGACACCACTCCCCGGCTGCTGGTCTGGATCAACGGCGACAAGGCCTACAACGGCCTCCAGAAGGTGGGCAATGCCTTCGAGCAGGCCTCCGGCGTGAAGGTCGTGGTGGAGCATCCGGTCGATGCGCCGGACAAGTTCCAGCAAGCCACCGGCGCCGGCAAGGGCCCCGACATCTTCTGCTGGCCGCATGACCGCGTCGGCGAATGGGCCAAGGCGGGCCTGATCACCCCGGTGCAGCCGCGCCGCCAGCTCTATGAGGAGCTGGAGCCGACCACCTGGGAGGCCTTCCGCTACAAGGGCCGCTTCTGGGGCTACCCGATCGCCATCGAAGCCAGCGGGCTGATCTACAACAAGGCACTGGTGAAGCAGCCGCCGGCCACCTTCGAGCAGGTGGTGGCGCTGGACCGCACGCTCAAGGCGCGCGGCAAAAGCGCCATTCTGTGGGACTACAACAAGAGCTTTTTCAGCTGGCCGATTCTGGCCGGCGCCGGCGGTGTGATCTTCGGCCGCAATGCGCAGGGGGACTTCGACCCGGCGCTTGTGCAGGTCAACAATGACGGCGCCCTGGCCGGCGCACAGGTGCTGGACCGCCTGATCAAGGACGGTGTCATGCCCAAGGGCGCGCGTTATGCGGAGATGGAGTCCGGCTTTGCGCGGGGGGAGATCGCCATGATGATCTCCGGCCCCTGGGCCTGGGACAACGCCCGCAAGGCGGGCATCGACTTCGGCGTGGCACCGATTCCCTCGGCCGTGCCGGGCCAACCGTCGCGCTCCTTCGTGGGCGTGCTGGGCTGCATGATCGCCGCCCCGTCGCGGCACAAGGACCTGGCCCGTGAGTTTATCGAATGGCATCTGATGCGCCCCGAGTCGCTGAAGGTGCTGGATGCCGATGTGCCGATCGGCGTGCCGGCCAACAAGGCCTTCTATGCCGAGCTGTCGGTCAATCCGCTGATCCGGGCCACGATGGAAAACGCCCGGGTGGGCGCCCCCATTCCCAACATCCCTGAAGTGGGACGCTTCTGGACCGCGATGGATGCGGCCCTGGAAGCCATCACCAACGGACTGCAAAGCCCCAAGGACGCGCTGGACGGTGCTTCGGGCCGCATGCTGCTCAAGCCATGAATGCCACCACTGCTCCCCCGACGCCGCTGCCGGCGTCGCCCCTGGACACCGGTCCGCGCGCCTCGCTGACGGACTCGCCGCTGGCCCATGCCTACAGCGTGCAGCCGCCCAGCCTGCTCGCGCGAGTGGGCGGATGGCTCTACTGGCCGGTGGTGGTGGCGGTGGCCCTGGCCGCGCTGTATCTGGTCTACACCCTGTATGCCGGCGGGCAGACCTGGTGGGCACTGGGCACACTGGCCCTCTTTGGCGCCGGGTTTGGCATCTACCTGAACCAGAACGGCTTTGCCTGGCGGTATCTCTTCCCCGGCGTCACCGGCATGCTGGTGTTCATCGCCTTTCCGCTGCTCTACACGACGCAGATCGGCTTCACCAACTATTCCTCAGCCCACCTGCTGAGCCAGGAGCGGGTGCGCGACTATCTGCTGGACCAGCATGAAGCAGTGGCGGACCGGGTGCGGGACTACGCGGTGCATGCGCAGGGCCGCGACTTCCGCCTGGTGCTGCGGCACCCGGACACCGGCGCGCTGGAATGGGTGACGCCGCCGCTGGCGCTGCGGGGCGACAAGCCGGTGGACGTCACGCTGCTGCCGGCCGCCCAGGCGGCCGACGGTGACCTGGGACCGGCACTGTCACTGCGGGACCTGGTGCAGCACCGCAACGCCTTGTCGCAACTGCGCCTGCATCTGCCGGGCGAGTCCGCCGAAGCCGACACCCTGCACTACCTCGGCCTGCGCGAGTTCGGTCCCATCCGCCGCCACTTCCAGGAGCAGGCGGACGGCAGCCTGATCCGCACAGTGGATGGTCAGCGCTTTGCGCCCAACGGCCGCACCGGCTATTACGAGAACCAGGCGGGGGAACATCTGCAGCCCGGCTACAAGGTGATGGTGGGCTGGCAGAACTACGCCCGCATGGTGCTGGACGCGGACTTCCGCGGCCCCTTCCTCTCCATCTTCACCTGGACGGTGGTGTTCTCGCTGCTCACCGTGGTGTTTGCCACCGCCATCGGCATGATGCTGGCGGTGCTGTTGAACTGGGAAGACCTGCGATTCCGCGGCACCTACCGCACGCTGCTGTTCCTGCCTTATGCGGTGCCGGGCTTCATCAGCATCCTGGTGTTCAAGGGGCTGTTCAACCAGAACTTCGGCGAGATCAACGCCATTTTGGATGCGCTGTTCGGCGTGAAACCCGCCTGGTTTGCCGACCCGTTGCTGGCCAAGACCATGCTGCTGATCGTCAACGTGTGGCTGGGTTATCCCTACATCATGATTCTGGCGGCCGGCCTGCTCAAGGCCATTCCGGCCGACCTGTATGAAGCCTCGGCCATTGCCGGCGCGGGGCCGCTGACCAATTTCTTCAAGATCACCGCGCCGCTGATCATCAAGCCGCTGTCGCCCCTGCTGGTGGCGGCCTTTGCCTTCAACTTCAACAACTTCGTCGTGATCGCCTTGCTGACGGACGGGCGACCGGACTATCTGTCCAGCAAGATTCCCGCCGGCCAGACCGACATCCTGGTGAGCTACACCTACCGCATCGCCTTCCGCGATTCCGGCTCGGACTTCGGATTGGCCGCAGCCATCTCGACGCTGATCTTCTTCCTGGTGGCGGCGATGTCGCTGCTCAACCTGCGGCTGATGAGGAAACAATCATGAGCAAGGGAGCCCACTGATGGCCATCGTTCGAGGCAAGCAGGCCCGCTGGCGGGTCTGGGCGGCCCATGCGCTGCTATGGGTATTTCTGGCGATCACGCTGTTCCCGCTGCTGGCGGTGGTCTCGATTTCGCTGCGGCCCGGCAACTTCGCCACCGGCCAGCTGATTCCGACCGAGATCAGCCTGGAGCACTGGAAGCTGGCGCTGGGCATTCCTTACCATGCGCCTGACGGCACGGTGGTGCAGCCGCCCTTCCCGGTGCTGACCTGGCTGTGGAACTCCATCAAGGTGGCGACCATCTCGGCGGTGGCCATCGTGGCGTTCTCCACCACGGCGGCGTATGCGTTCGCGCGGCTGCGCTTCCGCTTCAAGAGCACCATTCTCAACAGCATGCTGCTGCTGCAGATGTTCCCGGCGGTGCTGGCCCTGGTGGCCATCTATGCCATCTTCGAGACCATCGGGGCGTATGTGCCGTGGCTGGGCATCGAGACCCATGCGGGGCTGGTGGTGGCCTACCTGGGCGGCGTGGCCACCCACATCTGGACCATCAAGGGCTACTTCGAGACGATTCCGGTGGAGATCGAGGAGAACGCCAAGGTCGATGGCGCCACGCATTGGCAGGCCTTCCGGCTGGTGCTGCTGCCGATGGCCGTGCCCATCCTGATGGTGGTGTTCGTGCTGGCCTTTATCGGGGTCATCATTGAGTATCCGGTGGCATCGGTGCTGCTGCGGGAGGAAGGCAACCTGACCCTGGCGGTCGGCTCCAAATACTTCCTGCACGACCAGCGCTTCCTGTGGGGCGACTTCGCGGCGGCTGCGGTGCTGTCCGGGCTGCCGATCACGCTGGTGTTCACCATCGCGCAGCGGTGGATCGTCTCCGGGCTGACGGCCGGCGGCGTGAAGGGGTGAGGGCGCGCCGGATGGAGCGGGCGCCGTGGCTTTGCGGGCTTGCGATGCTCTGTGCCGGGTGGGGCCATGCGGCGACGGCGACCTTGACGGCGCCAGCACCGACGCTGACATCACCGTTAGCGTCAGCGCCGGGGGCCGCATCAGCACCGGCACCGGCACCGGCATCTGCATCTGCGCAGGCTGCGTCCTGCACGCCACCCCCACTCTCCGGCCGCGACCTCTATCTGCGCGGCACGCTGAACAACTGGTCCGCGCCGGATGCCCAGCGCCTGTATTGGGCCTGCGACCATCATGAGCTCATCACCTCGCTCAAGGGTGAGCAGTCCTTCAAGATCGGGGACGAAGACTGGTCCCCCGACGCGGACTTCGGCGGTGACCCGCGCGCCATGACGCTCAAGGGTGCCGCCGTGCAGCAGCGTTTTGAAGGCGGTCTGCACCGCCTGGAGCTGCGATGGACACAGGGGAAGCCGTCCCTGACCCTCCTCCCCTGCCCGCCCGCTCCGGCGGCCTGCTCCGCCTATCCCGCGCCCGATCCCAATGCAAGCGCCGTGACCGACCCGGTCGCACTGAGTGTGCGCTTTGATTCCCGCAGCACCGCCTTCAAACGACCCTTCGGCGCCCTGCCGTCGGGCAGCTGGGTCGAGTTCGAAGTGACGGCCCTGCCCGGGGTGACGCGGATGGAGCTGGTGGTGGAGAAGCGCCGGCTGGAGGGCCATCAGGACGTGCTCGACTACACCGAGCAGGCCCGCGCGCCGCTGCACCGCATGCCCGGCGCGCCCGATGCGCAGGGACGTGAGCGCTGGACGGTGCGACACCGCTTCGGCGCTCCGGCGGTGTATGGCTACTACTTCGTCATCACGATCGACGGCCGGCGCTACGTCTACGGCAACAACAAGGACAGCATCTACTGGACCCGCGAAAAGGGGTCGATGGGGGTGGGCCTGATCGACGAACTGCCGACCGAGAAGCGGCGCATCCGCCGCTATCGGCAGACCGTCCACGCGCCCGACTTCACCGTGCCCGACTGGGCCCGCGATGCCGTCTACTACTACGTCTTTCCCGAGCGCTTCCGCAACGGGGACCGGACCAACGATCCCCAGCCCGGTCGCGATCGCTACCAGGACCACGACATCGAGTTCCACACGAACTGGATGGACCGCCCCTACAAGCCGGGCAGCGGCGACGGCTCCGATGCGGTCTACAACAACGACTTCTACGGCGGTGACCTGGCCGGGCTGATCGACAAGCTGGACGACATCCGCGCGCTGGGCGCCAATGCGCTGTACCTGACGCCGCTGTTCAAGGCCGCCAGCAACCACAAGTACGACACGGCCGACTACAAGCGCATTGACCCGGCCTTCGGCACCAATGCAGATTTCAAGCGGCTCACGGTCGAGGCGGCCCGGCGCGGCATCCGCGTGATTCCGGACACGTCACTGAACCATGTCGGCGCCGACTCGCCCTACTTCAATCGCTTCGGCAACTATCCGCCGGGCGGCGCGTTTGATGGTGGTCGCATCAATACAGCCTCCCCGTATGCCGGCTGGTTCAGCTTCGACACGACCCAGACCGATGCGGACCGCCAGTTCAAGGGCTGGATGGATGTGAAGGACCTGCCGGAGCTCAACAAGGCCAGCAAGGACTTCCGCCGCTTCGCCTTCGAGGCACCCGATTCGGTGACGAAGTTCTGGCTGGACCAGGGCGCGGCCGGATGGCGCATGGATGTGGCGCCGTATGTGCCGGACGACTTCTGGCGCGGCTGGCGGCGCGCGGTCAAGGGCCACCGGCCCGGCGCGCTGACCATCGCCGAGACCTGGTTCGATGCCAGCAAATTCTTCCTGGGCGACAGCTTCGACGGGACGATGAACTACATCTTCCGCAACACGGTGCTGGACTATGCCGCCGGTGGTCGCGCGGACCGGCTCTATCAGAACCTGGAGCTGTTGCGGGAGGCGTATCCGGCGCAGGCCCTGTCGGCCTCGATGAACCTGTTGTCGACGCATGATCAGCCCCGCGCGCTGCATCACCTCGGCGGTGAAGAGGGCGCGAATCCGGAGGCGATGGCGCTGGCCAAGCGTCGGCTGCTGCTGGCGATCTGGTTCCAGATGACCTGGCCCGGGGCTCCGACGATCTACTACGGCGATGAAGTCGGCGTGACCGGCGGCGACGATCCCTACAACCGCGCGCCCTATCCCTGGCCGGACCTGGGCGGACATCCGGACGAGGGGCTCCGCGCGCAGGTGGCGCAGTTGGTGGCGATGCGGCAGCAATGGCCGGTGCTGCGGCGCGGCAGCCTGGAGGCGCCGCTGCTGCTGGATGAGCATCTCATCGTGCTGCTGCGCAGGGATGGCGGGCAGGCGGCGCTGGTGGCCCTGAACAATGCGGATGAGGCCAAGACTGTGGCGCTGGAACTGCCGCCCTCATTGCGTGGGCTGAGGCTGAGGCTGATGCCGATGGCGGGGGAGGAAGTCCGCGTCCCTGACAACGGTCGCGTGACGCTGCGTGTCCCTGCGTTGTCGGGTCAGGCCTGGATCCGGCAGGACGTGCAGGGTCGCTGACCGCGAGCCAGCGTCGACGCGCTATGTGCGTCAGGCGCGGCCGGCCTTCACGGCAGCCTTCGCGGCGGCCTTCGCGCTGGCTCTCATCGCGACTTCATCGCGACTTCATTGCGGCCTCACGCTGGGAAGCCAGCGCGGGGCGATCAATCTGTGCGGACAGGAGTTCGATGTTCCGGGCGGTGACGCCCAGTGATGCGAAGTGCTGCTTCCACCCCGACACCACCGTCGCGACCCGGGCCGTCTCCTGACGCGCCTGTTTGGCATCCAGGCCGAACTGCGCGGCTTCCGACAGGGCATTGTCGAGCGTCGCGTCATGGCCCGCCTGACCCACTCGCATCTGCTGATAGCCCAGTGCCTGACCGGAAGGCAGTACATCAAAGGCAGGCGACAGCCGCAGCGCCCCCGCCGGGCCCTGCAGCAGCACGTGGTTCTTTTCGTGGTCGTCGGTGTTGTCGATCAGGATGTTGAACACCATGCGGCGGAACAACTCCCGCATCTGACGGCGTGCGTGCTGGTCCTTGGTCTCCCCGCGCCTGCGCAGCAGCTGGGCCAGTTCCGGATATCCCAGCTCCGCACCGGCGGCCTTCAGCGCCACATTGGCCGACAAGGCATGCAGGCGCTGCCCACCGGCACGGTCGAATCGTTTCACCGCTACCGCGTGCCCGCCTTGTGGCAGCGCCAGGGCCTTGGACTGCGCGACCTCGATCTCCGCCTGCTGGCACAGCGTCAGCGTGGCGTGTTCCACCAAGGGCATGTTGAAGTCCTCGCCCGGCTCGGAGAACTTCACCACCCACTGCTCACCGTTGATGTGAATCAGCGCTTTGGGACGCGCCCCGCCGAAGGTCACGCCCGGCGCCACCAATCGACGCTGCGACTCCTCTACCGGCGCACCGGCCAGGATGTGCTGCACCAGGGTCTCGATGGCCGGGACGTCCGGCAGGCTGGGCAGCGGTCCGATGATGCGAGGGAGGTAGCGGGTGGCCGATAACGACACGCCCAGGGCACCGAAGCGCTCATCCCCCGCGTAGTAGAGGAAGTCCAGCACGCTCAGCCGAGGCGGTCGGTCCAGGAAGCGGATGACCCGTTCCCCCCAGCGGTCCGGCCGCGCGTCGTCCACAGCGCCTGCTGCGGTTTCCTTGTCGCGCGGCATGAACGTCGCATCGATCAGGGGGAGGTCTTCGCTGAGCGGGAAGCCGGTGGCCAGCCAGGCATCGTCATACCGCAGCGACACCCCGCGCTGCGCCCGTGCCATGGCCAGCTCGCCGATCCGCCTGGGCCGTTCAGGATCGCCCAGCCACCACAGGGACAGCGACTCCGGAAGGTCTGCGGGGATGGCGCCGCTCATCGGGCGCTCCTTCGAGGCGTCGCCGAGCGAGCCGGCGCCGCTGCCGTGGGCACCGCCTTGCGTTGGCGACGGATGGACCGCGCCTGCGCCGCGCGCACATCGCTCTCCAGCGCGCCCAGGTCCAGTTGCGGATCAGCGGCATCGGCCAGGGCTCGGCTGCGCCCCATCATCCAGAGCGCGGTGGCGTAGACCGCCATCGAGACCGTCGGGTCCCCGCGTTCCATGCGGGACAGCGTGGGCTCCGACACCCCGATGCGGGAGGCCCAGGTGCCGAGGGTCTCCCTGCGCCGCTTGCGGGCGATGGCCAGGTTCTCCCCCAGCAGGCGCAGGTGGGCGGAGGCCTCGGCAGGCATCAGGTCAACGGCAGGGGAGCGTTTTGGCATCCATAAACATTACCACAGAGCGGTTTTGTCCAACTTATATGTTGGTTTTTTGGAGATCCGAAGCACGGGAACGATCCAGAAAAACCAATATATATGTTGGTGAAACCGCTGTTTCATGGGTTTTTATAGGGGGTCGTTCGGCAGCCAGTCCATCCATTTTCCGTGCGCGTGTGACCAGGCCAAGGCTTCGGTCAGGACGCGGTCGGCGTCGCGCCACTGGAGGGTCCACAGCGTGGTGGTGTCCGCGGGCTCGGGGCCGCCCGTGGGCGGCAAGGTGGCCACAGGGGAGAACTTGCCGGCCTCCCCGCTGATCCAGGCCAGGCCGCGTGCACCGATCCATCCAGCCAGCGTCTGATTCAGATGCGCGCGCTGCTGCGCGTCGAGATAGGCCAGCACCCAGGTGTTCACCATGACCGGCTGCACCCCGTCCGGCAGACGGGCCAGCCACCGGTCGAGCACCTGCAATCCGTCATCGGCCGCGACCAGGCGTTGTGGCCGCGCAGCCGCCAATGCCAGCGCTTGTCGCAGACGCCCTCCCCGTTCCTCGTCATGCGGCCAGACACAGGCCCGCAGCCAGCGGGTGGCCAGCGCATCCGTCACGTCGACGGGCGCCGGGTCCACCCCTATCGCGTCGCACACCTGCCATCGGCGGGGCCCTTGCAATGATGCAGGCGGGGGCCGGCGCCAGCGTCCGCGAATCAAGGGGGCGCTCGCCTCCCCAGCAGGCTGGAGATCCCAGCCGTCGTCGTAGCCGTAGTCCTGAACGAGGAGGTTCAAGCCAGCGCTGCAACCAAAATCAAACAGCGCAATGGGATGGGGTGCCGGACGGCCCAGGTTCAAGCGCTCCATCAAGGCCTGCAGCGCCACGCGCAGCACGCCGCAGCGGCCAATCTCATTGGTCTGGGTGGCACGGGTGCGCAGCGTCTGCAGCAGGCGGCTGCGATGCATCGCCACGAAGGTCCGCAGTGCGTGCGGCAGGGCGTCATCCGGTTGGCGATGGCCACCGACCGTCGGGTAATAGTCGTGCAGCGGGGTGCGCGCCGCCGTGTCGTCGAGGATGACGTCATGCAGCGCAGCCAGCAGCAGCACCGGCAACTGCTGGCCTGGCGGCGCTTCGGCGAGCAGGCCACACAGCTGCGGTTCGTCCGCGATGTGACGGGCGAGCGCCGCGTAGAGGGGGTCGTCCTGCCCGTCCTGCTCGGAGAAATTCCGGAAACGCCGGGACATGCGGTTCAGCACGGTGGGGTCGTCGATGGTCATCTCGCATCCGCCTCAAAAGCTCCTGATTGGGAGTGATTGGACCGCGCAGCCGGCGCTGCAATGGTCGGCTACCCGACAATGTCGCATGCCCAGCCGCAGCCGCTCCGCTCCTTCCAGCTCATCGTCCGCCACCGCACCGGGGCTTAGCCCGGATCTGCAGACATCGCTTCAAGCCGCCCTGCCCCCAGTGGAAATCCCGGCAGCGCTCCTGCATCGACTTCACGCTCTGGTGCCATGCAGAGCCTTGGCCATCGGTCAGGTGCTGTTTGTCGAAGGTCAGATCCCGCAGGCCTTCTATCTGGTGGCCGATGGAGAGATCGAGGCGCGGTTCATCTCCGAAGGCGGTGACACCTCGACCTTGGAACGCATGCGGTACCCGCGGCTGTTCGGCTTATCGGCCTTTGTCACGCAGCGGCCTGCGCGCTATGAAGCCGCTGCCCTGCTGGAGAGTCGTGTCTGGCTGATCACCGAACCGGCCTATCGTCTGTTGATGGACGACTGCCCGGTTTTTGCCCGGGCGTTGATGCTGGAATTCGCTCGCCGTTTCGAGGGCAACCTGGGATTGCTGGGCGCGGCCCGTCACGACTCTGCGCAGCAGCGTCTGCGAATGGCCTTGCGCCAGTTGGTGCGTGAACGCGGCACCACGAGCGCCGATCCGGCCTGGCGGACAGTGACGGCCACCCAGCTGGATGTGGCGCGCAGTGCGCATCTGTCCCGGCAGACGGTCAACACGCTGCTGGCAACAGCCGAGGCGCAGGGCTGGCTGCGCCGCCAATACCGTCAGTTGAGTGTGAGGCTTGACGCGCTGGGCTGACGTCGCCCGCTCGGCGGCCGCTGCCGGCGCGCCCGAACGTCACACTGATGCCTCAAAAGCAAAAACCGCCTCGCGGCGGTTCTTGCAGTCGTCACGCGGGTCCCGGCCTCACATTGAACGCTGAGTGCAGCGACGCATTTAGCGCCGAATGCAGCGCGAGACCATCAGCGCCGACGGATGCGGCGCTTTGACGCGTCAGGGAAAGTTGGTGACGGTCGGCGTGTAGGAGGCATTGCAGCCCGTCTGCGCGCCGGTGTTGTTGATCACATGCACGATGCCGCCGTTGTTGCCCAGGCACACCGAGATCATGTTGTGGAAGCGCACGTTGCCCGTCACCGGCGTTTCGATGGCGCGGTCCAGCCAGATATTGCCGTTAGTGAACACGCTGTAGACACCCAGGCCCCAGGCCTCATGGCTGCTCACCCAGTCGGCCACCTTGTAGGCGGCATAGCCACGGCCCGTCGGGCTGTTCCAGGCGGACTGGCTGGGCGGGTCGTAGGGGATCTCGGACTGATAGAAGTAGACCCGTCCGCCATTGCCGTTCCACACCACCTGATGCTTCTGGAAGTGCTCCACGAACAGGCCATACATGGTGACGTCATTGCCATTCACCCACAGGCCGTTCTCCGACGGATTGCTGGCCCAGCCCACACCGGCGCCATGATCCGCACGCCAGATCCAGGTGTGGTCCACGATGGTGTTGTTGCTGTTGACGCTCAGCGCAATCTTCACCCGCCCGGCGGCAGCACCGCCCACGCGGAAGAAGAGGTCATGCAGAGCGATCGGATTGGCCGCGTGATTGGCCGCCGCTCCATTGGGGCCGATCTCGACCAGCACCCCGGATTCCACCGCACCTGCATCCAGGAACAGACCCGACAGCGTCAAGCCATCCACGTCCGCCGTCTGGATCAGCGGCTGGCCATTGTCCGAGCGCAGCGTCGGGAAGCCGATGCCCAGCACCACCGTATTGGGATTGTTCACCCGCAGCGTCTGCGTCAGCACGTACACGCCGGGCGTGAACAGCAGGTGCTTGCCGCTGGCGAGCTGCGCATTGAGCGTCGCGGCCGAATCGCTTGGCTTGGCGATGTAGAACTGGCTGATCGGCAGGGTGCGTCCCGCCGTGATGCCGCCATTGGCCCACGAGATGCCGCTGGTGTTGGTGCGCAGCGAGGGCACCCGCACGGCGTAGCTGCCGTCGCTGTCAATGAAGAGATACGGCTTCTCACGGATCACCGGCGTCTGCGCAATCTTCGTATAGCGCTGCCCCGCCGTCGGGAACTCACCGGCCGGTGCCGTGGGCACGCCCACAAACACCATGTTCCAGTTGGACCCGACCCAGCTACCCCACTGGCTGTTGCGGGAGATCCATTGCTGCTGGCTACCGGAATTGACCTGCCCGTCCACCAGCACGTCCGAGAACCAGCCGCCGCTGGACCAGCCACTGTTCTGATTCAGCTTGATGTTGCCGCGCACATGCATGCGGCGGAACGGAATGGCCTGGGACACCGCCCATTGCATGGTGTTGTTGCCGATGCCGAGCGTGGGCGTGACCGAGAAGTTCTCGGCCCCGCGCCAGAAGTTCTGGGTGGCGTTGTCGCCGTCCAGATAGGCATTGGAGCGCAGGTCGCCAATCACCTGCACCTGATCCGGATGGCTGCCCAGACCCAGCACCTGGGTGTAGAAACCAACGGGAATGCGAAGGTTGTTGTAGATGCCGGGCGTCAGCAGGATGGCGTCACGACGATTGCCGAAGTGATTGGGCTGCTGGGCGTTGTAGATGTCGTTGATCAGGCCCTGCAGATTGGGCGTGTTCGGATTGACCACGCGCACATTGGGACCGAAGTCCGGTGGCGTGGCTGGCGAGGGCAGGTCGCTGATGACGAACTGCTCCCACGCGGCCACCGAGCTGCGGTTGGCCACCAGCACGCCGCCCAGGTTCAGGTCGGCCGAGACATACAGGCCATTGGCCATGGACCGCAAGGCCACGGTCCCATTGGACTGCGGCACCACGGTGAACTGCTCCCAGCCGGCAATGCTGCCGCGGTTGGCAATCAGCTTGCTGGTGTCCGGCGCCGACAGGCCGGTATCCGCCGCCACATAGTTGCCGCTGATCGTGGCCTTCAGCGAAATCGTGCCATTGGCATTGTTGACGACCTGGAACTGCTCCCAGGTGCTGGCGACGGTCGCAGTGGCCGTCAGGAAAGAGGTGCCGGTGGCCGTGGCGCTGACGTAATTGTTGTTGGCCACTGCGCGCAGCGTGGCGGCCTGCGCCTCATGCACCGACAGTGCCGTGGCCAGCAGACAGGCCACCGTCAGCAGCATGGCCTGCCCCAACCGTGACGGGACCCCCGGTTGATCCATTCTTGAGCTTCGCGCCATCCTCGGCCTCCTTGTTCGATGGGCTGTGAGTCTAGGCAGGAAACGTCCGGGAGCCGCAACCACCGGTGTCCTTCTGTTTCCTGACCACGCCGTCTTAAGGCCATCTCCCAGCCACGGGATGCCACTGCACGAACAATCGCTTTCAAAGGCGAAAAAAAAAAGCCTCGGACCCTTCGGCCCGAGGCTGTTGATGGTGCTTGCCCGCGCCGGGAGGCGCGGACCCCCGGCACCGCTCAGAACTTGTAGTTGGCGCCCAGCAGGTAGGTGCGGCCCCACTTGATGTATTCCAGCGGGCGGTCCTTGCTGCCGGCGTAGGTGCGATAGGCTTCGTCGGTCAGGTTGTTGACCTGGGCCAGCAGGCCCAAGCCCTTGAGCGGCCCTTCATTGAAGGTGTAGCCGATCTGCGCGTCCACCACGCTCTCACCCACCACGTAGCGCAGCGTGCGCGCCCCGTTGAAGTTGCCGATCTCGCCGATGAAGTCGGAGCGACGACGCTGGCTGATGCGGAACTCGAAGCCGTCACGCTCGTAGTAGGCCGTCAGGTTGTAGACCTGCTTGGACAGCCCCGGCAAGGTGATGAAGCCATTGCCCACGCTGCTGGCGCTTTCCGGATCCTTCACCTGGATGTTGCTGTGGTTGAAGCTGGCGCTGGCGATGATGCCGAAGCCGTTGAGCGAGCTGCTCAACAGATTCAGCGGCAGCGATGCGGTCAGCTCCACGCCCTGCAGCTTGCCGCCCTTGCCGTTGTAGGGGGCGGTGTAGGTGCCGGTCGGGACCACCGGCGGGCATTGCTGGGTGCCATTGCCGCAGGTGCTCGGCGGGGTGTAGCCCGTCAGGAATTGCGAGAAGTCGTACTGGCCGTTGGACTGGGTGTAGATGTAGCTGCGCAGGTCCTTGTAGTAGCCGGCCGCCGACACATAGGCCTTGGAGCCGAAGTACTTCTCATAGGACAGGTCCAGCGCATTCGCACGCCACGGATCCAGCTTGGAGTTGCCGCCGCTGGCGCCGGGCTTGCCGGTGGCGTTGTCCACGCCGAAGTCCAGCGACGAGCGCAGCTGATCCACCTTCGGGCGGGCCATCTGCTTGGCCAGACCCAGGCGCAGCGTCTGCTCGTTGCCCAGCGACCAGGCCAGGTTCAGCGCCGGCAGGAAGTCGGTGACCGTCTTGCCAGACGACGTCGGCTTGCGGCCGCCGCTGGTGCCGTCCCAGTAGAAGGACGAGGATTCCTGCTTCACATTGACCATCTGCAGGCCGATGTTGCCGCGCATCGGCAGGCCGAAGGTGGTGGAGTCGATGTTGCCCTTGAAGAAGACGGTGGTGGTCTTCTCGGACACGTCCCAGGCCTTGTAGACCAGCCACGGCTGGTTGTCGGTGGGGTTGAAGTCCATGTAGCGGGCAATGGCGCCCGGCACGTTCCACGCGGGAATCATGCCCAGACCTGCAAAGCCGAGATCCACCGGGCTGTATTGGAGATCGCTGGCAATGGCGGTGTCCGCTCCCTTGAGGGTGGTGCCGCCTTCCGGCTGGCGCTTCTTCTTCGAACGGTCGGCGTAGTTGAAGCCGATGTCGAAGTCGGAGAACCATCCGTCCAGCGCGGTCGGGGCCGGCAGGTTGCCCACCAGCTTGAAGCCGGTCAGCTCGTCCTTGACGCTGGGCACCTTGCCGTAGCCCGAGCCGTAGATGGTGTTGGTCAGGAACAGCTTGGTCGGATCGGAGTAGTCCAGCGTCGGGACGATCTGCGAGAAATTGCCGGTGCGATAGGCCAGTTGCACGGTGTCGTACGGCACGGCCACGGCGCGGCTGAGCTGGGTGTTGTTCTCCAGGCTCAGCTCGTCACGGGTGGCCTTGGAGTAGTTCAGGTCGGCCATCAGCGAGGCGCCGTTGTCGAACTTGAGCTTGTTGTTCCAGCCGCCGGCGATGATCTTGTCGTCGCGCTTGTTGTAGATGCCGCGGATCAGCGGATAGGCATAGGACAAGGTGCCGCTGGTCAGCGTGTTGTTGCTGTTGACGGTCGGATTGCTCCAGGTCGTGCAAGGCGTGGCCGGGGCGCAGTTGCCATTGCCATTCCACGTCAGGCTCATCTCGTACTGGTTGGCGGTGTCTTCCTGCTTGGACTTGGTCCAGAAGCCATCGACCACGCTGGTCCAGTTCTTGGACGGACGGAATTCCACCGAGGCCATCACGCCATTGCGCTCGGTGCGGCCGGTGCGGCGCAGCGCCTTGATGCCGCCGGTGTTGAAGGTGCCCGCCGCCAGGTCGCTGCGGTTGGTGGCTTCCCAGGGTTCGTACAGGCCGACCTGGTTTTCCTGCTGCGGCGTCTCCTGATGGGCAAAGCCGATGGAGACGCCGATGGTCCGGTTGGCAAACTGGTCGATGTAGCTGGCGCTGAAGCGGTTGCCGGTGGCGCTTTCGCCAGCCGCCTTGCCCAGCGAGTTGCGGCTGCCGCGAGCATTGAGGGACACGACGCGGTTGCTGAAGTCCAGCGGACGCACCGTCAGCATGTCGATGGTGCCGGACAGGCCCTGGCCCACCAGGCCGGCATCGGGCGTCTTGTAGATGGTCACGCCGCTGAGCAGCTCCGACGGGTACTGGTCGAATTCGACGCTGCGGTTGTCGCCGGTGCTCACCAGTTCGCGGCCATTGAGCAGCGTGGTGGCGAAGTCGGGCGACAGGCCCCGAACGCTGATGACCTGCGCACGGCCAGCCACGCGCTGAGCGGACAGGCCCGGCAGCCGGGCGATGGATTCCGCAATCGAGACGTCCGGCAGCTTGCCGATGTCTTCGGCCGAGATGGCTTCGACGATCGAGTCGGAATTCTTCTTGACGGAGATGGCCGCTTCAATGCCGCGGCGGATGCCGGTCACCGTGACGGTGTCCAGCGTGCGGTCGGCCGACTTGTCGCCTTCGGCCGCGGGGGCCTGTTGCGCTTGGGCGGCACCGGCGGCCAGAAGCCCCAGCAGCATGCATCCCGCTGCGATGGGGCGAATTCGGAAATGCTCGCGCTTGGCGTGCGAAGTGGTCATGTCTTTGTCTCCTCTTATCGTCTGACGTCGGCCCCCGCCTGATCACCGTACAGCTTTGGTTTCCCGCGGCAGGGACACTGAACCCAACAAACCTTGAGGAAATTTTGTACTAAAACTAGATCCGCAACCAAGTCAGCGCAAACCCTTGAACGACGTACAGTCCAAAAATCTGCCTTTTTAGACGCCGGAAATCACCCGTAAGTGATTGATTTATCGTTGTTTGAGCCCCCCACGGCGGTGAACGAGAAGATTAGGGATGTAGCTCGACTACAACTTTCACCAAGAAAGTGCATGTAATGGACGGTGGGAGGAGCTCAGCAGGGGCGCATCGGGGGGTGCGCCGGATTGCAACAACTGGCTGGCCAGCGCGACCGCGACTGCTTCAGAGCGGGTCGCCATCAGGGTGGAGCGACGACGCTGCCAGTCGAGCAGGCCAAAAAGGTAACAAAACTACAGCCCTCCAACAAGAGCGTTCTCCCGTGGCTGCGCCCCTGGTCCCGATCTCATTAAACTGTGGCCAGACCCCGCTTTGAACCCTGTTTCAGACGCCATCATGAAAGGATGTCTGCGAAGCCGCCACGGCGCTTCCTGTGTCTGGGGGCTGTAGTGTCACTACAGTGCCCCACCTCGCCGGCATGCGTTCCCCGATAGGGAATCCCTTCGGAGGCCCCCAGGGGCGCACGCCATAATCGCCCATCCCTCGGCTGGTGCGCCGGCCTGTGCCGGTGCCGGCGCGGGTGAGTTCCTGTTTCTTCATGCGTGATTTCGACAGTCCCCGGCTGATGGCCGACATCGGCAGCACCTTCGCCCGTTTTGCCCTTGAGACCGCGCCCGGAGTGTTCGAGCACGTGGTTTCGCTGCGCTGTGACGAGCATGCGGACTTTTATGCCGCCGTCCGCGCCTACATGGACCAGCTGCCGCCCTTGCCGATCGACCATGCGGCGGTGGCCATCGCCAATCCGGTGGACGGGGACCTGGTGCGGATGACCAACTACCACTGGTCGTTCTCGATTGAAGAGACCCGCCTGCAACTGGGCCTGGAAACCCTGGTGGTGGTGAACGATTTCACCGCCCTGGCCATGGCCCTGCCCCGACTGCGATCGACTGAAGTGCGGCAGGTGGGCGGCGGCGAGGCACGTCCGCACAGTGTCATGGGGCTGCTGGGCGCGGGCTCGGGACTCGGCGTGTCGGGGCTGATTCCCGCTGGCGAGGGCTGGGTCTCGCTCGGCTCGGAAGGCGGCCACACCACCTTCGCCCCGCGCGACGACCGCGAGATTGCTCTGCTGCGCTTTGCCTGGAATGAATTCGAGCATGTGTCGTTTGAGCGGCTGCTCTCCGGGCCGGGACTGGTGCTGATCTATCGCGCCATGGCGGCGTATCTGCGCCGCCCGCCTGAAGCGCTCAGCGCGCCGGAGATCACCGCACGCGCCCTGGAAGGCTCCGACCTGGTCTGCGGCGAGACCCTGGAGCTGTTCTGCACGCTGATGGGCACGGTGGCCGCCAACCTGGCCGTCACGCTGGGCGCGCATGGCGGCATCTACATCGGCGGCGGCATCGTGCCGCGGCTGGGTGAGTATTTCGATCGCTCGCGCTTTCGGGAGCGCTTCGAGGACAAGGGCCGCTTCAGCCCCTATGTCGCCGGCATTCCCACCTTCGTCATCACTGCGGAACACGCCACCTTCACCGGCACGTCGGCGATTCTGGAAGCCCAGTTGCGTAGCCTGCAAAGCAGCAGCAGCGGCACCTCCGCCATCCTGGGCCAGATTCGCCGGGCCCGGGACAACCTCTCGCCGGCCGAGCAGCGCGTGGCGGACCATGTGCTCGCGCATTCCCGCAAGGTGCTCAACGACCCGATTGCGGAAATCGCCAAGGCCGCCAATGTCAGCCAGCCGACGGTGATCCGGTTCTGCCGTTCACTGGGCTGTGAAGGCCTGTCGGATTTCAAGCTGCGCCTGGCATCGGGCCTCACCGGCACGGTGCCGGTCAGCCACACGCAGGTCACGCAGGACGACTCGATGGTCGAGCTGGGCGAGAAGGTGCTGGGCAATACCGCCTCGGCCATTCTGCAGGTTCGCAGCCAGCTCAACCGCGACATGATCGACCGCAGCATTGAACTGCTGCTGGGGGCCGCCCGCATCGAATTCTTCGCGGTGGGCCATTACGGCGTGGTGGCCCAGGATGCGCAGTTCAAGTTCCTGCGCCTGGGCATGGCCTGCAATGCCTATGTGGAGCCGCGTCTGCAACTGCTGGCCGCCCAGACGCTGCGCGCCGGCGATGTGGCCGTGCTGATCAGCGGCAGCGGCAAGGTGCCGGAGCTGATTGCAGTGGCCGATGCGGTGAAGGAGCGCGGCGCAGCGGTGCTGGCCATCACCGCCAGCCAGTCACCGCTGGCGAAGAAGGCGGATGCGCTGCTGATCGTGGACCATGTGGAGGATGTCGCCACCCACATGCCGATGATCAGCCGCATCCTGCACCTGCTGGTGATCGACATGATGGCGGTGGGCGTGGCCATGCGGCGCGACCCGGCGCATCAGGCCATCGACATGCCCACGCTGACGGTGGACCCGGAATCGGACCACCGCGAGCCTCAGGCCGGACTGCGGCACGGCACCGGCGCCACCGCGCTCGCAACGCCGCTGTCCAACCTGACGGCCCATAGCCGCTGAGATCAGAAGGCGGCGATGCCGGTCTGCGCCCGGCCCAGGATCAGCGCATGGATGTCGTGCGTGCCCTCGTAGGTGTTGACCACTTCCAGATTGACCAGGTGGCGGGCAACGCCGAACTCGTCGCTGATGCCGTTGCCGCCCAGCATGTCGCGCGCGGTGCGGGCGATGTCCAGCGCCTTGCCGCAGCTGTTGCGCTTCATGATGGAGGTGATCTCCACGGCCGCGGTGCCTTCGTCCTTCATCCGGCCCAGCCGCAGGCAGCCTTGCAGGCCCAGGGTGATCTCGGTCTGCATGTCCGCCAGCTTCTTCTGCACCAGCTGATTGGCCGCGAGTGGCTTGCCGAACTGGTGGCGGTCCAGTACGTATTGACGGGCGGTGAACCAGCAGCTCTCCGCCGCGCCCAGTGCGCCCCAGGCGATGCCGAAACGCGCGCTGTTGAGGCAGGTGAACGGCCCCTTGAGGCCGCGCACGTCGGGGAAGGCGTTCTCTTCCGGGCAGAAGACGCCGTCCATCACGATCCCACCGGTGATCGATGCGCGCAGGCCCACCTTGCCGTGAATGGCCGGCGCGCTCAGGCCCTTCCAGCCCTTCTCCAGCACGAAGCCACGGATCTGGCCTTCATCATCCTTGGCCCACACCACGAACACGTCGGCAATCGGGCTGTTGGTGATCCACATCTTGCTGCCGGTGAGTGAATAACCGCCGTCCACCTTCTTGGCCCGCGTCACCATCGAGGCCGGGTCCGAACCATGGTTGGGCTCGGTCAGCCCGAAGCAGCCGATCCATTCGCCGCTGGCCAGCTTGGGCAGGTATTTCTGGCGCGTAGCTTCATTGCCGAATTCATGGATGGGCACCATGACCAGCGAGCTCTGCACGCTCATCATCGACCGGTAGCCGCTGTCCACCCGCTCCACCTCGCGGGCGATCAGCCCATAGCAGACATAGTTCAGACCCGCGCCGCCGTAGGTGTCCGGAATGGTTGCGCCCAGCAGGCCCAGTTCGCCCATTTCGCGGAAGATGGAGGCGTCGGTCTTTTCGTGGCGGAAGGCTTCCACCACGCGCGGGGCCAGCCGGTCCTGGCAATAGGCATGGGCCGCGTCCCGAACGGCGCGTTCGTCGTCGGTGAGTTGCTGCTCCAGCAGCAGCGGGTCATCCCAATGGAAATGCGCCTTGGGCGCCTTGTGGGCCTTGCCGGCCTTGGGGTCTTGCGTGGGGGAGGATGATGTCGGGTTCATGAGTGTCTCTCTCGCTGGCGGAACGCCGTCTGCACAGGGTGCCATGCTGCATGGTAGTGCGGACGCGGGGGCCATCGTGTCACCACCTTGCCAGCAGGGGCCCTCGCAAAATTGATCACTCCGGTGCGTCCGCACCTGTTTGCCGTTGGGGCGCTGCAGTCCCTGTTGGAATTAACCGACACCACGGGTCCCGACCCCACGATAAGGTGCGCGCCGTTGGCCGGGAACTGCAACCCGCCGGACCTCTTGCCCACATCGCCATGAGCCACAAGACCCTTTGGGACATCTCCCCGGTCGTTGCACCGGATTCGCCGATCTTCCCCGGCGATGAACCGTACAGCCTGCGCTGGACGGCCCGTCTGTCGCCGCAGTGCCCGGTGAACCTGAGTGCGGTGACGCTGTCGCCGCATGTGGGCGCGCATGCCGATGCGCCGCTGCATTACGCCGATGACGCGCCCTCCGCCGCCGAGGTCGCCCTCGACCCCTATCTGGGCCCGTGCCGCGTGATTCACGCCATCGGCTGCGGATCGCTGATCCGCATCGAGCATCTGGCGCATGCCGAGAAGGACCTGCCGCCCCGCGTGCTGGTGCGCTGCAACCTGAAGGCGGACACCGTCTGGAATCCAGACTTCACCGCCTACGCGCCCGAGACGGTGGAATGGCTGGCGGCCCGGGGCGTGCGGCTGATCGGCCTGGACACGCCGTCGGTGGACCCCGCCAGCAGCAAGACCCTGGACAGCCACCAGCGCCTGCTGCGCCTGGACCTCCGCGTGCTGGAGAACCTGGTGCTGGACGACGTGGCCGAAGGGGACTATGAACTGATCGCTCTGCCCCTGAAGCTGGCCGGCGCCTGCGCATCACCGGTGCGTGCCGTGCTGCGCGCGCTGTGACCCGCCCGCAGCCGCTCTGACCTCATCCCTGACCCCGCCACCCCCATGACCACACGACAAGACTGCCAGGCCCTGGATGCGGCCGACCCCTTGGCCTCGCTGCGACAACAGATGCTGCTGCCGCCCGGCGTCATCTATCTGGACGGCAATTCCCTGGGCGCTATGCCCGCCGCCACACCGGCCCGCGTGCAGGAGGTGGTGACGCAGGAATGGGGCCGGGACCTGATCAAGAGCTGGAACACCGCCGGCTGGATCGACCTGCCCACCCGCATCGGCGACAAGATCGCCCGGCTGATCGGTGCAGGCCCGGGCGAAGTGGTCGTGGCCGATTCGACCTCGCTCAACATCTACAAGGTGATGACCGCCGCGGTGCGGATGATCCAGGCCCAGTCGCCGGGCCGCACCACCATCGTCACCGAGCGCAGCAACTTCCCGACCGATCTCTACATCAGCCAGAGCGTGGCCGAGCAGCACGGCATGCAGCTGGTGCTGGTGGACAGCCCTGAGGAACTGGCGGCGCAGCTCAACAGCTCGCTCGCGGTGCTGCTGATCACCGATGTGAACTACCGCACCGGCGCCTGGCACGACATGGCGGCGCTGACGCGTGCAGCGCATGACGTCGGGGCACTCACCATCTGGGACCTGTGCCACTCCGCGGGCGCCGTGCCGGTGGACCTGACCGGCGCCGATGCCGACTTCGCCATCGGCTGCGGCTACAAGTACCTCAACGGCGGCCCGGGTGCGCCGGCCTTTGTGTGGGTCCATCCCCGCCATGCCGACCGCTTCTGGCAGCCGCTCTCCGGCTGGCTGGGCCATGCGGCACCGTTCGAGTTCAGCCCGGACTATCGCCCGGCCCCCGGCATCCGCCGCTACATCTGCGGCACGCCGGCCATCATCTCCATGGCGGCGCTGGAATGCGGCGTGGACACGCTGCTGGCGGCCGAGCCGATGGGCGGCATGGCGGCCTTGCGCCGCAAGTCGCTGGCGCTGACGGCGCTCTTTGCCCGGCTCGCCGAGGAGCGCTGCGGACACCTGGGCGTCACCGTTGTGTCCCCGCGTGAAGACGCGCGGCGCGGCAGCCAGGTCTGCCTGGCCCTGAAGCCGCCGCTGGAGCGGGCCAGCTATGCGGTGGTGCAGGCGCTGATCGAGCGCGGCGTCATCGGCGACTATCGGGCCGGCGACCCGGACCGGCTGGACCAGGTGCCGCACATCCTGCGATTCGGCTTCACGCCGCTGTATGTGGGCTTCACCGACGCCTGGGATGCGGTGGAACATCTGCATCAGGTGCTCACGCGCGAAGAGTGGCGCGAAGCCCGCTTCAACCAGAAGGCGGCCGTGACATGAGTTGCCCGCATCACACCCCGGCTGCTGACACCGGCGCTGACACCGGCACCACCGAACGCATCGTCCGGGAGGAAGGCGCGCAGCTCGATTTCTCCCGCGACATGAGCTATGGGGACTACCTGCACCTGGACCAGGTGCTGAGTGCCCAGCATCCGCTCTCGCCGGACCACAACGAGATGCTGTTCATCGTGCAGCACCAGACCTCCGAGTTGTGGATGAAGCTGATGCTGCATGAGCTGCACGGCGCCGTGCGCGAAGTGGCGGCCGACCATCTGCCGGAAGCCTTCAAGATGCTGGCGCGCGTTTCGCGCATCATGGAGCAGCTGGTGCACGCCTGGGACGTGCTGGGCACGATGACGCCGCCCGAGTATTCCGCCATCCGGCCCTATCTCTCGAACAGCAGCGGCTTCCAGAGTGCCCAGTACCGGCGCATCGAATTCATGCTGGGCAACAAGAATGCGGCAATGCTCAAGCCGCACGCACATCGCCCCGACCTGCTGGCCGAGGTGCAGGCCGCCTATGAGGCGCCGTCGCTCTACGACGAAGTCCTGCGCCTGATGCAGCGCCGCGGCATTGCGGTGCCCACCTCCCACCTCACGCGCGACTTCACCCGCCCCTACGAAGCGGACGACGGCGTCAAGGCCGCCTGGCTGCAGGTCTACCGCGACCCCAAGCAGTACTGGGACCTCTACCAGATGGGCGAAGAACTGGTGGACCTGGAAGATGCCTTCCGCCTGTGGCGTTTCCGCCATGTCACCACCGTGGAGCGGGTGATCGGCTTCAAGCGCGGCACCGGCGGCACCGGCGGCGTGAGCTATCTGCGCAAGATGCTGGATGTGGTGCTGTTCCCCGAACTCTGGGCATTGCGCACGGAATTGTGAAAAGAAGTGAAGTCGGCCCCCGGTGACGGCATGCCAACCGTCATGGGCAGGGCCAACTCCTACAATCGGGCCACGTTGATGCAGCTCACAAGGCCCGCCCATGGACACCCGCATTTCCCAGATCAAGCTGCGCATCTCCCGCCTGCGGGACGCCCTGCGCGACGCCGACGCCCACGCCATCCTGGTGCCCTCCGCCGACCCTCATCTGTCGGAATACCTGCCCGAACGCTGGCAAGGCCGGGAATGGCTGTCGGGCTTCACCGGCTCCATGGGCACCCTGGTCGTCACCCGGGACGCCGCCGTCCTCTTCGCCGACAGCCGCTACTGGACCCAGGCCGAGCGTGAACTGCAGGGCAGCGGCATTTCGCTGTTCAAGATCCCGACCGGCGCGGCCACCCACCATGTCGGCTGGCTGGCTGAGGTGCTTCAGCCCGGCCAGACGCTGGTGGTGGACGGCCAGGTGCTGGGCCTGGCCATGGCGCAGTTGCTGCGTCAGGCGCTGACGCCGCGCCAGATCCGCATCAACACCGACCTGGACCTGCTCGAGAGCACCTGGGAAGGCCGCCCCGGCCTGCCGGACGCCGCGGTCTACGAACACACGGCCCCGCATGCCACCGTCAGCCGTGCCGACAAGCTGGCGCAGGTGCGTGCGGCCATGGTCAAGCATGGGGCGACGCACCATCTCATCTCCAGCGTGGACGATGTGGCCTGGCTGTTCAACCTGCGCGGCTCGGACGTCAGCTACAACCCGGTGTTCGTGGGCCATGCCCTGCTGACGCTGGACAGCGCGGCGCTGTTTGTCCAGCCCGGCAAGATTGACGCGGCCTTGAGCCAGCGCCTGTCCGCGGACGGCGTGCAGGTGCGCCCCTATTCGGACGCGCGGCAGGCGCTGGCGCAGGTGCCGGCCTCGGCCACCGTGCTGATCGATCCGCGCCGCGTGACCCTGGGCCTGCGTGAAGCGCTGCCCGCCGCCGTGCGGGTGATCGAGGCCATCAATCCCAGCACGCTGCTCAAGAGCCGCAAGAATGCGGCGGAAGCGCAGTTTGTGCGCGAAGCCATGGAGCAGGACGGCGCCGCGATGTGCGCCTTCTACGCCTGGTTCGAAGCCGCCCTGGCCCGCGGCGAAGCGCTGGACGAGCTGAAGGTGGACGAGCGGCTGAGCGCCGAGCGCGCCAAACGTCCCGGCTTTGTGGGCCTGTCGTTTTCCACCATCGCCGGCTTCAATGCCAACGGCGCCCTGCCCCACTACCGCGCCCTGCCGGAGCTGTTCTCCGAGATCAAGGGCGACGGCCTGCTGCTGATCGACTCGGGCGGCCAGTACCTGGGCGGCACCACCGACATCACCCGCGTGTGGCCGATCGGCCAGGTGTCCGGCGCCCAGCGCCGGGACTACACGCTGGTGCTCAAGGGCACCATTGCACTGTCCCGCACCGTGTTCCCGCGCGGCACGCTGAGCCCGATGCTGGACGCCATCGCCCGTGCGCCGCTGTGGGCCCATGGCCTGGACTACGGCCATGGCACCGGGCACGGCGTGGGTTACTTCATGAATGTGCATGAAGGGCCGCAGAGCATTTCCAAGGCCGTGCCGGATGCCAACATGGCGATGGAGCCGGGCATGATCACCTCGATCGAGCCGGGTCTGTACCGGCCGAATCAGTGGGGCGTGCGCATCGAGAATCTGGTGCTGAATGTCCAGCATGAGACGCCGGAGAACGGCCAGTTCGGAGAGATGCTGGCCTTCGAGACGCTCACGCTCTGCCCGATCGACACCCGCTGCATCGAGGTGGCGCTGCTGTCGGATGAAGAGCTGGATTGGCTCAACCGCTATCACGCAGAAGTGCGCCGCCGTCTGTCGCCGCTGGTGACGGGCGATGCGCTGGCCTGGTTGACGGCGCGGACGGAGCCGCTGGGCCGCTGATCAGAGGGAGATGGCCTGCTGACGCGCAGGCCTCAGTGAAGGCCTCAGCGCCGCCGCTGAGGCCGCCCATGCCGTGAGGCGAGGCGCCCATACGGTGAGGCGCGGGCTGCGCAAGCGAATGCCAGTTCAGGCGCGGGCTCAGGCGCGGGCTCAGGCGCAGGCCAGCGGCGGCCTCACATCTGCCGGAACAGGTGCAGGTAGCTGCGGCTGACCGGCAGCACCTCCGGCCGCGCCTTCAGGTGCACGTCGGCCGTCTCGTTCGGCCCGCGCGTGACGTGGCTGATGGCATGCAGGTTCACCACCACCGAGCGGTGCACCTGCACAAATCGCTGCGGGTCCAGTCGCTCGATCAGCTCGCGGATCGGCGTGCGGATCAGCGCTTCACCGTCGACGGTGGCCACCAGGGTGTACTTCTCGTCCGAGCGCAGGAAGAGGATGTCGTCGACCGGGATCAGCTTGAGGGTGCTGCCGACGGAGGCGCGGATCCATTGCAGCGGACCGGTGTCCGAGGCGAGGGCCTGTGAGGCTGGATTGGCGAGCGGGTTGGCGGCCGGACCGATCGCGGGGTTGGCGGGGGTGGCGGGGTTGGCTGACACCGGCCGGGCGATGCGGCGTGCCAGCTCTTCGATCACCGTCTCCAGCGCCACCGGTGCCTGCGCGGGTGCAGCGGTCTGGAGCCGGCCCTTCAAGCGCTCCACCGTATCCGCCAGACGGGCTTCATCGATGGGCTTGACCAGATAGTCGATGGCGCCACGCTCGAAGGCCTGCAGCGCATAGTCCTGATAGGCGGTGACAAACACGATATGCGCCTGCCGTGCGATCTGGCGGGCGGCCTCCATGCCGTTCAGGCCCGGCATGTGGACATCCAGGAAGACGATGTCCGGGCGATGCGCCTCGAACAGCTCCACCGCCTCTCTTCCGTTGCGGGCCTGCGCCACCACCGTCAGGGCTGGCCAAGCCGCGGCCAGGCTGCGTTGCAGGCTGTCTCGCAGCAGCGGTTCATCGTCGGCGATCAGAGCGGTCGGAGCAGCAGTGGTCATGGTGGTGTCGGTGAGTCGGCGTCGATCATGGGCGAGTCACGGGGCGAGTCACGAGTCGGGTCGGCGAGCGGTCCATGGACGGTCGGTGGGCGGATGAAAGGCGCGACCCAACACCCTGCTCAGGGCGGCGGGAAGCTGACTTCCGCACGCAGACCATGCGGCTGATTTTCGGTGAGTTCCAGAGTGGCCGAGAGTCCATAGAAGAGCGTCAACCGCTCTCGCAGATTCCGCAGTCCGGTGCCCGCGCCCATCTCGTGTTGCAGCCCCACGCCGGTATCGCTCACCCACAGGTGGACGCGTCCGTCCTTTGTCTCGCCGCCCACCTCGATGCGCCCGCCATCCTCGCTGGGGTCCACGCCGTGCCGCACCGCGTTCTCCACCAGGGTCAGCAGCGCCATCGGCGGAAAGCGCAGCCCACTGAGCGCGGGGGACACATCCACCACATAGCTCAGCCGGTCCGGCATGCGCAGATGCATCAGTTCCAGATAGGCCTGCACCAGTGCGAGTTCGTCGCCCAGCGTGGTGCTTTCGCCCTGCAGGCGCGGCATGGCGGCGCGCAGGTAGGCAATGAGGCTGCGCAGCACCGGTGCAGCCTGCGGGGAGCCGGTCTCCACCAGGGCCCGGACATTGGCCAGGGTGTTGAACAGGAAGTGGGGTTCGACCTGGGCCTGCAGCAGACGCAGGCGGGCATCCAGCGCCTGGCGCTCCAGCTCGCTGCGCTCCAGCTCGAAGCTGAGCGCCTGGTTGCGGGCTTCCGCATCACGCTGCCGGTACAGCGCCCCCATCGCCAGCAAGGGACCCACGACCAGGCCCGAGCCGGCAATCCACATGAAGCCCAGCATCCGGGCTTCGGACTGCACCAGGGTGGCCAGGTCGCCGCCCACCGCCACCAGATAGACCACCAGGGTCGCCACCGGTACGGCAGCGGCCACCACCACCACCTGGAAGAACCAGCGCGCCCACCAGCGCGGCAAGCGCCGCGGCCATTGCCCGGCGGCGGAAAACGCCAGCAGCGCCAGCATGCCGACGAACATGGTCCGCCCCAGCAGCACCGGGAAGGGGATGATGAAGATGGGATTCAGCGCCACGGCGGCCACCGTGGCCAGCACCAGCGCCAGCGCCAGACGGCGGGGCGTCAGGTAGGAGACAAACCCGTGCCAGGGCTGACCCGGCGCGCGGAAGCTGGTGGGAGGAGTCGCGGACGGCGGTAAGGACATGCCCGCACGATAGCGGCGGGGCCGGGGGACTCCAAGGGAGGAACACCGGTGACGCGACGAAAGACGGTCTGGGCCGCTTGAGCCGCACCCGACGCCCCGCCATGCGCACGATCACGGGTGGGGGGCACGCGCATCGACCAGGGGGCATCCACCGTGGCCCGGGCCGGTGGGGCCTGCCGGTCCCGCGCGGCGCAGCGGGGGGCCGCCTGCACCAGCAGCCGGACGGTGCCTACCGCCAGCAGCGTGCGGCGGTGCCCGGCGTGGCGTGCGTCTGCCACGATTCAGGTCCGCATGCCGATGCTGCACATCACCGCTTCCTTGCCCGCATTGATGGCAAAGCGCAGCGCTTCGGCGGGGGTGGCCCACCCATAACCGCCGGCGAGGTTCTCGTCCCGGTAGGCTTCCCGCTTTTCAGGGGCGCGGCCCTGGCGCATGACGACCACGGCGGCGACATATCCGAATTGGCGGGGACGCTCGATGGCTCCGGCGTAGATGCGATAGTCGCCTGTGTCCACTTCCGCGAAATGCATGTCCGTCTCCTGCATGGCCCGATGGCCACGATGGAGAGACTGTGCGCGTGATGGGACCCTCTCGCTACCCACCTGAGGTGGGCCCCCCTATGGGGGTGGTAATTCCGAAGGCAGCGCCAGGGGCTCAGTCGCCGCCGCGGGACACGGCCTCGTATTCCCGCAATTCCTGGCTGATCCGGGGCGGCACCGGCGCGGCCTTGCGCTCGACGCCTTCCGGGAACTGCTCCAGGTCGTAGGCTTTTTGCTCCGCGGCGGAGATCACGCCGTCCTCGTTGCTGTCTGCAGGCGCGTAGATGAGGTTGGGCACCAGGGACAGATCGGACGTGGCGGTCGCCTTGCTCGACGAACTGCTGCTGGCGCCGCCGGCCGAGCCACTGCTCGCCGCAGGCGCGGCCGCGCGGGCGGGTCCGGTGAAAGTGGGGGTTTCTGGGGCCGCGCTGTCCGGGGCAGCCGAGCCGGCAGCCCCCGCCCCTTGAGCGGTCTGTGCACCAGCATTGACGGACACCGCTGCAGCGGCCGCATTGTCGTCGCCAATGGCGGCAACGGCGGCAACGGTGTCTGCGGCGGCCGGAGTCGCCGGCACGGGAGTGGCGCCGGTTCGCGCAGACGTCTTCGCGCCGACGGACGGAGACGCCGCCTCACGCGCCGCCAGCGACGCGCCAGCAGCGGACAGAGTGACGACCGCAGACGCCTCGGGAGCGTCCACGGAATTGACGGACTCCTGCTCGCGGCTGCGCAGCGGCGCAGCGCTTGAAGCGGAGCTGGTCGCGGTGGTTGCGAGAGCAGAGATCATGATGTGCCTCCACGAAGGGTTCCGCGGAATCGGCCAGCGGATGCCGGGCGGGGAAACTTCCCCACCTCCTTACCTTTTCAGGGCATGTTCGGTTTTTCGGCCAGGTCCAGGATGACTTTAGGGCGATTTATGGAACAGATACACTTTTTTTCCGCCGGGTTGACGGATTTGGCAGTTCCTGGGGTCCCCGAGACCCGAACGCAAGGGTTTACCCTTATCAAAGTCTGCTCAAGCCCGTCGCTGCGGCCTTGCCGCGGCCCCGAGCGGACATGAGCGGACATGAGCGAGCCTTGAGTCACAACACCGCGTAGCGCCCTGGCCGGTGGTTTACCGCAATGAACAGATTCATCACCACCGCCGCCAGCACCGAATAGGCCACCCGCTCCGGGGAAATCACCGTCAGTGCAAGCAGCACGATGGCGCAATCCATGGCCATCTGAACCTTGCCGGCTCGCCAGCCCTTGGCCTTTTGCAGGTACAGCGACACGATGGTGGCACCGCCCAGGCTGGCACGGTGACGCGCCAGGAACAGGCAGCCGGACCCCAGCAGCAGCCCGCCGAGCACCGCGGCATACGCCGGATGCAGTCGATCAATGGCGAATAGCCGGGGCGAAAACTCCGTCATCAGCGACAGCAGCGCAATCGAGAGGAAGGTCTTGACGGTGAACTCGCGGCCCATGCGGGTCCACGCGAACCAGTAGAACGGCAGGTTGATCAGGAAAAACAGCCGGCCCAGCTTCACATCGGTGGCGTAGTGCAGCACAAAGGCCGCACCGGCCGTGCCGCCCGTCAGCAGGCCTGACTGGGCAAACAGGATCAGCGCCAGCGAAACAAACAATGTGCCGGTGAATAGGGCCTGTGCATCCTCAAACGTGGTGTGAGAGCGGATGGTCAGGTCGTCCATCGTCGCCGATGCCGGGGTGGTGGCAGCGGCATCGACGGGGGGGTGCAGGGGTAGGTCACTCATCCCGTAGACGAAGCAGAAAACGTGCCGGGAGTATCCCCCGGGAGAACCCTGAGACGGGTCGAGCCCGCGCTCTAATTCACACGAACTGCGGTCATCCTGCGCACATGCGGCTCGGTTCTGAGCGACCGACGCGGTTGCCAGCGGTGGATCAGGCTTTGGGCATCAGCGCCAGCACTTCCTCGAAGGAATAGGCGGTGTGCCGAGCCCGGCCGTTGGCGATGGGATCATGCGTGGATTGCCCTGACGGCATCACCATCACCACCTTGGCGTCAGGCAGTTGCGCCAGGCAGTCATTGAGCAGCCGGGCTTCCTCCGGGTCGTGCTCCTCCACCGAGGCTCCCACGACAAACACGGTACCGATGGCTTCCAGCTTGGCCTCGTCCGGCGCCCCGGTCAGTTCCAGGGCGGTGACGTGCCGGGCATCGAAGCGGCTGTCGCGCAGCACCCGCAGAAGAATTTCCGCCACCAGATGCGCACCACGCCCGCCCATACTGATGCACAGCATCACCGATCCCGCCGGCACATCCAGCGCGCCCTGCCATTGCCCTTCCGTCTGCAGGCGCTCCTGGCGCAGGCGCATGCCGAGGTCGGCGCCGTCGAGCACGGCGGCCTTGCGACGGCGGGGCAACGGCGTGCGGGTCAGGGACGCGAACACCTGCCCGATGACCTGCTGAGCCGCCTGACGCTGGTCGGGGGTGATCAGGTTTTGCTCAAAGTCGTGACGTGCCAGTTCCATGGCGGGCATCACCACCCGGTCGCAATAACGCGCCAGCGTGCGCCGCTTCAGGTAGGCGCGTGCGTCCGCCAGGATCTCCACGGCATTGCCGCTGAGGCTGCGCTGATAAAAGCGCTGGGAGAGGTCCAGCGCCGGGGCGTCGCCCAGCAGCACATCCAGGAAGGACAGCGCCTTCACATGGCGACCGGCCACCACCAGGCACAAGGTCAGCGGGGTGGACAGCAGCAGGCCCACCGGCCCCCACAGGGCGCTCCAGAAGATGGCCGACACAACGACCGAGAACGGAGACAGCCCGGTGGCATGCCCGTACAGCTGCGGCTCGATGACATGCGCCACCACGACTTCCACCGACAGGAAGATCAGCAGCGTGGACACCACCAGGTCCCAGCCTGGCGACATCGCGGCGGACATCACGCCGGCGCACAAGGCGGCGGCAGGAAAGCCCACATACGGAATGAAGCGCAGCAGACCAGCCAGCACCGCCCAGATGGTGGCGTGCGGCACATGGGTGGCGTAGAGCAGCAGGCCGATGACCAGCCCCACGCCGACATTCACCAGGAACTGCGAAACGAAATACCGCGACAGGCGCTGACCGGCGTCATTGAACGCGGCCGTGGCTGCGCGCACATCGTGGCCGCCGACCAGGCGGATCAGGCGGTCTCGCAGGGCGTCCTGCTCCAGCAGCGCGAAGATCAACACCAGCACAACGATGCCCACCACGCCGACCGGGCCCCACACGGCGGCCAGAAACTGCCGGATGAGCGTGGCACTGGTGTCGGGCTTGGGGTCGCCGGCGCCCATGGAACGGTCGCTGCTGTCTGCATCACTGCTGCCCGTCACGCGCGCGCCGCCGTCCGCCGGCACCGCCAGATCGCCGATCATGCGACCCGCCCGGCCTTGCGCTTCCTGCAACTGGTCCAGCGTCATCATGCGCAGCCGGCTGATCTTGGCGCGCACGTTTTCTTCATAGGCCGGGAGTTCGCGGGACAAGGCGCTCACCTGCATCACCAGCACCATCGCGATGCCGGCGACCACGAGGCCCGCCAGCGTCAGCGTGCCGATGGCGGCAGTGGTCTGGTTGAAGCCCAGGCTGCGCAGTTTGCGGACCACCGGGGCCATCAGGAAACTGAGCATCGCCGCCAGGGTGATCGGCTCCAGGACTTCGCGGCCCAGATACAGCACGGCCAGGACGCCCAGGCCGACCAGCAGTTTGACCGCCAGGGGCGTAGTGGCGGGGGACGGGGAAGTCGGGGCGCTCATGCGTTCTCGATGTGTTTGCTCATGAAAACGCTGTTGGGGTCTTCGGCGTAGTCACCGAAGGGGCCGCAGCGGCGATAGCCCAGGCGCTCGTACAGCCCGATGGCGTCGTGCTGGAGGTAACCGGTTTCGAGGGTGAAGCGGCGAACACCGTGTGACTGCGCTTCGGACTCGAGCAGGGCCAGCAGCGCACGGGCGATGCCTTGGCCTCGGTGGCTGGGGAGCGTGTACATGCGCTTGAGCTCTCCGTATTCCGGGCCCACGACGATGGCGCCACATGCGACCGCCCTGCCCTGCCCGTCCCGTGCGACGGCGAACAGCACATTGGGCTGGGAGAGCGCGCTCATGTCGATGCCGTGGTGACTCTCCGCGGGGTACAGCGGGATCTGGTAGGCGTCCAGCGCCTCGATGAGCGCGATGACGTCCGGCTGGGCGGCGGGTTCGAGCGAGACGGTGATGGCGGTGGGCATGGGAGCCGGAGCACGGGCGCTGGCGCCCGGGGAAGCGGGAATGAGGTGGGGCGGAGTCTAAGGGGTTTCGGTGACGGGCGCGGGAGGCAAGGATGGGGGGCGAGGACTCAACCTGCTAGGCTTCGCGTGGATGGAAGTCCGGGAGTCACTCAGGAAGCTCGCAACGTCAGAAGAAGAATGAAGATGCATACACAAGCAAAGCTGACGTCGATCAGCAAATTCTTGAGCCTGGTGTTGAGGCACCAACCCGAGAAAATCGGACTGCAGTTGGATGCCGCCGGCTGGGTCGCCGTCGATGAACTGCTCTCCAAGATGGCAGCGGCAGGTCAGCCCATCTCACGGGCGCAGTTGCAGGAGGTCGTTGACACCAGCGACAAGAAGCGGTTTGCGCTGAATGACGATCAGACTCAGATTCGCGCGAACCAGGGTCACTCCATCGACGTCGATCTTGATCTGCCTGTTGTTGCGCCGCCGGCAGTGCTCTATCACGGCACGGCGTCACGTTTTGTGAAGTCGATCATGGCGACCGGGTTAGATCGACGCAATCGCCACCATGTTCATCTGACTGAGAACGCGACCACCGCGATGGCAGTCGGCGCCCGATACGGCTCGCCCGTACTGTTGCAGATTGACGCAGCGCGAATGGCCACGCTGGGGCATCAGTTCCGCTGCTCGGCCAATGGTGTCTGGCTGGTGGAGAGTGTGCCTGCGGAGTTCATCCAACTCGGGGCATGAAGAAGCGCTGAGTGGCGCTCGAGCAGAACGCCAAAAGCAAAAAGCCAGTCTCTCGACTGGCTTTTTGCTGCCCGGATCACTCCAGGCTGTTTTGGCGGGAAGGGGGGGATTCGAACCCCCGGTACGGGGTTACCGTACGCCTGATTTCGAGTCAGGTACATTCAACCACTCTGCCACCTTCCCTGATTCGGTGACACCCTTTGGAAGATGCTTCGACAGTGCTTAGGCAAAGTCTTCAGCGGCCTCTTCGGGGTTCAACGCATCCGGTGCTGAGAAACCTCAAGAACCGTTTGCGCCTCGCGGGTTGACTGCGAGAAAGACCGAGAGTGTAGCAGCGTTTTCAGGCGCCGAACAAGTGTCGCGGTGTGCGCGTGCGATTCGCCGCAAACGCGCTCCTTCCCCGGCTCGTTTCCCTGCCCGGCCACTCGCGCAGACAGGCGTCCGGCCAAGCCTCCAGCTCAGCCTGACGCCAAGGCCGCTCACTCAGGCCTTCAACACCGCCTGCCCACCCAGGTAGGGCCGCAGCGCCTCCGGCACCTCGATCGAGCCATCCGTCTGCTGATAGTTCTCCAGCACCGCCACCAGCGTGCGCCCCACCGCCAGGCCGGAGCCGTTGAGCGTGTGCACCAGCTCATTCTTGCCCTGGGCATTCTTGAACCGCGCCTGCATGCGACGCGCCTGGAAGCCCTCGCAGTTCGAGCACGAGCTGATCTCGCGGTAGGTGTTCTGCGCCGGCAGCCACACTTCCAGGTCATAGGTCTTGGCCGCGCCAAAGCCCATGTCGCCGGTGCACAGCGACATCACCCGGTACGGCAACCCCAGCTTCTGCAGCACGGCTTCGGCATGACCCACCATCTCTTCCAGCGCGTCATAGCTCTTCTCGGGATGGACGATCTGCACCATTTCGACCTTGTCGAACTGATGCTGGCGGATCATGCCGCGCACGTCCCGGCCGCCGCTGCCCGCTTCCGACCGGAAGCACGGGCTGTGCGCCGTCAGCTTGATCGGCAGTTGGTTGGCGTCCAGCACCTGGTCGCGCACCGTGTTGGTCAGCGAGATTTCCGAGGTGGAGATCAGGTACTGCTCCACCGCTTCTTCATCCCCGCCGCGCAGCACCCAGAACATGTCTTCCTTGAACTTGGGCAGTTGGCCCGTGCCTTCCAGCACTTCGCGGTTGACGATGTAGGGCGTGTAGCACTCGGTGTAGCCATGCTGCTGCGTCTGCAGGTCGAGCATGAACTGCGCCAATGCGCGATGCAGGCGGGCGATCGGCCCCTTCATGAAGGTGAAGCGCGACCCGCTCAGCTTGGCACCGGTCTCGAAGTCCAGGCCCAGCGGGGCGCCGAGGTCCACATGGTCCCGCGCGGCAAAGCCCAGCTCCCGCGGCGTGCCCCAGCGGCGCACTTCCACATTGCCTTCTTCACCGCCGCCCACCGGCACGCTCTCATGCGGCAGATTGGGCACGCTCATCAGCATCTGGGTCAGCTCGGCCTGGATGCCGTCCAGACGCTCGGCGCCAGCCTTCAGTTCGTCGGCAATGCCGCCCACTTCGGCCATCAGCGCGCTGGCGTCTTCGCCCTTGCTCTTGAGCTGGCCGACCTGTTTGGACAGCGAGTTGCGCTTGGCCTGCAGTTCTTCGGTGCGCATCTGCACCTGCTTGCGCTCGGCTTCCAGCGCCTTGTAGCGGTCCACGTCCAGGTAGGGTTGCGGGTTCTTGCGAGCCTGAAGACGCGCGATCACGCCGTCCAGGTCCTTGCGCAGTTGGGTGATGTCCAGCATGGGAGTTCTCTTCGATGTTCGGGGATGCTCAGGGCGACGCGCAGTGACCATCACGGCGCGCCGGGGAGAGGTCTGGGCCGATGCGGCGGGCGCAGCGCCCGCAGCTCCGGCCATCAGCGATCAAGATCGTTCGCTGGTGACCTCGGCCATGGACTTGTCGCCCAGGCCCATCGGCAGCGGGAAGCGCACATGCTCTTCCACGCCCGGCAGTTTGCGAACGGTGGTGGCGCCCAGCTGACGCAGCCGGTCGATCACCGCCTGCACCAGCACGTCCGGGGCCGAGGCACCGGCCGTCAGGCCCACCTGGCTGCGTCCGTCCAGCCATTCGGCCTGAAGGTCTTCCGCCGCATCGACCATGTAGGCGGGCGTGCCCAGCCGCTCGGCCAGTTCACGCAGGCGGTTGCTGTTGGAACTGGTGGGGCTGCCCACCACGATCATCACGTCCACCTGCGGGGCCAGCACCTTGACCGCGTCCTGGCGGTTCTGGGTGGCGTAGCAGATGTCCTGCTTCTTAGGCTCGCGCACCTGCGGGAAATGGCGCTTCACCGCCGCCAGGATTTCCGCCGCGTCGTCCACGCTCAGCGTCGTCTGGGTGACCACCGCCAGCTTGGACGGATCCTTCACCCGCACATGGGCCACGTCGGAGGCCTCTTCCACGAGGTAGATGCCTTCGCTCAGTTGCCCCATGGTGCCTTCCACCTCGGGGTGGCCCTTGTGGCCGATCATGATGAACTCATACCCCTCGCGGTTGAGCTTGGCCACTTCCACATGCACCTTGGTGACCAGCGGGCAGGTGGCATCAAACACCTGGAACCCTCGCTGCGCCGCTTCCTGGCGCACCGCCTGGCTCACGCCGTGGGCGGAGAACACCAGGGTGGCGCCGGGCGGCACGTCCGCCAGGTCTTCGATGAAGATGGCGCCCTTGGCCTTGAGGTCGTTCACCACATAGGTGTTGTGCACGATTTCGTGGCGCACGTAGATGGGCGCGCCGAATTTCTTCAGCGCCCGCTCGACGATCTCGATGGCACGGTCCACACCGGCACAAAAGCCGCGCGGTTCCGCCAGGATGATGTCCTTGTTCAGCTGCATGTCCGCTCCGCTCACAACACACCAATCAGTTGCACTTCAAAGCTCACCGGCTGGCCGGCCAGCGGGTGGTTGAAGTCGAACAGCAGCCAGTCCGGCCCCACTTCACGCACCACGCCGGCATATTGGCCCTGGCCATCGGGGGTCGGGAACTGCACCACGTCGCCCACCTGATAGACCTCGGTCGGGTCGCCCAGTTCGCGCATCAGGCTCAGCTTCACCCGCTGCAGCATCTCCGGATTGCGCTCTCCGAAGGCCTCGCCCGGGCCCAGTTCCAGCACCGTGCGACTGCCCTCCGCCAGCCCGATCAGGCGGGCCTCGATCGCGGGCGCAAGCTCGCCGGTCCCCAGCGACAGCGTGGCAGGCTTGTCGTTGAAGGTGTTGATCACGTCCTGGCCATCCGGCCCGGTGAGCCGGTAATGCAGGGTCAGGAACGATCCAGGTTGGACGAGGTTCACAAGTCAGGGGTATTTTGGAAATCGAAGCCGGATTTTAGGCTTGAGCGCTGCCCAACTCCCCGGAGCGTTTCAGATGACCTTCCTGAGCCTGCCCCTCGACGCCCGCCCCCGCGAAAAATTGCTGGCCCGCGGCCCCGACACCCTGTGCGACAGCGAGCTGCTGGCCGTGCTGCTGCGCACCGGTCTGCCCGGCCAGTCGGTGCTGGCCCTGGCCCGGGAACTGCTGGACCGGTTCAACGGCCTGGCCGGCCTGCTGCGGGCGTCGCCGCAGGAGCTGGCCGAGATCCGCGGCGTCGGCCCGTCCAAGCAGGCCATGCTCGCCGCCGTCATGGAACTGGCCCGACGAGGCCTGCGGGAGGGCCTGTCCGACCAGCCGGTGTTTGAATCGGTCGATGCGGTGCGCACCTACCTGCGCCTGCATCTCGACGCCCTGCCCTACGAGTGCTTCGCCGTGATGTTTCTGGATGTCCGTCACCGTCTCATCCGCATGGACAACATGTTCCGGGGTACCCTATCCCATACCATTGCGTATCCCCGCGAGGTGGTGAAGCGCGCGCTGGCCCTGGAGGCGGCCGCGGTGATCCTGGCCCATAACCATCCCTCCGGCCACGCCCAGCCGTCCGAGGCCGACATCAAGGTCACCCAGACCATGAAACAGGCCCTCGCCCTGGTGGAGGTGTCGGTGCTGGACCACTTTGTGGTGGGCGCGGGGCAAGCTCTCTCCATGGCCGAATTGGGTTTGATGTGAACGATCGCCTGCGCAGCCTGCAAGACCTGCAGACGCTGCACCGAGAACTGCGAATCCGCCAGCGGGCGGAAGAAGAGCGCCGCGAACGCGAGGCGGCTCAGGCACGCCTGCGCGAGCAGGAAGCCCGCATCTTCGAGCTGACGGTCGGGCCGGTGGTCAAGCTGCCGCAGGCCAACCGCGTGCTGCTCCCCACGGACCGGCCGGCCCCCGAGCCGGTGCAGCGCATGCTGGATGAGCAGCAGGCCTGGAAGCAGGCGCTGTCCGACGACTTCGATGTGGATTCACTGCTGGAGACGGACGAGACCCTGTCCTTCCGCCGTCCCGAAATCACCCAGGAATCGGTGCGCAAGCTGCGTCGCGGCCATTGGGCGCTGCAGGGGCAGATCGACCTGCACGGCCTGCGTCGCGACCAGGCGCGCGAAGCGCTGGGCCTGTTCATCCACGACAGTGCCCGTCGCGGCCTGCGCTGCGTGCGGGTGGTGCATGGCAAGGGCAACGGCTCCCCCGGCCGGGAGCCGGTGCTCAAGGCCCGGGTGCGTCGCTGGCTGGTGCAAAAGCAGGAAGTGCTGGCCTTTGTCCAGGCCCGCGCCAGCGACGGCGGCAGCGGCGCCCTCATGGTGCTGCTCAACGCCACCTGATCCGCCCAGCAAGGGTTTGCACCCGTTGTTTTGATGCGTGGTGCCGCGGCAAACCCGTTGACGTCCCCTTTCCCTGCCCCTAGTCTGGCCTCACGCCGGCGTTGTTGACATCTATTCTCAACTACGTATCCATCGTTTCGATGGGGAGGGATTCGCATGCCTTCAGCAACCGTTCGCCCCTGGGGCGCGCCCGGCCACACCCGCACGGCGGGCTTGATCCTGGTGGCGCTGGTGCACGTGGCCATGGTGGCCGCCCTGGTGGAGGGCTTCCGGCGCAACGCAGCGCCCAAGCCGCCGCCGCTGACGCAAGTCCAGGTGGACATCGCCAAGACGCCGCCGCCTCCGGCGACGCGGGTGGACCCGATTCCCATGCCCCGGATTTCGGACCCGGCGCCGCGCCTGGTGGACGTGCCCGATATCCCGGTGATGCCATCCGTGATGCCGGCGGTCCCGTCCGAGGTCACGCCAACGGTCCCCGGCAACACCAGCATCAGCACCAGCGATGCGGGGCCGACTGTCGGGGGAGGCACGACCAGCGGCACGTCAGGCGGCACCACCGGTCCTGTGACCCGGGATCCGGTGGCACCTGGACTGGTCTGTACCGCCATGGGTGCGCCGGAGATGCCAGCGGTTCAGTGGAACGGTGAGGCGGTCTTCCGGGCGGTGGCCGAGGTACAGGGAGGCCGCGTGGTGGCCGTGGAGATCCGGGCCTTGCAAGGCGGCATGGATGCCCGCACTCGTCGCGCCTTTACCGCCGCCATCGAAACCGCGCTGCGGCAGCGCTATGTCTGCCCCGGCAGTCACCGCTTCCAGCAGGACTTCGGTTTCCGGGTGGATTGATTGGGGAGCGCTCGGTCGTCGCAGACTGAGCGTTCCACCCTCGCTGATCCGCGCAGCCCGCGCGGGTCAGCCTGCTTCAATGCAGGGTCATGCTGACCTGCGGATGGAAGCTGGAGGTGAACACGTGCAGCAACTCCTCGGGCCGGAAGGCGCCGACGGCGTCAGCGCCTTGCCAGTGGGTGTCGATGGCATGTTCCAGCCCCTTGAGCACGCAGAAGGACATGAAGGCCCCTTCTGCTTCCTCGCTCTCCATGTCCACCAGTTGCAGCCGCAGGCAGGCGGAGCGCAGGAACTCCAGCATCAGGCGCGGGTTGGACGTGTTCGGGCACTGCCCTGCACAAATCTCGATGTCCTGTCGCGCATCCTCGGACAGCCAAAGCTGGCCGTCCTCGATACGGACATGGAGCAGGTCGGGATTGGCATCGATGCCGACCACATCGTCGTCATACGGCGTGAACATCATGGGCTCAACGGTAGACGATGGCGCGACGCCCGTGTTCACCCGCCCCCCGACGCGAAGGCCGGGGATGTTAGAAATGCACGCGTCAGAAGACCTTGCGGACGGGCGGCGCCTGGTTGACCATCCAATCCGCCGTGTTGCCGAAGGCTGCGGTCAGCCGCTCGCGCAGGGTGGGGTCCAGACCGCATTCGGTCATCGCCTGCGTCATGCAGGCCATCCACTGGTCCCGCTCGACATGACCGACCCGAAACGGCATGTGCCGGGCGCGCAGCCGGGGATGGCCGAAGCGCTCCACAAAATAGTCAGGTCCGCCCAGCCAGCCGCAGAGGAACCAGAACAGTTTGTCTCGCGAGCCTTCCAGGGTGGTGGGGTGCACCGACCGCAGTTCGGCAAAGCCCGGCTCCAGGTCCATCAGGTCATAGAACCGGTCCACGAGGCGACGCACCGCCTCTTCACCGCCGACCCACTCGAAGGGGGTGGCCGGCGTCGCCTGGCTGCTCTCACTCATGGCTGGTTGGCCCGCTGTTCCAGCAGCTTGGTGGCCAGGGCACGGATGGCCTGGGCGGCGTCAGAGCCGGGATAGTGCTCCAGCAGAAGCTGCCGCTTGAGCACGGCCTGGCGCACCATCTGGTCGTTCTTCACTTCGGACAGCAGCTCCAGCTTGAAGGTCTGGCCCGGCGTGGGGCCGACAAAACGCTGCAGCACCTGCTGGAGCTGACCACAGATCAGCTTGCCCTCGCCCGGACGATTCGCCTGGTTGATCACCAGACCCACATGCCGACGGTTCTGCTGGGTCGCCAGCACCTTGATGGTGGCGTAGGCATCGGTCAGCGAGGTGGGCTCGGGCGTGGCCACCACCAGCACATCGTTGGCCATGGAGACGGCAAACAGCACCACATCGGAGATGCCGGCGCCGGTGTCCAGCACCACCCAGTCAAAGCGCGGCTTGACCACTTCCAGGATGTGCAGCAGCTTGTCCCGCACATCGGGTGTCAGGCGGGAATACTCCACCATGCCGGAGCCGGCCAGCAGCACATGGAAGCCACCGGGTGCCGGCAAGATGGCCTGTTCCAGGGTGCAGCGATCGGTGAAGACGTCATGCAGGGTCAGCTTAGGGTGCAGGTTCAGCACCACATCGAGATTGGCCAGGCCCAGGTCGGCGTCCAGCACCAGCACGCGTTCGCCGCGCGCGGCCAGGGCGGCTGCCAGATTGGCAGACACGAAGGTTTTGCCCACGCCGCCCTTGCCGCTGGTCACGGCCAAGGTACGGGCGCCTCCTCGGGCAGGTCTTGCAGCAGGAGCTGTTGTCATGCTCATTCACTATCCTGTTGCGTTACGGCGAACAACATGCCTTTTTCCTCGGCGGTGACCAGGGAGTCGATATGGCTCTCCAGACAGGCCCGGTTGCGGCCCTCGGCCTTGGCACGGTAGAGCTGCCGGTCGGCCCGCTCCGTCCACAGCAACGCGGAAGATCTCACCCACTGCGGCGCGAAAGCTCCCCCGATGCTGATGGTGGTGGTCAGCGGCGCCGCCTGGCCAACCTCCACCGTCAAACTCTCCACCCGCTCGCGGATCCGCTCCGCCACGGTCACGCCATAGGTGGCCGGACAGTTGGGCAGGATGATGGCGAATTCCTCGCCGCCGATCCGCGCCACCGTGTCCATCGGCCGCACCATCTGACCGATGGACCGCGCCACCGCCCGGATGACCTGGTCGCCGGCCGCATGCCCATGGTTGTCGTTGATCGCCTTGAAGTGATCAATGTCCAGCACCAACAGCAGGGCCGGCTCGCCCGAGCGGGCCACCCGGTCCAGTTCCCGGTCCAGGGCCATCTCGAAGCTGCGTCGGTTGACCAGCCCGGTCAATGCGTCCTTGCTAGATAGATCACACAAAGCATCCACGATGCCTTGCAACCACACCTGGGTGTAGGGCTCGGCATCCGGAAGCATGGCACCGGCCTGCTGCAGCAATTGCAGGGCAAGTTCCAGGCGCAAGGCATGCGCTGGGATGAGACGGGGCGGTTGATCCAAGGCGATCCGGCGGCTCGAGGGGAGATTTCGAAGCAGTCTAGCAGTGCCATCCCCCCCCTTGGGGTCAAAAAAAGAGGCTGGAGTCCCACCTCTTTCACACATCCTTTTACGCTCTAGCACTCAAACTAGCGATTGCCGACAATGGCGTTCACCATAGCGGGGTTGGTTGGCAGTTCGCTAACCCCTTGGTGCTACGGCATCCCTAACATCAAAGAAGTTCTGCCCTATGCGCCCTGGACCCACGGCTGCGGCCTCCCCCGTTGAGGCGATCGACCATGAATTCAGTTTCAGCCGGGCGGACTTCGACCGCGTCCGGCAACTGATCTACCAGCATGCGGGCATCAGCCTGCATGACGGCAAACACGCCATGGTCTACAGCCGGCTGTCGCGGCGCCTGCGGGACACCGGCCACCGCTCCTTCGCCAGTTATCTGGAGTGGCTGGAAAGCATCAGCGGACCGCAAGGGGAGCAGGAATGGCAGGAATTCGTCAATTGCCTGACCACCAACCTCACCTCCTTCTTCCGTGAGGAGCATCATTTCCACTCGTTGACGGATGACCTCAAGACGCTGACCGGCAAACCGATCCGCATCTGGTGCTGCGCCGCGTCCACCGGCGAAGAGCCCTATTCCATCGCCATGACCTGCCAGGAGTCCCTGGGCAGCAACTCCGGCGTGCAGATCATTTCCAGCGACATCGACACCAATGTGCTGAACACGGCCCGTCGCGGCGTGTATTCGGCGGAGTCGCGGGGGCTATCTCCTCAGCGCTTGCGGCAATTTTTCCTGCGCGGCACGGGTGCCAACGAGGGTCGGATCCGCGTGAAGCCCGAATTGGCGCGCATGATCGAGTTCCGGACGCTGAACCTGATGAATGCGCAGTGGTCCCTGGGGGATCCGTTCCACGTCGTGTTCTGCCGCAACGTCATGATTTATTTTGACGCCCCGACGCAGCGCAAGGTACTGGAGCGCATCCATCGGGTCATGCGTCCGGGTGGACTGCTCTTTGTGGGCCATTCCGAGAATTTCACCGAGTCGCGCGACCTGTTCCGGCTGCGCGGCAAGACGATTTACGAGCGCGTCGGCTGACCGGCCACGTTGCTGCGCAGATGATCCCGATGTACAACCCCTTTGGATTGTTGACCTCATGAGCATGCCCAACGCCTCTCAAGCCCTGCTCAACAGCACGGCGCTGGCCAGTGCCGGTGCGGCACGAGTGGCCCAGCTCAAGACGCAATCGCGCAAACAGGGAGAAGCATCGTTCTTCTTCTACGACGCGCATTTCAAGAATGCGGCGGTGAAGGTGCTGCCTGGCGAGTACTTCGTGGACAACGAAGACCTGCTGGTGATGACCACCCTGGGCTCCTGCATCGCGGCCTGCCTGTGGGACCGCCATGCCCAGATCGGCGGCATGAACCACTTCATGCTGCCCGAAGGCCAGGGGGATTCAGGCCGCTACGGCTCCTTCGCGATGGAACTGCTCATCAACGAGATGATGAAGCGCGGTGCCAGCAAGGGCCGGATGGAGGCCAAGATCTTTGGCGGCGGCGCCGTCATCGCCGGCATGAACACCATCAACGTCGGCGAACGCAACACCAACTTCGTGCTGGACTACCTGAAGACGGAACGGATTCCGGTGGTGTCCAAGGACGTGATGGATGTGTACCCCCGCAAAGTCTGCTTCCTGCCGCGCAGCGGCAAGGCCATGGTGAAGCGACTCGCGGCCACTAACGCGGATGCACTGGTGCAGCAGGACAAGGTCGCCGCCCAGAAAGCACAACCTGTGGCCAGCTCGGGCGGGTCGATCGACCTGTTCTGACCCGGCTGCCGTATCGAGGAGTAAAAAGAAATGGCCAAGACCACCGTCGTCGTCGTGGACGATTCCGCATTGGTGCGCAGCATCCTGACCGAGATCATCAACCGGCAGCCGGACATGCAGTGCATCGGCGCGGCCAGTGACCCGCTGGCCGCCCGCGAGATGATCCGCAACCTGAATCCCGACGTGATCACCCTGGACGTGGAAATGCCCAAGATGGACGGGCTGGATTTCCTGCAGCGGCTGATGCGGCTGCGCCCGATGCCGGTGGTGATGGTCTCGACGCTGACCGAGCGCGGCGCGGAGGTCACGCTCAAGGCCCTGGAACTGGGCGCGATCGATTTTGTGGCCAAGCCCAAGATCGGTGTGGCGGACGGCATCCGCGCGCTGGCGCATGACATCACCGACAAGATCCGCATCGCCGCCAAGGCGCAGATCCGGCGTCTGCCGCCGGCGCCCACGGCCGGTGCAGTCGGCGCGGCTGCAGCGCACAGCACGGCTGCGCCACGCCCGGCCGCGCCCATTGCCAGCCTGGGCCGACTGTCGACGGAAAAGATCATCTTCATCGGCGCCTCCACCGGAGGCACGGAAGCCACCAAGGACGTGCTGATCAATCTGCCGGCGGACTGCCCGGCGGTCTGCATCACACAGCACATGCCGCCGGGATTCACCCGCAGCTATGCGGCGCGGCTGGACGGGCTGTGCAAGATCCGGGTCAAAGAAGCGCAGGACGGCGAGCGGATCCTGCCGGGTCACGGCTATATCGCCCCGGGCGGCATGCATTTCAGCGTGGAGCGCTCCGGTGCCAACTACATTGCGCGGGTCCAGGACGGTGAGCCGGTGAACCGGCACAAGCCGTCGGTGGAAGTGCTGTTCCAGTCGGCAGCCCGTGTGGTGGGGCAGAACGCGCTGGGCATCATGCTCACTGGCATGGGGGCCGATGGCGCCAAGGCGATGAAGGTCATGAAGGACGCCGGTTCCTACAACTTCGTGCAGGACGAGGCCACCTGCGTGGTCTTCGGCATGCCGCGCGAAGCCATCAACGCCGGTGCTGCCGACGAAGTGCTGCCGCTGCAGCAGATTGCCACGCGCCTGATCGAGCGGCTGCGCAGCACGGCTGGCATGTCGCTGAACCGGGTTTAAAGCGGGGGGACGTCCCTTCCCGTTGGAAACTTCAAGTCCGAGAGCTCGGGCTCATGATGAGACGGGGCGAGTCTCTCCGAAGATGAACCGGGCCCGACGGATGGTGGGCGCGTCCGCGCCTGGCGGGCTCTCACTTCCACGCTCGCTCCCCCTCTCGCCCCCCTGCTGACCCGACGCCACTTCATAGAGCGCCACCAGCTCCACCACCGCAAGGCCCTCAGGCGTCTGCTGCTCGACGCGCTCATGGTCGATCACCAACTCGCCAAGCACGATACGGTTCAAGAGGGTGGCCTGTGGCCGGGAGGCCGCAAACCGCGCGGCCATCCGGGTCCGTAGCGCCTCGTGCCCCTGTGCCAACAGGCGGTCCGGATACGCATAGTGCTCTGCCTCCGGGTGGTAGCAGCGAACCAGCGCTTCCACGTCATGGGCGTTGTAGGCGTCGAGCTGCGCCTGCACGAGCTCGGCGGGGCTCAACGTAGGGCTCCTGGCGGCACGGCCTGTGCAACGGTCAAGGTCTGGGAGGCGCTCGACGACATCTTGACCGCGGCGTCCTTCTTTGCGGCCACTCTCTGTGAGGCCCCTGTCGCAACACGCTGCTGTGCATGCTGTGCATGCTGTGCCTGCTGTGCCTGCTGTGCCTGCTGTGCCTGCTGTGCCTGCTGCGCCTGGCGCTCCTGCAGCTCCCGCTGGTCGCGGGACTGCGCCTGGCACTGGGCGTTTTGATCGCTGAACGCCAGCGCACTGCTGGCCAGTAGCAGCGATGTCAGCACACTGCCCACTGCGAGCAGCAGTTGACTTGGAATCCAGGGGATGTCGACCTTGGACATCGCGGAGAGGTCGGGCTCATTCATGGCGGTTCTCCTGAAGCTGGAGAGAACGAAGCGGGGTGGGCGACGGATCATGGGCGTATGCTAGGCAGCCAAACCAACCAATCCAAACGCTTTATCCTGGCCTCGTTGGTAAGCCAATCTATCCAGCAATTCATTGCCCATGCGCCTGCCCCGCCTGCCCTTGCAGTACCTCGCCGCCTTCCGCGCGGCAGCCCTGACGCAGAACCTGCGTGCAGCCGCCGAGCAGTTGAGCCTCACCCACAGCGCGGTGAGCCAGCAGATCCGCGCCCTTGAAGCGCAACTGGGCTTCACGCTTTTCGACCGCCAGGGGCGTCGCGTCGTCCTGAACGCGGCGGGCCGAGCGCTGCTGCAATGCGTCGAGCGGGCCTACCAGGAACTGGACGCCGGACTGCGCGCGGCCACTGCGGCGCATGGCCTGGAGCAACGCAGCCTGCGCATCACCGCCCTGCCTTCGTTCTGCCAACGCTGGCTGCTGCCCCGGCTGACCCGCTTTCAGGCCAGCCACCCCGAGATCGCCCTGGAGATCGATGCCAGTCAGCGGCTGGTCGATCTGGAGCGGGAAGGCTTCGATCTGGCGCTGCGGCAGGGCAGCGGCGTGTGGCCGGGTCTGTTGAGCGAGCCGCTGTTCGACTCCACGCTGATGCCGGTGGCGTCACCCGCGCTGGCGCATCAGCTCATCGGTCAGCCGCTGGAGGCCTTGGCGGAGCAACCGCTGCTGGGGGATGCCGATCAGTGGTCGGCCTGGTTCGCGCTGTGCGGGGTGAAGCGACAGGTCACGCCGGTGGCCACGTTCAATGACGCCGGCCTGCTGCTCATGGCCACCGAGCAAAGCATGGGCATCGGCCTGACCCGCGAACTGCTGGCGGCGGATGCCTTGCTGGAGGGACGGCTGGTGCGGGTGGCGCCGAGGCAGGCGGTACTGCATGAGCCGCATCACTATCACGTGGTGTACCCGCCAGCGATGAAGGGCAACCCCGCGCTGACCGCGTTTGTGGACTGGTTGCATGCGCAGACCGCGCAGTCGCGAGCGGCACTGGACAGCGCCCGTGAGGGGCTCAGCCGGTTGAACGCCTGCTGAGCACCCACTGCGAGCGGCGCGCCGCCTCAGGCCGCCAGGAACAGCGCCTGCAGATCGCTCAGGAAGTCGAAGCCCAGCGGCGTCGGACGAATCACCGCGGGGTCCGGATCCAGCAGGCCCTTGGCCCGCCCTTGCGCCATCGCCTGCGCAATGCTGGACGGCGGCAAGCCGGTGCGCTCCAGGAAGCTCTGCATCGACACGCCGTCCTTCAGGCGCAGCGCATTGAGCATGAACTCGAACGGCAGCTCCGAGCGCGCCACTTCGTTTTCATTCGAGACTGCCTGGCCTTCCAGCGCCTTGGCCATGTAGGTGGCCGGATCGCGCCAGCGCACCTGCCGCAGCAGTCGATGCGCGAAGGACAGCTTCCCATGCGCGCCCGCGCCAATGCCCAGGTAGTCCCCGAACTGCCAGTAGTTCAGGTTGTGCTCACAACGGTGCCCGTCCCGCGCATAGGCCGACACCTCGTAGCGCGACAGCCCCTGAATGGCGGTGCGGTCGGTGATCAGGTCCAGCATGTCGCTGGCCAGGTCCGGGTCGGGCAGGTGCTCCGGCGGCTGATTGGCAAAGCGGGTGTTGGGCTCGATGGTCAGGTGGTAGACCGACAGATGCGGCGGCCGGTAGGCCAGTGCCTGGTCCAGGTCTTTGCCCAGCGCCTCCAGCGTCTGGCCGGGCAGCGCATACATCAGGTCGATGTTGAAGGTGCCAAAGGACCGGGCCGCTTCCTCGATGGCCGCATGGGCCTGCGCGCTGCTGTGCACACGGCCCAGCGCCGCCAGTTGCTCGTCGTCAAAGCTCTGCACGCCGATGGACAAGCGGGTGACGCCCGCCTGCGCGAAGCCCGCAAAGCGCTCGCGCTCGAAGGTGCCGGGATTGGCCTCCATCGTGATCTCGCAGCCGGGCTCCAGTGGCAAGCGCGCGCGCAGGTCCGAGATCAGCTCGGCGATCTGCGACGGCTTGAACAGACTGGGCGTGCCGCCCCCGATGAAGATGGAGATGACGGGGCGCCCCCACACCAGCGGCAGGGAGGCTTCGAGGTCGGCTCGCAGCGCGGCGAGGTAGCGGGCAGCCGTTTCGTCGTCCAGCTCCTTGCCGGCGCGGAACTCATGCGAGTTGAAGTCGCAATAGGGGCACTTGCGCAGGCACCAGGGCAGGTGCACATACAGCGACAGCGGCGGCAGCGCCGACAGGGTCAGCGTGCCGGGGCGCATCATGCGGATGATGTCAGCCAAGGTGCCAGGCCTCGCGCATCTGCCGCAGCAGGACTTCGCAGGCCTGGGCCCGATGGCTCAGCCGGTTCTTCTGCTCGGCACTCAGCTCGGCCACGCTCTGGCCCAGCGACGGGATGAACATCAGCGGGTCGTAGCCGAAGCCGGCTTCACCGCGCGCCGCCTGCAGGATCTCGCCATTCCAGCGGCCCATTGCGATCAGCGGTTCCGGGTCGGTGGCGGAACGAACGGCGACCAGGGCACAGACAAACCGCGCACGGCGGTCCGTCTGGCCGGAGAGCTTGTCCAGCAGCACGCGGTTGTTCTCCGCGTCGCTCTTCTCGAAACCGAACAAGGTGGCATAACGCGCAGACAGCACACCCGGTGCGCCGCCCAGCGCATCGACCGCCAGGCCCGAATCGTCGGCCAGCGCCGGCAAGCCGCTTTCGCGGGCCGCGTGACGGGCCTTGGTCAGCGCGTTCTCAACGAAGGTGTCGAACGGCTCTTCGGCTTCAGGAATGCCCAGGCTGCCCTGGGTGACGAGTGCCAGCCCGAGCGGCTGGAACAGCGCCTGCAATTCCTTGAGCTTCTTGGCATTGTTGGAGGCCAGGACCAACTTCATCGCTTGCTCCTCCGCAGACGTTCAAAGACCCAGGGCCTGCCGCTGAGCGACCAGCAGGTCGCGGATGCCCTTCTCGGCGAGGTTCAACAGCACGTCCACTTCGGCGCGGGTGAAGGCCACGCCTTCGGCGGTGCCCTGCAATTCCACGAAGTGACCGGCGCCGGTCATCACCACATTCATGTCGGTGTCGCAGGTGGAGTCTTCCACATACTCCAGATCCAGCAGGGCCTGGCCGTCCTTGATGCCCACCGAGATGGCGGCCACGGCATCCAGCAGCGGGGACTGGCTGATCTTGCCCTGGGACAGCAGGAAGCTCACCGCGTCATAGGCCGCCACATAGGCGCCGGTGATGGCGGCTGTGCGAGTGCCGCCGTCAGCCTGCAGCACGTCGCAGTCCAGCTGGATGGTGCGCTCGCCCAGCTTCTTCAGATCAAACACCGAGCGCAGCGCACGGCCGATCAGACGCTGGATCTCCTGCGTGCGGCCGGTCTGCTTGCCGCGGGCGGCCTCGCGGTCGCTGCGGGTGTGGGTGGCGCGCGGCAGCATGCCGTATTCGGCGGTCACCCAGCCCTCGCCCGAGCCCTTCTTGTGCGGCGGCACCTTCTCCTCGACGGAGGCGGTGCACAGCACCTTGGTGTCACCGAACTCGATGAGCACGGCCCCTTCGGCGTGACGGGTGTAGTGGCGGGTGATGCGAACCGGGCGCAGGGCGTCGGCCGCGCGCCCTTGCGGGCGGCTGGCAATGGCAGTCATGGGATGTTCCTTCAGCGGGGTTTCTTGCCAGCGCGACGGATGGCGTCCTGGATCTCGCGCACGGCGCTGTCGATCTCGGCTTCGTCGAGCTGTTCCTGCCCGGCGCCCTGGATGGTGGAGGCAAAGCCCTGGTCGTCCAGGTCCTGCGTGGAGATGGAGTCGGGCGCATCGCCCTCCCCTTCCCATTCCACGGCCAGCGCGGTGACGTTGTCACTGCGGGCGCCGGCCTGGCGCAGCGCCTGTTCCACCAGTTCCGGGACCGCATCGGCGACGGTGCGGGCCTCACTGAGCAGGCGCAGGATGTCGGCGTCGCTGACCGAGCTCCACAGACCGTCGGAGCACAGCAGCATGCGGTCGCCGTTTTGCAGCAGCACGGGGCCGTTCACATCGATCATCGGCTTGCCGGGGCTGCCCAGGCAGGTGAAGAGCACGTGACGGTTGAAGCGCTCGGCGCCGGTGGCATGCCGACCCAGGGCTTCCTGCAGCTCGCTGTAGGAATGGTCCCGGGTGCGGGCGATGAGTTCGGTGTCCCGCGCCAGATACATGCGCGAGTCGCCGCAATGGGCCCACCAGATCTGACCCTGCTGCATCACCGCCACCACGACGGTGGTGCGCGGCGTATCGCTCATGCCGCGCTCGGCGGCATAGGCCAGTAGCTGCTGGTGCGCCAGCAGCACGGCGGTTTCCAGGAACTGGGTGGGATGCGGCAGCACCGGCTGCGCATCACGTTGATAGAGGGCGGCGACGTTTTGCAGCGCCATATGGGCCGCCACTTCGCCGTCGGGGTGTCCGCCCATGCCGTCAGCCAGGGCGAAGAGGCCGGACTCGCGGGTATAGCAATACCCCATGCGGTCCTCATTCTTTTCCCGGCCGCCACGGCGGCTGACCTGATAGACGGAAAACCTCACGCCTTGGCTCCGGTCTTGAGGTTCTCGAGCTGCAGCTTCAGGCGTTCACTGAAACTGAGCTTGGTGTAGCGACGCTCGGTCTCCCGCGACAGTTCCTTCTGCAGCGCAAAAACGCTCTGCGGCCGGGTCAGCGGGTCCAGCGACATGCACCATTCGGTCACTTCCAGCAGGTTGTCCGAATACACATTGCGCAGGCGCGACAGGCTCAGGCCCAGACGGTCCTTTTCCAGACGCTGCGGCGCATCGTTGGGCGGGTAGCCCTGCATGCAGGCATAGATGCAGGCGCCGATGGCGTAGATGTCGGTCCAGGGGCCGAGCGACCCGTCGCGGCGGTACATCTCCGGCGCGGCAAAGCCCGGGGTGTACATCGGACGGATGAAGTTGCCTTCCTTGGACAGCACTTCCCGCGCCGCGCCGAAGTCCAGCAGCACCGCCTTGTTGTCGTTGGTGATGAAGATGTTGGCCGGCTTGATGTCCAGGTGCAGCATCTTGTGCTGATGCACGATGCGCAGCCCCTTCAGGATTTCGTCGAACAAAGACCGGATGGTGGATTCCCGGAAGACCTTGTCGCGCTTCAAATCCCGAGCGGTCACGATGAAATCCTGCAGCGTGTCGCCCTGCAGGTAATTCATGACCATATAGACGGTCTCGTTCTCTCGCAGGAAATTCAGCACCGAGACAACGCTTGGGTGCGAAATTTGCGCGAGTGAGCGGCCTTCTTCAAAAAAGCTGCGCAGCCCCAGTCTGTACAGGGGCTGTTTTTCCGGTTTGACGCGGGGCGTCAGTTCTCCGGGGGATCGTTCGGCAAGGGACGATGGAAGGTATTCTTTCAGGGCCACCAAATGATGGTCGGGGTCTTCGGCGAGGTACACCACGCCGAAACCACCCGCAGCCAGTTTTTTGATGATCTGATAGCCACCCACCACCGTGCCTGCGGGCAGGGGCGCCGGTTTCGGCTTTGACATAATCGCGGTTCGATTTCTCTACCGATAGCTGATGCCAGTTTACAGCATGACCGGTTATGCCAGCGCCACGGCACAACCGACGACCTCCGGCGAAACCCCTAGTGCTCCCGTCGCCGCAGGCGTCACCGTGGAGGCCCGGTCGGTGAACGGGCGATTCCTGGACTTGAGCTTCCGCATGCCCGACGAGTTGCGTGCGCTGGAGCCCGCGCTGCGTGAGCTGGTGACCAGCCAGGTCAAGCGCGGAAAGATGGAATTGCGCATCGCCATGCCGCGGGAATCCGAGAGCTCGGTGCCCAATCCGCAGCCCGAGCAACTCAACCGTCTGGCCCGTCTGGAAGAGCAGGTCAAAGCCTGGCTCCCGAAGGCGCAAAGTCTGTCGGTGCAAGAGGCGCTGCAGTGGTGCAAGGGCGGCAGCGGCGGACCCGCTCCTGCCGATGAACAGGTGCTGGAAGCCGCAAAGCAGTGTCTCAAGAGCTTCCTCGAAGCGCGTGAGCGCGAGGGGGCGAAACTGGTCACGATGCTCAAGCAGCGGGTGGCCACTTTGCGTCAGTTGGCCGACCAGGCCGAGCCGCTGATTCCGGCCGCAGTGCAGCGTCAGCAAGAACGTTTTCTGGAGCGCTGGAGAGAGGCCTTGTCGGCCGCCGGCGCGACCACCTCCGTGTCCGAACAATCCTTGCAGGAACGGGCGGTGAATGAGGCGGCGGCGTATGCACTTCGCATCGACGTTGCCGAGGAATTGACCCGCCTTCGCTCCCACCTGGATGAGGTGGAACGCCTGCTGAAAAAGGGCGGCGACATCGGCAAACGGCTCGACTTCCTGATGCAGGAGTTACACCGTGAAGCCAATACCTTGGGTTCCAAGGCGGTGGCGATCGAGCTGACCAACATTTCGGTGGAAATGAAGGTGGCGATTGAGCAACTGCGGGAGCAGGTGCAGAACATCGAGTGACAGCGCGGGAGGGGGTAGCCGGGCTGCTCCCTCGTCGATCTCAGCCAATGAATGACCCGTCGTTCGCTGCAATCAAACAAGCGTCTCGCCACTTGTTGTAAGTCGTCATGAGATCGGCAGAAGACGCCGTGTGGCCATCCCCGATGAGAGGAAAGTCGCAGTCCAGCCGTCGCGCGTGTCGATCCAGCCCATCAAAGCCGCGAGTCCCTGGCGCTAAAATTGCCCCATGGAATACCCCGGTAATTTGTTCGTCGTGGCCGCCCCCAGCGGGGCTGGCAAGTCCAGTCTGGTGAAGGCGCTGCTGGAACTGGATGCCAAGCTGACCGTCTCGATCTCGCACACCTCCCGTGCCCCTCGCGGCCAGGAGCAGCACGGGCGGGAATATCTGTTCGTCGGCCCGGAGGAATTCCGCGCCATGGTCGCCCGCGGCGACTTCTTCGAATGGGCCGAGGTGCACGGCAATCTCTACGGCACGTCCCGCGCCGCCATCGAGCAGCGCATCTCCAATGGTGAAGACGTGGTCCTGGAGATCGACTACCAGGGCGCGCTGCAGATCAAGAAGCTCTTCCCGCATGCGGTGCTGATCTTCATCCTCCCCCCCAGCTGGGATGAACTGCGCCAACGCCTGATCCGCCGCGGCGACACCGAACCCGAGGTCATCGCCCAGCGCATGGAGAACGCCAGCCACGAAGTGGCTCAGGCCCGGCACTTCGATTTTGTGGTGATCAACGCCGTCTTCGAGACCGCTTTGTTCGACCTGAAAGCCATCGTGCAGGCACAACGGCTAAAATACCTGACTCAGCAACGGAACCGCTCCGCCGTGTTCCGGGCTCTCGACCTCATCGAGTGAGCCCAAAGCCAGCCCCTCGCTTGCTTTTCGCTTGCTTTTTTTGCTCGTTTTGAGCTCACTCTTCCACCTTCCTCCAGGACATCAGCATGGCCCGCATCACCGTTGAAGACTGCCTGACCAAGATCCCCAACCGCTTCCAGCTGGTGCTCGCCGCGACCTATCGCGCCCGCATGCTCAGCCAGGGCCATGCCCCGAAGCTGGAATCGAAGAACAAGCCGGGCGTGACCGCCCTGCGCGAAGTCGCCAACGGCGACGTCGGCGTGGAAATGCTGCGCCGCGTGCCGGTCTAAGGCTCACAGCCCCCTGGTGAGCGGCGTCCGTCGGACGCCACTCCCACCACGAAAGGCGCCCTCTGGGCGCCTTTTGTCGCTTTGGAGCGCTCTGCAGTAGCCCTGTGCAGGAAAGCCTGCATCCCATGGGTTAAATTTGGCGCATGGGTCTCCGCTCCTTCGCTACTGCACACATTCCTGGTCTCACCGGGCTCGCTGGCCCGAAGGCAACGCCTGCGCCTGCGACCGAGGCTTCGTCGTTCGACACCTTGGTGACCCGGCTGCACTACCTGCCCAAGGCCGACATCAAGCGCATCCGCGAGGCCTACAAGTTCGCTGACGAAGCCCATCTGGGTCAGTTCCGGGCCAGTGGTGAGCCCTACATCACCCACCCCATCGCCGTGGCGGGCCTGTGCGCCGACTGGCGGCTGGATGCGCAGGCCATCATGGCGGCGCTGATGCATGACGCCATGGAAGACTGCGGCGTCACCAAGACCGAGCTGATCGAACGCTTTGAGGCCCCCACCGCCGAGCTGGTGGACGGCCTGACCAAACTGGACAAGCTGCAGTTCTCCACCCGGGAGGAATCCCAGGCCGAGAGTTTTCGCAAGATGCTGCTGGCCATGGCGCGGGATGTGCGCGTCATCCTCATCAAGCTGGCCGACCGACTGCACAACATGCGCACCATGCAGCACATGGCCTTCGACAAGCGCCGCCGCATCGCCCGCGAAACCCTGGACATCTACGCCCCCATCGCCCATCGGCTGGGCCTGAACGAGATCTACCGGGAACTGCAGGAACTGTCCTTCCAATACATCCATCCCTGGCGCCACGCCGCCCTGGCCAAGGCCGTGACCAAGGCCCGCGGCCACCGCCGTGACCTGGTCACCCGCATCGAGCGCGATGTGCAGAAAGCTTTCTCGGAAGCCAATCTGCGGGTGGAGATCCAGGGCCGCGAAAAAACCCTTTTCAGCATCTACAAGAAGATGAGCGAAAAGCACCTGAGCTTTGCCCAGGTCAGCGACATCTTCGGCTTCCGGGTCATTGTGCAGGACCTGCCCCAGTGCTACTGGTCGCTGGGCGTGCTGCACCAGCTCTACAAGCCGCAGCCCGGCCGCTTCAAGGACTACATCGCCATCCCCAAGCCCAACGGCTACCAGTCGCTGCACACGACGCTGGTCAGCCCGCTGGGCACCCCGGTGGAATTCCAGATGCGTACCGAGGCGATGCACATGGTGGCCGAGAAGGGGGTGGCGGCCCACTGGCTCTACAAGAGCAAGGGCGACGCCAAGGCGGCGCAGCAACTGGGCTCACGCTGGCTGCAGTCGCTGCTGGACATCCAGGACGAGACCCGCGACGCCACCGAATTCCTGGAGCACGTGAAGATCGACCTGTTCCCCGACGCGGTCTACGTCTTCACCCCCAAGTCCAAGATCATGGCGTTGCCCAAGGGCGCAACGCCGGTGGACTTCGCCTACGCGATCCACTCCGACGTGGGCGACCACTGCGTGGCCGCCAAGGTCAACGGCGAAGCGGTGCCACTACGCACCGAACTGCGCAGTGGCGACGTGATCGAGGTGGTGACCGCCGCCGGGGCCCGGCCCAATCCGGCCTGGCTCAGCTTTGTGCGCACCGGACGGGCCCGCTCCAAGATCCGGCACTTCCTGAAGAACCTGGAGCAGGAGGAATCCCGCGAACTGGGCCACAAGATGCTGGCGCAGGCGCTGCGCGCCGAAGGGCTGGCCCTGCCCAGCCTGGACGAGGAAGACGCCCAAGCTGCCGCCCTCTGGCAGGACCTGGCCCGCTGGGCCGGCAACCGTCACGTGGACGAGCTGCTGGTGGAAATCGGCCTGGGCCGCAAGATTGCGAGCATCGTGGCCAAGAAACTGGCCCGGACCCTTTCGGAGCAAGGCCAGCGGCCCGACGCGGTGCTGCTGACCATGGGCCGCTTCGCCACCGACGATGCACCGTCACAGGGTCAGGTGCTGATCGATGGCAGCGAAGGCGCCTCCGTGCGGCTGGCCACCTGCTGCCGCCCCATTCCCGGGGACGACATCAAGGGCTACCTGGGTCGCGGGGAAGGTCTGGTCATTCACACCGGCGAATGCGCGGTGGGTCGCCGTCTGTTCCAGCGGGACAGCGAGCACTGGATTGCGGTGGGCTGGGCGGAAGAACTGAGCCGCAGCTTTGAAGCGGAAGTCGGGGTGCTGATGCGCAACGGCAAGGGCGTGCTGGCCCAGATCGCCACGGCGGTGAGCAGCGCCGAGGCGGACATCACCCACATCGCCATGAGCGACGATGCCGCTCAGCGCGAAACCGCCGAGATGACGCTGCTGCTGGCGGTGCGAGACCGCCTGCACCTGGCCGACACGCTGCGCACGCTCAAGCGATCCAATGCAGTGATGCGGGTCTGGCGCGTCAAGCCTTGACGGGCGCCGGGTAGGAGACTTCGATCACCTCGATGGTCTCCACGCCCACGGGCGTCACCAGCTGAAGCTCGTCCCCTTCACGGGCCTTGAGCAGCGTACGCGCAATCGGCGAGACCCAGCTGACTTCGCCCGCCAGACTGTCCGATTCGTCGATGCCCTTGATGGTGATGGTGCGCTCGACGCCTTTGCCATCCGCATAGGTGACGGTAGCGCCGAAGAAGACCTGGTCGCTGCCGTGGTGGGCACTGGGGTCCACCACCTCGGCGATGTCCAGACGCTTGGTGAGGAAACGCAGGCGGCGATCGATTTCGCGCAGCCGCTTCTTCCCGTAGAGGTAGTCGCCATTCTCGGACCGGTCCCCATTCTTGGCCGCCCAGGAGACGGTCTCGACAATCTTGGGGCGCTCCACATCCAGCAACTGCATGAACTCGCTGCGCAGCCGCGCATAACCGGCCGGCGTCATGTAGTTGCGCGAGCCTTTGGGGATGGCCGGCAGCGAGGGACTGTCGTCGTCGTCCGGATCCGCTGCGTCACTTTCCTTGGTGAATGCCTTGCTCATGACCGCATTGTGGCGCGATCGCGGCACTCCGGCAGCCGACGCAGCGGCGGATGGGGTCACAGGGTTTTAATGGCCTCGCCCTGGATCACGCAGATTCAGAATGGCATCGTTGAAATCCCCATTACGGCTGCCGCGCAGGTCTTCAAAGCCGAGGCTGTAGCCCTGGCCGGTGCGACGGACCGCCGCATGATCCATCCCGTCCACATTGCGATTGGTGCCGGCGCGGAAGGTATTGCCTTCCGGCGTCTGGATGCGGAACTGCACGTCCGAACCCGGCGGGGCATTGATGACGGTTTTGGCGCCGGTATTCTTGGAGTTGCCCAGATCCTGCCACGAGCCGCCATTGACGCGGTATTGCATGCGGTTGTTGAAGGCCGCTTCGGCTTGGCCAGTCTGGACTTCCAGCTTGCCGCTGCGGCCGACGGTGTAGCTGCCCTTGTCGGCATTCCAACGACCCTCGCGCGGCGCAAAGGCCCCGCTGAAGCCATTGACACCATGACCGCGCCAGCCGCCAGCCTCGTTGCTGCCCCAGCCTCGGGACTGGCCCCAGGGGCCCCAACCGTTGCTCATGCCCTGACTGGCGTGATTCATCCAGGCATTGGCCAGTCCGGAACCGAATCCGAAGGGAGGTTGGAAAAACGAAGCGCCGGGACCATGTCCCACCCCGTTGGGAGCGCCGAAGGAGCCGCCCGCCCATGGGTTGAAATGCACATTGAAGTTGTTCATAAATGGAGGACCACTTGAATTGGAAGGAGTGCAGGCATCGTCTTCAAGGCTGCGCCACCAGCGCCAACCCTCGATACCTGCAACAACTCAAGTGATCCCGGCACGCGTCCCAGTTCGATAGACAACTGGCAACCTGCAGCCGGCAGTCGGCAGTCGGTCCATGAAACCGCCGCGCCATCGAACAGGCAAAGAAAAAGGCCAGTGCTGTGAAGCACTGGCCTTCTGATTTGGTGCGGCTGGCAGGATTCGAACCCACGACCCCTTGGTTCGTAGCCAAGTACTCTATCCAACTGAGCTACAGCCGCACGACTACTTTTTGTCAGACGCTACCGTCGTGGAAGCAACGTCTGCTGTTTTTCTGGTGCGGCTGGCAGGATTCGAACCCACGACCCCTTGGTTCGTAGCCAAGTACTCTATCCAACTGAG
>JAIXSE010000027.1 GCA_027484825.1 Rubrivivax sp. | reverse complement strand
TCTTGCTGGTGCAGATCACCACCGGGACGTCGGCATAACGCTCGTCGCGGGTGATGGCGCGGGTCAGCTGGAAGCCGTTCTGGCCGGGCATGACCACGTCCATCAGGATCAGGTCAGGCTTTTCTTCTTCCAGACGCTTCATGGCCTCTTCACCGTTTTCGGCGGTGCGCACGGTGTAGCCGCGCTTGGTCAGAAGGTCGCTGAGGTGGTGCAGCTCGGTCTTCGAATCGTCGACGACCAGGATTTTTTGGATGGACATGGATGCTCCCAGGTAGCGCGGCCAGACATCGGCCGCGATGGCCTTTTTGTCAGGGATGGTGAGATTGACAGGAAACTCGGAAGATCAAACGCCGCGATGACGCGGCGGTGTGAGGTTGTTGACGTTCAGGGCTCTCGCCGGTGCTGCTGGACTGCTTGCAGCAACTGATCTTTGGTGAAGGGTTTGGTCAGGTAGTCCTGGGAGCCCACCATCCTGCCGCGGGCCTTGTCGAAGAGACCATCCTTGGACGACAGCATGATGACCGGCACTTGGGAGAACTGCGGGTTGCGCTTGATGATGGCGCAGGTTTGGTAACCGTCCAGCCGGGGCATGAGGATGTCGCAGAACACGAGGTCCGGCTGGTAATCGCTCAGCTTGGCGAGGGCGTCGAAGCCATCTTCGGCCAACACCACCTGATGCCCGCCCTGCTTCAGAAAGATTTCTGCGCTGCGGCGGATGGTGTTGCTGTCGTCGATGACCAGCACCTTTGTGGCCTTGGATTCCAAGCTGTTCTCCGTAAGTGTCAGACCAGGGTCGTCAGTGTTGTTGCGATTCGGGGCTGCGCGACGGAGAAAGCCACACGCTTTCGTGATCCGTTTCGCGCCAGCGGCCAGTTCGTGGTCTGGGATCGGGCGGCATCAGCCGCCCCGACCTCAGATCTGGACCATTTCGAAGTCTTCCTTGCGGGCTCCGCACTCCGGGCAGGTCCAATTCATGTTCACATCTTCCCAACGCGTGTTGGGAGCGATACCGTGCTCAGGGTCTCCGCTGGCTTCGTCATAAATCCAGCCACAGATCAGGCACATCCAGGTCCTTGCTTCGCTCACGATGGGTTGACTTTGCATCACTACAATGATCGAAAGATTGTAGCCACGCCCCCTGGGTATCCCGGAGGGCAGAAGTACCGATGAAACAACAGTTAAAACCGGTCCTTCGTCACATTTCGCGCATCAGTTCACGGCTTCCCGCCGCCCATCCATGAGCCGTCAAGACCCCACCTCCCCAGACCCCGATCCGACCGCCACCCAGCCGGGCGAGGACCAGGAGTCGCCCCCGCCGGCCTGCGTCATGAGCTTCAATGCCAGCGACCCCAGCGGCGCCGGCGGCAGCGCCGGTGACGTGGCCACCATCGCCGCCATGGGCGCCCATGCCCTGCCGGTAGTGACCGCCATCGTCATGCGCGACACGGCCGAGGTGTTTGACCACCAGACGCTGGACGGCGACTGCATCGTCGAGCAGGCCCGCTCCATCCTGGAAGACGTGCCGGTGGCCGCCTGGAAGGTCGGCTTCCTGGGCAGCGCGGAGGGCATTTCGTCGGTGGCGGAAGTGCTGTCCGACTATCCGGACGTTCCCCTGGTGTCGTATCTGCCCAGCATCTCCTGGCTGGACGAGGAGCAGCAGCAAAGCTACCTGGACGCCTTCCGCGAGCTGGTGCTGCCCCAGACCCTGGTGCTGGTGGGCAACCACAAGACGCTGTGCGACTGCCTGCTGCCCGACTGGGATGCCGACCGCCCCGCCTCGCCCCGCGAGCTGGCCGTGGCCGCCCATCAGCATGGCGCCGCCCATGTGCTGGTGACCGGCATCAGCCTGCCCAACCAGTATCTGGACAATGTGCTGGCCGGCCCGCAGGGCGCCATCACCGGCGAAAAATTTGAACGCTTCGAGGCCAGCTTCGTCGGCGCCGGGGACACGCTGTCGGCCGCCCTGGCGGCGCTGCTGTCGGTCGGGTCCGAGCCGCATGACGCCGTTGGCGAGGCCCTGGCCTTCCTGGACCAGGCGCTTGAAGCGGGCTTCCGTCCCGGCATGGGCAATGTCGTGCCGGACCGCTTCTTCTGGGCCCTGCCCCCTGGCGAAGAAGGGGTCCCCGAGGGCGAGGCCGAGACGCCCGAGACCCCCGTCATCGACGAGCCGCCCACCCGCGGCCCGCGCCGCATCCACTGAACCTTGGTTGATCATGAGCCAGAACGACTCCCTCTTCGAGCGCGCCCAGCGCGTCATCCCGGGCGGCGTGAACTCGCCGGTGCGGGCCTTCCGCGCCGTCGGCGGCACCCCGCGTTTCATCGCCCGTGGTGAAGGCGCCTACATCGTCGATGCCGACGGCAAGCGCTACATCGACTACATCGGTTCCTGGGGACCGATGATCCTGGGTCACGGCCATCCGGCCGTCATCGAGGCGGTGCAGCGGGCGGTCACCGAGGGCCTGTCCTTCGGCGCCCCGACCGAGCGAGAGATCGAACTGGCGGAAGAAATCCTGCAGCTCGTGCCCAGCTGCGAGCAGGTGCGGCTGGTCAGCTCCGGCACCGAGGCCACGATGAGCGCCATCCGCCTGGCGCGCGGTGCCACGGGCCGCAATACGTTCATCAAATTTGAAGGGTGCTACCACGGGCATACCGACGCCCTGCTGGTCAAGGCCGGCTCCGGGCTGGCGACCTTCGGTCACCCCACCAGCGCTGGTGTGCCGGAAGCCACCGCTCAGCACACCCTGGTCCTGGAATACAACAATGTGCAGGCGCTGGAAGAAGCCTTCGCGTTGCATGGGAAGGAACTGGCCTGCGTCATCGTCGAGCCCATCGCCGGCAACATGAACTTCGTGCGCGCCAGCGTGCCCTTCATGACCCGGCTGCGGGAGCTGTGCACCGAGTCCGGCGCCCTGCTGGTGCTGGACGAAGTCATGACCGGCTTCCGGGTGGACCTGCGCAGCGCCCAAGGCCACTATGCCGACCTGATCCCGGGCTTCAAGCCGGACATCAGCGTCTTCGGCAAGGTCATCGGTGGCGGCATGCCGCTGGCTGCCTTCGGCGCCAGCCGCGACATCATGAAGCACCTGGCGCCGCTGGGCGGGGTCTATCAGGCGGGCACGCTGTCGGGCAACCCGGTGGCCACCGCCTGCGGCCTGGCCACCCTGCGCGAGATCCGCAAGCCCGGATTCTTTGACGCCCTGTCCACCCGCACCCGCCGCCTGGTGGACGGCCTGTGCGCCGTCGCCCAGGAACAAGGCATTCCCTTCTGCGCCGACAGCCAGGGCGGCATGTTCGGCTTCTTCCTGCTGCCGGACCTGCCGCAGAACTACACCGCAGTGATGCGCACTGACAAAGAGCAGTTCAACCGCTTCTTCCACGCCATGCTGGATGCCGGTGTCTATCTCGCCCCGGCCCTGTACGAGGCGGGTTTTGTGTCCGCGGCCCATACCAACGCCGACATCGACGCCACACTCGAGGCCGCCCGCAGCGCCATGCGCGGGATGCTGCGCTAGGCAAGTCCCGGACCGGATCTGTCGCCATCAGCCCACCTTGAGACAGGTATTACTCTTGCTTACCCTTTGGTACAGCAGCTGAAGCAACAACCATGCATATCCACATTCTGGGCATTTGCGGCACTTTCATGGGCGGTGTCGCCGCCTTGGCCCGAGAAGCCGGCCACCGGGTGACCGGCTGCGATGCCAATGTGTATCCGCCGATGTCCACGCAACTGCAGGCGCTGGGCATCGAGCTGATCGAAGGTTTCGGCGCGGACCAGCTGGACCTCAAGCCCGACCTGTTCGTGGTGGGCAATGTGGTGACACGCTCGTCGGAAGGGCGCTTCCCGCTGATGGAAGCCATCCTGGATGCCGGCCTGCCCTACACCAGCGGTCCGCAATGGCTGGCCGAGCATGTGCTGCAAGGCCGCCATGTGCTGGCGGTGGCCGGCACGCATGGCAAGACCACCACCACCTCCATGCTGGCCTGGATTCTGGAAGCCGCAGGGCTGGCACCGGGCTTCCTCATCGGCGGCGTGCCGCAGAACTTTGGGGTGTCGGCGCGCCTGGGTGACGGCCACGCGGAGGGTCGCTTCTTCGTCATTGAAGCGGATGAATACGACACCGCCTTCTTCGACAAGCGCAGCAAGTTCGTCCACTACCGCCCCCGCACCGCCGTGCTTAACAACCTGGAGCACGACCACGCGGACATCTTCCCGGACCTGGCGGCCATCGAGACCCAGTTCCATCATCTGGTCCGCACCGTGCCGTCCTCGGGCCGGCTGGTGGTGAATGCGCGCGAGGACGCGCTGCAACGGGTGCTGAGCCGCGGCTGCTGGAGTGAGGTGCAGCGTTTCGGCGCCCGCAAGGAAGAGCCTGGCGCTCTGCGGGCTCGCGGTGAGCCGACCTCCTTTGATGTCCTGCGCGGCAGCCTGAAGGTGGGCCATGTCAGCTGGGAGCTGCTGGGCGAGCACAACCAGCTCAATGCGCTGGCCGCCATCGCCGCGGCTGAGCATGTGGGCGTGGATCCGGAAGCTGCGGCCACCGCGCTGTGCAGCTTCAAGAGCGTGCGCCGCCGGCTGGAGCTGCGCGGCGAGGTGCGCGGCATCAAGGTCTATGACGACTTCGCCCACCATCCCACCGCCATCCACACCACGGTGGACGGCCTGCGCCGGCGCATTGCCCCGGCCGAGCGCATCCTGGCGATCTTCGAGCCCCGCTCCAACACGATGAAGCTGGGCACGATGAAGGCGCAACTGCCCTGGGCCCTGGAAGAGGCCGACCTGAGCTTCTGCAACCAGGACGGGCTCACCTGGGACGCCCGCGAAGCCCTGGCCCCGCTGGGGGATCAGGCGGTGGTCGGCACCTCGGTGGACGACCTGGTGCGGCGCGTGGTGGCCGTGGCCAAACCGGGTGACCATCTGCTGTGCATGAGCAACGGCGGCTTCGGTGGCATCCACGAGAAGCTGCTCGCGGCGCTGAAGTAAGCTCGGGGCCGCCTGCCTGCTGCTGCGGGCGTCTGCGGCGCGCCGCAGCGCCATTCGGTCGTGCAGGCGCTGCGGTGGCCAGCAAGGCGGTACAAGGCGGTACAAGCCCGCGCAAGGCGGCTCAGGCATGCCGGCTGCCCTCAGGCTTCCCCAGTGCAGACCCATTGCAGCAGTCTGGCAGTGCCATTGCAGCCCCCTCGCATCGCAGATTCTTCCAACCGTCCGATCTCCCAGGAGCACCGACAGCATGAGCCCTCCCGGCAAGCCGATTCCCGCGCTGCAAAACCGTTCCTTCCTCTGCCTGCTCACCCTGGTGACGGTGGGTTTTGGGTGGATCCTCTGGCCGATGCTGGGGGCGATCTTGTGGGGCGTGGCCCTGGCCATCGTGTTCCGGCCGGTCTATCTGCGTCTGCTGCGCAAGGTCAAGCGCCCCAATGTGGCGGGGGTGCTGACGATCTTGCTGATCGTGGTGCTGGTCGTGGTGCCGATGACCTACGTGACGGCGGCGCTGGTGCGCGAGGCGACGGTCCTGTATGAGATGTTCAAGTCGGGCAAGTTCGACTTCCACACCTACGTGCAGCAGATCTATGCCGCCACGCCGCGGTGGATGATGGACCTGCTGGAGCGGCTGGGCCTTCAAAACCTCACCAATCTGCAGGACCGTCTGGGCTCGGCCCTCAATCAGGCCAGCCAATTCGTTGCGACCAAGGCGCTCGGGTTCGGTCAGGACACCTTCGACTTTGTGGTCAGCTTCTTCGTGATGCTGTATTTGCTGTTCTTCCTGATGCGGGATGGGGATCAGCTGTCCAAGCGCATCCGCGACGCGCTGCCGCTGCAGGACGCCTACAAGCGCCAGCTCGGTGACAAGTTCCGCACGGTGATCCGGGCCACGGTGAAGGGCAACATCGTTGTGGCGGTGCTGCAGGGTGCGCTGGGCGGCCTGGCCTTCTGGGTGCTGGACATTCATGCGCCGGTCCTGTGGGCGGTGCTGATGGCCTTCCTGTCGCTGCTGCCGGCGGTGGGCGCTGCCATGGTGTGGGCCCCTGTGGCCATCTATCTGCAGGCCACCGGCGCGATCGGCGCGGGCGTGGGCTTGCTGCTTTATGGAACGCTGGTGATTGGCCTGGTGGACAACGTGCTGCGTCCACTGCTGGTGGGCAAGGACACGAAGATGCCGGACTATGTGGTGCTGATGACCACCATCGGCGGCATGGCGGTGTTCGGCATCAACGGCTTCGTGATCGGCCCGCTGATTGCGGCGATGTTCATTGCCGTCTGGGACATCGTGGCCGCCGAGCGCCGGTATCCCGACGACCGAACGGGCTGACCCCGCGGGGAGCCGCCGGCACTTTGACAATATTCAAAGCGCCTCGGCTCCTTGCAACTTTGAGGGTCCTGGGGCGGCTTCAGACTGACAGCTTTGCGCGGGAGAACGTTCCCCATGAGCTTGTCATTTCCTCCTCGGGTCGGATCAGTCTTGGTCTGCGATTTCGGCGGCTTCGTTGAACCGGAAATGGTGAAACGACGTGAGGTGGTGGTCGTCGCCCGAAGTCGACATCATCAGCGTCTGGTGACTGTGATTCCGTTGTCCACAACGGCACCACGGCGAGAAGAAGCCCACCACCATCGCCTCGCCAGAAATCCCAGACCCAACGACGATCCGGACAAAGCCGTCTGGGCCAAGTGCGACATGATCTACACCCTGAGTACTCAGCGGATGGATCTGCACTACACGCGTACTCGTCGCGGTGGGCGTCAGCACGCATTGGTCAAAGTTTCGGACGAAGATCTTGAGCAACTGCGCCGCTGTGTTGCGGCTTCTCTGGGCCTCTCGTACACTGCTTCCATTCCTTCACGGAATCTGAGTCTGGATCCGCAATTGCTCTCGGGCGAATGCGTTGACCCAGCCGGGGTCGCAGGACGATGACAAGTCGGCTTCCTCGCTTTCACGGGCGCTGCGCTTCATGAGCCAGCGCCCTTGTCTTTTTGGGGTTCTCCTCCGGCAGCGCTATTACCAACGGCGCATTAAGCAGCGCATTAAGCGGCGCATTAAGCGGCGCATTAAGCGGCCCATTACCAGCGCCCTTTCCATGGCTCGCAGGCCCTCCCGCGAACGCACACAAAAAGAAAGGGCCGGTATCTACCGGCCCTTGCTCGTGGTGGGTCAGGCGCCTGGGCGCCCGCTCACTCAGGTGCGGGTCATCGTCGCCTTGAGCGTCGTGCTCAGCAGGTCCAGGCTCTCCGCGATGTGCGCGCGAGTCTCCACCGACTGACCGCCCTTGGACTGCGCCGCACGCAGCTCCGATTGCAGCTGGGTGGCCTGGAAGCGCATCAGCGCATAGGCGTCGGCGAACTGACCGGTGGCGTTGCCATGCGTCAGGTTGGCCTGCAGACGACGCAGATACTCACGCTGCAGGTTGCGACGCAGACGGTCGATCTCCCCGCCGGTCTTGAGCTCGCTCCAGATGGACGACTGCAGCGTGCCATACACCTCGTTGAGCGAGATGATGCCCTTGCGCTGCGAGGCCGGCACATAGTTGGGCAGCTCCATCAGACGCACCGCCGTGCTCACGCTCAGCAGCCGGTTCAGGGCCGCCAGTTGCACCGCCGACACCGCCGCCGGAATGCTCACCCACTGGGGACGCGCAAACTCCACATAGTCAGTCGTCAGCGAGCTGAGGAACTCCGGCTTGAAGCGGAAGCTGTCCGCACTGAAGAGACCGGTGGCCAGGAAGCGCAGCGCCTCACGCTGCTTGGCCGGGTCCACCGGCGCCAGCGCCGGGCGCGACGCCCCCGGCACATCCCGCGTGGTGTACATGCCGCCGACATACTTGCCGACCAGCTCCGACGAACGGGCCAGTTGCATGAAGCCATTGATCAGCGACCGGCGCTGACGCAGCGGATCTTCCCCCGCCACCGGCTTGCGGTTCTGCACCCGGTTCCACAGCTCCTGCGACAGCTTCAGACGCTTCTGGTAGTAGGCCAGCGGATCGTCGCCCAGGTCGAACCGGTTGATCATCGGATCCATGCCGTCGTAGGGGCCGAAGCCGCCTGCATCGGTATCGTCCGCATAGGCATGGCCCGGCTCGGTGTTGCGCGAAGCAATCCGGTTCAGCTCCGCGTCTTCCTGCTCCTTGGCCACCGGCTTGTAGGCGTATTCAATCGCCCAATAGTCGTAAGAACCCAGCGTGGTGTTGTTGTAGCTGGTGGGCGCCTCGCCTTCGAGCGGGATGTTGTAGGCGTTGTAGTCCATGACCGAGCCGGAGATGCCGTGGGCCTCGGTATAGGCCTTGTCCTTGAGCTGCGCCTGCGTCACCGTGGTGGACGCCTTGAAGTTGTGCTTGAGGCCCAGGGTGTGACCCACCTCATGCATGATCACGTCCTTGATGCGCGCCTGCACAAAGGCTTCGGCCTCCGGGCTGTTCGGGTCGATGTCGCCCCGCGCCTCCAGGATGTCCAGCGCGAAATTCATCTCCGACGCCGCATCCATCGCATAGGTGCAGTAGCTGGCATTGCGACCTTCACGCCAGCCCTGATTCATCTGGGCCAGCGCCTGTTCCTCGTCGCTCAGGCTGGTCAGGCGCGGCACGTCTTCGCTGATGAAGGCGCGGCCGCCGCGGGAGAACACGTCGCTCATGCCGATGTCGGCATCCAAGATTTCGCCGGTGCGCGGGTCCACATGCGAGGGGCCGATGGCAAAGCCGACATCCGCGCCGACAAACCAGCGGATCGACGCATGCTGCGCATCCATGTTGTCCCAGTCGGCATCATCCGGCTGCTGCTTGGCCACCACCGCGTTCTTGAAGCCAATCTTCTCGAAGGCCTTGTTCCACTCCAGGATGCCGGCTTCCACCGCCGGGCGGTACTTGGGCGGAATGTTCTTGTCCATCCAGTAGACGATGGGCTGCACCGGCTCGGACAGGGCTGCCGACGGGTCCTTCTTCTCCAGACGCCAGCGGTTGATGTAGTGCACCCGCGAATTGGGCTTGCTGTCGTCGCTCAGGTCGTTGAACGACTCGGTGAAGTGGCCCAGGCGGCCGTCCGCACGGCGGGTGGACATGGCGTCCTGCGGCAGGGCGCGGAAGTTGTAGACGAAGCCCATGAACATCGAGCGCGGGTCGGGCGTCACCATCGGAGGCGGCGGCACCGGCACCGGCGGCGCCACCAGCGGCGGGGCCGGAATGCGGGGCGTGAAGTAGTGCACCTTGGCGCTCAGCGTGCTGAGGGTCTCGTCCGCCTTGGTGGTCTCGAAGTAGGAGTTGCTGCGGTCCACCGAATAGGGCAGGCGGAAGGCCGCCTCCATGCGGGTGCTCATGCCCGGGATGTCGGTCAGCAGCAGGCCGGCATCCACCAGGAAGGACTTGCGCTCGGGATGGTCCGCACTGGCCACCGGGCCGGCCGCCAGCAGGCTGGGTGAGAACGCCTCTTCCACGGCACGCTTGCCACCGCCTTCGGCGCGGAAGCGGGTGTTCAGAGCCACCAGCTGAATGGTGTTGCCCACGCGGCGCCATTCGGCCATCACGTCCGGACCCATCTGGCTGGCATAGAAGCCGCGCTCACCAATGGAGCTGGAGATGTTGATGGTGAACAGGAATGGCTTGTTCAGCATGGCCCGGGGAATTTCCAGCCAGACCTTTTCGTCCTTGCGCAGGATGGGGAACAGGCCGTCCTGGCGCTTGGTGTCCTTGGAGACTTCGGCGAACGGCTTGGGCGCGGTCGGATCAGCGGGCGGACGGGCAGCGCTCATCGGCGCGCTGGCACCGGGCGCGCCGGGTGCGCCGGACGCGGCAGTGGACGGTGCGGGCGCAGCCGCAGGCGCGGCGGCCTGGGCGCCACCGCCGGCAGGCGCAGTGGCGCAGGCGCACAACATCAGGGACGCCAAGGCAATGGCGGACAGCTTGATCGAATCCGAAGTGGTCATGAGGCGGATCGGTAATGGTTGGGAACTTGCGGCGTCGGGTGGCGGCGGCTGCCGACCGCAATCGGGATAGGGAACCTGTAGGTCTGGGGAGAGGCGTCCGTGCGACAACCCCTTCCGGTGTCGGAGACAGGGGGTCGGTACAGCGAGCGGCACTCAATGTGCGGCGCGCCCGTCACCACGTCAATTCGCAAAAGCCATGGCATGAGGATGAAACCGCATTGCCGCGACACGGCGGTGCGATTCACGACGGTTTCGGGCAGCGGGAGAAACGGTACTCGAGCGGAGGGCGGGTGCCAAAAGTCAGTGCCGGGAGGTTCTGATCCCCTGGGCCATCCAGTGCGTCGAACGACCAAATTTTCAGTGATCTGGCCATTTTCACTCGACGCTGAAAACGCTAGTTTTACTGAACTTCTTCCCAATGCGCTCAACACAGGCGCGGTTCGAGCCCTCCTACACTCTCAATCCATGAGCCTCCCTTCCCCTGCCCGCCGCACGCATCTGCTGTATCTGCATGGTTTCCGCTCGTCGCCCCAGTCGGCCAAGGCGCAGCGCATGGTCCGGTGGGTGGCCGAGCACCGGCCGGATCTGGTGCTGGTCTGCCCTCAGCTGCCGCCCTCCCCCCGCGACGCCATGTCGCTGGCCACGTCCCTGGTGAAGGACTGGCCGCGGGAGACGATGGCGGTGATGGGCAGTTCCCTGGGCGGGTTCTATGCCACCCATCTCGCTCAGGTCACCGGCGCGCGCACGGCAGTGATCAATCCGGCGGTGGATCCGGCGCGCGACCTGACGGCCTACATCGGCGAGCAGACCGTCTGGCAGAACCCGCAGGAGCGCTTTTACTTCCGACCGGAATTTGTCGGGGAACTGCAAGCCTTGACGGTTGGGCCCCTCACCCATCCCGAGCGGCTGATGGCGGTGATCGCCAAGGGCGATGAATTGCTGAGCTGGGAAGAGATGGTGGGCCGTTATCCGGGCAGCCACATCCGGCTGCTGGAAGGCGGTGACCATGCGCTGTCGGACTTCGACGACCACCTGCCCGCCATCACGGCGTTTCTGGGTCTATAGCCTGATCACGCCAAGCTTGGCCTGGCCCAGCCAAGCCAGGCCCGCGCCGCTTCAGCGCGACGGTTTTCGAATGGCCCACACCAGCAGCGCGGTCACCAGCACCGTCAGCACCACGATCAGGGTGACCACCACCACAAAGCCGTGGGGATGGTCCAGGAAGGGCAGTCCGCCCACATTCATGCCGAACAGGCCCGACACCAGGTTGATGGGCAGCGCCAGCACCGTCACCATGGTCAGCAGGTACAGGGTGCGGTTGTTCTCCTGAGCCACCAGGGCCGCGGTCTCATCCTGCACCGCCCGGATGCGTTCCTGCAGCGCCTGGATGTCCCGCAGTACCAGCGCAAATTCCTCGCTGGCCTGCTGAAGCTGCTGCTGATCGGACGTGGTCACCCAGGCCGGTGGATGCGACAGCATGCGCAGCAGCGCGCTGGGTTCCGGCGCCAGCAGGCGCTGCAGCCGCACCATCAGCCGGCGCAACTGGGCCACTTCGTTGTCGGTGCCAGGACGGCGTCCGGCCAGCAAGGCGTCTTCGATGTCATCCACCCGCTCCGTGGCCTGGCGGACGATGCGCTGCAGCTCATCCGCCTGGTCGCGCAACAAGTGATCCAACAGTCCCAGCGTGGACTGCGGACGGTCCCCGCGCTTGACCGCCATACGCAGCCGGTCCACCGACCGCAGCGGTGATCGACGGGCACTCAGCACCAGATGCTCGCTGACCTGCATCCACAGCGTGGAGACGTCCTCGACATCAAAGGAGAAGTCGAAGGTCACGTCATTGAGCACCGCAAACAGCTGATCCCGGTCGCGTTCAATGCGCGACGAGCGAGATCCCGCCTGCTGCGCTTCCATGAAGCTGTCGGCCAGCACGGCGTTGCGGGCCAGCCAGGGCATGGCACCGGCATGGCTCAGGTTCAGGTGCAGCCAGACATAACCGCCGTCCGGCCGCTCCAGCCGCGCCTGCGCTTCGGCCAGGGTCGGCAAGGCTTCGGTCGGGCGGTCCGGGTGAATCCAGAAACCGCAGATCAGCCCGTTCGTATCACCGCCATAAGAAGCGACCTGGGGCGCGGACAGCGGATCAGGCCGCGGCGGCGCGAGTGGGGTCGTGGGTGCGGGTGCGGGCGTGGGTGCGTCGGGGGCCGACGTGTCGGACAAGGGCTCAGCCATCAGCAGATGTTCCTGGGAGACGTGCAATCGCCTGCCCCATGCGCAGCCGCTGGCCGGTGCTCACCCCGTCCAGCAGCGCCACGCCGGGCGGCAGGAACACGATGATCGTCGAGCCCTGCTCGAACCAGCCCATTTCCTCGCCGCGTGTATGCGAATGGCGACAGTCAAAGCGGTACGGCCCGGGATGGTCCGGTCGCAGCGTCAAGTCCAGCGCATGCAGCCGCAGGCTGGCCACCAGGATGGCCGCCACCGGCACCAGCGCGATCGGCGTTCCATCGGGCAGCCGCGCTTCAATGGCCGCGCGCACATTGCGGCAGAACAGCCGCTCCACCCGCTTGAGCGCGATCGGATTCACATTCCAGGTGTCGCCGGCCAGATGGGTGACCCGCTCGATCGTCAGGTCGGCCGGCGCATGGAAGCGGTGATACATCGACGAGGTGAGCCGTAGCGTCAGGTAGCTCCCGTTCAGATAGGGCGCCGCCCGCTGCGCATCCCCGAACAGCTCCTGGATGCCGTAGGCCATGCCCTTGGCCTGCAGGGCCATGCCGCGCTGCACCGGGCCGAATGCGCCCACGATGGCGTCGCACGGGCTCACCAGCACCGATGGGTGGCTGTCCACCGGACGCGCGCCGGGCCGCAGCCGCCGGGTGAAGACCTCCCGCAGGCTGCGGTAGCGGCGCGGTTCTGCCTCGCTGAGGTCCAGGTCGGTGAACAGCCGCCAGACGGCCACCGACAGCCGGGTCAGCCAGGGGCTCTCGATGCGGCTGTACCAGCCCATGAACCGGGTCAGCGCCAGCCGGGGCACCCGGTTGGTGAGCAGGAAGTTCAGCTGTTCCTGCTGGGTCAAACGATCACGCCAGCTCGCCAATTTCATAGACATGTCAATCGGATCCGGTACACCTCGCCACTGTGCCAACCCTGTGTGACAAGACAGCACTTTGAGGCCATTGCCATGAACCCAGAATTGCTCTCCGCGCTGGCTGCCGCCGGCCTGCTGACCGCCGCGCTCGCGCTGGCGCCCAAGGGCTGGCGACGCTTGCAGCTGTCCCGCGCCAAACACCCGTCCCTCGCCGGCCATTCCCGCATGGCGGTTCGGCTGGCCCGGCTGATGCCGACTCAGCGCTTTGGGGACGAGCGCTTCTTCAACGCCGACGACGCAGCCGCCGAGGTGGTGCAGCGCCGCAGGGCCAGCTTCGAGAGCCTGTCCCAGACCTTGCAGGAGCGCCATGCCCGCAGCATTGAAGCCACCGCCGCGCTCAAGCCCGGGCTGCCGGACCTGCAGTTCACCAGCGGCTACCGCGTGCCGCCGCCCTTCAGTCCGCTGGTGCAGAAGGCGCTGCCGCTGGGCGCGGTCATGAGCCGCAGCGACGGCCACTGGCTGACCGACCTGGACGGCCAGCGCTTCCTCGACCTGGCCGGCAGCTACGGCGTCAACCTGTTCGGCTATGCCTTCTACCAGCGCTGCATTGCCGAAGGCAGTGAGCGGGTCGCCGAACTGGGGCCGGTGCTGGGCGTCTACCACCCGCTGGTGCAGGGCAATGTGCAGCGTCTGCTAGCCCTGTCCGGCATGGACCAGCTCTCCTTCCACATGTCCGGCACGGAGGCGGTCATGCAGGCGGTGCGGCTGGCCCGCTATCACACCGGTCGGACCCACCTGGTGCGCTTTTGCGGCGCCTATCACGGCTGGTGGGACGAGGCGCAGCCGGGCCCCGGCAACCCCCTGCCGGCCGATCGCACCTACACGCTGCGGGACCTGCATCCACGCAGCCTGCAGGTGCTGCGCACTCGGCGCGACATTGCCTGCGTGCTGGTGAATCCACTGCAGGCGCTGCATCCGAACCGGCCGGCGCCCGGGGATGGGTCGCTGGTGGACAGCTCACGCCGCGCCGCCTATGACCGCGAGGCCTATGCCGCCTGGCTGCGCGAGCTGCGGCAGGTGTGCACCGAGCGCGGCATTGCGCTGATCTTCGATGAGGTGTTCATGGGCTTCCGGCTGGGCACCGGCGGCGCGCAGACCTATTTTGGGGTGCAGGCCGACCTGGTGACCTATGGGAAGACGCTGGGCGGCGGGCTGCCGGTCGGCGTGGTGTGCGGCAAGGCCGCCTGGATGAAGCGCTATCGGGAGGAACGCCCGGCCGACATCTGCTTCGCCCGGGGCACCTTCAACACCCATCCCTATGTCATGGGCGCCATGTCGGTCTTCCTGGATGCGCTGGAGGACCCGGCCTGGCAGCAGACGCTGGCCGAGCAGGATGCCGTGCAGGACCGTCGTCGGGCGCAGCTCAATGCGGCCCTGAAGGCCGCCGGACTGCCGGTGCGCGCGGCCAACATGTCGTCGGTATGGACGCTCTATTACCTGCAACCCTCGCGCTACAACTGGATGCTGCAGTACTTCATGCGGGCCCAGGGCTTGGCGCTGAGCTGGGTCGGCACCGGGCGGATGATCTTCAGCACCGACTTCACGGATGCCGACTTCGACGAGGTGCAGCGTCGCCTGCTGGCCGCCGCCCAGGCCATGCGAGACGGCGGCTGGTGGAGCGCGCCCCAGGACCTGACCAATCAGTCGATCAAGCGCCGCCTGCTGATGGAGACGCTGGGCCTGGCGCGCTGAGGGAGCGGGCTGCCGCGCCAGCGCCACCCGGTGAGGAAGCGGTGGCAGAGGCGGGCGATGCGGCAGATGCCGCCGTGGCCGCCGCCGTCGCCGCCCGCTCGCGGATCTCCTGGGCCACCTCGTCCACGGCCCGGGCCACCACCTCCGGCTGATCACGCTGGATGTAATGCCCAGCACCCTCCACCGGCTGGATGCCCTTGCCGCCGATCAGCGGCAGCCAGTTCGGTTCCAGCCCATGCACCATGGCCTCGAATCCGCTGATGGTCTCCTCCGGTGTGTAGACGGTGCGGGTGAGCACACGCACCGGCACGTCCGGTCGGCGCTTGGGCAGCAGCGCATCCACGCAGTCGGTCTGCTGCAAATACTCGGCCTGCATCATGCCGCGGAAGACCCGCCGGCTCATGCTCTCCAGCATGTTGGCCATCAGCGGCACTTCCACCTGCATGCGGCGGGTGTGCATCGGATGCACGGCATCCACCATCACCAGCCCTGCCACCTCGTCGGGATACAGGCGCGAGAACGCATACTGATAAAGCCCTCCCATCGAATGCCCCACCAGCAGATAGGGAGGCTTCACGCCCGAGGCATGCAGCAGGTCGTGCAGCTCGGTGGCAATGCCGCAGGGATTGCGCGGCGTGGGGGGCGTAGCGGTGCTGTCGCCGTAGCCGGGGCGGTCGTAGGCGAACACCGAATAACGGTCACGCAGCTCGCTCAGCACCGGCACCCAGGGATCACGGCCGTCTCCAATGCTGGACTGCAGCACCACCACCGGCTTGCCCTGGCCCACATAGGTGTAGACCACCGGACCTCCCAGCAGCCGCTGCGTGCCGGTGTTGGGCATGGCGCCGCAGCCGGCCAACAGGGTCGCGGACAGGGCCGCGGACAGCGCCGTGAAAGTCGTGAGGGCCGTGATTGCAAAGGGCCTGGTCCCTGAAGACGGCAGCGACCGCCCACGGGATTTCTGATTCTTCTGAAGCTTCTCGGACGAGCCGGGCGCCGCACAGCGACGCCAGCGCAACAACAACATGCAGCAACCTCCGGAGGGATCGGACAGGCGGCGAGCCGTCCGGAGGCATTCACATGCAGCGCTCAGGACATGCAGGTCGCTCAGGCCACCTGCTCGCCATGTCCGGCATTCTGCCGTTCCATCAGCACGTGATGCATGGGATCCATGCGCTCACCGCGCAACAGATGCAACGGAGCGCGATGGTAGAGGGCGATGTCGTGGAAGGGGTCGGTGATGATCTTGGTGGCCCAGGCCAGCCCCGTGCGCAGGTCGCGGGTCACCGCCAGTTGCAGCACCCGGAACACCAGCCCGCCCACGCCCAGCCAGAACCAGACCAGGCCCAGCTGATGCAGATAGTCAGTGAAGCTGGCGGCCGGCGCGAACAGGCCGAACAGTCCCGGCTGCAGCCACAGCGCCACCGGCGACGCCGCCCACAGCGCCATCAACACCACCTTGCGGCGCAGGTTGTAGCCAATCTTGATGGCTTCCTTGTGGTCATGGGTGGCCTGGTTGATCTCGTCAAAGCCCTTGGGCTCGAAGAAGAAGTGGCCGGCCTGGCGGCTGGTCATCGACACGCCCCAGGCCAGCAGCGCGGCCCAGGCCGGGTCCACCAGCAGCAGCCCGTAGGCCACCACGAAGCAGCAGGCGCTCAGCAGATGCAGCGACTGGTTGATGCGGCAGTGATGGTAGTAGCGGTGGTCGTCCCAGCGCTGTTCCTTGAGCAGGTCCAGAAAGTCCTTCATGCGGCCCTCGTCCAGAAAATGGTCGGTCAGTGATGCCGTCGGTCCGCCCGTGGGCGGGCCGGCACGTGGCACTTTCATGGCGCCTGTGCGACGGCAGTGTGGCGACTGTGTCGCGGCGCTGTTTCAGGCGCGTGACGATGGAAAGCGTCACACAACTGTTGCGAAGCGCGACCATCATGCTCGCCATGACAAGCGCGCCAATCGAACTCGAGGTGGACGAGCTGCCCACCCGCCAGCGGCACTTCCGTGTGGCGGTGGTGACGGAAACCTATCCGCCGGAAGTCAACGGCGTGGCCCGCAGCATCGCCTGTGTGGTGAAGGGCTTGCAGGCGCGGGACCATGCGGTCCAGTTGCTGCGGCCGCGTCAGGCCGCCACGGATGCAGGCGGCCCCCGGGACGATGAAGTGCTGATGCGCGGCCTGCCGGTGCCGCGCTACCCGCATCTGCGCATGGGCGTGGTGTCCAAGCGCACGCTGGTGCAGCTGTGGGCATCGCGTCGGCCGGATGTGGTGCACATTGCGACCGAAGGGCCGATGGGCTGGTCGGCACTGCAAGCCGCGCGGCAGCTCAAGTTGCCGGTGGTGTCGGAATTCCGCACCAACTTTCATGCCTATGCCCAGCACTACGGCATCGGCTGGTTGCGCCGGCCCCTGCTGGCCTACCTGCGCAAATTCCACAACCGCTGCCACAGCACCATGGTGCCCAACGCCAGCCTGGCCGGGGAACTGATGGCGCAGGGCTTCCGGCATGTCAGCGTGATCGCCCGCGGGGTGGACACGCAGCTGTTCGATCCGTCGCGCCGCAGCGAGGCCCTGCGAGAGCAATGGGGTGCGGCCCCGCAGGACCCGGTGCTGCTGCATGTGGGCCGATTGGCTGCCGAGAAGAATCTGCAGTTGCTGGTGGACCTGTGGCCGGTGGTGCGCCGGCATCATCCACGGGCCCGACTGGTGCTGGTGGGCGACGGACCGGCCCGGGCGGAGCTGGAGCAGCAACTGCCCGGCGCCATCTTCGCCGGCATGCGCCATGGCGAGGACCTGGCGGCCCACTATGCCAGCGGCGACCTGTTTGTCTTCCCCAGCGTGACCGAGACCTACGGCAATGTCACGCCCGAAGCGCTGGCCAGCGGCCTGCCCGTGCTGGCCTATCACTATGCGGCGGCGGCACTGCTGGTGCGCAGTGGCGTCAACGGCGGGACGGTGCCGCTGGGCAGTCCCGCGGCTGCCTTTGCCGACCGGGCGCTGGAGTTGCTGGCGGATCGTCAGCGGCTGAGCGCCATGCGCGTGGCGGCGCGTGACGGCGCTGAGACCATGGGCTGGGACGGCATCGTGCAGGGCATCGAGCAGGTGTATGCCTCGGCCATCGATGGCACCAGCGTCGCTCTGCGGGCCGGGGCCGGACTGCTGGCGCCCGCGGTCCGGGTCTGAGCGCGCATTACTCTGACAGCACGCCGTGCCCGGACGGCAGATCCAGCGCGACGGACTCTCCGCCTCGCCACAGCCGACGCAGCATCAGCAGCAGCACGCACAGGCTGACGAGCAAGCCCAGCCCACTCATCAGCCACACCAGCGGCACCCCGGCGGCCTGCAAGGCCGCATAGGTCCCCAGCATCACCAGGATGCTCAGGTTTTCGTTGAAGCCCTGCACCGCAATCGAACGACCGGCGCTGAGCAATTGCACGCCGCGATGCTGCAGCAGCGCATTCATCGGCACCACCATCGCGCCGCCCACCGCGCCCACCAACACCATCGCGGGCAGGGCCCAGTCCAGCGTGCGCACCCAGGGCGTGGCCAGCATCAGCAGGCCCAGCATCAGCCCCAGCGGCAGCACCCGGATGGCATGGTGCAAACCGATCCACCGCCCCGCCAGGCCAGCGCCGATCACCACCCCCACCGCCACGGTCGCCTGCAGATAAGCGCCCTGGTTGAGCCGCAATCCCAGCACGTCCTGGGCCCATTGCAGCACCGCCAGTTGCAGCGTCGCGCCGGCGCCCCAGAATACCGTGGTCATGGACAGGGACAGACGCCCGCCCCGGCGGTCGCGCCAGAGCGTGGCATTGGCGGCCAGAAAGTCCTTCAGGATGGCGACCGGCTTGAGCGAGCTGCGCGCATAGACCGCGCCGCTCTCCGGCACCCGCAGCTGCAGCGCGGCAGCCAGCGCATACAGCAGCAGCAGCGCCAGCAGCGAGGCCATCAGCGGGCTGCGCAGCGGCGCCCCCGCCACCGCCGCCATCCACCATGGGCTGACCAGCAGTCCGCCCACGAGCGTGCCCAGCAGCACCGAGCACACCACGGACACCTCGATCCAGCCATTGGCCGCCACCAGTCGGGAGGCTGGCACGATTTCGGTGATCAGCCCGTATTTGGCCGGCGCATAACAGGCCGCGGCCACCCCCACCACCGCAAAGGCGGCCAGCGGATCCATCCCCAGCACCATGGCGCCCACGCCCACCGCCTTGAGCCCATTCATCCAGGTCATCAAAGCCGCCTTCGGCACGGCGTCGGCCACCAGTCCCACGCCTGGCGCCAGCGCCACATAGGCCACGGTGAAGCAGAGCTTGAGCAGCGGGGCCCACCACACCGGCTGCCCCATCTCCCGGAGCAGGGCAATGCCCACAATCAGCAAGGCGTTGTCCGCCAGGGCTGAAAAGAACTGGGCGGCGATCAGGGAGTAGAAACGAGGCGGCATCGGCGCGGCGGACGGGGCCGCGGGAGTGGAAGGGAGCGTGCCCCAGTGTGTGAGCGTGAAATGACGCTGGCTTGACCGAAGCTTGACAGCGGTTTGACAAGGCCAAGTCAACGCTTTGCCGGGGGATGGGCGGCAGATCCGACAGAAATGCGTCAGAAACCCCTCAGAAGCCGCCACTGCGAGCCCGGACAAGGCCGACGGCGGAACGAATTGACACCTCAGCCGCCGGCCCCGCCGCTCGAGGGTCGCGCCGATCAGCGACAATGCCGCCGCTATGTTTGCCCTCTTCGAAGACGCCGGAAAATTCCTCGCCGGCCGCGTGATGTCCGAAGCCGAATCCTCGATGCAAATCGAACTGGATTCAGGCAAGCGCGTCAAAGTGAAATCCGCCAATGTGCTGCTGAAGTTCGACAAGCCCTCCCCGGCCGAACTGATGGCGGACGGCCAGCGGCTGGCCCAGGAGATCGACCTGGACCTGGCCTGGGAATTCGCTCCGGACACCGAATTCGGTTTTGCCGACCTCGCCCGCGACTATTTCGACGTCAAGGCCACCCTCAGCCAGCAGGCGGGCGCGCTGTTCCGACTGTTCGAGGCACCGCATTATTTCCGGCGCATGGGCCGGGGCCAGTTCAAGAAGGCGCCGGCGGACATCGTCAAGGCGGCGCTGCTGGGCATCGAGCGCAAGAAGCAGATCGCCGCCCAGATTGAAGAGTGGGCCACCGAGCTGGCCGCCGGCCGCTGCCCGGCCCCGATTGCCGAGCAGATCTACCGCATCTTGTTCCGCCCGGACAAGAACGGCCCGGAATACAAGGCGCTGGTGGAAGCGGCACGCCGCAGCCAGAAGACCCCGCTGGACCTGCTCAAGGAGGCCGGGGCCATCACCAGCCCCTATCAATTCCACTGGAAGCGCTTCCTGTTCGAGCACTTCCCCAAGGGCACCGGCTTCCCTGCCCTGTCCGCCCCCGCCATCAAGGACGAGCTGCCGCTTGCGGCAGTGCGTGCCTTCTCCATCGACGACTCCGCCACGACGGAAATCGACGATGCGCTGTCGGTGCAGGGCCTGGGCACCGGCACAGTGGTGTTTGGCGTGCACATTGCCGCGCCGGGCCTGGCCATCCAGCCGGACTCCCCGGTGGACAAGGTGGCGCGGGACCGCTTCAGCACCGTCTACATGCCGGGCTGGAAACTCACCATGCTGCCCGACGAGGTGGTGCAGGCCTACACGCTGATCGAAGGTCGGGACTGCCCGGCCGTCAGCATCTATCTGACGATGGACGAGGCCACGCTGGAGATCACCGGTCGCGAGACGCGTCTGGAGCGGGTGCCGATTGCGGCCAACCTGCGCCACGACAAGCTGGACAAGATCATCACGGACGCCACCCTGACCGGCGCCGAACCCGCGGACTACGACTTCGCCCCCGAACTGGCCTTTGCCTACCGCCTGGCCCGTGACCTGAAGGCCAAGCGCGAAGTGGTGCGCGGCAAGCCCGAGACCTTCAACCGGCCGGACTACAACTTCCGCCTGGAAGGCAACGGCGACCAGGAACCGGATGGCAGCGAGCAGGTCAGCATCGGCGTGCGCCAGCGCGGCGCAGCTCTGGACCTGATCGTGGCCGAAGCCATGATCCTGGCCAACAGCAGCTGGGGCGCCTACCTGGCCGAATGCGGGGTGCCCGGCATCTACCGCAGCCAGGCCAGCCTGGCCCCCGGCATCAAGGTGCGCATGGGCACCAAGCCGGCGCCGCATGCCGGCATGGGCGTGTCCCAGTACACCTGGGCCACCTCCCCGCTGCGCCGTTATGTCGACCTGGTCAACCAGTGGCAGATCATTGCCTGCGCCCGCCACGGCCGCACCGCCGCGCTGGTCGCCCCGTTCAAGCCCAAGGACGCGCAGCTCTTCTCCATCATCTCCGGCTTCGATGCCGCCTACAGCGCCTACAACGGCTTCCAGTCCGGCATCGAGCGCTACTGGACGCTGCGCTACCTGAAGCAGCAGGGCATCACCGAGCTCACCGCTGCCGTGATGAAGGAAGGCCTGGTGCGGGCCGACGACCTGCCGCTGGTCTTCCGGGCCCTGGGCTGCGAACAGCTGCCCCGCCACAGCCATGTGAAGGTGCGCATCACCGGCCTGGATGAGCTGACGCTGGATGTGCACGCCAGCCTGGTGGAGCGTCTGGATGCGAACGAGGCGGCCGAAGACAGCAGCGATGCCGAAGAGGACGAAGAACCCAGCGGCGTGCTCACCCTGGCCATCGACGTGAATGCGGAGGACGCCGCCGGCGCTCCTTCTGAACCGGCGCCCCCGGGCGCTCCCTGAGTTCCTCCCATGCCCAAGCTCAGCTACCTGCAGACTGCGCTGATTGTCTCGATCGGCGTTCACGCCGCCTTGATGTTCGCGGTCAAGACCATTCCTCCGGAACAGCTGGACCGCTTGTTCCAGGACACGCCGCTGGAAGTGATTCTGGTGAATGCGCGCGGGCATGAGGCGCCGACCAAGGCCCAGGCCCTGGCGCAGGCCAATCTGGCCGGCGGTGGCGATACCGACGCCAAGGTGCGGGCCACATCGCCACTGCCGCCCTCGCCCAAGATCGAGACCGGCGACAGCATCGAGGTGCAGCACAGCCAGATCCAGCAGCTGCAGCAGACGCAGGAACAGCTGCTGGTGCAGGTGCGCCGCGAACTGGCCCTGCTGCCGACACCCGATCCTCAGCGCGACAAGGGCACTCAGGAAGCGCGGCAGCAGGAAGAGCGTCGCCGGCAACTGGTGCAGTTGCTGGCCGAGATCGAGAAGCGGGCGAATGAGGAGAACTCTCGCCCAAAGAAGCGCTACATCAGTCCTGCCACGCAGGAAGTGGTGTATGCCCAGTATTACGACTCGCTGCGCCGCCGCATCGAGGCCCGCGGCACGCGGGACTTCCCCACCTATCAGGGTCGCAAGCTCTACGGCCAGTTGATCATGAACATTCATGTGGACTGGCGTGGCCGCGTGGTGGAAACCGACATCGTGCAGAGCTCGGGCAACCGGGTGCTGGACCGGCGCGCGGTGGCCATCGTCGAGGCGAGCGGCCCCTTCGGTGGCTTCACGCCGGCGATGAAGAAGGGCGCGGAAGTGCTGGTGATCACCTCCCGGTTCCGTTTCACCCGTGAGGACGGGCTGGAAACGACGATGACGGCCAATCCGTCCTGAGCGCCATGAGTGAGCAATCTTCTGCGCAAGGTCCGGGCAGCCCCGGCAGCCCGGCCAGCGCCACGTTCGACAAGTATGCCGTCGCCGGCAACCCGGTGGCCCACAGTCGCTCCCCCGACATTCATGCGGCCTTCGCCCGCGAGACCGGGCAGGTGCTGAGCTATGAACGCCTGCTGTGTCCGCTCGACGCCTTCGAAGCCACGGTGCGCGCATTTGCGGCTGCCGGCGGACGCGGCTGCAATGTCACCGTCCCGTTCAAGTTTGAGGCCGCGGCGCTGGCCAGCCGACTGACCCCGCGGGCGCAACTGGCCGGCGCGGTCAACGTGCTGCGCTTTGATGCCGACGGCTGGCTGGGGGACAACACCGACGGGGCGGGTCTGGTCGCGGACCTGCAGCGCAATGCCGGCCGGTCGCTGGCGGGGCAGCGCGTGCTGCTGATCGGGGCCGGCGGGGCCTCTGCCGGTGTCCTGGGCAGCCTGATTGCGGCGCGCCCGGCGGAGATCCACATCGTCAACCGCAGTGCGGACAAGGCCCTGACCCTGGTCGCCAGCCATCAGGCCTTTGCCGACCTTCACGGCGTGCGCCTTCGCTCGGGCGGACTGGACCAGACGGACGGGGTCTACGACCTGCTGATCAACGGCACCAGCAGTTCCTTGAGCGGCGCGGGACTGCCCCTGCCTCACCCGGAGCGTCAGGTGCTGGCGCGCGCAGGAACGGCCGTGGACATGATGTACGGGAAGCCCGCAGAAGGCTTCCTGCGCTGGGCGGCCGACCAGGGCGGTCCGTCGGCCTGCCTGCGGGACGGCCTGGGCATGCTGGTGGAGCAGGCGGTGGAGTCCTTTGTGCTGTGGCGCGGTGTGCGCCCGGACAGTGCCCCGGTGCTGGCCGATCTGCGTCGTCAAGTGGAGGCCGCATGCTGAAACAGTTCATGCGGCTGACGCTGATGCTCATCGTCAGCATGGTCTGCCTGCAACTCTTCTTTGCCGCCCGGATCGCCCTGATGGCGGTACTGCCGCCGGAATCGACCAGCTTCCAGCGCACGGAGATCCTGCGGCTGCTGCGCGAAAAGGGCGCCGTGGTCTGGGCCCAGCGCTGGATGGACGCCGACCAGATCAGCGTGAATCTGAAGCGGGCCGTCATTGCCAGCGAAGACGCCGGCTTCAATGAGCATGGCGGCGTGGACTGGGAAGCGATGGAAAAAGCCTGGGAGCGCAACCAGAAGGAACTGGAGCGGGCCGAGAAACGGGCCGCCCGGCTGGCCGTCACCGCCCCCAGCAAACCTGCGCCCATGGCCAAGATCGTGGGCGGCTCCACCATCACCCAGCAACTGGCCAAGAATCTCTTCCTCAGCTCCGAGCGCACCTTTGTGCGCAAGGGCCAGGAGTTTGTGCTGACCTACATGCTGGAGGCGCTGCTCAGCAAGCAGCGCATCCTGGAGCTCTACCTGAACCATGTCGAATGGGGCGAAGGGGTGTTTGGCGCCCAGGCCGCCGCCCGCCGCTACTTCCAGGTGGATGCCTCGCGGCTGAGCCCCCAGCAGGCGGCCAACCTGGCGGTGATGCTGCCGGCCCCCAAGCGATTCGAGAAACGCCCACGTTCGCCCTACTTGCTCAGCCGTGCAGGCACTATTGAGGCTCGTATGGGTGCCGTGGAGTTGCCATGAGTTCCGAACTGAGCACCGAGATTGCCGCTGCGGCGGCCCGGTTGGTGGTGGAAGAAGGCCTGGAATACGGGCCGGCCAAGACCCGGGCGCTGCGCGCCCTGGGCCTGCCGCCCCGCACCAAGCTGCCGGACAACGACGAGCTGGAAGACCAGGTTCGGGAATACCTGTCGATCTTCTGCGCAGACACCCAGCCGGCCGAACTGGCCGCCTTGCGGGAGGTCGCAGCGGTCTGGATGGAGCGGCTGGCGGAGTTCCGCCCTCACCTGACCGGCGCCGTCTGGCGTGGCACGGCCACCCGGCTGTCCAACATCCACCTGCAGCTGTACTGTGATGACAGCAAATCGGCGGAGATCGCCCTGCTCAACCAGGGCGTGGACTATGACGTCGGCCAGGCCCGCAACAGCCGCGGCGACGCGGTGGACCAACTGATTCTGGATGTTCCCTGCCGCGCCCTGAATGAACGGGTGACGCTGGCGCTGACCATCCTGGACTACAACGACCAGCGCGGCGCCCTCAAGCCGGACGCCCGGGGCCGCACCGAACGGGGCGACCTGACCGCGCTTCGACACTTGATGAAGGACGCCTGATGCAGCGACGACACGTTCTGGGATGGGCCGCCGTCGGCGGCGTGGCGGTGGCGGGCGGCGCCCTGCTGGCACTGCGCCATGAGCGGGAAGCGGCCGGAGCCGGCCCAGCGGGTGCCCTGGGTGCTGGCGCGGGTGCCCTCCCCGCCGGACCGCTGTCCGAGCCGGCCGCCGCGTTCTGGAATGCCAGCTTCGACACCCTGGACCAGCAGCCCTACCTGCCGGCCCAGCAACTGCGCGGCAAGCCGCTGCTGCTGAATTTCTGGGCCACCTGGTGTGCGCCCTGCGTCAAGGAACTGCCGGAAATCAATCAGTTCCACGAGGAATTCAGCGCCAAGGGTTGGCAGGTGCTCGGTTTGGCGGTCGATGCGCCGACACCGGTGCGCGGATTCCTGGCCAAGCTGCCGCTGCGCTTCCCGGTCGCCCTGGCCGGGCTGACCGGCACCGACCTGTCGCGCCAATTGGGCAACACCAAAGGGGGCCTTCCCTTTACCGTCGCCTTCGGTGTGCAAGGTGAGCCGATCTGGCGCAAACTCGGCGCCACCAACCTCGAAGAACTGCGCCAGATGGTGGCAACCGCCAAGATCTGAGCGGGTGTCAAGCACCAAACGGGAGAGGCCTTGGCATCCGGCATGCCATAGCCAACTGATCTGCGAGGGTCAAGCCATTTATTTTTGTGAAGCTGCCTGGATCTGGGGGCAAAAGGCGTAAAGTCCAGCCTTTTACGCTTCTAGTGTCTTCGCTCTAATGAGTCAGGACCGGTCGCAGATGCAGATTCTTGTTGTTCACGGCCCCAACCTCAATCTTCTCGGCACCCGGGAGCCCGAGGTCTATGGCGCGCATACTTTGAAGCAGATCGACGATGATCTGCGTCAGAAGGCGCAGGAAGCCGGCGTGCAGCTTGATTCCTTCCAGAGCAACCATGAGGGCGCTCTGGTGGACCGCATTCAAGCGGCCGGGCGCGACGGAACGCGCTTCATCATCATCAACCCGGCGGCTTACACCCACACCAGCGTGGCGATTCGCGATGCGCTGGCGGCAGTGGCGCTGCCCTTTGTTGAAGTTCACCTGTCCAACATCCACCGCCGGGAGTCCTTCCGACATCACAGCTATGTGTCGGAGCTTGCGGTGGGCGTGATCTGCGGACTGGGCCCGCTGGGATATCAGCTGGCCTTGCAGTACGCGCTGAGTCATCGCGGCGCCTAGCCCACCGGCCGGGCCCGTTTCGGGCACAGACGAAAACACAACCTTCCCCGTTGGAGAAACCCTATGGATTTGCGCAAGCTCAAGACCCTGATCGACCTCGTGTCCGAGTCGAACATCTCTGAACTTGAAATCACCGAAGCCGATGGCAAGGTGCGCATCGTCAAGTCCGATGGCACGCCCCTGGTGGCAGCCATGCCGGTGATGCAGGCAGCCCAGCCGATGGTGCCGGCCCAGGCGGCCGCACCCGCCGCCCCGGCCCCCGCAGCAGCCACCCCGGCCGCGCCGGTGGAAACCGGCCACCTGGTGAAGTCGCCGATGGTGGGCACCTTCTACCGTGCCTCCAGCCCCAATGCCAAGCCCTTCGTGGAAGTGGGCCAGCAGGTCAAGGAAGGCGACGCCATCTGCATCATCGAGGCGATGAAGATCATGAACGAGATCGAAGCCGACAAGTCCGGCACCATCGTCAAGGTCCTGGCCGAGAACGGTCAGCCGGTGGAATACGGCCAGCCGCTGATCGTCATCGAATAAGGCGGCGGCATGTTCAAGAAGATCCTGATCGCCAACCGGGGAGAAATCGCCCTTCGCATCCAGCGCGCCTGCCGCGAACTGGGCGTGAAGTCGGTGGTGGTCTACTCCGAGGCCGACCGCGACGCCAAATACGTCAAGCTGGCGGATGAAGCGGTGTGCATCGGCCCCGCCCCGTCCGCCCAGAGCTACCTCAGCATGCCGGCGATCATCGCCACGGCCGAGGTGACGGACGCCGAAGCCATCCACCCCGGCTACGGCTTCCTCAGCGAAAACGCCGACTTTGCCGAGCGCGTGGAGCGCAGCGGCTTCACCTTCATCGGCCCGACGCCGGACAACATCCGGACCATGGGCGACAAGGTGGCGGCCAAGCAGGCCATGATCAAGGCCGGCGTCCCCTGCGTGCCGGGGTCTGACGGCGCGTTGCCGGACGATCCGAAGGAGATCGTGCGCATTGCCCGCACCGTCGGTTATCCGGTCATCATCAAGGCCGCTGGTGGCGGTGGTGGCCGTGGCATGCGGGTGGTGCACACCGAAGCGGCCCTGGTCAATGCGGTGCAGATGACCAAGGCCGAGGCCGGTGCCGCCTTCGGCAATCCGCAGGTCTACATGGAAAAGTTCCTGGAGCATCCGCGTCACGTGGAAATTCAGGTGCTGGCCGACGGCTTCAAGAATGCCGTGTGGCTGGGCGAGCGCGACTGCTCCATGCAGCGCCGCCACCAGAAGATCATCGAGGAAGCGCCGGCACCCGGCATTCCGCGTCGTCTGATCGAGCGCGTGGGCGACCGCTGCGCGGCGGCCTGCAAGAAGATGGGCTACCGCGGCGCCGGCACCTTCGAGTTCCTGTATGAGAACGGCGAGTTCTACTTCATCGAGATGAACACCCGTGTGCAGGTGGAGCATCCGGTGACGGAACTGGTGACCGGCATCGACATCGTGCAGATGCAGATCCGCATTGCCGCCGGCGAGAAGCTCCCCTTCACCCAGCGCAACATCACGATGCGCGGCCATTCCATCGAATGCCGCATCAATGCCGAAGACCCGGTGAAGTTCATTCCGTCGCCCGGCCGCATCACCATGTGGCATCCGCCCGGCGGCCCTGGTGTGCGGGTGGACTCCCATGCCTACACCAACTACTTCGTGCCGCCCAACTACGACTCGATGATCGGCAAGATCATCGTGCACGGCGACACGCGGGAACAGGCACTGGCTCGCATGCGGATTGCTCTGTCGGAGACGGTGGTGGAAGGCATCCAGACCAACATCCCGCTGCACCGCGAGCTGATGGCGGACGCCAAATTCATCGAAGGCGGCACCGACATTCACTATCTAGAATCGTGGATGAGCCAGCACAAGCGCTGAAGACCGGCGCTGACGTCTGGCACTGAACGCCTTCCCTCACTGTTGAACGACGCCTTCGGGCGTCCCCGCCCTCAAGCGCAGGCCTGTCCGGTCGCCTTGGGGGCTTCCCGCTTTCTGGAGCCACCATGAGCACGAGCGACGCCAAGTTGCACGAACTGATCCTGATCTGCCGCGAAGAGGACGTGGAAACCGTCAGCGATGCGCTGATGGAGATCGAGTCCCTGGCGGTTTCGGTGGAGGACGCCGACGCGGACACCCCGATCGAAAACGCCCTCTTCGGCGAACCCGGCATGCCGGCCCCCAAGGCGGGCTGGGACCGCTCGGTGGTCAAGGCGCTGTTCGAGACCGAGGCCCAGGCCACGGAGGCGGCCACCTTGCTGCTGGCGCAGGACTGGGGCAGCGATGTCCATGTCCAGACCATCCAGGCGGTGGAGGAGCAGGACTGGGTGCGTCTGACGCAGTCGCAGTTCGCGCCGGTGGAGATCACGCCCACGTTCTGGATCGTGCCGTCCTGGCATGAGGCGCCGCCGCAGGCTCGCCAGAAGATGCGTCTGGACCCAGGCCTGGCCTTCGGCACCGGATCGCATCCGACCACCCGGATGTGCCTGCGCTGGATTGCGGCGCATGGCGACGAGGCCGCGGGCTGGGACCGGGTGCTGGACTACGGCTGCGGCTCCGGCATCCTGGCCATTGCCACGGCGCTGTTCGGGGCGCGCGGCATTGATGCGGTGGACATTGATCCGGCGGCGGTGCAGTCGTCGCTGCAGAACGCGCAGGAGAATCAGGTCAGCATCCATGCGGCGCTGCCGGATGCGGCGCGGGGCGAGTATCCGGTGGTGCTGGCCAACATCCTGGCCACGCCGCTGAAGCTGCTGGCGCCGCTGCTGTGCCAGCATCTGGCACCGGGTGGTCACCTGGTGCTGGCCGGCATCCTGGAGCGACAGGCGGATGAGCTGAAGGCGGCGTATGCGCCGTTTGTGTCGCTCGAGGTGGCGGACCAGGAAGATGGATGGATTCTGATGACGGCTCGCCGCCGCTGAGCATCAGGCACTGAGCACTGCCTGCTGCCTGCGGCATGCGGCGTGCGGCGGCTTGAAGACCAAGGGCAGCGCGCCGTGATCGGGATGCGTGTTCGGGCACGGCGCGAGCTGTCCTGTGCAATTGCGACAAATCGTCTCCAGGCCTTTGGCAGGGCGCCCTGGGGAGGGGACGAGCGTCAAGGACTGACCCTGTTTCTGGCATTATTCCGCCCATGAATCTTGCGACTCGCTGCACCACCTGCGGCACCATCTTCCGGGTGGTGCAGGACCAGCTGCGCGTCTCGGAAGGCTGGGTGCGCTGCGGACGTTGTGCCGAGGTCTTTGATGCGCGCGAGCAGCTCTTTGATCTGGAGCGCGACAGTCCGCCGCCCTGGCCGCCGGTGGCGGGCGCGCCGGCCCCTGCGGTGCGCCAACAGGTGCTTCAGCCCCCGGCGCCGGCGGTGCCTCCGCCTGCGCCTGCTTTTGCACCGCCTCCCACGTTCGCACCGCCCCCTCCCTTCGCACCGCCTCCCACGTTTGCGCCGCCGCAGAGCTACGCGCCATCGCCGGTCGCCCCGCAACAAGCTTCGCGGGATCTGTCGGTGCCGGGCCGTGGGTCTGAGTCTGGGGGCGTGACCTTTCCGAGCCAGTCGATGGCAGCGGCCTTTGACGATCTTCCGCGCCGCATGCCACCGCCTCCGGTGGAGCCGCCACGCGACAGCGGGTGGCTGGCCAATGACGACAATGAACTGAACCCCTTTGCCCCCTCGCGTCCCTTACCGGGCGACTTTGAGGAGGACGAGGATTCCCTGCTGCCATCGCCGCGGCATTACAGCCGACCGCGCAGTCGTTCGGCGGAACGTGGGGTGCGGGGACAGGCGCCGGCGGTGCCAGAATCGTCGTATGGTGGGGAGCGGGTGGAGCCCTTCCTGAATGAGCCGCCTGCGCCTGAGGGGGATGCCCGAGCGCATCTGCCGGAGCCCAAGGGCATGCGGTTTGAAGAGGACGAGCTGCCGCCGCCGATGGTGGATGACGAGCGTCCGGACGTCCTGCTGAATTTGAGTTCGGCCACCGCGGCGCAGCTCAAGACGCAGGAGCCGTCGCTGGACCCGCGCATTCCGGTGCGGGCGCCGGTGGATCCAGGCGAGCCGTCGATGATGCCGAGTGCGCAGACGGAGGTGCCTCTGACGCGTGCTGAACGCAAGGCGGCTGAGAAGGCGGCGTCGCGTGAGGCGGCGGAAGCTGCCCGGCTGGCCAAGGAAGAGGCCAAGGAAGCCGAACGGGCGGCCAAGGAAGCTGACAAGCAGGCGCGTGAGGCGGAGAAGGAAGCGGCGCGTGCAGCCAAGGAAGCGGAGAAGCTGGCGCTACTGACGCAGAAGGCTGCGGAGAAAGCGGCTGAAAAGGCTGCCAAGCTGGAAGCCAGGAACAAGGGGCGCGAGGCTGCGGAAGCCGCAGCTTCGGTCCCGAGTTTTGTTCGCAAGGCTGAGTCTGCGCAGCGCTGGCACCGTCCGTGGGTGCGGGCGACCTTGGGCACGGCGGCGCTGGGCCTGTTGGCTGGGGTGGCGGGCCAGATTGCGTGGCAGGGCCGTGAGGCCATTGCGGCGCAGTATCCGTTTGCGCGACCGGTGCTGCTGAAGATGACGACGGCGATGGGTCAGGAGCTCAAGCCATGGCAGCACATTGAGGCCTTGAGTGTGGAGAGCAGCAGCCTCAATCCCGCGGGCGAAGGCAACCACTACCGGCTGTCGCTGAGCCTGCGCAACCGCAGCAGCTGGGACGTTGCCCAGCCGTGGGTGGACTTGAGCCTGACGGACGCATCGGGCCAACTGGTGGTGCGGCGCATGTTGTCGCCGCAAGAGCTGCATGCCACGCAGGCCGCATTCACCGCGGGTGGCGAGCAGCAACTGCAAGTCGTCTTCGACAGCGGCAACACCAAGATCAACGGCTACACCGTCGAACTCTTCTACCCCTGACCCATGCCTGGCGGCACCGAGTCATGCGGGACGCGCGCAGCGTCGTCCAAACGGCGGGACACGTCCGCTGAATGGGCTCCCCGCACCTCGTAGCACTGAGTCGTGCGGGACGCGCGAAGCGTCGTCCAAACGGCGGTGGAGGTTCGCTGAAGAGGGCCCGCGCCGGGCCGCCCCAAGCGGGCCCGCAGCCCCCTCGGGGGGCGGTGTTTGGCTGGCCCTAGGCCAGCCAAACCGGGGGGCCAAAAAAAACCCGGCCGAAGCCGGGTTTTCATTGAGTGAGCCTAGGCTCAGGGCTTGTTGCCGGTGGGGAACGGCCAGGCCGCTTGCGGGCTCAGCGCGGTCTTGGCGGCCGGCGCGGGAGCAGCAGCGGGCTTCGCAGCGGCAGCAGGCGCAGGGGCAGCGGCAGGCTTGGCAGCAGCCTTCTTGGCAGAGGCCTTCTTCGCGGCCGGCTTCGCAGCAGGCTTGGAAGCCTTGGCAGCGGGCTTGGCAGCGGTGGCCTTCTTGGCGGCAGCAGGCTTGGCAGCGGGCTTCGCAGCAGCCTTGGTAGCCGGCTTGGCAGCCTTGGCAACCGCCTTGATGGGCGGCTTCTTGGCAGCGGAGGCCTTCTTCGCAGGAGCGGCGGCCTTCTTGGGCGCAGCAGCCTTCTTGGGAGCAGCCGCCTTCTTGGCCGGTGCAGCCTTCTTGGCCACAACCTTCTTCGCAGCCGGAGCAGCCTTCTTGGCGGCAGCAGCCTTCTTCGCCGGAGCAGCCTTCTTCGCTGCAGCAGCCTTCTTCGCCGGAGCGGCCTTCTTGGCGGCCGGAGCTGCCTTCTTGGCCGGAGCGGCCTTCTTGGCGGCCGGAGCCTTCTTGGCCGGAGCGGCCTTCTTCGCCGGTGCAGCCTTCTTCGCTGCAGCCTTCTTCGCCGGGGCGGCCTTCTTGGCCGGAGCGGCCTTCTTCGCAGTTGCCATTTCAGTTCTCCTTGATCAAGTGGAAATAGCCCTGCCCGTCAACAACCGGTTGTTGCCAGTGCAGGTATTCATTGCCCATGAGTCGAGGGAGTTCGCCACGGTGCAATGAATCAGGGTGCGATGCAAGGCCGCCGCTTCTATGTCGGTCGGTGAATTGCATCGCCAATCTTGATCTCTTCTCTACAGTCAAACAGTCAACCGTTCAGGGGTTGCTCCGGCCGGGGACTTCATCAGTCCCAGGACAGGGCGCCGCCCGATTGGTATTCGATCACGCGGGTCTCGAAGAAGTTGCGTTCCTTCTTCAAGTCAATCATCTCGCTCATCCAGGGGAAGGGGTTCTCTTCATTCGGGAAGAGAGCCTCCAGACCGATCTGGGTGGCGCGACGGTTGGCGATATAGCGCAGGTAGCCCTTGAACATCGCTGCATTCAGACCCAGCACGCCGCGCGGCATGGTGTCTTCGGCGTAGCGGTATTCCAGCTCCACGGCCTGCTCAAACAGCTGCTTGATCTCGGCGCGGAACTCGGGGGTCCACAGATGGGGGTTCTCCAGCTTGATCTGATTGATCAGGTCAATGCCGAAGTTGCAGTGCATGGATTCGTCGCGCAGGATGTATTGATACTGCTCGGCAGCACCGGTCATCTTGTTCTGGCGACCCAGCGCCAGGATCTGCGTGAAGCCCACGTAGAAGAACAGGCCTTCCATCAGGCAGGCAAAGACGATCAGCGACTTCAGCAGCGTCTGGTCCGTCTCCGGCGTGCCGGTGACGAAGTTCGGATCCATGATCGCGTCGATGAAGGGGATGAGGAACTCATCCTTGTCGCGGATCGACTTCACCTCGTGATAGGCGTTGAAGATCTCGCTCTCATCCAGGCCCAGCGATTCAACGATGTATTGATACGCGTGGGTGTGGATGGCTTCCTCGAAGGCCTGGCGCAGCAGGAACTGGCGGGCTTCGGGAGCGGTGATGTGGCGATAGGTGCCCAGCACGATGTTGTTGGCCGCCAGCGAATCCGCGGTCACGAAGAAACCGAGGTTGCGCTTGATGATGCGGCGCTCGTCCTCGGTCAGACCATTGGGGTCCTTCCAGAGGGCGATATCGCGGGACATGTTCACTTCCTGCGGCATCCAGTGGTTGGCGCAGGTGGCGAGGTACTTCTCCCACGCCCACTTGTACTTGAACGGCACCAGCTGGTTGACGTCGGTCTGACCATTGATGATGCGTTTGTCCGCGACGTTGACACGTCGTGCGGTGGCAGCTTGAGCGCCGTCAGTCGATGCCAGGTTTGAAGCGACGGACTGACGCGCGGCGTCCATATGAGTCATGGTCGCTGCGTGAATCGGTGCACCGGAGGCCGGCGCGCTGCTCGAAGGTTTACGGTCTTCTTCCCAAACCAACATGGTGGTCTTCCTATCGTCGCGGATTATCGGAGTGTTGTGTTCAAACACAAAGGACTTCTTGACTTCAGCGTCACTTCCCTGTTGCTGGTCCGCATCGCATTTCGCTTCCGAAGAGGCGCGCGGCGTGGGGCAAGAGAGCGCTGAAGCGGCAGACAACACGTCTGCCGACAAGTGTTCATCGATGCTTTCGCGGCGTCCTCCAAAAACGCCCGATGCCCGGAAACATCGATGAACACTCGCATCGCGAGCGTCAGCCCGACTTTTCCGCAAGGCTTGCCGCAGATGATTCACGCATCTGACGGCCGCCTCGCGGGACTCATCGGGACTTCAACAACTGCTTACTGGCAGGCTTCGCAACCCGGGTCGTCAATGGCGCAGAACTTGACGTCGGTGGCCGGCGTCGAAGCGTCGATGACGGGGGACACCGAGGTCTCCACCACGGCAGCGGCGACCGGTGCGACCGCTGCAGCGGCCGGCGCGGCATGCATGCCGCCGACCGAGCTGCTCACCGCATTGAGCTGGCCGGCGTTTTGCACCGTGCTCTTCTCGGCATGGGTCGCGCCCATGGTGCGGAGGTAGTAGGTGGTCTTCAGACCCCGCTGCCACGCCAGCTTGTAGGTCTCGTCCAGGCGCTTGCCCGATGCACCGGCCATGTAGATGTTCAGGCTCTGCGCCTGGTCGATCCACTTCTGGCGACGGGCAGCGGCCTCCACCAGCCACACCGTGTCCACTTCGAAGGCGGTGGCGTAGAGCTGCTTGAGCTCTTCCGGCACGCGGTCGATGCGGCGCAGCGAACCGTCGAAGTGCTTCAGGTCCATGACCATCACGTCGTCCCACAGGCCCAGCTTCTTCAGGTCGCGGACCAGGCATTCGTTCACCACGGTGAACTCGCCGGAGAGGTTGGACTTGACCGACAGGTTGCCAAAGCAGGGTTCGATCGAGGCGTCCACGCCGATGATGTTGGAGATGGTCGCGGTCGGGGCGATGGCCACGCAGTTGCTGTTGCGCATGCCATCACGAGCGATCTTGGCGCGCAGGCTGTCCCAGTCCAGGGTGGCGGAACGGTCCACGTCCACATAACCGCCGCGGGCTTCGGCCAGCAGGTTCAGCGAGTCGATCGGCAGGATGCCGCGGTCCCACAGCGAACCGCGGTAGCTGCTGTAGCGGCCCCGCTCGGCGGCCAGATCGGTCGAGGCCCAGTAGGCGTGGTAGCAGACGGCTTCCATCGAGCGGTCGGCGAAGTCCACTGCCGCCTGCGAGGCGTAGGGCACGCGCAGCTGGTACAGCGCATCCTGGAAGCCCATGATGCCCAGACCGACCGGGCGGTGACGCAGGTTGGAGTCGCGGGCCTTCTTGACGGCGTAGTAGTTGATGTCGATGACGTTGTCCAGCATTCGCATGGCGGTGGACACCGTCTTCTTCAGCTTGACCTGGTCGATCTCGCCGTCCTTCAGATGCTGCGCCAGGTTGACCGAGCCCAGGTTGCACACCGCGATTTCGTTGTCGTTGGTGTTGAGCGTGATCTCGGTGCACAGGTTGGACGAGTGCACCACGCCCACGTGCTGCTGCGGCGAGCGCACGTTGCAGGCGTCCTTGAACGTGATCCAGGGATGGCCGGTCTCGAACAGCATGGTCAGCATCTTGCGCCACAGGTCGCGGGCCTGCATGCGCTTGAACAGCTTGATCTCGCCGCGGTCGGCCTTGGCTTCGTAGGCGACATACGCCGTCTCGAAGGCCTGACCGAACAGGTCGTGCAGGTCCGGGCAGGTGGACGGGCTGAACAGGGTCCAGTCGCCGCCTTCGATGACGCGCTTCATGAACAGGTCGGGAATCCAGTTCGCCGTGTTCATGTCGTGGGTACGACGGCGGTCGTCACCGGTGTTCTTGCGCAGTTCCAGGAACTCTTCAATGTCCAGGTGCCACGTTTCCAGATAGGCGCAGACGGCGCCCTTGCGCTTGCCGCCCTGGTTCACCGCCACGGCGGTGTCGTTGACCACCTTCAGGAAGGGGACCACGCCTTGCGACTTGCCGTTGGTGCCCTTGATGTGGGAGCCGAGTGCGCGCACCGGCGTCCAGTCGTTGCCCAGACCGCCGGCGAACTTCGACAGCAGCGCGTTTTCCTTCAGCGCCTCATAGA
>JAIXSE010000010.1 GCA_027484825.1 Rubrivivax sp. | reverse complement strand
GTCGCCCCTGTTCGAGCTGAGCGACACGGCTCTGAAATTCGTGATGGTCATCGGCGCCATCACGGCCCTGTTCATGGGCTTCCTGGGCATCATCCAGAATGACATCAAGCGCGTGGTGGCCTATTCCACGCTGTCGCAGCTGGGCTACATGACGGTGGCGCTGGGCGCTTCGGCCTACTCGGTCGCGGTGTTCCACCTGATGACGCACGCGTTCTTCAAGGCGCTGCTGTTCCTGGGTGCCGGCTCGGTCATCATCGGCATGCACCATGACCAGGACATCCGCAACATGGGCGGCCTGCGCAAATACATGCCCATCACCTGGATCACTTCGCTGCTGGGCTCGCTGGCGCTGATCGGCACGCCGCTGTTCTCGGGCTTCTACTCGAAGGACAGCATCATCGAAGCGGTGCATGCCAGCCACCTGCCGGCGGCCGGGTTCGCCTCGTTCGCCGTGCTCGCCGGTGTCTTCGTGACCGCCTTCTACAGCTTCCGGATGTACTTCCTGGTCTTCCACGGCAAGGAGAACTTCCATCACAAGCCGTTCCCGGGCGAGCATGACCATCATGACGACCACGGCCATGGCCATGACCACACGCCGCATGAGTCGCCCTGGGTGGTGACCATGCCGCTGATCCTGCTGGCCATCCCGTCGGTGGTGATCGGTTACCTGACCATCCAGCCGATGCTGTTCGGTGACTTCTTCAAGGACGCCATCTTCGTCAACCATGACGTGCACCACGCCATGACTGAACTGGGCGAACACTTCCACGGTGCCGCCGCCATGGCTGGCCATGCCTTCCAGACCCTGCCGCTGTGGCTGGCCTTCGCGGGTGTGGTGGTCGCTTATGTGTTCTACATGAAGGCGCCCCAGATCCCGGCCACGATCGCCCGCGTGTTCCGCCCGATCGTGACCATCCTGGAGAACAAGTACTACATGGACTGGTTCAACGAGAACGTGCTGGCCCGCGCCGCACGCATGATCGGCACCGGCCTGTGGAAGGTGGGTGACCAGGGTGTCATCGACGGCGTGGTGATCAACGGCGGTGCCCGCACCGTTGGCGGTATCGCCGGCCTGGTGCGCCTGGTGCAAACCGGCCATCTCTACTGGTATGCGCTGGTCATGATCCTGGGGGTGGTGGGTCTGATGACCTGGCAGCTGTGGCCCCACATGGTCAACCAGCTGATGAACCTGTTCGGGCGTTGATCGGCGGAGAATAAGAATGTTGCTAAGTCTTGCCATTTGGCTGCCGGTCGTTTTCGGCGCCCTGTTGCTGGTGATGGGTCGCGACCAGAATGCCGGCGCGGTGCGCTGGCTCGCCCTGGCCGCTGCCATCGTCAGCTTCGCTGTCACGGTGCCCGTCATCACGGGCTTCCAGGACGCCACCGCCGCCATGCAGTTCGTCGAGAAGGCGAGCTGGATTGAACGCTTCAACATCCACTACCACCTGGGCGTGGATGGCATCTCGATGTGGTTCGTGCCGCTGACCGCCTTCATCACCATCATCGTGGTGCTGTCGGCCTGGGAGGTGATCGAGACCCGGGTGCACCAGTACTACGGCGCCTTCCTGATCCTGTCGGGTCTGATGGTCGGGGTGTTCAGCGCCCTGGACGGCATGCTGTTCTACGTGTTCTTCGAGGCCACGCTGATCCCGATGTACATCATCATCGGGGTGTGGGGCGGCCCGCGCCGGGTCTACGCCGCGTTCAAGTTCTTCTTGTACACGCTGGCTGGCTCGCTCCTGATGCTGATTGCGCTGCTCTACCTGTACAACAAGTCGGGCAGCTTCGACATCCTGACCTGGCACCAGCTGCCGCTGCCGCTGTCGGCCCAGACCCTGCTGTTCTTCGCCTTCTTCGCGGCCTTCGCGGTGAAGGTGCCGATGTGGCCGGTGCACACCTGGCTGCCGGACGCCCACGTGGAAGCCCCCACCGCCGGTTCGGTGGTGCTGGCCGCCATCATGCTGAAGCTGGGCGCCTACGGCTTCCTGCGCTTCTCCATGCCGATCGCCCCGGATGCCGCGCGTGAATACGCCTGGGTCATCGTGGCGCTGTCGCTGATTGCGGTCATCTACATCGGCCTGGTGGCGATGGTCCAGCGCGACATGAAGAAGCTGGTGGCGTATTCGTCGGTGGCGCACATGGGCTTCGTCACCCTGGGCTTCTTCCTGTTCAACGAGCTGGGCGTGTCCGGCGCCATCGTGCAGATGATTGCCCACGGCTTTGTGTCGGGCGCGATGTTCCTGTGCATCGGCGTGCTGTATGACCGGGTCCACTCGCGTGAGATCGCCGACTACGGCGGCGTGGTCAACACCATGCCCAAGTTCGCGGCCTTCGCAGTGCTGTTCGGCATGGCCAACTGCGGTCTGCCCGCCACCGCCGGCTTCGTCGGCGAGTGGATGGTGATCCTGGGCGCGGTGCAGTTCAACTTCTGGATCGGCCTGCTGGCTGCCACAGCCCTGATCTTCGGTGCCGCCTACACGCTGTGGATGATCAAGCGGGTGTATTTCGGCCCGGTGGCCAACGACCACGTCAAGGCGCTGACCGACATCAATGCCCGTGAATTCCTGATGCTGGCCATCCTGGCGGTGGCTGTGCTGTGGATGGGCGTGTATCCCAAGCCTTTCACCGACGTGATGCACCAATCGGTCACCGAGCTGCTCAAGCACGTCGCGGTGTCCAAGATTCAATAAGGGCCCACCACAATGACTGAAATGAACTGGGTCGCTGCCTACCCTGAAATTGCGCTGCTGGTGATGGCCTGTGTGGTCGCGCTGGTGGACCTGTTCGTCACCGATCCGCGCCGCACGCCCACCTACTGGCTGAGCCAGTTCAGCCTGGCGGTGGTGGCGGCCATGCATTTCGCCGCCATGGGCGACGCGCCCACGGTGGCGATGCAGGGCATGATGATCGTGGACCCGATGAGCCATCTGCTCTCCGGCGTCTCGGCCATCGCGCTGATCGTCACGCTGGTCTATGCCCGTCCGTACGCGGAGTCCCGCGACATGCTCAAGGGCGAGCTGTTCACCCTGAGCCTGCTGTCGCTGCTGGGCGTGGGCGTGATGGTGGCGGCCAACAACTTCCTGATGATCTATCTGGGTCTGGAGTTGATGAGCCTGTCGCTGTATGCGCTGACCGCGCTGCGTCGCGACCACACCGTCTCGACCGAAGCCGCCATGAAGTACTTCGTGCTGGGCGCGCTGGCCTCGGGCTTCCTGCTCTACGGCCTGTCGATGATGTACGGGGCCACCGGCTCGCTGTCCATCCCGCGTGTCTTCGAGGTGATCGCCGCCGGCGCTCCCAACAAGGCGGTGCTGGTGCTGGGCGTGGTGTTCGTGGTGGCCGGCCTGGGCTTCAAGCTGGGTGCCGCTCCCTTCCACATGTGGGTGCCGGACGTCTATCAAGGCGCCCCGACCGCTGCGACGCTGCTGATCGGTGGCGCGCCCAAGCTGGCGGCCTTCGGCATCACGCTGCGCCTGCTGGTGGACGGCATGCTGCCGCTGGCGGTGGACTGGCAGCAGATGCTGCTGGTGATGGCCGTGGCCTCGCTGGTGGTGGGCAACCTGGCCGCCATTGCGCAGACCAACCTCAAGCGCATGCTGGCCTATTCGACGATTGCCCAGATGGGCTTCGTGGTGCTGGGCCTGGCCTCGGGCGTGATCAACGGCTCCAGCGACTTCGCGCTGAATGCCTACAGCTCGGCCATGTTTTACGCCATCACCTACGTGCTGACCACCCTGGGCAGTTTCGGTCTGGTGATGCTGCTGGCGCGTCAGGGCTTCGAGTCCGAGCAGATCAGCGACCTGGCCGGCCTGTACAAGCGCAGCCCCTGGTTTGCGCTGGTCATGGCCATCTACATGTTCTCGTTGGCCGGCATTCCGCCGACCGCCGGCTTCTACGGCAAGATGGCCGTGCTGCAGGCCATGGTGACAACGGGCTCCTCGCTCTACATCACCCTGGCCGTGGTGGCGGTGCTGCTGTCGCTGATTGGCGCGTTCTACTACCTGCGTGTGGTCAAGGTCATGTTCTTTGATGAACCGACCGACCGTGCCGGCCTGACCGCTCCCGCCGACGCCCGTCTGGTCATGTCGATCAACGGCCTGGCCGTGCTGGTGCTGGGCATCCTGCCTGGCGGCCTGCTGACGCTGTGCAGCCAGGCGCTGACCCGAGCACTGACTCACTGACAGCGGCAAGCGGCTTGATGAACCGACACTGAAAGAGGGCAGGGACGTTTCCGCATGGAGCAAAGCGCGTCGGTCTGGATCGTTCTGGTGGTGGCGCTGGTCGCCGCCAACCTGCCTTACCTCAGTTCCCGGGTGCTGCTGGTCGGCCCCCGGCGGGATCCCAAAGCGGCCGGCTGGCGTCTGCTGGAACTGTTCTTGCTGGCCCTGCTGACGCTGGCCATCGGGGTGGGCCTGGAAGCCCGCCTCGGCCAGCGTTACCCCCAGGGCTGGGAGTTCTACGCTGCCGCCCTGGCGCTGTTCATCACCCTGGGTTTTCCGGGTTTCGTCTGGCGCTACCTGCGCCGGTCCCGGACCCGTGTGCGAGAGTTCGATGACGACGACCGCTGACCTCCCCGACCTTCCGTTTTCGGGCATTGCGCCCGCTGCAGACGCAGACCCGCACCTGCGTGAATTGCCGCTCAGTGCCCAGTGGGTGTTGCGCGGCAATTTTCTTCAGGTCTCCCGCGACACCGTTCAGCTGCCCAACGGCCGCGAGACGACCCGTGAATACATCCACCATCCCGGCGCGGCGGTCATCGTCCCCATTCTGGAGGATGGCCGGCTGCTGCTGGAGCGGCAGTATCGGTATCCGATGGGCCGTGTGATGCTGGAGTTCCCGGCCGGCAAGCTGGATCCGGATGAGCCGCCGCTGGTCTGTGCCCAGCGTGAACTGCTGGAGGAAACCGGCTACCGGGCCACCGAATGGGCCTATGCCGGCATGATGCACAACGCGATTGCCTATTCCACCGAGCGCATCGAGATCTTCTTCGCGCGCGGACTGGTGGCGGGCGAGCGGCAGCTGGATGACGGTGAATTCCTCGACGTGGTGGCCCACGACCAGGACACGCTGGAGCGCATGGCGATCCAGGGTGAGTTGACCGACGCCAAGTCGCTGACCTGCCTGTTGTGGCTGTCTCGCTGGCGCGCGGGTGCATGGCCTCTGGACTGGCAACCGGCAGCCTGAGCGCGGAAAGGCTAGCATTGCCACCATGTTGGTCTTGAATCTGGCATGTGAGGCGGGCCACGGCTTTGAGGGCTGGTTCGGTTCGTCCGCCGACTTTGAATCGCAGCAGCAGCGCGGTCTGTTGAGCTGCCCCTTGTGCAACAGCGCGCAGGTGCGGCGCATGCCGAGTGCGCCGCGGCTGAATCTGTCGTCGGCTGCGGAGCCCGCAACCGCCTCGCGTGGCCCGGGTGCCGCCTCGGGCGGCGGCGCTGGCGGCGGATCGGGACGTCCATCGTCGGAACGCGGCGGGGATCGCGCGGGGGGGCGGTCTGCAGATCGGTCGGGCGCTTCGCTCAGCCATCGATCGGATCCTGCAGGTGGCCCGTCGTCGGGTCCGGAGGGTGCTGCGCCCTCGGACGGACCTCTGAGCCCGGTCGACCTGCAGCGACAAGTCATGCAGGCGGTCCGCCAGATCATGGCCAACACCGAAGACGTCGGCGAGCGCTTCGCCGAGGAAGCACGCCGCATCCACTACGGCGAGACCGAGGCCCGCGGCATCCGCGGACAAACCACCCCGGACGAGGCGCAGGCCCTGGCCGAAGAGGGTATCGAGGTCGTGTCGCTGGCCGTGCCGGCCGCGCTCAAGGATCCGCTGCAGTAACACGGCGCACCGCTCCAGTGCGCCCAGCGATCCAGGCAACCCGTTCAGACCCTCTGTCGGGTGTGACGATCATCACGGGTGCAGACAGGCGTTAAGCTAGCGCGCTTTTCGCACGAACCTGGCATTCAAGACCGAGGCGTGTCCGCTGTCGTTCCAGGCGGGTACGGGCGTGCGTGAGCCAGTCTGTCTTCCTCTTCGCCTGACTTCTTCGGAGCCTCCTCCATGACGCCTGTGATGCGCCCTTCGCTGCGCCTGTCGCTGATTGCCCTTGCCGCGCTGACCCTTTTGACGGCCTGCGGACGCCCGAACCCGAAGAACGGCGGAGAAGGTGGCAAGAAGGATGCTCAGGCGGTGGCCAGCGCTGCCGCGCCCAGCCTGATCGTGTCGCCCGAAGATGTGCAGACCCTGGGCGAAAGCCAATATGCCAGCGGGCCGGTCATCACCGGCTCCATCCAGCCGGAGCGCCGCGCCGACCTGCGGGCTGAGCTGCAGGCGGTGGTGCTGTCGGTCTACAAGGAGAATGGCGAGCGCGTCAAACGCGGCGACCTGCTGGTGCGCCTGGACGACACCGCCATCCGCGACACCGTGCAGTCCGCCGATGAAGCGGTGCGGGCCTCCGCCCAGAGCTTCGAGCAGGCCGAACGCCAGTACCAGCGCCTGAAGACCCTGCAGGCGCAGGGCATGAGCTCCATCCAGGCGATGGAAGACGCCGAAGTCCGCCGCAACAACGCCCAGAGCGACCTGGTCGCCGCCAAGGCCCGTCAGGCGACGGCCCGCCAGCAGCAACAGCGCACCGAAATCCGTGCCCCCTTCGACGGCGTGGTGAGCGACCGCAAGGTGTCGCCCGGCGACTCGGCGCAGTTGGGCAAGGAACTGATCAAGGTCATGGACCCCGGCAGCATGCGGTTTGAGGGTCTGGTCTCGGCGGACCGCATGTCGGAGCTCAAGCTGGGCCAGATCGTCTACTTCAAGGTCAACGGCTATCCGCAGATCGACTTCCAGGGCAAGATCCGCCGTATTGCGCAGGCGGCCAACACCAACACCCGCCAGGTGGAAGTGCTGGTGGACTTCAGTGGTGCCCAGCAGCCCGGCGTGGCTGGCCTCTATGCCGAAGGCCGGGTGGAGGCGACCAGCATCTCCGCGCTGATGGTGGCTGACAGCGCCCTGGTGCGGGAAGGTGATCGCAGCTATGTCTGGCGCATCGACGGCACCACCTTGCGCAAGGCTGAAGTGAAACTCGGCGCCCGTGATGAGCGCCAGGGCTTGTTCGTGGTGGCCGGCGGCCTCAAGAGTGGCGACCGCCTGCTGCGTCATCCCAACAGCACGCTGCAGGATGGACAGAAGGTGGACTTGACCAAGGCGCTGCCGCCGCCCGCAGCGCCCTCGGCCCCCAAGCCGTCCACCATGACCTCCTCGGCCCAGGGCCTTGAGGTCTTGGTGACGCGGCGGGCCACCTGATCCGCCAGGAGACCGACATGTTCCTTTCCAATTTTTCGGTCAAGAAGCCGGTCGCGATGATCGTGGTGATCATCATGCTCATGGCCATGGGCCTGCTGGCTTTGTCCAAGCTGCGGGTCAACCAGATTCCGGACGTGCAGGAACCGGTGATGGTGGTGAGCATCACCTATCCGGGCGCGTCTCCGGAAACCGTGGAGCGGGAGGTGATCAACCGCATCGAGAAGTCGATGCAGAGCATCCCCGGCGTGACGGAGGTGCGGGCCACGGCCAATGAAGGCAGCGCCCAGTTCATCCTCATCTACGAGTTCAACAAGAACATGACCGAGGCGGCGGACGAGATCCGCAACTCGATCGGGGCGGTCCGGCACAAGCTGCCCACCGAAATGCGCGAGCCGGTGCTGCAGCGCTACGACCCCGCGTCCGAACCGGTGATGCAGCTGGCCTTGTCCTCCAGCAGCGAAAGCCATGCGGAGATCTCGCGCCTGGCCGAAGACCAGTTGGCCGACCGCTTCCGCTCGCTCTCCGGCGTGGCCACGGTCACCGTCAACGGTGCGCTCAAGCGCGAACTGTCGGTGCTGCTCAATGCGCAGAAGCTGCGCGAGTTCAATGTCTCGGTGACCGAAGTGGTGCAGGCCCTGCGCATGCAGAACACCACCGCCCCGGTGGGCAAGGTGCGCGGCACGATGGAGGACCAGAGCATCCGTCTGCTGGGCCGTCTCGAATCGCCCAGCGACTTCACCCAGATCGTGGTCAAGCGTTCTGGCAACGAGCTGGTGCGGCTGGGGCAGGTCGCCACCGTGCAGGACGGGTTTGCCGAGCAGACCGGTCTGTCGGTGCGCAATGGCAATCCCAATGTGGGTCTGGCGGTCTCCCGCTCGCGGGATGCGTCCACGGTGTCCGTGGCCAATGAGACCCGCAAGCTGGTCGACGAAATCAACAAGACGCTGAAGAAGGGCACCAAACTGGAGGTGACCCAGGACGGCGGCCAGGACGCGCAGGACAGCCTCAACAACGTCATCCACGCGCTGGTCTTTGGTGCTGGCCTGACGGTGTTCGTGGTGTATGTGTTCCTCAATTCCTGGCGCTCGACCCTGATCACCGCGCTGTCGCTGCCCACCTCGGTAGTGGCGGCCTTCATCGCGGTGTGGCTGTGCGGCTTCACGCTGAACTTCATGAGCCTGCTGGGGCTGTCGCTGGCCATCGGGGTGCTGATCGACGATGCCATCGTGGTGCGGGAGAACATCGTCCGGCATATGGAACGCGGCGCGGACCGCCGCACGGCGGCCCTGAACGGCACCGCCGAGATCGGCCTGGCCGTGGCGGCGACCACCTTCTCCATCGTTGCGGTGTTTGTGCCAGTGGCCTTCATGCCGGGCGTGTCCGGCGAATGGTTCCGGCCGTTCGGGCTGACGGTGGTGGCGTCGGTGCTGGTGTCGCTGTTCATCTCCTTCACGCTTGACCCGATGCTGTCGGCCTTCTGGGGGGACCCTCCGGGCTATCACGAGCAGCCCAAGAAGGGCATCTCGCGCCTGCTGGAACGCTTCAACCATTGGTTCGACCATCAGGCGGACCGCTACGGCCGGGTGATCGCCTGGGCGCTGCATCACCGCCGGTGGATGGCGTTTTTTGCGATGCTCAGTTTTGTGCTGGCCATCGTGCTGCAGAGCCTGTTTGGCGGCAGCAGTTTCCTGCCCAAGACCGACTCCGGCACCATTGCCGTGGATGTGCGCACCCCCGCCAGTTCCAGCCTGGAGTATTCCCGGCTGAAGCTCGCGGCAGCGGCCGCACTGGCCCGGGAGATTCCGGAGACCAAGGCCACCAATGAGACGGTGAATTTCAGCGGGGGCCGCATCTATGTGGACCTGGGCAAGAGCACCCAGCGCAGCCGCAGCGCGGCGGAGGTCGCGGCCGACCTGCGCGCGCGGGTGTCGCGCCTGGTCGGCGCGGAATACACGGTGCTGGACGACCTGAACAACGGCGCCCAGAAGCCGGTGCAGATCCGCTTCTCCGGCACGGATTCGCGCAAGCTGATGGAGCTGACCACCGACTTCATGGAGAAGCTGCGCAAGGTGCCTGGCGCAGTGGACGTGGGCTTGTCCGAGCAGGATCCGCAGGATGAATTGCAGATCGAGCTCAACCGGGGCCTGGCCAATTCGCTGGGCATTTCGGTGGGCGATGCGGCCAATGCGCTGCGGGTGGCCTTTGCCGGCGTGGAAGTCGGCGACTGGGTAGACCCCAGCGGCGAAACGCGTGATGTGTCGGTGCGCCTGGCCCCGCAGGACCGGGTGGATGCGTCCAACATCGAGCGGCTGCCGATCTCGGTGACCGGCACCGGCGTGATGGTGCCGCTGGAGCAGATCGCCACCGTCACCATGGGCAAGGGCCCGTCCAAGATCCAGCATGCGGACAGCAAGCGGATGATCGCGGTGTCGGCCAATGCGCATGGCCGGTCGGCCGGGGAAGTGACGGCCGATGCCTTGAAGCTGGCCAAATCGATCAACTTCCCGCCCGGTTACGGCATTGCCCTGGCGGGCGATGCCAAGAGCCAGCAGGAAGTGTTTGGCGCCATGATCGTGGCCCTGGTGTCCGGCATCGGGCTCATGTATCTCATCCTGGTGATGCAGTTCGGCAGCTTCACCGCCCCGGCGGGGGTGATGCTGTCACTGCCGCTGTCCCTGATCGGGGTGGTGGTGGCGCTGCTGATCACCAAGGGCGGGCTCAACCTGATGAGCCTGATCGGCGTGATCATGCTGGCGGGGTTGGTGGCCAAGAATGCCATCCTGCTGCTGGATGCGGCCCGGCATGAGGAGTCGCAGGGCGTGCCGCGCGAGGAAGCCCTGATGCATGCCGGCCGCAAGCGCTTCCGGCCGATTCTCATGACCACCTTTGCGCTGATCGCCGGCATGTTGCCGGTGGCCATCGGGGTCGGGGAGGGCGGTGAGTTCTACCGGCCCATGGCGGTGGCCATCATTGGCGGCACCTTGACTTCCACCGTGCTCACGCTGCTGATGGTGCCGTGCTTCTACGACAGCATCGAGCTGTTCTTCGACCGGCAGCGGGCACGCACCCAGCGCTGGAGCGAGCATGGCAAGGCGCCGGTAGCCTGGGTGCTCAATACCCTGCAGACGGTGGTGACCGCCCTGGCGCTGGTGACCGGTCTGCTGTTCCTGTGGTGGGCCGGGGAATCCGTGCTGGGCAGGACCCGCAAGGACGGGGAGCCGCTGAAGACCGGGCTGGTGGGCCTGCGTGAGCAGCACGGCGGGACCGGGGACGATTGAGCTTGCCCTTGTCCGGACCGGGGGGCCTCACACCACCCGGTTCGGATTCAGCAATCCCATCGGATCCAGCGCCTGCTTGATCTGCCGCATCAGGGCCAGGGCGACCGGGCTCTTGCGCTGCGCCAGTTCCTCGCGCTTGAGCTGCCCGATGCCGTGCTCCGCGGAGATCGATCCTCCGTGGGCCATCACCTGGTCATACACCAGCGCATTGACCGCATGCTCATGCGTCTTCAGGAATTCCCCCGGGGAGACGCCTTCGGGTGACTGCAGGTTGTAGTGCAGGTTCCCGTCCCCCAGGTGGCCGAAGTTCACCAGCCGGGAGCCCGGGAAGTGCTGCGCCAGCAGCGCATCACAGGTCGCGACAAAGCTCGGAATGCGTGACACCGGCAGGGCGATGTCGTGCTTGATGTTCAAGCCTTCTTCGCTCTGCGCCAACGGGATGGACTCCCGCAAGTGCCACATCGCCTGACTCTGCGCCAGGCTTTCCGCCACCGCCGCATCGTCGATCAACTGGTCCTCCAGTGCCTGGGAGAGCATCCCTTCGAACTGCTCCCGCGCATGCGCTTCGCCTTCGTTGTCCGACAGCTCCAGCAGCACCGTCCAGGGCCGCGGGCCCAGCGGCTGGGTCAACTGCGGGAAGTGCCGGGCCACCAGCGCCAGCGACTGCGCATTCATCACCTCGAAGCCGGTCAGCGCCGACCCGCAGCGGGACTGGGCCAGCCCCAGCAGACGAACTGCCGCGTCCAGTGAGCCACAGGCCGCCAGGGCCGTCATCCGCGCCCGCGGCTGCGGGAACAGTTTCAGCGTCGCCGCGGTGATGATGCCCAGCGTGCCCTCGGCGCCGATGAACAGGTCGCGCAGGTCATAACCGGTGTTGTCCTTGCGCAAGCCGGAGAGTCCGTCCCAGATCTCGCCGTCGGCCGTGACCACTTCCAGGCCCAGGCACAACTCGCGCGCATTGCCATACCGCAGCACCTGCGTGCCGCCTGCATTGGTCGATAGATTGCCGCCGATGGTGCAACTGCCCTCCGCCGCCAGGCTGAGGGGGAACAGCAGGCCCGCCTGACGCGCGGTCTCCTGCACCTGCTGCAGCACGCAGCCGGCCTCCACCGTCAGGGTGAGATTGGCCGCGTCCAGCTGCCGCACCTTCTGCATCCGTTTGAGGCTGAGCAGCAACTGTGTTCCCGAGCCGTCCGGCACGCCGCCGCCCACCAGCCCGGTATTCCCGCCTTGCGGCACCAGCGACACGCGGTGCTCGCGCGCCAGCTTCACCACGGCTGCCACCTGCTCAGGGGTGTCTGGCCGCACCACAGCCATCGCGCGGCCCTGATAGCGCTTGCGCCAGTCCAGCAGATAAGGCGTCAGTTCGGCGTCGGGCAGGGCGTCCGGCACCAGTACATGGGCGTCGCCCAGCAGTTGACGCAGGGCGTCGATCACAAGTCGGGTCATGCTGGAATCCTTTGGAACGCGTCCCCCGGGCGCCGGGCCTCCTCTTGGTCGGGACTCAATGGGGAGGCAGGCCCGCGGGTGCGGTTGCGGCAGGGGCTGCCGCTGAAGTCTCCGGCGGCCCTGCACCGTCCCCCGCCCCGGACAAGCCCGCCGGCGTCGCTGCGGCTGAGGCTGCGCCTGACGATGCCACCAGCGCCCGTGCCCGGCCCAGACGCTGCCGCACATGCAGCGCGCAGGCCACGAAGATCACCACCGACAGCAGCACCTCGGCCGTGGCCAGCAGGGCACCCAGACCGGGCTCGGAGGTGGCCCGCACCAGACCTTCTGTCGCATACAGCCAGACGAAGAGGCTGAGCGCCCGGAAGGTGTAGAGCCGGTAGCGCCACAGGCCCGGCAACGGCAGCAGCAAGGGCAGGGCCTTGAGGGCCAGCGTGCCCCGGCCCACCGGCAGCCACCAGGCTTCCCAGGCCAGACACAGCAGCATCAACGCCACCGTGGCGCCCAAGGCCACGCCGCGGCTGAGCCGCTGGGCAGGTATGGGCAGGACCGTGTCGCTGACGCCGGTCGGCGCCTGGGCTTGCAAACTTGACATGGCTGGCATCATAGCCACCATGAACATCAGGATGCGTGTGCCAGAACAAGGCTGGCGAGAGGGGATTCGGGAGTTGGTGCAGAGCCTGCTGCGCTGGCCGTGGCTGGAGACGTTTCGCATCTTCGTGCAGCGTTTTCGGGAGGAGCGACTGGGCCTGACCGCCGGCAGCCTGACCTTCACCACGCTGATCTCGCTGGTGCCGCTGCTGACCGTCGCCCTGGCGCTGTTCACCGCCTTCCCGATGTTCTCCGCCTTCCAGGGCGCCCTGGAAAAGTACTTCCTGAAGTCGCTGGTGCCCGACAACATTGCCCGCCCCGTGCTGGGCTCGCTGACGCAGTTCGCCGCCAAGGCCAACCGGCTGGGCGCGGTGGGTCTGGTGGTGCTGGCGGTCACGGCGCTGTCGCTGATGCTGACCATCGACCGCACCCTCAACCAGATCTGGCGGGTCAAGCGTCCCCGGCCGATTGCGCAGCGGGTGCTGGTGTACTGGGCCGCGATGACGCTGGGCCCCTTGCTGCTGGGCGGCAGCCTCACCCTGACGAGTTACCTCATCACCACCGGCAAGGACCTGGTGGACAACATGCCGCGCGGGCTGGTGGTGCTGCTGTCCAGCGTGGACCTGCTGGTGCTGTGGGCGGCGATGGCCGCGCTGTTCCACTACGTGCCCAACACGGATGTGCGCTGGCGGCATGCGCTGGTGGGAGCAGGGTTTGTGGCGGTCGCCTTTCATCTGGCCAAGCAGGCGCTGGCCTGGTATGTGAAGCAGGTGCCGACCTATTCGACGCTTTATGGCGCGTTTGCGGCGGTGCCCATCTTCCTGATCTGGATCTATGTGGGCTGGTCCATCGTCCTGCTGGGCGCGATCCTGGCGGCCAATGCGCCGGCGCTGGCGGGCGGGGTGAGTGTGCGTCGCTCAGCGCCGGGCATGCAGCTGGAACTGGCCCTGGACATTCTCCGGGAGCTGGAGACTGCGCGCTCCAATGGGGAGACCGGGCTGACCATGCTGTCCCTGTCGCAGCAGCTCTGTGTGGACCCGCTGCAGCTCGAGCCGGTGGTGGACCAGTTGCTGGACCTGGACTGGGTCGGGCGGCTGGAAGAGGACGGGGCCCAGCGCCTGGTGCTGCTGTGCGACCCCGCCGCCACGCGGGCCGAGCCGCTGATCAGCACCTTGCTGCTGGCACGGACCGAGAGCCTGGGCGCGCTGTGGGCGGGGTCGCAGTGGGATCAGTTGACGCTGCGCACGGTCATGCAGCGTTGAGGGGTTGAGCGAGTAGCCGCCGCAAACACCCGGTGGGTACTGCGCAATCGGTAATGCGCACTGGGCGCCGGGCGCCGGGCGATGCGCACTGGACACTGGGCACGGGGCACACTGGCCCCCTGTTGCTAGGCTTGTGCCCATGAGCGCCTTGGTCCTCAGGTGGGCTGGCGCTCCTGCTCGATGAGCCGCGCCATCGCGATGAGCGAGGCCACATCTTCCGGCGAAGTGAGCAGACCATGGCTCACATTCGCGCGCCCTCGCAGGCAGGACTCCATCACCGTGTCCAGCAGCGTCGCGCCCCGGCCTTGCGGCATCCGGAGCGCCCGGTACAGGTCGTGGGCCACGGCGCAGAGGCCCGCGAGGCGACCACCGTCCGCACTCTGGAAGACACAGGTGCCCGAGTCGCCGCCGAGCGCGTCGGCCTTTGCGCTGAGCGCCAGCAGTGTTCTGGGAGACACCGCGCGGCGGCTGTCCATCGGCAGGCGAACCCAGTCCATCACCGTGCCTGCCGGGTCGGCGCCGTTGTTCCAGTCGGGGCGGCTGCGCTCGTCCCGCGGCAACCGGGGTTGCCCGTTGATGGCCATGTAGACGCCCACCTGCCGTTCGGTGGCAGGCTGACCGTCCACGGTGGTCCTCGCTTCGATGGGAAAACCGTTCGGCGCCATGCGGCACCGAAATTCAATCCGCGTATCTCCCTTCACCCAAGGCGCGTTGCTTTTCATGCAACTGCGGCCGGGTGCGTCGAGCGCGCTCAGATCCATCACCGCACGCACGTCTTTTTGCAGGCACAGGGCCGCGAACGCGGCGGAGGCCGGACTGTCGACCCGGTCCATCGCGATGCTGCGCGCGCCCACTTGATGGGCATTCATCGGCACATGGGCCTCACTGCCCGCGCCGGGCTGCGGCTGAAGGCGGGTATGGGGGTGCCGCGGAAGCCCATTGGTGGCGATGTCTGCCGAATGGCTGGGCGGCAGTGCCTGGTCCAGCTCGCCGACCAGGCGCCAGGCGTCGGTCAACTGCGCGGCCCACAGCTTGCGATCCTGCTCACTGCCGGGCGGTGCCAGCAGCCGGGCCGGTGCAGGAGAAGCCTTCGGCGCTGGCGTGGCGGTGGAAGGCGTGAACACGGACCGGAGGAACGAGAGCGGATTCATGAGTCATCCTCAGAGGATAGAGACTCATTGGTGCAAACGAATGGGTTTTCAGTTGGCAATCACGCACCGGGGTGTCCGTCAAACTTGACCGAATTCGACTTCCTTGACTTCCTCGACTGCCCGGGATGTCAGCGCAGCCAGTGCAGGGCCGCGGCACTGCCCAGCAGCAGGGCGGCCACGAGGAGCAGGAACAGGCGCAGTCGTGTGGCCTTGCCCTTGGCCTTGTCGGTCCCAAAGCCGCTGCCGGAGTCACGCATGTGCCGCGCGGTGTGAAGCACGGCGGCCGCAGACGGCTGCACGCGGATGGCCGGATCTTCCAGGCCGTGACGCACGCGCTGCTCCGCCACCCGAAGGCGTGCGGAACCTTCGAGCATGGCCAGTTTCTGCAACTGGTCGTCCGGCGCGGGGCGGATGCTGGTGGGGGAAGTGGGCTGATCCTCGGTGGGCTCAGAAACGGGGACGGACTTCAGTGAGCGTTGTTGCATCAATAGAACTACCTGAAACGCTCCCTCTCTCTCGGTCACGATTCTGATCGGATCGAGGCTGGAGGTTGGTAACAGAACGTAGTGTTCTGAGAGCGTTAAGCGTGCAGCACCGCCAGCATGGCCGTCGCGGCTTTTTTGCCGACATTGCGGATGGCATGGGCGCCGTCCACGGCATAACGGGCGGTCTCACCCGCCTTCACCTGCTGCCGACTGCCGCCGGCCGACACTTCCAGTTCGCCACTCAGCACACTCAGGTGTTCCCGCGACCCCGGCTCATGGGCTTCGGATTCCAGCGCGCCTCCCGGCTGCACCGTCAGTTCATACCACTCGAACTGCCCGGCCAGCTCAATCGGCCCCAGGATCCGCAGCCGGCACAGCCCGTCCGGACTGGAGAGCCCGGGCGTTGCATGGGCGGCCACCACCTCAATCGGCGGTGCCGCCGGACGTTCCCCGCCCAGCAACTCGGACAGTTCCACCCGCAGCGCATTGGCCAGCCGCCACACCACCGCCACTGTGGGATTGGCCTGATTCCGCTCAATTTGCGAGAGCATCGACTTGGAGACGCCGGCCCGCCGTGACAGTTCGTCCAGCGATAGCCCCTGCGCCTGGCGCAAAGCCTGCAAGGTGGCGCCAACGCGCGGGGGTTCCAACTTTTCTGACGGAATGGCGGACATGGCTCACTGACATCGCGCAGGCCCGGGTGACTCACCACCTTGACCCGCCACATTGATTCCTTGATACTGCACAGCTGTTCGATATAACGAACACGTTCGATTTAACGGATTTCGCGGATTGTGCCGCAGGAGCTCCCCGCATGACCACCCAGGCTTCTCAGACCCCCTCCACCGAAGATTTTTACCGCCACCTGCAGGCCGAGCTGCAAGGCATCCGCGAGGCGGGTCTCTACAAGAACGAGCGCATCATCACCAGCCCGCAGGGGGCGGTGGTGACCACCCGCGACGGGCGGGAAGTGATCAACCTGTGCGCCAACAACTACCTGGGTCTGTCGGCCCATCCGCAGGTGCTGGAGGCGGCCCATGAGGCGCTTCGCACCCATGGTTATGGCCTGTCGTCGGTCCGGTTCATCTGCGGCACCCAGGACATCCACAAGGAACTGGAACAGCGACTGGCCCGATTCCTGGGCACCGAGGACACCATCCTCTACGCCGCTGCGTTTGATGCCAACGGCGGTCTGTTCGAGCCGCTGCTGGGCGAGCAGGACGCGATCGTCAGCGACGAGCTGAATCACGCCTCCATCATCGACGGCATTCGCCTCTGCAAGGCCAAGCGCTACCGCTACAAGCACAACGACATGGCCGACCTGGAGCGTCAACTGGTCGAAGCCCGGCAGGCTGGCGCCCGCCATGTGCTGGTCTTCACCGACGGTGTGTTCTCCATGGACGGCACCATCGCCCAGCTCGACAAGATCCGCGAAATCACCCACCGCCACGGCGCTCTGCTGGGCATTGACGAATGCCATGCCAGCGGCTTCATGGGCAAGACGGGGCGCGGCACGCATGAGCATCGCGGTGTCTATGGGCAGGTCGACATCATCACCGGCACGCTGGGCAAGGCCCTGGGCGGCGCTTCCGGCGGCTTCACCACGGGCCGCAAGGAAGTGATCGAACTGCTGCGCCAGCGCTCGCGTCCTTATCTGTTCTCCAACACCGTGGCCCCCAGCATCGTCGGTGCTTCGCTTGCTGTGCTGGATCTGCTGGAAGCCAGCACCGCCCTGCGCGACAAGCTGGAAACCAACACGACCTACTTCCGTGAAGCCATCCAGCAGGCGGGTTTCCAGATCAAGCCGGGCACCCACCCCATCGTGCCCATCATGGTGTTCGATGCGGTCAAGGCCCAGCAGCTCAGCGCCCGTCTGCTGGAGCTGGGCGTGTATGCGGTCGGCTTCTTCTATCCGGTCGTTCCGAAGGAACAGGCCCGGGTGCGGGTGCAGATTTCCGCGGTGCATGAGCGTGAGCATCTGGAGAAGGCGGTGGCCGCCTTCGCCCAGGCCGGGCGTGAGCTGGGCCTGGTGAAGTAAAGCCGATGATGGCCGCTGTGGACCGTGCATGGCGCCAGGGCGCCGTGCCTCGGTCGGTCCCGCGGCCGCTCGGCACAAGCGATTTACAAGAGCAGCAATGACCAAGATTTTGTTGATCGGGGCCAATGGCCAGATCGGTTCCGAACTGGCGGTGGAGCTGGCCCAGCGCCACGGCAATGCCAACGTCATCACCAGCGACGTGGCCCCGCAAGGCCGGGTGCCCTACCTGACCCACGAAATGCTGGACGTGACCGACGGCGCGGCGCTGTCGGCCGTCGTCAAGCGTCACGGCATCACGCAGATCTACCACCTGGCCGCGGCCCTGTCCGCCACCGGTGAAAAGCATCCGATGTGGGCCTGGGACCTGAACATGAAGGGCCTGCTCAATGTGCTGGAGCTGGCCCGCACGGTGAAGCTGGACCGGGTGTTCTGGCCCAGCTCCATCGCGGCCTTTGGCCCGCAGACACCCAAGGTCGGCACGCCGCAGACCACGGTCATGGACCCGACCACGGTGTATGGCGTGTCCAAGCTGGCGGGGGAGGGCTGGTGCCGCTGGTATCACGCCAACCACGGCGTGGATGTGCGCAGCCTTCGGTATCCGGGCCTGATCAGCTGGAAGACGCCACCCGGTGGCGGCACCACCGACTACGCCGTCGAGATCTTCCACGAAGCGCTCAAGCATGGCCGCTACACCTGCTTCCTGCGGGAAGACCAGGCCCTGCCGATGATGTACATGCCGGACGCTCTGCGGGCCACCCTGGAGTTGATGGAAGCCCCGGCCGAGCGCATCACCGAATGGGGCAGCTACAACCTGGCCGGCGTGAGCTTCACCCCGGCGCAGATTGCCGCTTCCATCCGCCGGCACATTCCGGACTTCAGCATCGACTACGCGCCCGACTTCCGTCAGCAGATCGCCGCGAGCTGGCCGCAGGCCATTGACGACACGGTGGCACAGCGGGACTGGGGTTGGAAACTCCAGTACGACCTGGACAAGATGGTCGATGACATGCTGGCATCGCTCAAGTCGGCGGTGGCGGCGGGGTAAGCCCCGGCGCTTGGATTCGGCCATACGCTGGGCTTAGGCCGGGCTCAGCACCGCCCAACCGAGCCAGGCCTGTTCCTGGCCTCGGTCTTTCGATTACGCAGCCCCAGCCCCAGCCCCAGCTCCAGCTCCAGCTCCAGCTCCAGCCCCATTGCCAGCGCTAGACCCGGGCAAGTCAGGGCTGCTGGAGGCGGCCGCTGGCTTGAGGGCCCGCGCCAGATTCATCGCGGACGCCAGCACGTCGCTGCCCTCCTTCATGGGGGCGGATCGCTCGATCTCATCGGCCACCTCCGGCGAGGAGGCCAACAGCCAGGCCAGAGCCACGGTGAAGCTGCGCGCATACCACTCCAGCAGGCTCAGAACGGTCTCGTGCAGCCCTGCGTCGTGCATCAGCGTCCGCAGGTAATACAGATTGGCCTGATAGAGACGGACGTGGTCCTCCACGATCGCCGTTGACAAGACAGCCGCTCCCCGTCTTTCCGCGACCAGCGTGGTCAGCTTCTTCTCCAGCTCTGCCGCCGAGATCCGCAGCGGGACGTTGACACTGACGCGCTTGCGGCTCTTCAGGTTCAGCAACTCCACCGTGAAGTAGGCGTGCTTGCAGCCCTCGTCATAGGAGAACTCGAGGGCGGTGTTGGGGCCGATGATCATGGGAGGCGGGGTTGAGGTCGAGCTGTGCATGACGGCGTTCGATGGAGTTCAAAGCGTACTGGCAAAGCGTGGTCACGCGTGGTGAACGGGTGGTCAGCGCGTGGCCAGCGCATATTCAACGCGCGGCCATCGCTTGAGGCCACGGGTCATGCCAACGCCGCCCGCACCGCCGCCAGCAATGCTTCTGGCGCTTCGGTCATCAGCGAGTGCCCGGCGGGCAGGGTGCGGACCTGGGCGGACAGCAGTTCTGCCAGTTGCCGCGCAGCTTTAGGCGGTGTCATGACATCCTTGGCGCCCAGGATCAAGTGGGCGGGCGCCTGCACCCGCTCTGCGGCCGCCGGGGCGCCTGCATAGCGGTCGCAGACCTGGAAGTCATGCAGGAAGAGGTTGCCGTGCGCCGCGCCGCGGGCTTGGGTCCGCCGCATCAGCGCCAGATTGGCCCCATGCAGCCACACGCCGGGTCCGGGGTGGGAGGGCTTGGCGGCCAGCGTTGAATGCGAAAAGGCGTTGACCATCGCCATGGCCTGATCCGGTTGGTCTCGCGCCGTGTTCAGCAGCGACTCGCTGACTTTCATCGGCCAGGCGGTGCCCACCATCACCAGGCGGGAGCATCGTGTCGGCGCCTGGGCGGCGGCCTCCAGCGCAATCAGCGAGCCCATGGAATGCCCGACCAGCGCGGCGCTTTCCACGCCCACGGCGCTCATCAGGTCCAGCACCCAGCCGCCCAGGGATTCCACATCCGCCAGGGGCGGGCCGTCGCTGCGGCCATGGCCGGGCAGGTCCACCGCCAGCACCGCATGACCATGATGCGCCAGGAACCGCGCCAGCAGGGTCCAGACGCTGTGGTCATGCAGGGCGCCGTGGATGAACACCACGCAGGGCAGGCTCGGGTCGAACGCTTTGCCGCCGGTGTAGGCGTAGGCGGTGGCTCGGTCACGCCCGCTCATGCCGTTGCCTCTGTCGCTCCCACTGCCGCTGCCTCTGTCACTGCTGGTGCCGCCGCTGCCGCTGCCGCTGATGTTGTCGGCGTTCCGGACGTTCATCGCGATCTTCATTTGGCGGCTCCCTTCAGGGCAGCCGTCAGGTCGGCGATCAGGTCATCCGGATCCTCCAGCCCGATGGACAGGCGTAGCGTGCCTGGCCCGATGCCGGAGGCGGCCAGCGCGGCGTCGTCCATGCGGAAATGGGTGGTTGAGGCGGGGTGGATCACCAGCGACCGGGCATCGCCCACATTCGCCAGATGGGAGAACAGCCGCAGGGACTCGATGAACTTGCGGCCCTGTTCGCGGCCGCCTTTCAGGTCGAAGCTGAACACCGCGCCGCAGCCGCGCGGCAGCAGTCGCTGTGCCAGGGCATGGTCGGGGTGATCCGTCAGGCCGGGGTAGCGCACCCGGTCCACCATCGGATGGCTCACCAGGAACTCCGCCACCTTCTGGGCATTGCTCACATGCCGCTGCATGCGCAGGGGCAGGGTCTCGATGCCCTGCAGGATCAGCCAGGCGGTGTGGGGGCTCATGCAGGCGCCGAAGTCTCGCAGGCCTTCGCGGCGGGCGCGCAGCAGGAACGCGCCCACGGAACTCTCTTCGCTGAACACCATCCCGTGGAAGCCGTCGTACGGCTCGCAGAGTTCGGCGAAGCGACGTTCCGACCCGCTGGCGGCATGGGCCTGTTCCCAATCGAAGCGGCCGCTGTCCACCAGCAGGCCGCCCACGACCGTGCCGTGTCCGCACAGGAACTTGGTGGCCGAGTGATAGACCAGGTCCGCGCCCAGGGCCAGGGGCTGCTGCAGGTAGGGGGTCACGAAGGTGGCATCCACCAGCAGCGGCAGGTGGGCGTCGTGGGCGATCTGGGCGACAGCGGGGATGTCCAGCACGTCCAGGCCGGGGTTGCCGAGGCTTTCTCCCAACAGCAGCCGCGTCTCGGGGCGAATGGCGTTTCGCCAGGCGTCCAGGTCACCGGGCGGCACGAAGGTGGTGCTGATGCCGAATCGGCGCAGGGTGTAGTGCAGCAGATTGTGGGAGCCACCATACAGTGCGGACGAGGCCACGATGTGATGGCCGGCCCCGGCCAGGGTGGCCACGGCCAGATGCAGGGCGGCCTGGCCGCTGGCGGTGGCCACTGCCCCGACGCCGCCGTCCAGGGCGGCGATGCGCTCTTCCAGCACGGCGGTGGTCGGGTTGGACAGCCTGGAATACACATGTCCGCTGCGCTCCATGTTGAACAGGCCGGCGGCCTGCTCGGCGCTCTCGAACACAAACGAGGTGGTGAGATGCAGCGGCACGGCGCGGGCGCCGGTGCTGGGGTCGGGGCTGGCGCCGGCATGAAGGGCCAGCGTGTCAAAACCGGGGTCGGCAGGACCTGCCATGAACTGTCTCCTGTCTCTGCGGCCGTGGTCGGCCGTCGTGTCAGCGGGGGGATGCGGGTGGCGTCCATCGCTGGGTGCCGGCTGAATGCCGGCTGGGTTGCGGCCGGGCGAGGGCCTGGCCGGATCGTGGGGTACCGCCCACGGCCACTGCGCTTCTTGACATTGGCCGCATCCAGGTGGTGCCTTGCAGCGGGCATTGTGTGCTATGTTGAGAGGCATGAAAGTCTCCGACATCCTGCGGGTCAAGGGCAACACGCTCTTTACCGTCTCACCCGACCAGCCATTGGCGGACGCCGTGGCCACCATGGCCGAGCGCGACATCGGCTCGCTGGTGGTGATCGAATTTGACGATCTGGTGGGCATGCTGACCTTCCGCGAGGTCATCCAGGCCATCACCCGTAATGGGGGCAGCGTGGGCACCTCGCTCGTGCGCAGCGTCATGGACGACGCTCCGCTGACCTGCACCCCGGCCACCGAGATCGATGAAGTCCGCCGCATGATGCTGGGGCGGCACGCCCGCTACATGCCGGTGCTCAACGGCCGCCAGCTCATGGGCGTGATCTCTTTCTACGACGTCGCCAAGACGGTCGTCGACTCCCAGGACTTCGAAAACCGCATGCTCAAGGCCTACATCCGGGACTGGCCGGCGGAAGAGGGCGGTCAGGCGCAGGCCTCCTGAGGGCCTGCAGCGGCCAGCGGACGGCGGCGCTCCTCACCGCGGCGGCCCAGGCGCGAAGCCTGGGTTTCCCAATCGCCCGGCAGACGGCCCCCTGACGGGGCCGTTTTTGCATGCGTCGGCACATGGAGGGAATGGTCGGCGCCCAGTGGGCTCGTAGAATTGACCCTTCCCTTTTTCAGCCCTGGCAGGTTAGTAGATGTCTGGCAGCACCTTCGGCAGCTTGTTCCGCGTCACCAATTTCGGCGAAAGCCATGGCCCGGCGATTGGCTGCGTCATTGATGGCTGCCCGCCGGGGTTGGCGCTGTCGGTTGAGGACATCCAGCCGGAGCTGGACCGTCGCCGCCCGGGCACTTCGCGCCACGTCACGCAGCGCCAGGAGCCGGACCAGGTCGAGATTCTCTCGGGCGTCTATGAAGGCGTGACCACTGGCACGCCCATCTGCCTGCTCATCCGCAACGTGGACCAGCGCAGCAAGGACTACGGCAACATCCTGGACACCTTCCGCCCAGGCCATGCGGACTACACCTACTGGCGCAAATACGGCCTGCGCGACCCGCGCGGCGGTGGTCGCTCCTCGGCGCGCCTGACGGCGCCGATGGTGGCGGCGGGCGCGGTGGCCCGCAAATGGCTGTCGCAGGAAATGGGCGTGGGCTTTCGGGGCTGCATGACGGCGCTGGGCGAGATCGACATTGCCTTCGAGGGCTGGCAGCACGTCGGCCAGAACCCTTTCTTTGCGGCCAACGCCAGCCAGATTGAAGCGCTGGAGGCCTACATGGACCAGCTGCGCAAGGATGGTGACTCCGTCGGTGCGCGGCTCATGGTGGAGGCCACTGGTATGCCGGCGGGCCTGGGCCAGCCGCTCTTCGACAAGCTGGACGCTGACATTGCCTACGCCATGATGGGCATCAACGCCGTGAAGGGTGTCGAGATTGGTGCGGGTTTTGACAGCGTGCGCCAGCGGGGCAGCCAGCACGGCGACGAACTGACGCCAGAGGGCTTTGCCAGCAACAACGCGGGCGGCGTGCTGGGCGGCATTTCCAGCGGCCAGGATCTGAGGGTCTCGATCGCCATCAAGCCCACGAGTTCCATCCGCACGCCCAAGGCATCGATCAACCGGGCGGGCGAGCCGACCACGGTCGAGACCTTTGGCCGCCATGACCCTTGCGTGGGCATCCGTGCCACGCCCATTGCCGAGGCCATGCTGGCGCTGGTCGTGATGGACCATGTGCTGCTGGACCGTGCCCAATGCGCGGACGTCGAACTGCCCATTGCCGCGATTGCGGCGCAGCGTCCCCCAGTCGCCTAACTTCCGCCCGAGCTCCGATGAGGCCCTGACCAGGCCACGACTTATCGGACGCCCATCCCGCGCCCCACCACCAGCCGGTGGCCCGCACGCTCTTCCGCGGCCGCTCCAACGCCAACGCCACCGGCCCACTGACTGCCCAGACTCTCGCTTGCCGCAGAGCACCGCAAAACGCGCGTTTCAACCGTTGCAGAGCTGGATGTCGGAAGGGGCAGGGGCGGGTGCCTTTTGCGGAAGTGAAAGGGGGAGCCCCGCAGGGGCGGAGGACATGGAGCAAAAGGTGCCCGCCCCTGCTCCTTCTAGCGCAGTACACCCTCCCCAGCGCCATCAATCGCAGCCCCCCCGCCCCAGCCCCAGCGCACTGCGCACCAGCCCCCCCCTAGATCGTCACCCCCCGCCCCCCAGGAGAGAGGCGGACCATAGACCCCCTCAGCAGTTCATGCTCCGCAAACTGCAATTCGTCGCAGTTCACCCCCTGGGCCGGGACCCGGTTCCTACACTCCGCCGCATTCGAGCTTCGTTGTGGCGTCACCGGCGGTCCGGGGTGCCCAGCGAAGCGGTTCAGGAGACTTGGGGGAGACCATGCGTAAGAAGATCTGGATCGGTGGCCTGGCGATCGTGGTTTTGGCGGCGGGGGCGGCGGTATTTGCCACCAGCCGGCAGGCGGCACCTGCGCCCAAGAAGGAAGCGGCCAAGCCCCCGCTTGAATTCCAGGCCAGTGAAGTCGTCCGCCCCATGCCGGCCAGCATGCCCGGCGTCATTGAATTTTCGGGCCCCCTGGTGGCGCCCAACACCGTGGTCGTCCGGGCCAAGGCCAATGGCAGCCTGGTCAACCTCTCGGTGGGCGAGGGCAGCCGCGTCAAAGCCGGCCAAAGCCTGGGTCAACTCGACCTTGAAGAGCTTCGCCACAAAGTTGCCGAACGCAATGCCGGCGTCGAGTCTGCCCGTGCCCAGTATGAACAGTACGAGCGCCAATACAAAGCCAACCAAGGCCTGGCCACCCAGAACTTCATCGCCCCCACCGCCCTCGACAACTCCCGCTCCGCCCTCGAAACCGCCCGCGCCCAGATGCTCTCTGCGCAGGCCCAGTTGGCCACCAGCCAGGTCCTCCTGACCCAGGCCGCGCTGCTCTCGCCCATCGACGGCATTGTGTCCAAGCGCCACGTCGTCCCCGGCGAAAAAGTCGCTGCCGAACAGCAGGTCCTGACCATCGTCGACCTCTCCCGCCTCGAACTCGCCGGCCTCGTTGGCACCCACGAAGTCAGCCGCCTCAAGCCCGGCATGAGCGTCAACCTCCAGGTCGAAGGCTTCGACAAGCCGGTCGAGGCCCGCATCGCCCGCATCGCCCCGGCGGCCGAACCCGGCACCCGCTCCATCGGCGTCACGCTGACCCTGGACAACCCGGGTGAGCGCTTCCGCGCCGGCCAATACGCCGTCGCCCGCGTCGAAATGCCGGACGACAAACAGCGCATGACCGTCCCGCTCACCGCGCTGGGCAGTGTCTCCGGCCAGGAGCATGTCTGGGTGATCGACAAGGGCAACCTCGTCCGCCGCATCGTCACCACCGGCCGCCGCGACCCACGCGAGGGCAGGGTGGAAGTTGTCGCCGGCCTCAACGCCGACGCGCAGGTCCTGGGCGCCCGCTTCGACAACCTCAAGGAAGGCCAGGCCGCCACCATCGTGCCGCCCAAGGCCAGCGTCGCCAGCGCATCGGCCAGTGCCACCACGCAGTAATCCCTGCGACACGACAACGACAAGAAGGGATTCCCCATGTGGATGACCCGTATCTCCATCCAGAACCCAGTCTTCGCCACCATGGTCATGGTGGCCCTGTGTGTGCTGGGTCTGTTCTCCTACTCCAAACTGGGCGTCGAGCAGATGCCCGACATCTCGCTGCCCGGTGCCTGGATCGACGTGCGATACCCCGGTGCCTCGCCGGAAGCCGTCGAGCGCGAGATCGCCAAGCCTCTGGAGGAAGCGCTCAACACCGTCGCCGGTGTGGACCGCATCCAGTCCCGCAGCTTCGAAGGCCGTGTGCAGGCCAGCGTCGAGTTCAGTCTCAGTGTGGACATGAACCGCGCCATGCAGGAAGTGCGCGACCAGGTGGCCCTGGCCCAGGCCAACTTCCCCAAGGAAGCCAAGCCGCCGACGGTCTCCCGCTTCCAGGGCGACAACGCCCAGCCCGTCGTCGTGGCCGCCTTGCTCAGCAAGACCCGCACGCCGCGGGAACTGTCGATGATGGCCGACCAGGTCGTCTCCAAGCGCCTCTCCCGGGTGGAAGGCGTCGCCCGGGTGGACGTTGGTGGCCTGGCCCTGCGTGAAGTGCGCATCGACCTCGACCCGCAGCGCCTGCGCGCCTACAGCGTCACCCCGGCGCAGATCGCCTCCGCCCTGAACCAGGCCAACACCGACTCCCCGGTCGGTCTGCTGTCCAACCCGGCCACCGACACCATGCTGCGGGTGGAAGGCAAGGTCAAGGACCCCAAGGACTTCGTCAACGTCGTGGTCGCCCGCCGCGGAGACCTCAACCTCACGCTGGGAGACCTCGGCACCCTGGTCGAGCGTGAACGCGAGCGCGATTCCATCGCCCGCATCAACGGCCAGCCCGCCGTCAACTTCAACATCTTCAAGCAGCAGGACGCCAACATCGTCGCCACCGGCGAGGCCATCCAATCGGCCCTGGCCGAGCTGCGCAAGACGCTGCCCAAGGACATGGAGCTGCGCCTGATCTACGCCAACAGCGACTTCGTGAAGAACTCGCTCAAGGGCCTGCGGCACACGCTCATCGAAGGCGCGCTGCTGACGATTGCCATCGTCTTTCTGTTCCTGCACAGCTGGCGGTCCACGGTCATCACCGGTCTGACGCTGCCCATCTCGGTCATCTCCAGCTTCATCGCGGTCTATGCCTTCGGCTTCACGCTGAACTTCATGACCATGATGGCGCTGAGCCTGTGCATCGGGTTGCTGATCGACGATGCCATCGTGGTGCGGGAGAACATCGTGCGGCATGTGGGCATGGGCAAGGACCATCGCCGCGCCGCCGAGGACGGCACCAACGAGATCGGCCTGGCGGTCATGGCCACCACCTTCGCCATCTGCGCCGTGTTTGTGCCGGTCGCCTTCATGGGCGGCGTGATCGGCAAGTTCTTCTACCCCTTCGGCATCACCGTGGCGGTGGCGGTGCTGGTGTCGCTGTTCGTCAGCTTCACGCTGGACCCGATGATGTCCTCGGTCTGGCACGATCCTCCCTCCACCCATCTGAAGCGCGTGCCGGGCGTGGGTCACCTCATCCGCGCCACCGATGCTGGCATGGACGTGCTGCACCGCTGGTATGAGGTCAGCATTCGCTGGATCTTCTCCGGGCGTCGTTATCGGCTGTTCGTGCCGCCGGTGCCGGTCTGGGGTCGCCCCTTCGATGTCCATGGCGAGCGTCAGCGGCAACTGCCCCGGCGCCTGCGCCTGGCCACCATCACCCCGCGCGGTCTGGTGACGCTGGGCGGTGTGGCCAGCTTCGTCGGCGCGCTGATGCTGGTGCCGCTGGTCGGCGGCGAATTCGTGCCGCAGACCGACCAGGGCTTCACCCAGATCAGCCTGCGCATGCCGGTGGCCACCAGCCTGGAGCGTGGTGACAACAAGGTGCGCCAGGTGGAGGAGATCCTGGCCCGCATGCCGGAGGTCAAGACCGTCTCGACGGTGGTGGGCGCCAGCGGGGAGGGCATGTCCACGGGCCGCAACCAGGCCTCGCTCAACATCGCGCTGGTGGACCGCCGCGAGCGCAGCCGCAGCCAGAGCGAAGTCGAAAACGCCATCCGCGCCGAGATCTCCCGCATTCCTGGTGTGGAGCTCAGCGTCGGTTTCAACCGCCCGGTGTGGATCACCATTCTGGGCAGCGACCCGCAGGTGCTGACCCAGGTGGCCAAGGACTTCGCCGAGAAGGTCAAGAAGATCAAGGGCGCGGTGGATGTGGACACCACCGTCAAGCCGGGCGTGCCGACCTATGCCGTGCGTCTGAAGGACTCCGCCGTGCGCGAGCTGGGCCTGAATGCGCCGATGGTGGCGTCGTCCCTGCACGCCTACGTGAATGGTGAGGTGGCGACCTACTGGACCACGCCGGACGGCAACCAGGTGGAAGTGCTGCTGCGCCTGCCCAAGGACCAGCGCCAGAACCTGGAGCAGATGCGCCGCCTGCCGGTGGCCTTTGCCAAGGACGGCTCGCCGGTCTCGCTGGAGCAGGTGGCGACGCTGGAGGAGGTGTTCAATCCGGAGGTGATCCGCCGCCAGAACCTGCAGCGCCGGGAGGCGGTGTATGCCGGCGTGCAGGGACGGCCGTCCGGCGACGTGAATGCCGATGTGCAGAAGCTGATCAAGGAGACCGAGCTGCCCCCCGGGATCAGCTTCATGGTGGACGGGGACGGCAAGCAGCAGGCGGACTTCATGATCGGCCTGGTGATGGCCATGGGCCTGGCGCTGATCTTCATTTACATCGTGCTGGCCAGCCAGTTTGCGAGCTTCCTGCAGCCGATTGCGATCATGGCGTCCCTGCCGCTGTCGCTGATCGGGGTGATGCTGGCACTGCTGTTCTGGAACACGACGCTGAACGTGTTCTCGATGATTGGCCTGGTGATGCTGATGGGCCTGGTGACCAAGAACGCGATCTTGCTGGTGGACTTTGCCAACCATGCGCGCAAGGACGGGATGTCGATTCCGGAGGCGCTGCTGCAGGCGGGGCTGGTGCGGATGCGGCCCATCATCATGACGACCGCCGCGATGGTCTTCGGCATGCTGCCGATGGCGATTGCGCTGAACGACGGCGGTGAGATCCAGGCGCCGATGGGGCGGGCGATCATCGGCGGCGTCATCACCTCGACGCTGCTGACGCTGGTGGTGGTGCCGGTGATCTATTCCTACCTGGTGCGCGGGGCGAAGAGCTTCCGGGCAGCGCAGGCGGAAGGCTCGGGCGATGCGGACGGGGGGCGTGCGAACGTCATCCGGGCCGGCGACAGCCTGCACGGTGGATCCGGCAGTCTTGGCGGTGCTGGCGGCATCACGCCCACCCCAGGGATCGCGGACTGAGCGCGCCAGACTTGTGGCGCCATGAAGAAGCGGGGCTGAGCCCCGCTTTTTTTCTGCTGCCGACAGCTCAGTACGGGCCCCGCATCAGCAACGGCCCCGTATCAACAACTGCCCCGCATCAACAGCTCAAACCCCAGATCGACACACGGCTGCTCCACCGGCTCGCCGCGCATGAGCGTGATCAGCATCTCCGCCGCCTTCAGGCCGATCTCACCGCGGGGCGTGCGCACGGTCGACAGCGGCGGCAGCATCTGCTCGCCGCCGATCAGGTCGTTGAAGCCCGCCACCGCTACCTGCGACGGCACCTCGATGCCCCGGCGCAGCGCTTGAAGCAGGGCCCCCTGGGCCAGGTCGTCGTTGTTGAAGAAGATGGCGTCCACGTCCGGCGCCTGCGCCAGCACCCGGTCGAACATCTGCGCGCCCAGCGCAAAGGAGGAGGGCGCGCCATCCATGAACTCCAGCCGCGCGTCGTGCCGTGCACCCAGCGCCGCCCGGTAGCCGGTGGCCCGCTGCAGCGTTCGCGGGTCCAACTGCGCGGCGGCAAAGGCAATGCGTTGGTAGCCCTTGTCGATCAGCGCCTGCGTCATGGCGCGGCCAGCATCCTCCTGCGAGAAGCCCACCGAATACAGCCCCTCGCCGGCACGGTTCTCCATCAGATGCACGCAGGGCACGCCGCTGCCCGTCAGCAGGCTGCGGGCTGTGTCGGTGCGGTCAAACCCGGTCACCAGCAGCCCGGCGGGGCGGTTCATCAGGTAGGTGCGCAGCAGCGCTTCCTCTTCCTCCGGCTGATAGTGCGTCACGCCGATCATGCTCTGGTAGCCCGCCTGCAACAGCGTGCGCTGCGCCGCATCCAGCAGGTCCACAAACAGCGCGTTGGACAGCAGCGGCACCAGCAGCACCACCTGGTTGCTCTTGGCCGAGGCCAGGGCGCGGGCGGCCGGGTCCGGCACATAACCCAGCTCCCGCACGGCCACCTGCACCCGCTCCACCAGTTCCGCCGCCACGCCGCGTTCGCCCCGCAGCGCGCGCGACGCGGTGATCGGACTCACGCCCGCTGCGACGGCCACATCCTGCAAGGTCACCCGGCCGGTGGCACGGCGTCGTTTTGGGGCAGAAGGCTGGCTCATGGTGCGTAGTTTCCCTAGCAAGGTGCGTGGCGCTCCGGCGTAGGATAGCGCTACCCATCCGGGCCCACGAGCAGTGGAAGCCCTAGGGACAGGTCTGACAAATGACAGAAATGACGGCGAAGGCTTCGCCGTCTCTTTTTCGATAACGGGACAGCGCTACCCAATGGGTGGCGAAGAAGAAGGGCCAGTACACATGGCTGAATCAGAGATCGGTCGCGCCGAGGCGTCCATGGGCACCGCGTCCATCGTGGTGATGGGCGTGGCGGGTTGCGGCAAGACCAGTGTGGGCGAAGCCCTCGCGCGGCAACTCAAGTGGCCTTTCATCGAAGGCGATGCCCACCATTCTGCGGCCTCCATCGCCAAGATGCAGGCCGGTCAAGCGCTGACCGATGACGACCGCTGGGGCTGGCTGGACCGTCTGGGGGGGCTGCTTCAGGCGCCCGGCCCCGTGGTGCTCAGTTGCTCCGCACTCAAGCGTGTGTACCGCGACCGGCTGCGCGCGGCCCATCCACCGCTGCAATTCGTGTTCATCGACATCAGCCGCAGCCTGGCGCTGACGCGGGTCGCGGCCCGGGCGTCCGGGCATATCTTCCCCGCCAGCCTGGTGGACAGCCAGTTCAACACGCTGGAATCCCCGGTGGGGGAGGCCGGCGTCATGACGGTGTCGGCGGACCTGCCGCTGTCGGCGCAGTTGGAGGCGATCCTTCAGCAGCGTGAGCGGCTCGACCTCGGCGCCGCCAACGCGGACGCCCACCCTTTCACTCCCGCCCCCAAGGAGACCGGCCCATGACGCCCACATCCTCCTCACCGGTGTCCGCCGGTCCTGTGGTTCCACCGGAAGCCCCGACACCGCCCGCTGCCAACGGCCCGCGCCCGCTCTGGCTGCGCCTGGCCGAAGGCGCCATGGCCCTGTGCCTGGCTGTCATGGCGCTCGCGGTGTTCGTCAACGTCGTGCTGCGTTATGGCTTCGGCAGTGGCGTGGCGGCGAGTGAAGAGCTGTCCCGGTTGCTGTTCGTGTGGATGGTCTTCATCGGCGCCACCGCCGCCTACCCGCTGGGCGAGCACATGGCCTTCACCAGCCTGCTGCTGCCGCTGCGTCGCCGTCGCACGCTCATGACGATCATTGCCGCCCTGATCCGCCTGGCCGTCGTGGCAGCCGCCGGTATGGTGGCCTGGGGCGCGTGGCAGCAGGTGGTTGTGGGCATGGACAGCCGCTCGGTGGTGCTGGGGTATTCCAATGCCTTGCTGCCGCTGCCGGCGCTGATCAGCAGCGCGCTGATCGCGCTCATGGCGCTGTGGCAGCTGGTGCGCGCCAAGCCGCTGAATCTCGATCATGAACTGGAGGTCGAGTGATGACCGGCATCAGCAACGAAGCACTGTCCTTCATCATCTTTGTCGTCGGCATGCTGGTCCTGATGGGCCTGGGCATTCCGATGGCCTTTGCCCTGGTGCTGACGGGCGCCGGAATGGCCTGGGCCCTGGACTTCTGGGATACCCAGCTGCTGGCCCAGAATCTGGTGGCCGGCATCGACAGCTTCCCGCTGCTGGCCGTGCCTTTCTTCATCCTGGCCGGTGAGCTGATGAATGCAGGCGGCATCAGTCGGCGCATCATCGAGATGGCCCAGGCCTGGGTGGGGCACATCCGCGGCGGTCTGGGCTTTGTGGCCATCGGCGCTGCGGTGCTCATGGCCAGCATGAGCGGCTCGGCCCTGGCCGACACCGCCGCCCTGGCCACCATCCTGCTGCCGATGATGCAGCGCCACGGCTATCCCATGGCCACCTCGGCCGGGCTGATTGCCTCGGGCGGCATCATCGCGCCCATCATTCCGCCGTCCATGCCCTTTGTGATCTACGGGGTCACGACCAACACCTCGATCTCGGCCCTGTTCGTGTCCGGCATCGTGCCCGGGCTGTTCATGGGGCTGGGTCTGCTGCTGGCCTGGAAGCTGCAATTGCGCAAGCTGGACCTGCCCGAAGGCCAGGCGCTGTCCTGGAACGACCGGCTGCGGGCCACGCTCAAGGCCTTCTGGGCGCTTCTGATGCCGGTGATCATCATCGGCGGCATGAAGACCGGCATCTTCACCCCGACCGAAGCCGCGGTGGTCGCCGCGTTCTACGCGCTGGTCATCAGCTTCGTGGTGCACCGCGAGATGTCGCTGGGCCAGCTGCACGGCGTGCTGGTGCGGGCCGCCAAGACCACGGCGGTGGTGATGTTCCTGTGCGCCGGCGCGCAGGTCGCCAGCTACATGATCACCCTGGCCGACCTGCCCGGTGTGCTGACGCAGTGGCTGGGCGGGCTGATCGAATCCCCGCGCCTGCTGATGGCGCTGATGATGGTGCTGCTGGTGCTGATCGGCACTGCGCTGGACCTCACGCCCACCATCCTGATCTTCGCCCCGGTGATGCTGCCGATCGCGGTCAAGGCCGGCATTGATCCGGTCTACTTCGGCCTGATGTTCGTGCTCAACGGCGCCATCGGCCTGATCACCCCGCCGGTGGGCACGGTGCTCAACGTCGTGGCCGGGGTGGGGCGGCTGTCCATGCATCAGGTGATCAAGGGCGTGAATCCGTTCCTGCTGACCTATGTGGTCATCCTCGTGGCGTTTACCTGCTTCCCGGCGCTGGTCACGGTGCCGATGCATTGGTGGCGCTGAGCTTCAGAATTCATCAAGGCCGATCCCAGGTCCAACAAGGAGACTCCCATGAACTGCTCCCCCCTCCGTCGTCGTCTGACCCTTGCGGCCGCAGCCGCCTCGCTGGTGCTGGCCGCGCTGCCCGCCGCCGCGCAGGACATCAAGCCGCGCCTGATCCGCTTCGGCTACGGCCTGGCCGAGAACAGCAACCAGGGCCGCGCCGTGAAGGTGTTCGCCGACGAGGTGCAAAAGCTCTCCGGCGGCAAGATGAAGGTGCGGGCCATCGGCGGCGCTGCCCTGGGGCCGGACACGCAGATGCAGCAAGCCCTCATCGGCGGCGCCCAGGAAATGATGGTGGGCTCGACCGCCACGCTGGTGGGCATCGCCAAGGAAATGGCGCTGTGGGACACCCCCTTCCTGATCAACAACACCCGTGAAGCCGATGCGCTGCTGGACGGCCCGGTGGGCGACAAGGTCCGGGCCAAGCTGGAAGACAAGGGCATGGTCGGCCTGGTGTATTGGGAGAACGGCTTCCGCAACCTGACCAACAGCAAGCGGCCGGTCACCAAGCTGGAAGACCTGGACGGCATCAAGCTGCGCGTCATGCAGAACAATGTCTTCCTCGACAGCTTCAAACAGCTCGGCGCCAATGCCGTGCCGCTGCCGTATTCCGAGCTGTTCACCGCGCTGGAAACCAATGCGGTGGACGGGCAGGAGAATCCCTACAACACCATCTTGTCGGCCAAGTTCTTCGAAGTGCAGAAGTACCTGACCGTCACCAATCACGTCTACAGCCCGTGGATCGTGACGGTGAGCAAGAAGTTCTGGGACGGCCTGTCCAAGGATGAGAAGGCCGTGCTGCAAAAGGCCGCCATCGCCAGCCGCGACTTCGAGCGCAAGGACACCCGCGACGAAGCCGCCAAGGCGCTGGCCGCCCTCAAGGCCAAGGGCATGCAGGTCAATGAGCTGAGCCCGGCGGAAGCCGCCCGCATGCGCGACAAGCTCACCCGGGTGAATGCCGGCATCGCGACGCAGGTGGGCATGGAGCTCTGGAACGAGACCCAGGGCCAACTGAGCAAGCTGCGCGGCGGCAAGTAAGCCGGACCACACGGCCCCGCGGGGGTGTGCATTGCCCCTGCGGGTGTGTGCACAGCCCCCGCGGGTGTGTGTTCTGCACGGGGGGCGGATGCGCAGACGCTGCGGTCCGCCCCTATCATCTTCGTCCACTACCACCGTACTTTTCGGCATCGGACGATCAGGTATGCAGAGACGACACGTGGCGGCGATGGGACTGGCCGGCCTGGCCTGGCCAGCGGCTTGCCTGATGGCGGCAACGGGCGGTCCCGCACGGACCGGCGCGCCGGGCTCCAGCCCCTCCGGCGCCGTCGGCGCACTGCCAGCCTCCCTGCGGCTGCTGACCGAAGAGTTCCCCCCGATCAATTTCAGCGATAACGGCAAGCCCCGCGGCCTGACCGTCGAGATCGTGCAGGCCATCCAGCAGCGGCTGGGCCAGGACCTGCCGATTGAGGTCTTGCCCTGGGCCCGTGCCTTTCGCGAAGCGCAGGACACCCCGCCAACCGCGCTCTTTGCCACCGCCCGCATTCCGGAGCGCGAATCCCTGTTCCAGTGGGTGGGGCCGCTGGTGCAGTTTCACAGCACCGTCTACGCCCGCGCCGGTGTCCCGGTCCAGACCCGGACGCTGGAGGACGCCCGCCATGCCAGTCGCGTGCTGGTGGTGAGGGACTGGTACACCGCCCAGCAACTGCGCACCGCTGGTTTTCGCAATCTGCAAACCGTGGTGGACCCGGTGCAGGGCGTGCGCATGCTGATGGCCGGGCGCGCCCCGCTGCTGGCCGGGGAGCGGGTCAGCATGCCGCGCACGCTGGCGCTGGCGGGGGTCAAGCCGTCCCAGATCCGCGCACTGTTCAGCTTTGCCGTCAACGACGGCTACATCGCCTTTTCCCTCAGCACGCCCAAAGCCACTGTGGAGGCCTGGCAGGCCCGGTTGCAGGAACTCAAGCGGGACGGCACCTTCCAGGCCATCTACAAGCGCTGGCTGCCGAACGAGCCTTTGCCGCCGATGCGCTGAGCCGCCCGCCCCAGCACCGCCCCCCCCCAGGATGTTGACGGGGCGGGGTGAGCGCGGTCAAGCGCCGCGGCTATATTCCAGAGGTCCTTTGGAGAGCACAGCATGGCGCCTACTTCTCGCCCCCGAGCACCGGACAAGTCCAGCCGGCCCCTGGATCTCGCCCTGCAAGGCGGCGGCTCCCATGGCGCCTTCACCTGGGGCGTGCTGGACGCGCTGCTGGAGGACGGGTCCATGCGGTTTGACGGCGTCTCCGGCACCAGCGCCGGTGCCATGAATGCCGCCGTCCTGGCGTCGGGCTATGCGCAAGGGGGCGCCGAAGGGGCTCGGCAGGCGCTGCGGGCGTTCTGGCAGGCCGTGTCGGGCGTGCCGGCCTGTTTCGGCATGATGGGCGAGGCGGTGACACCCACAGGCCCGGCTGGCAGCACCGCGCCCCCCGCCTGGGCCTACAACCGCAGTGCCTGGCCGGCCGCATTGGCCTGGGATGCCTGGCTGCGGCTGTGGAGTCCCTACCAGCTCAATCCCTTCAACCTGGACCCGCTGCGGGACATCGTCCGCCAGCATGTGGACGAAGACGCGATGCGGCGCGGGCCGATCAAGGTCTTTGTCACCGCCACCTCGGTGCGCACCGGCCAGCCGCGGGTCTTCAGCGACGGTGACCTGAGCATCGAGGCCCTGATGGCCTCGGCCTGCCTGCCGCGCAGCGCGCAGACCATCGTGATCGATGGGGAGCCGTTCTGGGATGGGGGCTTCTCCGGGAATCCGGCGCTGTGGCCGCTGGTGTATGGCACGCAGACGGATGACGTGCTGCTGGTGCAGATCAATCCGCGCGAGCACGACGGCATTCCCAAGACTGCGGCCGAGATTGATGACCGCATCAATGAGATCACCTTCAATGCCAGCCTGGTGGCGGAGCTGCGGGCCATCTCCTTTGTGCAGCGCTTGCTGCAAGACCGGCGGGTGGACCCGACGCACTACAAGGCCATGCGGCTGCATCGCGTGGCGGATGAGGCGGGCCTGGCCCCGTTTGGCGCATCCAGCAAGCTCAACACCGATTGGCGGCTGCTGACCACGCTGTTCGAGCTGGGACGGGCTGCGGCTCAGCGCTGGCTGAAGGACTGCGCCAAGCGGGTCGGGCAGGAAAGCACGCTGGATATCGGCGAGGTGTTCCTGGCCAATCGGGTGCAGAAACTGCCGCTGGACAGGGGCCAAGCGAGCTAGGTGGGGGAGGGGTCCTGACGCTGAGCCGTCTGCGGCTGTTGGGCAGTGCAGGCCTTGGCACCGGTGACAGCCCTCAACGGGCGTCTAACGGGCGTCTAACGGGTGCCTAACTCGTGCCGAGCGGGGGCTCAGCACTCGACGATATTCACCGCCAGCCCGCCGCGGGCCGTTTCCTTGTACTTGGTCATCATGTCCGCGCCGGTCTCGCGCATCGTCTTGATGACCTTGTCCAGGCTCACATGGTGGGTGCCGTCCCCGCGCAGCGCCATGCGGGCCGCGTTGATGGCCTTGACCGACGCAATCGCATTGCGCTCGATGCAGGGAATCTGCACCAGCCCGCCGACCGGGTCACAGGTCAGGCCCAGATGATGTTCCATGCCGATTTCCGCGGCGTTCTCGACCTGGGCCGGCGTGCCGCCCATCACCGCGCACAAGGCCGCAGCCGCCATCGAGCAGGCCACGCCCACCTCGCCCTGGCAGCCGACTTCGGCACCGGAGATGGAGGCGTTTTCCTTGTACAGAATGCCGATGGCCGCGGCGGTCAGCAGGAAGTCGATGATGCCGTCTTCATGCGCGCCCAGGGCCGGATTGGTCCGTCCGCCGGGGCCTGCGTTCGTGGCCTCAGCGCCGCCACGGGGGGCGGGGGGCGGTGGATTCACGAAGCGCGCGTAGTAGTGCAGCACCGCCGGGATGATGCCGGCCGCGCCGTTGGTCGGCGCCGTCACCACCCGGCCGCCGGCCGCGTTCTCTTCATTCACCGCCAAGGCGTAGAGGTTGACCCAGTCCATCACCTGCAGCGGGTCCCGCAGCGCCGCTTCCGCATCGCTGGTCAGTTCCCGGTGCAACTGCGCGGCGCGGCGTCGCACCTTGAAGCCGCCCGGCAAGATGCCCTCGGTGCGGCAGCCGCGTTGCACGCAGCTCTGCATCACCCGCCAGATGTTCAGCAGGCCGGCGCGGGTCTCTTCATCGCTGCGCCAGTGGCCTTCATTGCGGCGCATGATCTCGGCGATGGAGCAGTGCTCCCGCTCGGTCAGCGCCAGCAGCTCCGCCCCGGTCTTGAAGGGGTAGGGCAGCACGGTGGTGTCCGGGGCGATCTGCTTCTGGCGCGAGCCGTCGGCCAGCACCTCCTCGGTCACCACAAAGCCGCCGCCGACCGAGTAGTACACCCGGTTCTGCAGCTCGTTGCCTTCGGCGTCGAAGGCGATCAACCGCATGCCGTTGGCATGCAGCGGCAGGCTCTGGCGCCGGTACAGCACCAGGTCACGCGCCTCGTCGAAGGCAATCTCATGCTCGCCGCCCAGCGCCACGCGCTTGCGGCCCCGGATCTCTTCCAGGATGGCGGGGATGTGCTCCACATCGACCGAGTCCGGCTCATGGCCGGCCAGGCCCAGCAGCACCGCCTTGTCGCTGCCGTGTCCCTTGCCGGTGGCCCCCAGCGATCCGTAGAGCGAGGTGGCCACCCGCACCGTGCGGTCCAGTTGGCCTTCGTGCCGCAGGCGCTGCACAAAGAGCCTGGCAGCCCGCATCGGGCCGACGGTGTGGGAGCTGGACGGCCCGATGCCGATCTTGAAGAGATCAAAAACAGAGACGGCCATGCCGGCACCCCGCTGAGCTGAGACTTACTGGTAGTCCGACACCGGCGGGCAACTGCACACCAGGTTGCGGTCGCCGTAGACGTTGTCCACGCGGCCCACCGGCGACCAATACTTCACCTGGCGCAGGGCTGCCACCGGATAGGCGGCGTCGTCCCGGCTGTAGCCATGGGTCCATTCGGTCTTGAGCAGGCTTTCCGCGGTGTGCGGGGCATTCACGAGCGGGTTGTCCTCACGCGGCCATTGGCCGGATTCGACCTTGCGGATCTCCTCGCGGATCTGGACCATCGCGGCGATGAAGCGGTCCAGCTCGAACTTCGATTCGCTCTCGGTCGGCTCCACCATCAGCGTGCCGGCCACCGGGAAGGACAGTGTCGGGGCATGGAAGCCGTAGTCGATCAGGCGCTTGGCCACGTCTTCGGCGGAAATGCCGCTGCTGTCCTTCAGGGGGCGCAGGTCCAGGATGCACTCGTGGGCCACGCCGCCGCCCTTGAGGCCGTCGATGTTGCCGCTGAAGTGGATGTCGTAGTGGCCGGCCAGGCGGGCGGCCACATAGTTGGCCGACAGGATGGCGGTTTCGGTGGCGGCCTTCAGACCGGCTTCGCCCATCATGCGGATGTACATCCACGAGATCGGCAGCACGGCGGCATTGCCCAGCGGGGCTGCGCTGACCGCGCCGATGGCGGTCTTCGAGCCCAGGCCCGCGCTGCGATGCGCCGGCAGGAAGGGCACCAGGTCTTCGACCACGCAGACCGGACCGACGCCCGGGCCGCCACCACCGTGCGGGATGCAGAAGGTCTTGTGCAGGTTCAGGTGGGACACGTCGCCACCGAACTCGCCCGGCGCTGCCACGCCGACCAGGGCGTTCATGTTGGCACCGTCCACATAGACGCGGCCACCATGCTCATGAACCAGGGCGCAGATTTCCTTCACATGGGTGTCGAACACGCCATAGGTGGAGGGGTAGGTGATCATGATCGCGGCCAGTTGGGCGCTGTGCTGTTCGCACTTGGCCTTCAGGTCGGCCAGATCGATGTTGCCTTCCTTGTCGCACTTGGTGACCACCACCTGCATGCCCACCATCTGGGCGGACGCGGGGTTGGTGCCGTGGGCGGATTCGGGAATCAGGCAGACCTTGCGATGGGCTTCACCGCGCGACTCGTGCCAGGCCTTGATGATCAGCAGGCCGGCGTATTCGCCCTGCGAGCCGGCATTGGGCTGCAGCGACACGCCCGCATAGCCGGTGGCCTGGCACAGCCAGGCGGTCAGCTGCTGGTCCAGCTGGGCATAGCCCTGCAGCTGGTCTTGCGGCGCGAACGGATGCACCTGGGCAAATTCCGGCCAGGTGATGGGGATCATCTCGCTGGTCGCATTGAGCTTCATGGTGCACGAGCCCAGCGGGATCATGCTGCGGTCCAGCGCCAGGTCCTTGTCCGACAGCTGGCGGATGTAGCGCAGCATCTCGGTTTCGGAATGGTGGCGGTTGAAGACCGGATGGGTCATGTAGGCGCTGGTGCGCACCAGCTCGGCCGGGATCAGGGCCTGGACCGAGGCGGCGCCAGCGAAGGCGTCGGCCACGCTGCGGCCGTCGGCGAAGACGGTCAGCAGGGCTTGCAGGTCGGCGCGGCTGGTGGTTTCGTCCAGCGACAGGCTGATGCTGTCGTCGCTGGCGCGGCGCAGGTTCATGCCAGCGGCCACGGCGGCGGCCAGGATGGCCGCGGTGCGGGCGCCGGTGCGGACATGCAGCGTGTCGAACGCGGCTTCATGGGCCAGCGACAGGCCCAGGTCCGCCAGGCCCTTGGCCAGGACGGCGGTGTAGCCGGCCACGCGCTGGGCGATGCGCTTGAGGCCCTGCGGGCCGTGATAGACCGCATACATGCTGGCGACCACGGCCGGCAGCACTTGGGCGGTACAGATGTTGGAGGTGGCCTTCTCGCGGCGGATGTGCTGCTCGCGGGTCTGCAGCGACAGGCGATAAGCCGGCTTGCCATGGCTGTCCACCGACACGCCCACCAGACGACCCGGCAGGCTGCGCTTGAATTCGTCCCGGCAGGCCATGTAGGCCGCATGCGGGCCACCGGCGCCCATGGGCATGCCGAAGCGCTGGGTGGTGCCCACGGCGATGTCGGCGCCTTGTTCGCCCGGGGCCTTGATCAGGGTCAGGGCCAGCAGGTCGGCGGCGACCACCAGCACGCCGCTCTGGCCGTGCACGGCATCCGCAATGGCTTGCAGCGGACGGATCAGGCCGTTCACGCCCGGGTACTGCACCAGGGCGCCAAAGCATTCGGACTTGCCGGCATCTTCCGCCGCACCCACCTGCACCGTGATGCCCAGCGGCTCGGCGCGGGTGCGGATCACTTCCAGGGTCTGGGGCAGCACGTCGTCCGCCACGAAGAACACCTGGCTCTTGCTCTTGCCCACCCGCGCGGCCAGCGTCATGGCTTCAGCGGCGGCGGTGGCTTCGTCCAGCATCGAGGCGTTGGCGATGGCCAGACCGGTCAGGTCGCAGACCATGGTCTGGAAGTTCACCAGCGCTTCCATGCGGCCCTGCGAGATCTCCGCCTGGTAGGGCGTGTAGGCCGTGTACCAGGCGGGGTTCTCGAGGATGTTGCGCAGGATCACGCCCGGAGTCAGCGTGCCGTAGTAGCCCTGGCCGATGAAGCTCTTGAGCAATTGGTTGCGGCCGGCCACCGCCTTGAGCTCCGCCAGCGCCTGCGCCTCGGTGACCGCCTCGGGCAGGTCCATCGGCGCGGCGCGCTTGATGCTGCTGGGCACGATGGCGTCGATCAGCGCGTCGCGCGAAGCGGCGCCGATGGCGGACAGCATCAGCGCTTCATCAGCGGCATCCGGGCCGATGTGGCGGGCGTGGAACTCGCTGTTGTTCTCGAGTTCGGCGAAGGAGGGCAGGGCGGCGGACATGGCGGGGGGATCCTGGTGGGCGTCAGTCTCAGCTGTGAATCAGCGTGGAATCAGCGGGAAATCAGCTGTTCTTCAGCAGTTCGTCGTAGGCGGTGCTGTCCATCAGCGCGTCGGTTTCCGACGGGTTGGACAGCTTGACCTTGAAGAACCAGCCGGTCTTGAGCGGGTCGGAGTTGGCCAGGGACGGGTCGTCGCGCAGCGACTCATTGACTTCCACGATCTCGCCGGAGACCGGGGCATACACGTCGGCAGCGGCCTTCACCGACTCCACCACGCCGGCCACTTCCTTGGCGGCGTAGGCCTTGCCCACTTCGGGCAGGTCCACGAACACCACGTCACCCAGGGCGTCCTGGGCATGCACGGTGATGCCCACGGTGGCGGTGCCGTCGGCATGGATCTCGACCCATTCGTGGTCGGGGGTGTACTTGATGGTCATGGAAGGCTCCGTCAAAAAAAGGGCGGAAAAAGATCCGAAAAAGGGAAGGTTTAGCCCCGGAAGTATCCGTTGGGCGTGAACGGCGTGGAAGAGACCGTCATCGGGGTGCGCTTGTCACGCACCAGGGCAAACAGCTGGGTGCCCAGGGCCGCATGGGCCTTGCTCACATAGGCCAGCGCCACCGGCTTGTTGACCGTGGGGCCGAGGGTGCCGCTGGTGACCACGCCGACTTCTTCGCCAGCCTCGTTGACCAGCTTGGCGCCTTCGCGCACCGGCATGCGCTCGCTGCCCACCAGGCCCACCCGCTTGCGGCTGGCGCCTTCGGCCAGTTGGCGGTCGACCACGGCAGCGCCGGGATAACCGCCGGCACGCTCGCCGCCCGCGCGGCGGACCTTCTGGATGGCCCAGGTCAGCGAGGCTTCGACCGGGGAGGTGGTGGTGTCAATGTCGTGGCCGTACAGGCACAGGCCGGCCTCCAGGCGCAGGGAGTCGCGGGCGCCCAGGCCGATGGGCTTGACTTCCGGCTGGGCCAGCAGCTTGCGGGCCAGTTCCACCGAGCGGTCGGCCGCCACGGAAATCTCGTAGCCGTCTTCGCCGGTATAGCCCGAGCGGGTCACGAAGCAGGGGATGCCGTCCAGGTCGAAGAAGCCGCCGGTCATGAAGACCAGCTTGGCCACGTCCGCATTCAGGCGGGCCAGGGCGGTCACGGCCTGCGGGCCCTGCAGCGCCAGCAGGGCCTGGTCGGGCAGGGGACGCACTTCGCAGCGGCCACCCAGGTGTTTTTGCATGTGGGTGATGTCCTGGTCTTTGCAGCCGGCATTGACCACCACAAACAGGCCATCGGTGCGGCGGGCGACCATCAGATCATCCAGGATGCCGCCGTTGTCATCTGTAAACAGTGCATAACGCTGCTTGAACAGCTCCAGACCGAGGATGTCCACCGGCACCAGGGTTTCCAGCGCGGCGGCTGCATCGTCGCCGACCAGCAGCACCTGGCCCATGTGGGACACGTCGAACAGGCCGGCCGCCGTGCGGGTGTGGCGGTGCTCGGTCATCACCCCGGTGGGGTATTGCACCGGCATGTCGTAGCCCGCGAAGGGCACCATCTTGGCGCCGAGTTCGAGATGCAGGGCGTGCAGGGGGGTCTTGAGCAGGGCAGCGGCGGTGTCAGCGGACATGAAAGTCTCCGGGGGCGATCTGGAAACCATTGCAACCGCAGCGGGGCTTGAGAGCGTCCGGGGCGTCTGACGGGCCGGCGCCATGCCGGTCTTCAGTCGCCGCCGCTGGCGGGCTGAAATGGGGGATGCCCTCGCTGTCCGCTTTACCTGAGAGATTGGCCGCCGGACGCACAACAGCGTGTCCGTGGCTTGCCCCTTCGGTGGGCGGGCTCAACCCGGGCTTGCGCCGCTGGGTCCACCCCGCCTCTCTCCAGTGAGGAACGCCGGTGCGCCGCGGGTGCGGCACGGCCGACGTCTTGCCAGTCCTTTTGCCTGAGCGTTCGCAGCCAGCGCCCGATGCCCTATGGGACGGGTGCAAGCCACTGCGCCTTCGGCGGCTCCCCGGCTCGCGCCGATGGGAACTCTCTCCTGACCCCCGCATTGTAGTCATGGTTTGTTGCGAAGGAAGGGCAGGACTTGTCATGCGAACTCCGACGCTCGCTGGCGGCACCAAGTCGTCCGAAGTATTAAGAGGCCCCGCGCCCGTCTGCCATGATGCACCTGAACAAGCCGGAACCGATCGTGGCCTTTGCGGCCACCGAAGCGACACAGAACTCCCCATGGTCGGGGTTCGAGGACTACCGCATCGAGCCCACGCTGCCGTCCATCAGCCTGCAGGGTGTGCCGTTCATCGCCGGAAGTGGTGCGCCCGCGCGCCTGCTGCTGGATCGTCACTGGAACGAACACCCTCAGATCTACTTTGTCCCGGACCACTTTGTGGCCCTCCCGGCGGAGCTTCAGATGTCACCCGCAGGTCGACAGGACTGGGTTGATCCTCGAGGGTCGGACGCCGCCCGGATCAATGCCACCGCGCTGCCGCTGGCGGCGGCAGGCACTCAGTGGGGGACTTACAAGCCACTGTCCGGGACCGCCTCCTGGAGCCACCAGCTGGATGGCACCTCCGTCTTGCAGATGCAAGCGCCCTCAACCCCGGAGTCCCGTGCGGCCGGCGGCGTGGCCAGCGCGTTGCTGCTGGGGAAGATGAGTGACCTGATCGTGGTGAGCGACGTGTCGTCGGGAACGGTGCGCGGAAATGGGCCTGCGGAGGACGGGGGTGCGGGCCCGCTGGTGGAAGGGCTGAATTTCCGGTTCCCCGGTGATGGGGACTACCTGGGGGTGCAGACTGCAGACCACGCCGAGAAAGCCAAACCCGGACATCCTGAAAAACTGTGGACGAAACTGACCCGGGCGGACGGCACTGCGGAGCAGCATGCCCTGCGTCTGCACACCCTGGATCTTGAGTCGCCGAACTGGATTTACCGGATGATGTTCCAGCTGAGCGTCTGTTGGCAGCAGGATCACAATCAGCCGCTGCGCTTGGCCCTGATGTGCAAGGACGGCGCGACCGCCTCCGGCGCCGTGGCCACCGCCCTGTACGGCATGGAGTGCCTGGATGCGCTCAACCGGGAGGACATCCAGATCAAGACGGTCGGCGAACTGGAGCATCGCCTGGACGAGTTCATTCAGAACGCACAAGCCCGGCGAAGCCCCCAATTCGCGGAAATCCGGGGCCGGCCACTGGATACCGGAGCCATGGCCCGAGACCTGTTGAAGGCCTGGACCTCGCTTCATGGAAACATAGAGTCGCCTGTCGCGGCGCTGCATCGGTCCCTGGAGCCTGATGAAGGCATCAGTCTTCAGGACACGGACGCGGACATGGACACGGGCATGGACGTGGATACGCTGCGCAGGCGGGGCGCGGATGCGTCTTTCGCTTCGCAGCCCTCCAGCCCCTTGCAACCGGCGGACAAGCCTTCGGTCGAGCTGTCGGGCGAGCATCAGACGGCGCGGTTCTCACGTCAGTTTTCAGTCCTCTCGGAAGACTCGGGGGTGATGAGCGACACGCTGCAAAGTGCCAAGGGTCAGGATTCGCTGCAGCGCTTCGCGTCCAGGGGGGCGCTGTCCACCACGGCGGAGCTCAATGAAGCCGAGCCGACCGGCCTTGCCACTGAGCCCGCCGGTCTTGAGGCGAAACCCGCAGCGCGCCAAGCCGATCCGTCCGCACCCGATGCGGACCCCGCCACCACCGTGCTGCCTCGCACCGGCCCAGAGGCCTCGGGCCTCGTCGCTCCACGCCAACGGTCTACGCTGGAGCTGCCCGCCACCGAACAGTTGCGCTCGCGGCTCCTGCATGCCGGCGGCGGTCGCTCGCCAGCCAACGTCAAACGCCTCATCGACAAGTTCGCGGACAGCCCCAAGGGATCCGCATCGCTGTCCAGGTCCCCGTCTGTGTCCCCGTCTGTGCCATCGTCACATGCGGCACGCGCGGAGCATCCGGCCCCCCGCACGCCCATGGAAGAGGCCCGTGTGCTGACGGCCAGCCGGGAGGCCGCGGCCACCGCCACCCAGGCGGAACTCGCCCGCATTCCGCAGGCCGTGCGCCGGGACTGGGAGCCTGGAGGCCGTCGTTTCGCCGCCTACCTGGCGCGTGCCAAGCCGCTCGTCCAGGAAATGACCGCCCGGACCGGGCTGATCGGCTACCTGCGTGCCCGTCTGACCGATCCCGCCACCCGAACGCTGGATCGCCACGTCACCTGGTCGCGCGACCTGATGCGGCAGGTGCATGACGATCTGGCCGAGCATGTGAACCAGCAGGCAGGTCCGTCCTCCGCCGCCGCCGCGGGTGCCGATCCCCAACAGGTGGCCCAGTTGGCCCGGCAGGTCATCAAATCCTTGCTGGCCCAGCAATTCGAGAGTCTGAGCCCCCGGGACCAGCAGCGGTGGCGTCACCGGGTCACCGGCCATAGCGAGCGCTTCGAGCAGGCGCTGGCGACCAGCCGCGAGCGGGTGACGGAGCTGCCGGCCCGCCTGCTTCCCGGCAGTGCCCAGGACTCCGGTCCCCTGACCGGTCGCGCCGGACGCACCACCCAGGCCCCGCCGGTGTTCATGTCGCGTGCGCCAACACGCGCTGAACGCGCGGAGGTCGGCGAGCGCGCCGCAGCCGCCAACGTCCGCCAGCCGGCGCTCAAGACCCCGGACCAACTCCGTGAGATGGTGGACCAGGAATGGGCGCCGCATTGGGTGCTGGACCTCACCCGGCAGGTGACGGGCGTGGGGCGCTGACCGTGTGCGCGGGGGGGCGGGGGCGGTGAGCGCCTTGGCCAGCTCCCGCGCGCCCGTGCACAATCGCCGCCATGCGACTTTTGCTGGTGGAAGATGACGCCATGATCGGCGAGCAGCTGCTGGAGCTGCTGCGCGCCGACGGCTATGCGGTGGACTGGGTGCGGGACGGCGAAATGGCTGACACCGCCCTGCAGTCCCAGACCTACGATCTCGTCCTGCTGGACCTGGGCCTGCCCAAGCGCGATGGCATGCAGGTGCTGCAAGGGCTGCGCGGCCGCAAGCAGACCATGCCGGTGCTGATTGCCACGGCCCGGGATGCGCTGCAGCAGCGGGTGGCCGGCCTGGACGCCGGCGCCGACGACTATGTGCTCAAGCCCTTCGAGCTCGACGAGCTGCTGGCCCGCATCCGGGCGCTGCTGCGCCGCGCGGCCGGGCGGGCGGAGCCGGTCTATGAGCACATGGGCGTCACCATCAACCCCGCCACGCGGGAAGTCACCGCTCAAGGGCAGCCGGTGACCCTCTCGGCCCGCGAATGGGCGGTGCTGGAGCCGCTGATCGCCCGGCCCGGCATTGTGCTGTCGCGTCAGCAGCTCGAAGAGAAGCTCTACGGCTGGAAGGACGAGATCAGCAGCAATGCGGTGGAGGTCTACATCCACGGCCTGCGCAAGAAACTCGGGGCCGAGCTGATCCAGAACGTGCGAGGCGTGGGCTACCGCGTGCCCAAGGAATGAGCGTGCTGCCGCGTTCACTGCGTTATCGGCTGCTGCTGTTCCTGCTGGGAGCCATGCTTCTCAGTGCGCTGGTGCAGGGCGGCAGTGCCTACCGCAATGCCCTGGCCGAAGCCGACGAAATCTTCGACTACCAGATGCAGCAGGTCGCCCTGTCCCTGCGTGCCGGCATGGGCACCGGCCTGCCCTTGCCGCTGGGGGAAGAGCAGAGCATCGACCTGATCGTGCAGGTGTGGGGGCTGGACGGCACGCCGCTGTACCGGTCGGCCGGCCCGGACTGGCTGCCGCAGCGGGCGGTGCTGGGCTTTTCGAATGTGGAGCTCAAGGGCAAGCGCTACCGGGTGCTGGCCATCCAGGGGCGCTTCCAGGTGGTGCAGGTGGCGCAGGACATGTCGGTGCGCCAGCGGATGGCGGGCCAACTGGCCTGGCGCACCGTGCTGCCCACAGCCATGATGCTGCCGCTGCTGGCGATGGTGGTGTGGTGGGTGGTGAGTTATTCGCTGGACCCGCTGCAACGGGTGCGGCAGCAGATTTCCCGCCGTGCGGCACAGGACCTGTCGCCGGTGGATGCGGGCGACCTTCCCAGCGAAGTCGAGCCGCTGGTCACCGAGCTCAATGCGCTGCTGGACCGGGTCCGTCAGGCCTTCGAGACTCAGCAGCAGTTTGTGGCGGATGCCGCCCATGAGCTGCGCTCTCCGCTGGCAGCGCTGAAGCTGCAGCTGCAGGCCCTGCGCCGGGCGCCGGACGACGCCTCCCGCACCCAGGCCACCGAGCGTCTGGCCACCGGCATCGACCGGGCCGGGCGGCTGATCGAGCAATTGCTGACGCTGGCCCGGCAGGACAGCGCCAAGGTGCAGCCGCCGCCGCAGGTGATTGCGCTGGATGCGCTGTGCCGGGACGGCGTGGTGGAGGCCAGCACCCTGGCCCAGGCGCGTGGGGTGGATGTGGGCCTGGGACGCTGCGATCCGGTGGAGATCAATGGCCAGCAGGACGCCTTGCAGATCCTGCTGCGCAATCTGCTGGACAACGCCGTCAAGTACGGCCGCAGCCGGGTGGACCTGAGCCTGGAGCGCACCGCCCACCAGGCGCTGGTGGTGGTGGAGGACGACGGTCCGGGCATTCCGGATGCGGAGCGTTCCCGGGTGTTCGACCGCTTCTATCGGTCCGAAGCCCAGGCGCAGCAGGCCCCCGGCAGCGGGCTCGGGCTGGCCATCGCCAGAAGCATCGCCAGCGACCACGGCGCCACCCTGCAGCTGGGGCACAGCACGTCCCTGGGGGGGTTGAGGGTGGAGCTGGCCTTCCCGCTGCGGACCGGCGCCGCGCTGCCCGCACTGGCCCGCGCCTGAGGCGGCGCCACTCAATAGCCTGACCTTCCCACTTGTTTGGGGAGGCTTAAGAGAGGTCTAAGGGAGCGTCTTCACACTCCAGCCATCGACTCTGACTTACCTCCAGGAGGTGAATCAAATGGCTCAAGTGGAAAAGATGATCTCGGCGAAAAAACTGGTGTGGGCGCTGGCCGCAGCCGGCGTGCTTGGCGCGACGGGCGGTGCCCTGGCCATGCGCAATGCCAAGGGGGCCAACGACGCGGACACGTCGTCCGCCGCCATGGGCGGCCCGGGCGCAGTCACGGGTGCGGTCCCAGGCAATGAGGGGGGCTCGCCCAACGCAGCCACCGGCGCCAACGCCATGAACGGCACGCAAGTCGCTGCCGCCACCGCTGTCACCACCCCGCTGGCCGGCGCCGCCGCCCCCACGGCGGTGACGCCGCCCCCGGCAGGCTTGCCCGACTTTGCCCAGATCGCCGCCAGCCAGGGCCCGGCCGTGGTCAACATCAGTGTCTCCGGCACCGTCAAGACGCGCAGCTCCCGCACGCCGCAGATCGACCCGGACGACCCGTTCTATGACTTCTTCCGCCGCTTCGGCATCCCCGGCGGCCCCGGTGGTCCCGGCTTTGGGGGCGACCAGGACGGCGGCAGCCGCCAGATCCGCGGCCAGGGCTCGGGCTTCATCGTCAGCAACGACGGCATCATCCTGACCAATGCCCATGTGGTGCAGGACGCGCAGGACGTGGTGGTCAAGCTGACCGACCGCCGCGAGTTCCGCGCCAAGGTGCTGGGCAGCGACAAGTCCACCGACGTGGCGGTGCTCAAGATTGACGCCAAGAACCTGCCCACTGTCCGCCTGGGCTCCACCAAGGACCTGCGGGTGGGGGAATGGGTGCTGGCCATCGGCTCTCCGTTCGGCTTTGAGAACAGCGTCAGTGCCGGTGTGATCAGCGCCAAGGGCCGCTCGCTGGGGCCGGAAGAAAGCCGCGTGCCCTTCCTGCAGACCGACGTGGCCATCAACCCCGGCAACTCCGGCGGCCCGCTGTTCAATGCACGCGGCGAGGTGGTGGGGATCAACTCCCAGATCTACAGCGCCTCGGGGGGGTATCAGGGCCTGTCCTTCGCCATTCCGGTTGAAGTGGCCAACAAGATCCGCCAGCAGATCCAGAGCGGCGGCAAGGTGCAGCATGCGCGGCTGGGCGTGATGGTGCAGGAGGTGAATCAGGGCTTTGCCGACTCCTTCAAGCTGGAGCGTCCGGAAGGCGCGCTGGTGGCGAATGTGGAGGAGGGCAGTCCTGCGGCGAAGTCCGGTCTGCGTCCGGGAGACGTGATCCTGAGCTTCAAGGGTCAGCCCATTGTGGCCAGCGGCGACCTGCCGGCCCTGGTGGACCAGTCCAGCCCGGGGGACCGCATCGCCATGGAAGTGTGGCGCGGCGGCAAGCGTGAGCAGCTCAATGTGGTGCTGGGGGATGCCAGCGACCGGGCGTCCCGCCAGGCCAAGAGCGATGACAGCCCGTCCGCATCACAAGGCAAGCTGGGGCTGACGCTGCGTCCGCTGCAGCCGGAAGAGCGCCGTCAGCTGGGCATTCGCGAAGGGCTGGTGATCGAGGAAGTGGCCGGTCCGGCCGCCCGTGCGCAAGTGCGGCCCGGGGATGTGCTGCTGGCGGTCAATGGCACGCCTGTGCAGTCGGTGGATCAGGTCAAGAGCCTGCTCCAGAACGCTGAAAAGTCGGTCGCCCTGCTGGTGCAGCGCGGCAGCGACAAGATCTTCGTACCGGTTCGGATCGGTTGATCCGTGGGGTGAGAAGAGCGACCAGGGAGGCCTGGTCGTTGCTCCGAGGGGGCTCACGTGTGGTGGCGTGAGCCCCCAATTTTTTGGGTCAGCCCATGGTTTGGGTCAACCCTTCGAGGTCACTTGGTGGTGAGGATCCACTTGACCAGGGTCTCGGCTTCCGCCGGGGACACCTGGGTGTTGGCCGGCATGGGCACAGGGCCCCAGACGCCGGAGCCGCCCTTGATGACCTTTTCGGACAGCTTCTTCACTGCGTCCTTGTCACCGGCGTACTTGGCGGCGACATCCTTGTAGGCGGGGCCCACCAGCTTCTTGTCCACCGCATGGCAGGCCATGCAGTTCTTCTTCTGCGCCAGCTCCGGGCTGGCCAGGGCGGGGGTGGCGAAGGCAGCGGCCAGCAGGGTGGTGGAGGCGATCAGGGCAATTTTCATGGCATCCTTTCAAATCGTTCCGGGAGGATACCCGGAAGGAAACGGTTGGAAACGGTCGGCAATCGGTGAGCCCCCTTCGACGCCTTTTGGCTACATTTCAGCCCGCCGGTGCGGACATCCCGAAGGGTGGGTCGGCAAAACGGCAATATGAAACAGGTGCCAAGGCGCGGCTGGGGCCTGCCGGGCTCAAAAGATTGTAGTGTTGGGCCGGCGGCGCAGTGGCGCATCGGCCAAGAGGAGAGATCGGATGTGGTTCATTGTGGTTGGGGTGTTGCTCCTGCTGATGAAGGTGGCGGAAGTGGGCCCTGTGGCCGACCTGAGTTGGTGGTGGGTGCTGGCGCCTTTTGGCGTGGCCGTGGTCTGGTGGGAATTTGCTGACAAGACCGGCTACACCCAGCGCAAGGCCATGGATCGGCTGGACGAGCGCAAGGAAGCGCGGCGCCAGGAGGCCATGAGCAAGCTCGGCACGTCGGACAAGCAGCGCCGTCGCCGCTGATCGGCACCGGCCAACGCTCGCTGCCCCTCAGGCCCTCGGCCGGTGCCCGGTGTGAGGGATGGGTCAGGGTGGGGGCTGGGGCCAAGGTCAGACGGGCGCACGGCGGCGAACACCAGCGGCGCAGCATCACCGATGCCAGCATGCCGCGTTCATTGGAGCGGATGGATTCCAGTTCGCCCACATCCAGGGGACCCGAGGGTCCCTTTTGTTTTGCATCAATGAATGTGCGTCATCCGCTGTTCGCCCCATCCGCTCGCGCAACCAGCTTGGGCGCGCGGGGCGTGTCCGCCAGACGCCGTCCCGGTTCGTTGAAGGACTGCCGCAGGCGATAAGCTCCAGACCATCGGCTGCTCCCGACCGGGTCGGCAGTCTCAAGATCAACGGAACCGAGGTGACCCCCCATGGATGGCAAGACCCGACACAGCTCCCACCCTCGCACCCCTTGCACCCCTCCCGCGCTGGCGCACTCGCGCTCGGGAGGCGTCTGGCTGGCGGGGCTGCTGCTGGCGCCGGCCTTGCTGATGGGCGCACCGGTCGCCCAGGCTGCAGTGTTCAAGGACAGCGCGCTGCAGACCCTGCTCGATGCCGGTCAGGCGGATCAAATGGAGAAGGTCGCCGGCCAGCGGCTCAAATCCAACCCGGACGATCCGCAGGCGACCGCCGCGCTGGCCCTGGCGCAACTGGATCTGGCGGACAGTCAGGCCCTGCGTCAGAACATCCAGCGGCTGGAGCAATGCGTCCAGAAAACGCCGCAGGAAGCCAGTTGCTCCTATGCCCTGGCCCTGTCGCTGGTGATGGAGGTGCGCGGCGGCAGCAAGTTCAAGGCCCTTGGCGCGCTGGGGCGGGTGAGTGATCTGATGCAAAAGGCCATGACCCAGCTGCCGGACGCCCCCGAGCCGCGCAGTGCCCTGCAGCAGTATTACCTCGCCCTGCCCAGCTTCATCGGCGGCGGCGAGTCCAAGGCCCGTGCGCTGGAGCAGGGCGTGCAGGACGAAGACCAGTTGCGGCTGATGCGCGCCCGGGTGTCGGCCTCCAAGAAGGATTGGGCCTCGGTCGAGCGTGAGCTGCGTGCGGTGCGCACCCGTCGCCCGGAGCTGCTGCTGGAGCTGCGGGTGATCGGCAGCGACCTGGGCCGCCAGTGGATGCATGACCGGCAGTACGCCAAGGCCAAAGCCTGGCTGGAAGAGCTGTCCCGTCAGCAGCCGCAGCAGGCCATGCCGCTGTACGGGCTGGGACGGGTGCTGGATGCCATGGACGACCATGACGCCGCCGTCGCCGTCTATGAAAAAGCCAAGACGCTGTCCGGGGCCGAGCAACTGGCGCTGGATCACCGCATCGGCATCGCGCTGCAGGACAAGGGCGACAAGGCCGGCGCTCGTGCGGCCTTCGAGCGCTACCTCAACAACCGCCGCGCCAGCGCCAGCAATGTCGAGGACTGCCGCCGCCGTCTGGCCGAGTTGGGCGCTGCCACCTGACGCAGGGGCGCAGAGCGCGTGGCGGCCGCCGCCAGCGCACTATGATTCGGCACCTCGCCGCCGGCAGCCTCCAATCGCATGACTCCTCCGCTGATCCATCCCCAGTTCGACCCGGTCGCCTTCAAAGTCTTCGGCTGGCCCATTCATTGGTACGGCCTGACCTATCTGGCGGCCTTTGCCCTGTTCCTGTGGCTGGCCAATGTGCAGGCCAAAAAACCCTGGAACGCGCAGCGCGGCTGGACCCGTCAGGGCGTGGACGACCTGCTGTTCTTCGGCGTGCTGGGCGTGGTGCTGGGCGGGCGCATGGGCTATGTGCTGTTCTACAAACCGGCCGACTTCCTGAAGCATCCGCTGGACATCTTTGCGGTGTGGCAGGGCGGCATGTCCTTCCATGGCGGCTTGCTGGGCGTGATTGCGGCGCTGGCGTTTTTTGCGTGGCGCCGGGGCTTCAAGTTCTTCGAGGTGGCCGATCTGGTGGCGCCTTGCGTGCCCACGGGTCTGGCCATGGGGCGGCTGGGTAATTTCATCAACGGGGAACTGTGGGGGCGTCCGGCGGACCCGTCGCTGCCTTGGGCGATGGTCTTCCCGCAGGCGCATGACCTGGTGCCGCGCCACCCCTCCCAGGTCTACCAATTCCTGGGCGAGGGGCTGCTGCTGTTTGTGATCCTGTGGCTGTATGCCCGCAAGCAGCGCCCGATGGCCGCCATCTCCGGCCTGTTCCTCATCGGATATGGGGCCTTCCGCTTCATGGCGGAATATTTCCGCGAGCCGGATGAATTCCTGGGCTTGCGCGCCTTTGGCTGGAGCCAGGGGCAATGGCTGAGCGCACCGATGGTGCTGGCCGGCGTGCTGATGATGATCTGGGCCTACCGTCGTGCACGAGGGGCGGGGACGCCATCCGTGGCGCGGACCTGAAGTTGGGGTTGAAACATGAGACAGATCTTTTTTGATACGGAAACCACCGGCCTGAATCCGGAGTCCGGTGACCGCGTGGTGGACATCGGCTGTGTGGAGATGGTGAACCGGCAACTGACCGGGCGGCATCTGCACTTCTATCTGAACCCTGAGCGGGACATGCCTGAAGAGGCCTTCCGCGTTCACGGCCTGAGCAGCGAGTTCCTGTCCGACAAGCCCAAGTTCGCTGAAGTGGTGGACGAGCTGCTGGAGTTCCTGCGCGGGGCGGACCTGGTCATCCACAACGCGGCGTTCGACGTCGGGTTCATCAATGCGGAACTCAAGCGCGCCAAGCGCGAGCTGCTGCATGAGGTGGTGGCCGGCGTGACCGACACGCTGCTGATGGCCCGGGACATGTTCCCTGGCAAGGCCAACTCGCTGGACGCGCTGTGCCGCCGGCTGGAGGTGGACAACAGCAACCGCGAGCTGCACGGCGCCGTCAAGGATGCGGAGCTGCTGGCCGAGGTCTACATCCGCCTGACGCGGGGCCAGGACTCGCTGGTGATCGACGATTCGGATGCGTCGTCGCAGCGGCAGGGCGGCGAGCTGGAAGTGGCGGCGATTGATCTGAGCAGCTTCCAGTTGCCGGTGATCACCGCGACCGAGGAAGAACTGACCCTGCATGAGAAGGTGTTGGCCGACCTGGACAAGGCCAGTGGCGGCAATCGCATCTGGCAGGTGCCTGCGGCACCGAGCGAGGCGGGAGCGGTCGCGTCGGCTTGATGGGGCATCCGGTCGGCCAGGCGGTTGGGCCATTCAGAGGCGCCCTCTGGTGCTCCCTTATGAAGCAGTTGGTGCGATTAACAAAAGTTTCGTTCCTGGTGCTTCAAGAAAACGTCCGAACTTCTTGAGTGAGCCCAAAATTCCATGGCATACTCTTGGTCTTTCGCGGCGAGCCCGAAGCAAGAAATCGGGCGGTTAGCTCAGTGGTAGAGCACTGCCTTCACACGGCAGGGGTCGCAGGTTCGAACCCTGCACCGCCCACCAAGTTGGTTTGAGGTTTGCACAGCAGACCGAAACAACAGGAACGCGTCGCGAAGACATCCCGGATGTCTCCAGCACTTCAGTGCACAGATACCGGGCGGTTAGCTCAGCGGTAGAGCACTGCCTTCACACGGCAGGGGTCGCAGGTTCGAACCCTGCACCGCCCACCAAAGCCAAAGCCTCGCAGGTCATCGACTTGCGAGGCTTTTTGCTTTGCGAGGCTTTTTGCTTTGCGCGGCACTTGTTGCTTTGTCGATGCGGCAGCCAGTGCCCCATTCACGCTTGGATGACGCGCTCCATCCTCATGATCTCCGACCTGGGAAGTCCCACTCGAGTGGCTTCGGTCCGCCACGCTTTCAGGGTCTCATCAATCTCTCGCACCATGGCCCTGGCACTCTTGTCCAGTCGCCTGTGGCAGTTGGCTGCCGATGGCGACCCCGGATCAGCGCAGCGCGTTCAACACTTTTTCGGCTTCTGGCCATGGCAGCCGTCGCTTGCCCGACTTCATTCGGTCGATTGCCTTGAAGGCGTCGTCGACAGTCAGCAGCTGGTTCTCGATCATGGCGCACAGCAGCCCGATGGTGCCCATGGCGTTGACCTGCTCCTTGTTGGCAACAATTCGCAAATTAGTGTCGCCCGTGAGTAGGATGCAGGTCTCTTGCTTCGCAAGCGCCAGTGCCAAGTAGTCGTTGTGACTGGGTTTGGGACCGTTTTTCGCGGGAAGCAGATGGTTGTGCCGGCGTGGCAACTGCTCGGCATACGCCACGAAGTCGCCGCTGACCTCCATAACCTGCAAGCCCAGGTCCTCAAGGCCTGGACTGCCCGGCTCGATTTCTTCGTAGTACAGCAGATCAGGGATGCCGAACTGCATTGGAAGCTGGAAGAGCGTCTCCATCAACGCTCCCGCTTCCATATCGATCAGGATGTTCGCATCACTGATGAGCAACCGCATCCGATGACTCCAGCTGGCGTTCTTTGTGGAAGCGCATCATCGGGATGCCCAGCAGTTCCGCCGCCTTGCCTTCGGAAATGTATTGCTCGGCCAAGGCGCGGTACACCAACTGATCAAACAGTCGGGGATGCTCTTGCGGCAGTGGCTGGCCAGGCTCGGTCTTGCGCCAGCCCTTGGCCGAAAACCGCTTGAACATGGAGAGGTGAGTGGTCTCAGTGATCACGCCGCACTGTTTGGCGCGCTGCAGCCATCCAGTCATCGACAGACCGAACTCGTGCTTGAGCACGTACAGCTCTTGCCATTCCAGCGCATGGCGCTGTGCCCCAAGCAACTGCAACACCGCGACACGCGGAGCCAGGAAGGCGCCGGCGAACCGGTCGCAGGCTTTCTCTTCGTTGATGCCGTCAGCCAGTCTTCCTTCGAGCAACAGGTGCGCCAGCTCATGCGCCAGCGTGAATCGCTGCCGATCACCGGGCCAGCGCTTGGAAACAGCCACGACCGGATACTCCCGGCCATCTTCCGTCCGTGCCTTGGCCGTCAACCCAGAGAAGCCTGGGTTTTCTTCATCGACCACGATGACCAGCAAGCCAAGGCCTTCGAGGGTGTCGGTGAGGTCAGCAATCGGATTCAGCCCCAACTGCCAAGCGTTGCGGACCGAATCCGAGAACGCATCGATCTCATCCAGCGAGGTGATGTGCTCGGGCAGATTCGCGGGCGGTGCAAAAGCCGGGAACGGCAGTTCGGGAAATGCGCCGAGCAACTCCACGCGCTTTTCCACCAACTCGACGACCTTGATCTTCAGCGCATCCTGCGCCGTCTTGCCAAAGGTCGAGAGCTTGCGGAACTCGGGCTGAAGCAGTTCAACCGTGTGCGTACGGAAGAAGTATTCGGTCCGAATGCCGCAGGCGCGGGCCAGCTTGAGCAGCTGAGTCGACGACGGCGTCAGCAGACCTTTCTCGTACTTCTGGATGGCGGTGTGAGAAACACCCACCTGCTCACCCAACGCACTCAGGGTCAGACCTGCCGCCAATCGTGCTTGACGAATGCGATCTGCAATCATGACGCCTCTTTGGGTTGGGTTTAAAACAACCGTCATCTTACCAAAGTTTTAAACCAAGGAGAACCCCGCTCCCCCGGCGGTAATGGCGTCACTCATGGGCAACCGCACCATGCATGAAGGCGTTGCCGGCGCATCGGTGCGCCCTGAAGAACGCCACAGGGTGCCCCCCGTGACCGGACGCCCAGCTCGAGCGCGTCCAGGTGGACTTGTATCGGCTCCCGGCCAATCGCTTTATGGGTTGCCATCTCGATTCGACTCTTCGTCCCGCGGTTTGCGTGCCTGTCGCTTGGCGCGCCCGGATGCGGACGGCTCCAACCCTAGGTCTTGCAACTTGCGTCCCAGTTCGTCGTCTTTGGCCAGCAGGTCCAGATCGCGGTCGAGTCCCAAGATTCGCAACGCTCGGAGGTAAGTGCCCAGGGCGACCGTGGGGTCTCCCTTTTCAAGTCGGTTGAGGGTGTCCCGGGAAATGGCCATCCGTTCGGCCATTTGGAATTCACCCATCCAGAAGCTTCGAACGAGCAGGCTGGAGGCACCCTCGGTGCAAGGGGCGGGCCGCTGCGCATCACAATGCGATGTCCGCTGCATCAACGTCCAAAGTGCCCTTCACTCCGTCGCCCGCCACCCCACCCGCCCTCAACGGCCTCCCGCCAGCGCTGGCTGCCTTGCTGCCGCGGCATCTGGCGCGGGCGCAGCAGCCGGTGCCGCAGGGGCTGCTTCGTTTCACGCTGGGGGAGCTGCCGCTGGGTTGGATCCACCCCATGCGAGTGCCCGCGCTGCAAGCCTGTTGGCCGGAACTGCAGCTGTCCCCGGGCCTGGCCCGCTGGGACGCGCTTGGCCTGGACGTCGCGCAGCGCAGTGAACGGATCGCCGCGGTGGCTCTGGCGTTGCGGGAGCGCCAGGCCCTCAGTGGATGGCGCGACGAAGCCTTCGCCTGCGAGCATCCCGTCGCAGACCCCTGCACCGAGCGGGGCGACATGCTCTTTGCGCTCGAACGCGCCGCCTTCCGCTTCTTCGGCTTGATGAGCCGGGCGGTGCACATCAATGGCTTTCTTGCCGGCGCCCGCCTGCTGTGTGGCCGCCGAGCCTTGTCCAAAGCCACCGATCCCGGCCGGCTCGACAACCTGGCCGCCGGCGGTGTCACGGTGGGAGAAGACTTCCTGGCCTGCGCGCAGCGGGAACTGTGGGAAGAAGCGGGCGTTCCGCTGACGCTGAGCAGGTCGCTGCAGCCGCGCGGTGAGCTTCGCGGCACGCGCATGACGCGTGAGGGTCTGCATGACGAGGTGCTCCACGTCTACAGCCTGGTGTTGCCCACCGGCTTTGTTGCCAGCAACCGCGACGGGGAGGTGAGTGAGTTTCTCGCCCTGGACCTGGAAACGCTGGCGCAGCGCCTTGGACGGGACGAGTTCAGTGTGGATGCCGCGGCAGTCACCGCATGGGGTCTGATGCACGACGCACGCCGGGCCGATCTCCACGCTTGATGACCGCCTCAGCCCTGCACACTCTCCACCCGCTGCCACTTCCCCTCCCGCAGCAACTCATGCGGAAGGAAGCGCGCCTTGTAGGCCATCTTGTCGCTCTGCGCGATCCAGTACCCCAGGTACAGATGCGGCAAGCCCAGCTCACGGGTCTGCCGCAGTTGCCACAGCACGTTGTAGGTGCCGTAGCTCACCTTGGCTTCAGGCTCGTAGAAGGTGTAGACCGCCGACAGCCCGTCGCTCAGGATGTCCAGGATGGACACCATCTTCAGCGCGCCGTCGGGTGTGCGGAACTCCACCAGCCGCGAATTCACCCGGCTCTGCAACAGGAACTGCGTGTACTGGTCCACGCTGTCATGGTCCATGCCCCCACCACTGTGGCGGCCCGCCTGGTAGCGCAGGTAGAGCTGATAGTGCTCGTCGCTATAACCCAGCCGCATCACCCGCGCCTGCAGGTCCGCATGCTGGGCCCAGGCCCGACGCTGGCTGCGGTTGGGTTGGAACTCGCCGACCGGAATCCGCATCGGCACACAGGCCTTGCAGCCATCGCAATACGGCCGATAAGTGAACATGCCGCTGCGCCGAAAGCCTGCCGCCACCAGCGTGGAATACGCATCTGCATGGATGAGATGGCTGGGAGTGGCCACCTGCGACCGCGCCTGCCGGTCCGACAGGTAGCTGCACGGATAGGGCGCGGTGGCATAGAACTGCAGCTCGGACAGCGGGAGTTCCTGAGGATGGGTCACGGCAGTGCGACGCGGTTGACTGTGGGTGAAACGGCGGACTCCAGATGGGCCCACAGGCGGGGATGATAGGTCCAATCCTGCGGGGCTGGCTGTCCCACGTGTGCGGCCAGATGGGCTTCGAAGGCCGTCCGGGTGACCGGTGCCGCGCCCAGCGAGGCCAGGTGGCCGGTCTGCTGCTGGCAGTCGATCCAGGGGATGTCGTGTTCGCGGCACAGGCAGACCAGCGCGGCCAGGGCGATCTTGGAGGCATCCGTCCTGCGCATGAACATGGATTCCCCATAGAACATCCGCCCCAGGTTCACCCCGTAGAGGCCGCCGACGAGTTCCCCGTCCATCCAGGTTTCGATGCTGTGCACCGTACCTTCGCGCGCCAGTTGCAGATAGGCCTGCTGCATCTCGGGCAGGATCCAGGTGCCGTCCTGACCGTCGCGCGGCGTGCTGGCGCAGGCCTTGAGCACGGTCTCGGTCGCCGTGTCCACGCGGATGTCGCAGCCGGGCGTGCGGCGGAAGCGGGCAATCGTCTTGCGCAGCGACCGTGACAGCTTGAAGTGGTCGGTCTGCAGCACCATGCGCGGCTCGGTGGACCACCACAGGATGGGTTGTCCCTCCCCATACCAGGGGAAGATGCCATGGGCGTAGGCGGCGCGCAGCCGGTCGGGGCGCAGGTCGCCGCCGGCGGCCAGCAGGCCGGGCGCGTCGCTGCGCGGGCCGAGGGCGCGGCGGGTGGGGGGGAACTCCAGAGAGTCGTCGTCGAGCCAAGGGATCATGGCTTCATGGTAGCGTGACGCCCTTTATTTCTGCATGCGAGCCGTTTCTTCATCATGATCGTTCTCTACGGCATTCCCAACTGCGACACCGTCAAGAAGGCCCGTACCTGGCTGGATGAGCAGGGCTTGAGCTACCAATTCCACGACTACAAGAAGCAGGGCGTGCCGGCCGACAAGCTGCCGCACTGGCTGCAGACGCTGGGCTGGGAGAAGGTGCTCAACCGTGCGGGCACGACCTGGCGCAAGCTGGACGAGGCCACCAAGGCGGGGGTGACGGATGCGGCCAGCGCGGCGGCGCTGATGCAGGCGCAGCCCAGTGTCATCAAGCGGCCGCTGGTGGAATGGGCGGATGGCCGCCTGAGCGTCGGTTTTTCGGCCGAGCTGTTTGCTTCCCATCGTTGATCGAGGACTTTGTATGTTTACCGGCATCGTGCAAGGCATTGCGTCCGTCCACCGCATTACCGACAAAGAGGGGCTGCGCAGCTTCACCCTGGCGTTTCCGCAGGGCTTTTGCGAGGGCTTGGAGATTGGCGCCAGCGTCGCCTGTGACGGGGTCTGCCTGACGGTGACCGAGTTGCGGGGCGACACGCAGGCGGACTTTGACGTCATGCAGCAGAGCCTGAACCTGACCACCCTGGGCCAACTGGGGGAGGGCGGCCACCTGAATGTGGAGCGTGCGGCCAAGGAGGGCGCCGAGATTGGCGGCCACCCCTTGTCGGGCCATGTGGACTTCATGGCCACCATTGCGCAGATCCGCCAGCCCGCCAACAACCATGTGCTGCGTATTGCGGTCCCGGCCCCCTGGATGCGCTACATCTTCGCCAAGGGCTATGTGGCGGTGAATGGTGCGAGCCTGACGGTGGCGGAGGCGCACCGGGACGCGGACGGTTCCGGCTGGTTCGAGGTCTGGCTGATTCCCGAGACCTTGCGCATGACCACCTTCGGCGAGAAGGCCGTCGGCGCCCAGGTGCACATCGAAATCGAACGCCAGACCCAGGTCCTGGTCGACACCATCCGCGACGCCGTCGCCGAAAAGGTCGGCGCCCTGCTGCCCGCCCTCAAGGCTTTCGCCCAGGAAAAGGGCCTCCCCCTCGACCTCTAACCCAGCAACCGCGTAGCCTCGCCCGCCCGGCCCCCCGCCCGGCACCCCGTGCCCGGGCCCATCCAGCCACACCCGTGGATCTGGCTCTGCCAGTCCACAGGGTGGCGCCCCCTGGGGGCAGGAGCGCAGCGACTGGGGGGCCAACAAACCACACCCGTGGATCTGGCTCTGCCAGTCCACCGGGTGGCGCCCCTCGGGGGCAGGAGCGACAGCGACTGGGGGGCTAAAGCATATATTTGGGGCGATGGCTGCGCAGCCACTGCTCCAGCATGATCAAGATCCAGACCATCTCCCCGTAATACCCGGGGTGCTCCCTCAGTCGCTGCTTCAGCAGGCTCTGAATAAAGTCCGGCCGCACAATCCCGCGCCCCGCCAGGCTCCCCAGCGAATCGGCGGCCAGGGCGCCCAGCCCTTCATCCCGCGTGGCCCAGACCCCAAACGGCAGCCCAAAGCCCTGCTTCTTCTTCGTGATGATCTCATCCGGCAAAAAGCCCTTGAGCGCGTCCTTGAAGAACCACCGCAGCTGCAAGCCCTTGAGCTTGAACGACGGCGGCAGCCGCTGTGCAAACGCCAGCAGCCCGTCGTCCAGCATCGGGAAGCCCACCTGCATGCCGGCCAGCCCGGTGGTGCCCACCACCTTGGGCAAGTCGGTATCCGCCAGCGTATAGCGCCAGTCGAAGGCCAGCATCCGGTCCACCAGATGCGCCCCCTGCGTCGCCGCCCACACTTGGCGCTGCTGCTTCTGCGGCGCCAGCGTGTCCACCCGCCGCAGGAAGTCCTGTTCCAGCACCTGGGCCTGACCCAATCGCGTCAGCAGGTTGTAGCTCTGCAGCCGGTCCGGCATCGGCACCCGGGCCTGCTCCACATAGCTCGCCCCCTTCTTCAGCAGCGGCAGTCGGCCCAGCGGCGAGCCCAGCACCGGCTCCAAAAGCCCGCCACGCAGCGGCCCTGGAATGCGGTCATACCAGCTGAACACCGTCTGCTTGGCATACCGGGTGTTGCCGCCGAAGAGCTCGTCGCCGCCGTCCCCTGCCAGCAGCCGCCGGACCCCGTCGTCATGCGCCACCCGGGCGCAGTAGTAGGCGGGCAGGGCGGAGCTGTTGCCGAACGGCTGGTCGTAATGCGTCGCCACCTTGGCGATGCCGTCCACCAGGTCCCGCGGGGTCACGTAGTACTCATGATGGCGGCAGCCGAAATGCTTGGCCGCGATGCGGGCGAAGGCCATCTCGTCATAGCCCTCGGCCTCGAAGCCGATGGAGTAGGTGTCTGCCGGCCGCCCCGCGACGCGGCTGATCATGCCCGCCACGGTGGAGCTGTCCGTGCCGCCGCTCAGGAAGCAGGCCGCATCGGTGCCGTCGAGTTGACGTCGCACCGCGTTCTCCAGCAGCCCCAGGAACTCCTGCTTCAGGTGGGGCAGATCGCGCACCGGCTCGGGATGGAAGCTGGGCACCCAGTAGGGCTGCACCCGCAACTGACCGCGCTCGAAGATGGCCACATGGCCGGGCGGCAGTCGATAGACGTCCCGGAAGATGGTGCGCGGCGCTGGAATGACATGGAAATACAGGTAGTCAAACAGCGCCTGCGGGTCGAGCTCCGCGACTGAGTGATGGCCCTGTTCATCCGTCACTTCGGCCAGCGCATCGGCGCGCGTGGCGAAATGCAGCTGTTGCCCCACCACGCGGTAGCACAGCGGCTCGATGCCAAAGCGGTCGGTGGCCAGCACCGTGCGCCCATCCGCCTGTCGCCAGCCGACCGAGAAGCGCCCGCCCACCTGGGCCAGCGCATGGACCGGATCTGCCTGCATCAGCAGCGCCTGCCACGGACGGGCCATGGCGGCCGATCGTTCCCCCGCGCCCGGACCGTCCGGCGCCGGCACCGCCATGGCGTCCACCGCGCCCGTCACCGAAGCGGGAAAACGCGGCTGACCGCTGCAGAAAAACGTGTCGCGAACTGACATGGGCCTCCCGAAGTGCGCGGCGATTATCAGCGTCCCCTGGCCGCAGCGTCCCGGAAACCGGGCCATTCCACCCATCTTGGGGGCGTTGCATCCCGGTCGTTCCCCCGATTCAGGGCGGGGGCGGCCCCACAATCCCGGCTTTCGCGCCGCAGTCTGGCGCGCGGAGTTCGTATTGCTGGTTCACTGGTTGCCTCACGCCTGGAACCCCGCTTATGCCGGGGTGCGTCTGCGTTGCCTGATCCCCCAGGGTGCGCTGGCCCGGCTGGGGTGGCGCTCGCGCCTGCTCAGGGACGGACAGCCCTTGCCCCGGGAGGGGGTGGTGGTGGTACAGGCCAAGTGGCTGCTGGATGCCGGCAGCCCGCAGGCGCTCCGGCAGCGCACGGGCCAGTTGCAGCAGGCCCGTGATGCCGGCGCGCAGCTGGTGCTGGACAGCTTCGACAACTACTTCCTCAATGAATCCGGCGATGCCGCCCGGGCCCAACTGCTGGCGGCCTACCGGGAGGCGCTGCCGCTGTTCAAGGCCTTCACCGTGTCCTCGCCGGGCCTGCAGCCGCTGCTGCAGGCCGAGCTGCCATCCGGCGCCGCGGTGCAGGTGGTGGGTGATCCGGTGGAGACGCCGGACACGCTCTCCAGCTACGAATCCTGGTGGCGCCGTCACCATCCGGGCCGCTGGGCCGGACACTGGCGGGCCCGCCAGGAGCTGCGCGAGCACCGCCAGGCGCGTCAGCAGGCGCGCCAGCTGCTGTGGTTCGGCAACCATGGCAGTGCCTATGCGGCCGGCGGCATGGCGGAGCTGGACCGCATCATTCCCCAGCTCAATGCCGTGGCCACTCAGCAGCCGCTGCGCCTGACGGTGGTCAGCAATTCCGAGCAGCGCTATCGCGAGGTGCTGGCACCGGCCACCTTCGAGCACCGCTATCGCCCCTGGGACCGGCTGCACTTCCTGCGCCTGCTGGGTGAGCACGACCTGGTGTTGCTGCCGGCCCGTCTCACGGCTTTCACAGTCGCGAAAAGCAACAACCGCATGCTGCTGGCGTTGGCGCAGGGCGTGCCGGTGATGACCGATCCCTTGCCGGACTATCTGCCCTGGCAGGCCTTCTGTGCCATGGACGATTGGGACCAACTGGCACGACATGTGCATGACCCCAGCTCGCTGGCCGCGCTGGCCAGTGCGGCCATGCCCGCCATTGCGCGGGACTACTCGACTGCGGCCATTGCCCGTCAATGGCGCGACACCCTGACCCGGATTTCTTCCTGATGAATGCGACCCCTGGCCTGTCTCCGACCCTGTCGGAGCCTACTTTGCCGCCGTCTTCGCCGCAGCAACCGCTGCTGATCTCGATTGTTCTGCCGCAGTTCCACCCCGTCCCGGAGAACGATGCCTGGTGGGGCACCGGCTTCACCGAATGGCGCAATGTCGCCAAGGCACGTCCACTGTTCAAGGGGCACCATCAGCCGCAACTGCCGGCCGACCTGGGCTTTTATGACCTGCGACTGCCCCAGGCGCGCGCCGCGCAGGCCGCGCTGGCCCGCCAGTACGGCATTGGCGGCTTCTGCTACTACCACTACTGGTTCAATGGCCGGCGCCTGCTGGAGCAGCCGGTGGAAGCCGTGCGCACCAGCGGGGAGCCCGACTTCCCCTACTGCCTGGCCTGGGCCAATGAAAACTGGACCCGCGCCTGGAATGGCCGGGACCGCGAAGTGCTGATGGCCCAGCACTACAGCGCCGAGGACGACGAGGCCCATCTGCGCACGCTCCTGCCGCATTTCCGGGACCCGCGCTACATCCGCATTGACGGCAAGCCGCTGTTCATCGTCTACAAGGCGGATCAACTGCCGGATCCGCAGGCCACCTTCGGCCGCTGGCGGGAGATCGCCCGGCGCGAAGGCGTGGGTGAGCTGACGCTGGCGCAATTCGAATGGAGCGGCGCCGGCTCCGGCAGCCATGTCCGCGATGTGGGCCTGGACCTGTCCATTGAATTCGCGCCGGACTGGCGGCAATTGGGCGGGCGGCATTTCACCGGCTGGAAGTCCAAGCTGGCCATGCAACTGGGGCTGCTGCCCAAGGCCTACGGTCAGCACCACTTCTACGATTACCAGCGCATGGTCGACCGGGTGCTGGCCAAGCCGGTGCCGGACTATCCACTGCTGCGCTGCGTCAGTCCGGGTTTTGACAACAGTGCGCGTCGTCCGCAGGGGGCGACGGTGCTGATGAACAACTCCCCCCAGGCCTACCAGCGCTGGCTGGAAGCGGCCCTGGCCTGGACGCGGCAGCATCAGCCGGCCCAGCGCCAGGTGGTGTTCATCAACGCCTGGAACGAGTGGGCCGAAGGCAACCACCTGGAGCCGGACCTGCGTGACGGGCATGCCTATCTGGAAGCCACCCAGAGCGCCCTGGCGCGTGCGCGCGACGCCGCCCGATAAGCCTCCAGCCGGTGACCCGGGGACGAGCCGTTTCAGCGCGCCATTCAGGACCGACCTGTCAGCGGCTCACCTGGGATCGACCTGTCCGCGGCTCACCCAGGGCAGGCAGGCCTGCTGATGTCGCAACACGGACCCCCGCAGTGCTGAGAGCACCTCTTCGGTCCGTCGCAGGTCCTCCTGCACCGAGGCGGCGCCTTCGATCGCGGCCTGCCAGTAGGCCTGCAGCGCCGCTTCGTCCGCGCAGCTGTGCAACACGCCCTGGTCCCGCAGCAGCCGGTAGACCGGGTAGGACGGGTAGGTGGTGTTCCAGCCTTCCTGGATGGTGAGCGGCTTGCCCAGCCCCAGCGGCTCCAGCACGTTGTGGTCCACGCCCACATGGGCCACGCTGGCCGCGGCATAGAAGTCGCGCAGCTCACCGACGGTGTCCAGCACCAGGCAGTTCACCTCGGCCGGCAGCGCGGCGTCGGGCACGGCGGACCGCCGCACCCAGCGCAGGTCCTGCGCCTCCACCTGGGCCAGCAGCGCCTGCATCCGTTCCCGATTCTCCGGATGCCGCGGCGCCAGGATCAGCAGGGCGTCGGGATGCTGCTGCCGCAGCCCCTGAAAGGCGCCCAGCACCGCCTGCTGCTCCGCCAGCTCGGTGACGCAGCCGCCCACCACCGTGGGCCGGCCCGCGGCGATCAGCGCACCCAGCAGGCCCGGGCTGCGCGCCTGCGACACCTGCCAATGCGGACGCTGCATCGCGTCGAACTTCATGTTGCCGGTGACCACCAGTCGGTCCTCGGCGGCGCCACGTCCGGCCAGGATCTGGGCGGTGGCGTGGTCCTGCACGCACAGCACATCCAGGGCGCGCAGGAAGTCCGCCTCCAGCAACTGACGCTCGATCTGGTCCAGCCGGGCCGGCGGTGCATAGTGGTAGAGCCAGCCGTTGAGCAGCAAGGTGGTCGCCCCGCAGCGACGCGCCTGGCGCAGGAAGGCATAGGAGAAGCGGCAGGGCGCGTCCGAGGGCAGGCAGGGGATCTCCGCCAGCGCCAGCACCTGCGGCGGCAACTGGGCCGCCAGCTTGTGTGCGTCCAGGCTGTGCCCGCGGCTGAGGCACACCACCGCGCCAGGCAGCCGGGCCAGATAGGCGTCCTGATAGTGGGCATGTTCGGTGATCAGCACCGGCCGCAGATCGGGCCGCTGGGCCACCAGCCACTCCAGCATCGGCGCCACGGCATTGAGCTCGCCGATGGTGGTGACGTAGAGCCACAGCGCCGGGCCCCGCGCCTGCGGATCGGACAGCGCAAACACCCCTTGGGTATTGTTGCCGCGCCAGTCGCTGAGGCGCTCCAGCGTCCGGAAGGCGGTCCAGCGCAGGGCTTCGCCCAGGCCCGCGCCGCGGCGGGCAGCGGCCCGCGGAGAGGACGGGGAGGGCGGGGAAGCCAGGTCGGTGAGCGCGTCAGGCATGGCGACTCCGCAAGTGACTCAGCGCCCGGCGCACCTCTCCCATCACCGGGTGTTGCAGCCAGAGCGCACAGGCGATCCAGGCGCTGGTGCCCGCCGCGATGCACACCAGCAGGCGCGGCAGCAGCGGCAGGCTCCATTCCGCGCAGGCCATCTCCGCCAGCGCCAGGCCCGCACAGCAGCCCAGCGCCAGCTTGGCGCTGGCCCAACTGGGCCCGAAGAGCTGACGGGGCCGCGCTTGCAGCACCGTGGTGAGGTGATGGGTGTAGAGCCCCGTCTGCACCAGGTTGCCGATCAGGAACACGGCGGCCACGGCCTTGAGGCTCCAGAACGAGGCGACCAGCACGCAGGCCAGATGCAGTGGCCCATACCAGAGGGCCACGGTCAGCCGGCGCTTGACGTGGCCGGTCGCCGCCAGAGCATTGGGGGCCAGCACGGTCAGGGCATAGGGCATGGCGGAGATCGCCAGCAGCGTGGCCAGCGGTGCGGCGTCCACCCACTGCGCGCCGAACAGCAGGGCCAGCACATCCCGCGACAGCAGCGCCACGCCGCCAAAGAACGGCCACGCCACGCCGCTGTAGATGGCGGTGCCTTTGGCGTATGGGGCGATCAGGCTGTGTCCGGCGCGATGGTCGGCGGCGAAGGCGGGCGTCGCCACCCGCAGCACGGCGGAGCTCACGGTCGTGGCCAGCAGGTCGATCAGGCCGGTGGCGCGGCTGAACAGACCCAGCGAGGTGAAGCCGAACTGCTTGCCGATGATCAGCTCATGCCCATTGCGCGAGCCCGATTCCACCAGCCGCGACGCGGTGAACATGGCGCCAAAGCGCAACTGCTGGCCCGCACCGCGCAGCCGCGGCCACAGCAGGGCCTCGCGCGGACGCAGCGCCACGAGGATCAGCACCTGCATCGCAATGCCGGCCACCGGCCCCCAGGCCAGGCTGAGCGCGCCCCAGCCGTGCCAGGCCAGCCCGATGCTGGTGGCCGCATTGGCCAGGTTCGCACACACCTGGACCATGCAGACCGTGTGGAAGGCCATCTCGCGGTTGAGCAGCGCAAAGGACGGAGAGGCCAGCGGCAGCATCACGAAGTTGAGGCACAGCACCAGCAGCAGATCGGCCAGCAGTGGCTCGTGGTAGTAGCTCGCCAGCAGGTGGCGGCCCAGGAAGATGGTCAGCGCCAGCCCCCAGGCCATCATCAGCGTGATGGTGAAAGCGCTGCGCAGCTTGTCGCGGTCCAGCTCCCGCTCCTGGATCAGATATTCCGAGACCCCGAAATCCCGCAGGATGGAGGCCAGATTGGTCACCACCGCGCACAGCGAATACACGCCCACCTGCGTGGGCGTCAGCAGACGCGCCAGGATCATCGTGGTGGGCACGGTGATCAACAGGCTCAGGTAGCGCTCGGCAAACGACCAGGCCAGCGCGCCACGGACGGACTTGGTTGGCGTCATGAAGGGGACGCCTCGGCGGCGGGCGCTGCACTGGCCGGCGCTGCTTCCCGACGTCCCGCCAGGGCCCGGTGCAGCGACTGCACCCAGCCCCATCGATAGCAGGTGCCGTGATAGACCGGCCGGGACTCGCCAGTCCAGCGGGTGTGCCATTCCATCACCTTGCCGTAGAACTCGATACGGCGCACCGGTCCGCCGGCGGCGGCGTCCTTGAACAGCTCCTCGAACTGCTGCTGCCGCATCAGGGTCGAGGGGGAGACGGCCTTGTGCGCTTCGTCGTAGGCGGTCTTGAGAATGACGATGCGGTCGCCGGACAGGATGCACAGGTCCATGGCCACCACCTCCTCATTGAAGCGGTACTGGTACAGGCGCGCCCGACCCAGCCGGCAGAAGTTCTGCAGCATCGCCAGGTAGAAGGCGTACTGCGGGTGCCCCGGCGCAATGGCCGTGCCTTCGTTGCCCTTCCAGCCGCTGGCCTCCAGCCGGCCATAGTGGGCCAGCGCGGGGGCGACATCGTCCGCATCGGTGAGGCATTCCAGGCGGGTCTGGATGCCGGAGGTCTCCAGCTTCTTCTGCTGCTTGCGCAGGTTCTGGCGCAGGTTCTTGCCGCGGGCTTCCCAGTAGGCCTCGAAGGGTCCCTCCACATCGACCCAGGCGGTGTCGATGTAGTCCTGGCCGCGCCAGTGGGCGGTGTCGGTCGGGCGCGGATGGAAGAGGCTGTCGAGCTGCGTGAGGCCAATGGCCAGCGTCAGGCCGGGCAGGGCGCGCGTCAGTCCGGCGGCCAGCGGCGCCAGCGGTGCACCGGCCTCACTGAGCCAGGCGCCCAGCGGCAACTGCGAGGGCTGGAAGGTGGTCCATTGACCGCGACGGCCGGGCGTCAGAACGGCCGCGGCAGTCGGGGTCTGGACGGGGCCTTGCAAAGCCAGCACTTCCCGGCCGGTGCCGAAGGCTGCCAGCAGGGGCTGCACGAAGGCGCTTTCCAGAAACGGCAGCCCGGCCACGCGGGCCTGAAGACCGTCCCAGGCAGCGGCATGGGCCAGGAAGGCATCGGCGTTGGGCAGGGGGTGGATCGTCCAGGTCATGGGCGGGCTCGCTCAGGGGTGTCGGACAGCGGCTGGCGCTGCCCTCGGGGGATCGGGGCCGAGGCGACCGCCTCGTCCAGCACACGGGCCAGCTCGGTCGTGCGGGCGCGGCGGGAACAGCTGCGCACCAGGGCCTCGTCCGCACGGCGCGGGGAGGGCTGCAGCCAGTCGTCCAGGAAGCGCTGAAAGGCGATGTCGATGGCCGACGTGTCTTCCAGCGGGGCCTGATGGGGCAGGCCGGCGCGGCGCATCAGCTGCGCAGTGTCACCGGCCGGATCGGCCAGGGTCAGGATGGGACGGCCGGCGCGCAGGTATTCGTAGGCCTTGGCAGGGATCTGGTCATTGCAGTCCCGGGATTGCAGCAGCAGCAGGCCGTCGGCGCTGAGCATTTCGGACAGGGCCTGGACGTAGGGCAGGGCGGGCAGCACCTGGACCAGATCGGCGACGCCGTGCTGCGCCGCCAGCTGGCGCACGAACGCATCGTGCGCGGTGGCGCGCAGCCGCAACTGGAAGCTCGAGGGCGATACGCGGCCTGATGCACGGGCCGACGCCAGGGCCTGGAAGAGACCGGCAGGGCTGCGCCAGTCGGGGTAGATCACGCCGCTGTGGAGCAGCACACGGGGGCCGTCCGGTGGCGTGCTGCAGGCTTCGGCATTGGCGGCAGTGTGGAGGTCGTTGTGGGCGTCGGTGTGGGCGGCAGCATGGGCCTGATCGAGTGCCTGAGCCTGCGCTTGTGTGTGCGCCTGTGCCTGTGCCTGTGCCTGTGCCTGTGCCTGTGCCTGTGCCTGTGCCTGTGCCTGTGCCTGTGCCTGTGCCTGTGCCT